>NZ_JAVKFX010000050.1:0-100034 GCF_040223625.1 Roseovarius sp. | reverse complement strand
GTCCAGCGCCCCAAGCGCGGGATGCTCGAAAAGCTCATGGGAGGCGAAAAGGGCGGGTTGGGTTGTGAAGCTCTGTCTCATGGCCAATCATACCACTTCGACGGAAACAGAAGAATCCTCAAAGTTTCGCTGAGGTCTCTTCGAAGAAAACGAGCCGGAAAATTGCAATTTTCCGGCCCGAAATGTTCCAAAATTCCGATCCCGCCGCGCGCATGACACGCATAAAAAAAGCGCCACCCCTCGGCAGCGCCCTTTCATTCTCTCGACTGGCAGACAGACGGTCTACTCGGCCGCTTCCTTCGAATCCGGGCCCTTGTCGCCGCCGTCACCGCCCCCGTCGGAGGCTTTCGGCTTGGGCGTGCGCGGCTTGCGGGTGCGCTTGGGTTTCTCCTGCGGCGCGTCCTGCTGGCCACCGGTGTCGCCCGACTTGCTTTCCGGCGTTTCCACCAGCCCGCTGTCGGGCTCGTCACCCGTGGTTTCCAGCACGTCCGAGCGGGGCTGCTTCTTCTTGCCCTCGCCCTGCGGCTGATGGTTCTGCTGCGGCTGCTGGTCGTCCTCGACCATGTCGCCACCGTTCATCTCGCGTTCCTGCCGCTTGGCGCGCTCGCGGTCGCGCTCGGCCTGCCGTTCGCGGTTCTGGCGCTCCTGCTCCTCGCGCTTGGCGTCCTGCTCCTTCTGGGCCGAGCCCAGAAGCCGCAGGTAATGCTCGGCATGCTGCTGGAAATTCTCCGCGGCGACGCGGTCGCCGGACAGCTGGGCATCGCGCGCCAGCTGGTTGTACTTGTCGATGACCTGCTGGGGCGTGCCACGCACCTTGCCCTCGGGCCCCGAGCTATCGAAAACCCGGTTGACCACATTGCCCATCGATCTATTGCGGTTCGACTTGTTCCGCGAACGTGACTTGGATGATCTCATTGTTAAGTTGTCAGCCCTATGCTCAAAGCGTCTTTTCGATCCGTCTGGCGCCCCTTGCGCCGAAAATTGACCCGGATCCGACATGTTCTGGCTTGATGTCAAGCGGGACCGCCTGTTTCAGGCATCCACCGGCTAGACCCCTTCAGTAAACATGCCTGACGGCCCGAGACAAGGGGAAAGGCTGAAATTCCGTTCAAATTGCGCGTTTTTTGACATTCACGTGTCGGCAAGTCACGCCGCCGTGAGGGGGCGCGCGGCGCCGACCACCCTGTCGCGCCCGTCGAGATCGGTGAGCAGGCGCAGGTTTTCGAAGCCGCGATCGCGCAGGAGGGCCGAGACATCGGGCCCCTGCCGCCAGCCGATTTCCAGCAGCAGGCGGCCGCCGGGGCGCAGATGATCCATCGCCCCTTGGGCGATGGCGCGATAGGCGGTGAGGCCGTCGCCCTCGTCCGTCAGCGCGCCGCGCGGCTCGTAGCGCAGCTCGGGCTCCAGCGTATCCATCTCCCACGCGGCGATATAGGGCGGGTTCGAGACGATGAGGTCATATTGCCCCTCGACGGCGGTGAACCAGTCGGAGTGGCGCAGCTCGCAGCGGTCGGCCACGCCGAGCGTCTGGGCATTCTCGCGCGCCACCGCCAGCGCCTCGTCGGAGATGTCGGTGCCGGTGCCGCTGGCCCCGGGCCGCGCGGCCAGCAGCGACAGCAGGATGCAGCCCGTGCCGGTGCCGAGGTCGAGCACCCGCTCGAACGGCGCGCCCAGCCCGGCCTCGACCAGCATTTCCGTCTCCGGGCGCGGGTCGAGCACGTGGCGGGTGACGCGGAACTCGTGGCGGTAGAAGGCGCGCAGGCCAAGGATATGCGACAGCGGCTCGCGCGCGCAGCGGCGGGCGGCCATGCCGGTGAGGCGGTCCTCGGCGGCGGGGGGCAGCGGGTCGGTCTGCATCAGGCTGACCCGGTCGGGCGCCACGCCCAAGGCCGCCGCCATGATCCGCCGCGCCTCGCGCGCCGCGCCCTCGATGCCGGCGGCGGCCAGCCGGCCCCGCAGGTCGGAGAGCCCGTCGCCGACGGTCCGGCTCACCCCTCCATCTCCGCCAGCAGGGTGGCCTGGGCATCGGCGGTCAGCGCGTCGGTGATCTCGTCGAGGTCGCCGTTCATGATCTGGTCGAGCTTGTAGAGCGTCAGGCCGATGCGGTGGTCGGTCATCCGGCCCTGCGGGAAGTTGTAGGTGCGGATGCGTTCCGAGCGGTCGCCCGAGCCCACCATCGCCGCCCGGGCGGAGGAGCGTTCGTCATGCGCCTTCTGGCGCTCCATGTCGTAGAGCCGCGTCTTCAGCACCTGCATGGCGATCTCGCGGTTGCGGTGCTGGGATTTCTCGGAGGAGGTCACCACGATGCCGGTCGGCAGGTGGGTGATGCGCACGGCGGAATCGGTGGTGTTGACGTGCTGGCCGCCTGCCCCGCTGGCGCGCATCGTGTCGATGCGCAGGGCGTTGGGGTCGATCTCGATGTCCACATCCTCGGCCTCGGGCAGCACGGCGACGGTGGCGGCGGAGGTGTGGATGCGCCCGCCGCTCTCGGTTTCGGGCACGCGTTGCACCCGGTGTACGCCGCTTTCGAATTTCATCCGGGCAAAGACCCCGTCGCCCTTCACATGCGCCACCAGTTCCTTGATCCCGCCAAGCTCGGTCTGGCTCATCTCGATGATCTCGAACGTCCAGCCCTTCTCCTCGGCGTGGCGCTGGTACATGCGCAAGAGGTCGCCGGCAAAAAGCGCCGCCTCCTCGCCGCCGGTGCCGGGGCGGATCTCGAGGATGACCGAGCGGTTGTCGGCCTCGTCCTTCGGCAGCAGGGCCAGTTGCAGCTTGTCCTCGAGCCCGGGCTTGTGGGCCTCCAGCGTCTCCAGCTCCTCGCGCGCCAGTTCCCGCATCTCGGGGTCGTCGAGCATCGCCTGCGCGCCCTCGAGATCGTCGAGCAACTGCCGGTAGGCGCGGATTTCCTCGACCACCGGGCGCAGCTCGGCATACTCGCGCCCCAGCCGCGCGATATCGCCGCCGCCCTCGGCCATCCGCGCCTCGAGATACTCGAAGCGCTGCGTGATCTCGTTCAGTTTGTCCAAGGGCACCATGGCGCCGGTCTCTCCCATTCCTTTCATTTGGTCAAGCGGGTTGACGGTGCTATAGTTTTCCCCATGAAACGGCTTGCCATCCTCCTCACGATCCTTGCCGCGCCGGCGCTGGCCGACGGGATGTACAATGGCAAGACGGTGGATTGCTACTGCACCGACAAGACGGGCGGTCGGGTCGAGATCGGCGAGATGACCTGCCTGCATGTCGACGGCCGCAGCTTCATGGCGCAGTGCCAGATGTCGCTCAACAACCCGATGTGGCGCGAGGTGAGCGAGGGATGCCTGTCATCCTCCCTTTCGGAACCGGTCGAGCCACCCGTCGACGCGTTTGGCGTTCACCCCAAGATCTGACGAACCGAAGCGCTGGCGGGCATGGATGCGGATTTCGCCGCCCGCCTGCTGAACCGTGGTGTAATCAGGAAAGCCCATGAGCTTCGTTCGGCTGACATAGGTGATCATCCCCTCTTCGACCGAACCGGCCAGCACCGTCGTGCGCGGGCTGCCGGCGATGATCCCGTGCAGCCGGGCCAGATCGCCCTCGCCCGCCGCGATCACCCGCATGGCGCCGCTGCTGAAATCGCGGTCGGCCACGTCATCCGGCATCTTGTGCCAGCGCTTCGGGTCCGAGGGCGCCAGCCGCACATAGGCCGCAAGCCCCAAGGCCAGCACCAGCACCACCAGCACGACGATCACCGCGATACGCATGCCCCGCCTTTCATTGTTCCGAAAATACTCACTCCCGACCTTTCCGATGGCGCCAGCCCCAGAGGCTGATCAGATCGGTCGCCACATGCGCCCCCGCGACGGCCGTCGCCCCCGAGGTATCATAGGGCGGCGACACTTCCACAACGTCGCCGCCGACCATGTTGATCCCGGCCATGTCGCGCAGGATGATCGCCGCCTGCACCGAGGTCAGCCCGCCCCAGACCGGCGTACCGGTGCCCGGCGCGAAGGCCGGGTCGAGCCCGTCGATGTCGAAGGAGACATAGGTCGGGTGATCGCCGACGATCCCCTTGATCTTCTGCGCCGTGGCCGCCGGCCCCGCCTCGTAAACCTCGCGCGCGTCGATGATGTTGACGCCCAGCGGGTCGGAATTCGAGGTGCGGATGCCCACCTGGACCGAGCGCGCCGGCTCGATCAGGCCCAGTTTCACCGCCTTGTAGAACATGGTGCCGTGGTCGATCCGCTCCATGTCGTCATCGGGCCAGGTGTCGGTATGGGCGTCGAACTGCACCAGCGAGAGGGGCCCGTATTTCTCGGCATAGGCCTTTAGGATCGGGAAGGTGATGTAGTGGTCGCCGCCCAGAGCGATGCTGGGGACGCCGGCGGCCAGGATGGTTCGGATGTGGTCGGTCACCGCGTCGGGAAAATCCTGGATCTTCGCATAGTCGAAGGCCACGTCGCCATAGTCGACGATGGCCAGCTCGCTCATCGCGTCGTAGCCCCAGCCATAGGGCGCATCGAAGGCCTGCAGCGTGCTCGCCTCGCGGATGGCGCGGGGGCCGAGGCGGGTGCCGGGGCGGTTGGTGACAGCCTGGTCGAAGGGAATGCCGGTGACCGCCACGTCGACGCCCTGCAGGTTCTTGGTATAGGCCCGCCGCAGGAAGGACAGCGCGCCGCCGAAGGTGTTCTCGTGCGAGAGGCCCTTCAGGTCCTCCTGAATGAGCGCGTTGTCGACTTCCTTCTTCGCATCTTCCAGTGCCATGCCGGTCTTGCCTCCAGATCTGCCGGGATAATTTGATCAAATTGTGCAGCTTCGCGGCCGGGCGTCAAGCCCCGTGGTTCAGGCCGCGGGCTGGGCGCGCTCCACCAGCCGGGCGAAGAAGGAGGCTCCGACCGGCGCCACCGCATCGTTGAAATCGAATTTCGGGTGGTGCAACCCCGCGGCCTCCCCCTGCCCGAGGAAGAGATAGGCGCCGGGGCGCTGGGCCAGCAGGTAGGAGAAATCCTCGGCCCCCATCTCCTTGCGCCGGTCGTCCACCACGGCGCCGCCGGTGGCGACCTCGCGGGCGATGCCGGCGGCAAACCCCGTCTGGTCGGGGTGGTTGATCGTGGCCGGGTAGCCCACGTCGATGCGCAGCGCCGCCGTGACCCCGTAGGAGGCCGCCTGCCCCGCCACGATCTCCTCCAGCCGGCGGTGGACCATGGCCTGCACTTTCGGGTCGAAGCTGCGGATCGTGCCGTTGATATAGGCGGTTTCGGGGACGATGTTCTCGGCGCTGCCGGTGTGGATCTGGGTCACCGAGACGACCAGTTCGTCAAGCGCATAGTGGTTGCGGCTGACGATGGTCTGGATCGCCTGCACCATGCCCGCCGCGGCGACGACCGGGTCGCGCGTCTCGTGCGGCATGGCGCCGTGGCCGCCAAGGCCGGTCACGTCGATATGGAAGGTATCGACCCCCGCCATGATCGGGCCGGGGCAGGTTTCGAAACTGCCCTCGGCCGCGCCCGGCAGGGTGTGGAGCGCATAGACCTCGGAGATGCCGTAGCGCTCGAGGATACCCTCCTCGACCATCACCCGGCCGCCGCCCGGCCCTTCCTCGGCGGGCTGGAATATCAGCGCCACGCGGCCGGCGAAGTTCCGCGTCTCGGCCAGGTAGCGGGCGGCGCCCAGCAGCATCGTGGTGTGCCCGTCATGGCCGCAGGCATGCATCCGGCCGGGCACCGCACTGGCATAGTCGAGCCCCGTCGCCTCCATGATCGGCAGCGCGTCCATGTCGGCGCGCAGCCCGATGGTCGGCCCCTCGCCGCGCCCCTCGATCACCGCGACGACGCCCGAGGTGGCGATGCCGGTCTCGATCTCGGTGATCCCGAACTCCCGCAGCCGGTCGACCACGAAGGCCGCCGTCTCGTGGCAGTCGAAGCCCAGCTCGGGGTGGGTGTGCAGGTGCCGCCGCCATGCCGTCATGTCGTCGGCGAACCCCGCGATGCGGTTTATCACGGCCATGTCTGGACTCCTCGCGCCTCATTGGTCACGCTGCATTCAACTGCAAGATTTGAGGGGGTGCAATGCCTGACGATCCGCTGATTTTCGACCCCTCCGGGGGCATGCCGCGCCTGATCGAGATCATGCGGCGGCTGCGCGACCCCGAGAGCGGCTGTCCGTGGGATATCGAGCAGGATTTCGGCACGATTGCCCCATACACGATCGAGGAGGCCTACGAGGTCGCCGACGCCATCGAGCGCGAGGCGTGGGGCGAATTGAAGGACGAGCTGGGCGATCTGCTGTTGCAGGTGGTGTTCCATGCGCAGATCGCCCGCGACAAGGGCATGTTCGGGTTCGACGAGGTGGCCGATGCCATCGCCGACAAGATGGTCGCCCGGCATCCGCATGTCTTCGGCGACGAGAGCCGCGACAAGTCGGCCGAGCAGCAGACCCGCGACTGGGAGACGGTGAAGGCCGCCGAGCGGGCGGCCAAGGCGCAGACCGGCGTGCTGGACGGCGTGGCGCTGGGGCTGCCGGCGCTTCTGCGGGCGGTGAAGCTGCAGAAACGGGCGGCCCGGGTTGGGTTCGACTGGCCGGATGCGAGCCACGTGCTCGACAAGATCACCGAGGAGGCGGAGGAGCTGCGGGAGGCCGCCGAGAGCCTGCCGCAGGAGAAGGTGGAGGAGGAGTTCGGCGACCTGCTCTTCGTCATGGCCAACCTTGCGCGCCACATGGGGGTGGAACCCGAAGCGGCCCTGCGCGGGGCCAATGCCAAGTTCACCCGGCGGTTCGAGCGGATCGAGGCATGGCTGGCCGAGGACGGGCGGGAGGCGTCGGAGTCGGACCTTCAGGAGATGGACGCGCTGTGGGATCGGGCGAAGGCGGAGGAGCGGGGGTGAGCTGCCTCTTAATTCGGTCGAAGCTTCAGTCAGAAGCTGCAAATGGCTCCAGCGTGTCCAGAATAAAATTCGACAACTCTAAGCGCGAAGCTGTTTCGGTCGTATTTGTTCTACTCGAATAAGTTTCCCAACCAATCGAGCCACTCTCGTTTCCGATTACCATCTTTGCGTGGTAGTTACTCTGTTTTCCGGTTTGAACCCTATCGTATTCATATTGGAGTTTGGCCAACGGAACTCGAAAGCGATTGAGACGATCTCTAACGGGACGCAATGCCTTGCACCTCACACACGCATTGTCATGGCAGTAGCTTTTTGATTGTGTTTGGCCTGCGCAGGGCGTTTCACAGGTTTGCCTAACTATTTCGTAAACCGAAAATAACCACATCTTCGATAGACTGATCTGGGCGAACATTACCCCTCCCTCGATCTTTTTGCCGTAGCAACCTAAAGCCCGCGATTGTTCTTGCTCCAACATACGGAGAACTAGATCGAAATTGGCATCGAGATGCTCAAAAGAATGTCCTAGTTCATCGTGTCTAATGCTCGCAAAAAGTGAACCTAAACGACACCAGCGTTGATACAAATCCGGAAGTCTATTTCGAGCATCGTCCAACATCACCTGAAAGTTGAATGCCGTGGGAAACTCAGGTTCCATTCCTAGGCCCTCTTTAAAACGTGCCGATAAACCAAATCTGGCAAATGGAAAAAACATATTGAGAAATTCTCCTATGCCCGGAATCAAGCCACGCCAAGGGCGTGGCGCCGGGCAGCGCCCGACCGCCCCCCGGGCGGGCGCTTCTGCACGGCCCCATGCAGAACAGTCGTCGGAGGTGGGCCGCACCATAAATCAACCAACTCAATCGTTTGTGCGCCCACCCGCGGTCGGGCGCTGCCCGGCGGACTCAATCTGACGTCCCGCCTCCACCATCTGCCGATAAAGATGCCACGTCCCGTGCCCCAGCAGCGGCAGCACCAGGAACAGCCCCAGGAACCCCGGCAGCATCGCCACGAAGGTCAGCCCCGCCACGACCACCGCCCAGCCCAGCATCGGCCCCGGCGCGCGCAGGACCGACTGGAAGGAGGTGATCATGGCGGTCACGAAATCGACCTCGCGGTCCAGCAGCAGCGGCAACGCGATCACCGTGATCATGTAGAGCAGCAGCGCGAAGGCGGCCCCCACAGCCGTGCCGAAGCCCTGCATCATCAGCCCCTCGCGCGTCAGGTAGATCTCGTAGCTGCTCGACACGTTGGTCATCGCCGACAGGCCGAGGAAGAGGGCAAAGATCATGTGGGCGAGGAAGAACCAGAACAGGAACATGATGACGATCACCGCGCAGATCGAGGGCAGTTGCCGCCGCCTCTGGTGGGCGATCACGCCGAAGATCTCGCGTGCCACCAGTGGCTCGCCTTCGCTCAGCCGGTGGCTGACCTCGTAGAGCCCCACCGCCGCGAAGGGCCCGATCAGCGGAAAGCCCACGGCCGCGAAGATCAGCCAGTAGCTTTGCCCGGTGACCCACGTGACCCACGCCATGACCCAGCCGATGGCCACGTAGACGCCCGCGAAAACGATGGCATAGCCCGGCGCCCGCCCCATGTCGCGCCAACCCCGGCGCAGCGCTTCGCCCAGCATGGCCCACTGCGCCGCGCCCAGCGGCGGCACCCCGAGCGGTTTTTCCTGCATGGCCGTCCTCCCCTCGTCCCCGGCGCAGGTTAGCCAAGGGATCGGCGGGGGCAAAGATGTAACTCGGGTTCAGCTTAGCAGCGGCGGCCGCGCCTCGGGCCAGTCGGTCGCCCGATGATAGGTCTCGGCCACCTCCAGCAGCATCGCGTCCGTGCCCGGCGCGCCGATCAGTTGCAGCCCCATCGGCAGCCCCGCCGCGCCGAACCCCGCCGGCACCGCTACCACGGGCAGGCCCAGCAGGCTGGCGGGGATCACCACCTCCATCCAGCGGTGATAGCTGTCCATCGCCACCCCCGCCACCTCGTTAGGCCAGTCGATATCGGCCGGGAAGGGCCAGGCCTGCGCGGTGGGGAGGGCCAGCACGTCATGGGTCTCGAAAAGCGCCATCGCCTGCCGGTACCAGTCGGACCGGCGCAGGCTGGCCCGGTGCACGTCAAGCGCCGAGAGTGCGCGGCCCTGTTCGACCTCCCACACCGCCTCGGGCTTCAGTTGCCCCGCGGTGGCCGGATCGTCGAGCAGCGGGCCGAGATCGGCGGCATTGCCCCAAGCGCGCAGGGTGACCCAGGATTGCCAGAGCGCATCGCGATCGAAGGGCGCGCCCACGGCATCGACCCGGGCACCGGCGGCATCGAGCACCCCCAGCGCGCTTTCGCACAGCGCGAGGATACCCTCCTCCATTGGCCACGCGCCGCCCCAGTCGCCCAGCCAGGCCACTCGGCGGCCTTCCGCGCGGGGCTGTGGCACCCCACAGGGCGGCGCATCCCGCACCATCGGCTGGCCCGGCACGGCGCCCGCCATCACGTCGAGCTGCAAGGCCAGGTCGGCCGGGCAGCGCGCCATCGGTCCGCGCGTCGACAGCCGGTGCAGGTAAAGCTCCCCGCCGCCGCCCGAGGGCACCGTGCCCCAGCTTGGCCGCATCCCGTAGACATTGCACCACCCCGCCGGGTTGCGCAGGCTGCCCATCATGTCGGACCCGTCGGCCAGCGTCAGCATCCCCGCCGCCAGCGCCACCGCCGCCCCGCCCGACGAGCCCCCACAGCTCCGGTCGAGCGCGTAGGGGTTGCGGGTGACGCCATGCACCGGGTTGTAGGTGTGGCTGCCCAGCCCGAATTCGGGCGTGTTGGTCTTGCCGATGACGATGGCCCCGGCCGCGCGCAGGCGGGCCACGTGCGGGTCGTCAGCCTCGGCCATCTGGCCCGCGAAGGCGGGCGAGCCCATGCTGGTGGGCAGGCCCTTCGCGTTGGCGAGGTCCTTGATCGCGATGGGCAGGCCGTGCAGCGGGCCACCCGGCCCGGCCTTGTCCGCGCCCTGCGCCTCGGCCAGCAACTCGTCGGCGGCGCGCAGCGAGACGATGGCGTTCACCGCCCCGTTCACCGCGCCGATCCGGTCGAGCGTCGCCTCCATCAGCGCCTCGGCCGTCAGCCGGCCTTCGGCGATGGCCGCGGCCTGCGCGGCGGCGGTCTGGGTCAGATCATCTTCCATGCGGCCAATCTGGCGGGCCGCCCGGGGCGGCGCAAGGCCGATTTCGGCGCCGGGTGGCGCGGTCGGGTCCGCGCGCGTGCGCAATGAAATTGCCATCCTCCTGCGCACGGCTTAGGATTCGCTCCATAACCTGAATGTTTTGACACCAGACCCCTTGCGAAGAGGATTTTGACATGAAGCCCCCTTTCCTGACCTCCCTGCTTGCGACCTGCGCCCTGTCCGGGGCCGCCATGGCCGACGAACTGGTCACGGATGACTTGATCGTGTTGGACGACCTGCTCTGCGTCGGCGCGAAATGTTCCGACAACGAACCGGAAATCCCCGACCGGCAGGGTATCAAGATCAAGGACGTCGCCCCTGTTCTCATGTTCGACTCGGAGTTTCCGAAAGGGGACTGGTCGATCCGGACCGGCGAGACCACGTCCAGCGGCGCCGAAGAATTCGCCGTGCATGACGAAGACGCGGGCACAAGGCCGTTTCGCATCCTGGGCGGCGCGGCCGAGAACACCCTCGTGATCAGCGAAGACGGCCAGGTCGGCATCAACACGATGCTGCCCTCCAAGGACCTGCACATCACGGCGCCAAGCGGCGCGGCCATCCTGGGCCTGGATTCGGCCACGGCCTTCTGGGAATTGCGGGCGAACGCGCATTATTTCCAGGTCCGGAACGCCAACGAGCACAGGCCGATCCTGTTTCTGCAAAAGGAAGCGCCGAGCTACAGCGTCTACGTCCAGGCAACCGGCAATGTCGGCATGGGCACGAACACCCCGGACGCGCCACTCGAGCTGTTCGGCGACGACTCGTACAACTTCTTCCGCATCACCGCCGACGCGGCGGCGGTCAACAATTCGGTCGACGTCGTCTTCACCGAAGGCCCGCTCGGCACGGGCGAGCTGCGCTACAACATCGTCGATGGCGACATGTTGCTCGACGGCACGCTCACCACCGGAGGCCCCACCTGCGACAGCGGCTGCGACGCGGTGTTCGATGCCGAGTTCGAGCGGCTGTCGGTGAGCGACCACGCCGCGCTGATGTGGGACAAGGGCCACCTCCCCGCCGTGGGCCCGACCCTGCCGGGCGCCCCGATGAACGTGTCGGAGAAGACGGGCGGCATCCTCAACGAGCTGGAGCACGCGCATATCTATATCGAGGAACTGCACGACCGGCTCGAGGAACAGGAGGCGCTGCGGCAGGAGCAGGCGGCGGTCAACGCCGCCCTCCTTGCCCGGCTCGAGGCGCTGGAAGCGCTGGTCCTGCGCTGAGCGTCCGGGCCGCGCTTGACGCGGCGCGGCGCGCCCTGACCCGACCGGTGCAATGCGCTTGAACGCGCCGACCGGGGCGGGCGCCAACGGCATCCTATGACAACGGCCCCGGCGCGGTTATCCTGCGCCTTATTGCCCGCCCGGATCGCCCGGGCTTTTCTTCATTCCGGAGCCCATCCCATGAAACAAGTCCTTTCCGCCGCCGCCCTTGCCCTCCTGCCCGCCGCTGCCTGGGCGGACGACCTTTTCGTCGACGACGTCATCGTGCAAAGCAACCTGCTTTGCGTCGGGTCCCAATGCAGCGACGGCGAGGCGCTGATCGACGGCTCTCACGGGCTGAAGGTCAAGTATATCAACACCGCCATCCAGTTCGACGACACCACCACCAGCACCGCCTTCCCGACGCATGACTGGCAACTGATGGCCAACGAGACCGCGCAGAACGGTCGCGACGCCTTCATCATCAGCGACCTCACCGCCGGAACCCGTCCGTTCTGGCTTCTGGGCGACGCGCCGGACAATTCGCTCTATGTCGACCATCGCGGCTACCTGGGCCTCGGCACCTCCATGCCGCAGGCCGACCTGCACATCACCAACAAGATACTGGGCCAGGCCTTCATCCGGCTCGAGGAAAGTTTCGGCCCGCCGCACAGCTGGGACGTGATCGCCAGCAGTTCGGGGTTCCTCGTCTCCGATGTCACCGGCGGAACCACCCCCGTCATCGTCATCGCGGGCGCGCCGGACCAGTCGCTCTACATCGCCGCCGACGGCAACGTGGGGCTGGGCACCTCGGCGCCCGACGCCCCGCTGGAAGTCAGCAACGACGGCACGTTCAGCTATTTCCGCATCACCGCGCAGCAGGCGGCCACCAACCAGTCGGTCGATGTCACATTCACCCAAGGCCCCCTCGGCAACGGCGAAATGCGCTACAACATCGTCGACGGCGACGGGCCGGAGATGCGGCTCAACGCCGATGGCGACATGCGCATTGACGGCACGCTGACCACCGGGGGCCCGAGCTGCGACAGCGGCTGCGACGCGGTGTTCGATGCGGCATTCGAGCGTCTTTCGGTGACCGACCACGCCGCCCTGATGTGGGAGAACGGCCACCTTCCGGCGGTCGGTCCAACCCTGCCGGGCGCGCTGATGAACGTCTCGGAAAAGATGGGCGGCATGCTCAACGAGCTGGAGCACGCCCATATCTACATCGAGACGCTGCACCGCGAGAACGCCGCGCAGGAGGCCCGGATCGACGCGCAGGCCGCGCAGATCGCGGCGCTCATCGCCCGGCTCGACGCGCTCGAAAGCGCCGACTGAGCAGCCGACACACAGCGGATGCGCAACAATCTATGCGGAAGGGCGCCGGCGCGCTATCCTCCATGGTATTTCCCCCCGGCCCGCCCGGGTCATTTCCCCATCCGGAGACAGTCACATGCAAAAAGCCCTTTCCGCCGCCGCGGTCCTTGCCCTTTATCCCGCCACCACATTTGCCGACCAGGTCTTCACCGACGACGTTATCGTCTCCGATGATCTGCTCTGCGTCGGCTTGAACTGCGCGGATGGCGAGCCCAACATCAACAACCGATCCGCCCTCAAGCTGAAGGGCATCAACACCGCGATCCTGTTCGACGACCAATCTGAAACCGGCAGCTTTCCGACCCACGACTGGCAGCTCAACGCCAATGAAACCATGCAGTCCGGCCGCAATGCCTTCTTCCTCTCCAACTTGACCGCCGGCACCGACCCGTTCTGGGTCGAGGGCGGCGCCCCGGACAACGCGCTCTATGTCGACGATGACGGGGATGTCGGGCTCGGCACCGCCGCCCCCCTCTCCCCGCTGCACATCGTAAGCGCTTCCGGTCCCACGATCAGGCTCGAGGATGCGAGCGGCACGCCCTACGCCTGGGAGGTCGGCGCAAACGCGGATTTCTGGTACATCCGCGATGTGACGGCGCTCGCCGCGCCCGTGGGCGTGGAGGCCGGCACGCCGGGCAATACCTTCGTCATCCGCAACACTGGCCGGGTCGGCATCGGCACCTCGCTCCCCGAGGCCCCGCTCGAACTCGAAAGCGACGAAACCTTCAACTATTTCCGCATCACCGCCGACGGCGCGGAAGTGAACCAGTCGGTCGATATCACCTTCACCGAGGGCCCCCTTCGTACGGGCGAGCTGCGCTACAACATCGTCGACGGCGACGGGCCCGAGATGCGGCTCAATGCCGATGGCGACTTGCGGATCGACGGCACGCTGACCACCGCCGGCTCCTGCTCGGTCGGCTGCGACGCGGTGTTCGACGCCGGTTATCCCCTGCCCTCGATCTCCGATCACCTCGCCGAAACCCTCGCCCTCGGCCACCTGCCCAATGTCGGGCCCACCCGTGACGGCGAGGCATGGGACGTGACCGACAAGATGGGCCGGATGCTCAACGAGCTCGAGCATGCCCATCTCTATATCGGCCAGCTTCATGCCACCACCACGGCCCAGGAGGCCCGGATCGAGGCGCTCTCGGCACAAGTCGCCGCCCTGACCGCCCGGCTCGACGCGCAACAGGACTGAGGCCGCAACGGGCGGGGGCGTTCGAACTTGACAGGTCCCGCCCCCGCCCTGCTACCGTGCCCCCACCTGCCGGCCGGGGCGGCGGGATTTGAGACCTGTTCATTTGCGCCCGCCCCCCGGCCCGTTCGCAGGCGCCCTCCATCGGGAAAGCCTGTTTCATGTCACATCGTTTCGCCCCGCTCCTCGCCCTGCCGCTTCTCGTCACCGCCCCCGCCCTGCACGCGCAGGAGGCCGCCTTCTTCGAAGGCGTCGACATCTCCGACCTCGACTTCACCCAGGCCGACCTCTTCGTCTCCGGCGACACGGTGCTCGACGACAGCGTCTGCATCGGCAACGCCTGTGTCGAGACCGAGGTCTTTCCCGACGACACGCTGCTGCGCCTGACCAACCCCGATATCCGCGTGGAATTCGTCGACAACAGTTCCGCCGCGGGCAGCTTTCCGAGCAATGACTGGGAAATCCAGATCAACGACACCGCGAATTTCGGGCAGGAGCGCTTTTCCATCGCCGATGCGACCGCCGGCACCGTGCCCTTCACCATCGAGGCGGGCGCGCCGAGCAGCGCGCTCTGGATCGCCCCCGGCGGCGAGGTCGGGATGGGCACTGCGCTCCCCCAGACCGACCTGCATGTCGCCGCCTCGACGTTGCCGACGCTACGGCTGGACCAGGTCGGATTCGGGGCCTTTCCGCCCTTTTACTGGACCCTCGCGGGCAATCACAACGTGTTCTACATTGGCAATTCAAACGGCACCGGCTTTCCGTTCAGCATCAATGACGAAGCCCCGAATGCCAGCCTGGCGCTTGCCGCGAACGGCAATGTCGGCCTCGGCACCGACAGCCCCGACGCCCCGCTCGAGGTGAGCGACGACGACACGTTCAGCTTCTTCCGCATCACCGCCACGGAAGCCCCCACCAACCAGTCGGTCGACGTGGTCTTCACCCAGGGCCCCCTCGGGACGGGCGAGTTCCGCTACAACATCGTCGATGGCGACGGGCCCGAGATGCGGCTGAATGCCGATGGCGACATGGTGATCGACGGCACGCTGACCACCGGCGGGCCGACCTGCGACAGCGGCTGCGACGCGGTGTTCGATGCCGATTTCAAACGCCTCTCCGTCACCGAGCACGCGGCGCTCATGTGGGAAAACGGCCACCTTCCGGCGGTCGGCCCGACGCTGCCCGGCCAGCCCATGAATGTCAGCGAGAAGATGGGCGCCATGCTCAACGAGCTGGAACACGCCCATATCTATATCGAGTAGCTGAACGAGCGTCTCGCCGCACAGGAGGCGCTGAACGCCCGGCTCATCGCCCGGCTCGACGCGCTGGAAGCGGCCGACTGACGCCGCCCGGCTTCTTCTGGCCGAAATATCCTGGGGGGCCGTTGAATTTCCTTCGGAAATTCAACGCTGGGCGCAACGCCCCCTGCCCCGCCCTACTCCTCGCCCTGCGCCTCCGCCCGGCTCTTGCCCGAGACGTTCATCGCCAGCGTCGCTGCCATGAACTGATCCAGATCGCCGTCCAGCACGCCCTTGGTATCCGAGGTCTCGACGCTCGTGCGCAGGTCCTTCACCATCTGGTAGGGCTGCAGCACGTATGACCGGATCTGGTTGCCCCAGCCCGCGTCGCCCTTGGCCTCGTGCGCCTCGGCAATCGCCTCGTTCCGCTTGTCCAGCTCCATCTGGTACAGCCGCGATTTCAGCGCCTTCATGGCGATCTCGCGGTTCTGGTGCTGCGACTTTTCGGAAGATGTCACCACGATCCCCGTCGGAATATGCGTCATCCGCACGGCCGAGTCGGTCTTGTTGACGTGCTGCCCGCCCGCGCCGGACGAGCGGAACGTATCCACCCGCACGTCGGAGGGGTTCACCTCGATCTCGATATTGTCGTCGACCACCGGGTAGACCCAGACCGAGCTGAACGAGGTGTGCCGCTTGGCCGCTGAATCGAAGGGCGAGATCCGCACCAGCCGGTGCACGCCCGATTCCGATTTCAGCCAGCCATAGGCGTTGTGCCCGGAAATCTTGTAGGCGGCCGACTTGATCCCCGCCTCCTCGCCCGGGCTTTCCGACTGCAGCTCGACCGTGTAGCCCCGCTTCTCGGCCCAGCGGACATACATCCGCGCCAGCATGTTGGCCCAGTCGCAGCTTTCCGTGCCGCCCGCGCCCGCGTTGATCTCGAGGAAGGTGTCGTTGCCATCCGCCTCGCCGTCCAGCAGCGCCTCCAGCTCCTTGGCGGCTGCCTTCTGCTGCAGCGCCTTGATGGCGCTCTCGGCCTCGCCCACGACCTCGGCATCGTCCTCCATCTCGCCCAGTTCAATCAGCTCGATATTGTCCGAGAGGTCCTGCTTGATCGTGTCGTGCGTCTCGATCGCGTCGACCAGCGCCTGCCGGTCGCGCATCAGCTTCTGCGCCTTGGCGGGATCGTCCCACAGGGTCGGGTCCTCGACGCGGGCGTTGAATTCCTCCAGCCGGTGCTTGGCGGTCTCCCACCCCATCCGCTGGCGCAGAAGCTCCAGCGAATTCTCGATCTCGGAGACGGCGGTTTCAATCTCGGCACGCATGCGGCAGGGTCCTCGCTTGGCTCAGATGCGGGTGATACCAAGGGCCAAGGGGTTGGACAAGACGGGTCGAAAGGGCCACCGCGCGGAATCAAGGCGCGCCAAAGGCGCGCCGCCGCGATGCTACGAAACCGCCAGCTCCGCGTAAGACACCATCACGTGCTCGCGATACGCCTCCCGCGCCTGCAGCCTTTCGTAATACCCTGCCAGGTTCGGAAACTCCGCCCGCTCGATCCCGATCTCGTAATACCGATACAGCACGTGCCCGAACTGCACATCCGCCAGCGTGAAATCCTCCCCCGCCAGGTACGGAACCTGCGCCAGCCGCGCCTCCGCGATCGCCAGCTTTCCCTCCAGCGCCACTACCGCTTCCCGGATCGCCGGCCAGTCGCGTTTCGCCTCGGGCGTGCGCACAACGCGCCAGAAGATCGGCACGGTAAAGGCCCCGCCCACGTTGATCTTCGCCCATTCCGCCCACTTGTCCACCTGCGCCCGCGCCGACACGTCCTCCGGCCAGAACGGGTCAGCCCCGTAGCGATTGGCGAGGTACCGCAGGATCGCCGCCGATTCCCACAAGGGCGCGTCGTCGCCATCCCGCAGCACCGGCACCGTCCGGTTGGGGTTCATCGCAATGAAGTCTTCCGTATCCGTGCCGCCATACCTGTGGCCCACGTCATGCCGCGTACAGTCCAGCCCAAGCTCGGCAATGCCCCACATCACCGCCTGCACGTTCGACGAGGTCTTCCGCCCCCAGACCGTCAGCATCAGCCCCTCCCGGCCCGCGTCAGTAAAGCCCGCCCGAACTCAGGCTGCCAAAGCTCGCCTTGTCGCCCACGCTGCCGGTGTCGCCGTCCGAGGTGGTCACCTCGCGCACCTCTTCCGAGCGGTTCTGCTCGTAGATATCGAGGTCGTTGCCCATGGCGAACCCGCCGTCATAGACATAGCCGAAGAGCGGCTCCTCCCCGTCGCGGAAATATTCTGCCACCACATGCGCCCCGCTCGCCTCGTCGGGCAGGCGCTCGCCGGTATAGCGGTCGATCTTGATGAAATGCCCGCCCTCGGGCACCTTGAACTTGCCGCCGCCGTATTTCTTGACCGCCTGCGTCATGAACTCCTGGAAGACCGGGCCGCACATCGACGAGCCATAGGCGCTCCGGCCAAGGCCGCGCGGCTGGTCGAAACCGATGTAACAGCCCGCCACGATGTTCGAGGTGAAGCCCACGAACCACACGTCCCGCGCGTCGTTGGTCGTCCCCGTCTTGCCGGCCACCGGCACCGACAGGTTGATCGCGCCCGAGGCCGTGCCGCGCTGCACCACGCCCTGCATCATCGAGGTCAGCTGGTAGGCGGTCACCGGGTCGATCACCCGGTCACGGTTCGACACGATGCGCGGGCCCCGCTCTCGCGGGATCGACGGGTCGTCGCATTCCACGCAATCACGCGGATCGTGGTTGTAGACCGTCTCGCCGTACCGGTTCTGCACCCGGTCGACCAGCGTCGGCTGCACCCGCTCGCCGCCATTGGCGAACATCGCGTAGGCCGAGACCATGCGGTAGAGCGTCGTCTCCTCCGACCCCAGCGCGTTGGCCAGGTAGGTGCTCATCCGGTCATAGACCCCGAACCGCTCGGCATAGGCGGCGACGGTGTCCATCCCCACCTCCTGCGCCAGCCGCACGGTCATCAGGTTCCGCGACATCTCGATGCCGGTCCGCAGCGGCGTCGGCCCGTAGAACTGGTGTGACGAGTTGCGCGGCCGCCAGATACCCCCGGCGGTGTCGATCTCGATCGGCGCGTCGATCACGATGGTCGCGGGCGAATAGCCACTGTCGAGCGCCGCGGCATAGACGAAGGGCTTGAAGGACGAGCCCGGCTGCCGGTCGGCCTGCGTCGCACGGTTGAACACCGAATCCTGGTAGGAAAACCCGCCCTGCATCGCCAGAACCCGGCCGTTATGCACGTCCATCGCCACGAAGCCGCCCTGCACCTCCGGCACCTGCCGCAGGGTCCAGCGGATCAGGCTGCCATCGTCGTCCGAGGTCATCCGGCGCACATGCACCACGTCGCCGCGCTTGAAGGTCTCCTTGAAGTCGCCGGGCAGCCACGCGATGTCCTTGCGCGGCACGCTCTGCACCTCGGCAATCGCCTCGATGCCCACGGTCATCTCCTGGTCGCCCCGCTCCAGCACCACGGCCGGGTACCACTTGCCGTCAAGCTCGATATCGCGCGCCACATCCGTCGCCGCCAGCGCCTCGCGCCAAGCCTTCTCGTCGTCCAGCACCTCTTCGGGCAGGCTCTGCCCGGTGCCCCGCCATTTCCCGGCGTTGCGGTCATACTGTTCCAGCTGCCGCTGCAGCGCCTGCGCGCCGACGGTCTGCATTTCCGGGTCGATCGTCGCCCGCACGGTCAGCCCGCCGGTAAAGAACTCGCCCTCGCCGAAATCCTGCGACAGCTGCCGGCGGATCTCGTCGGTGAAGTAATCCCGCGGCGGCAGCGTCTCGCGCCATTCCGGGAAATCCCCGTTCTGGACCGATCGCAGCTCGGCGGTGATCTCCTCCTCCTTCACCGCCTCGGTGATATAGCCGTTCTCGTGCATCTCGGTCAGCACGTAGTTCCGGCGATCAAGCAGCCGATCCTTGTTGTGCACCGGGTGCGTCCGCCCCGGCGCCTGCGGCATCGAGGCCAGGAACGCCGCCTCGTGCGGCTCCAGCTCGCTCAGCGTCTTGTTGAAATAGGTCTGCGCGGCGGCGGTCACGCCATAGGAATTCTGCCCGAGGAATATCTCGTTGAGATAGAGCTCGAGGATGTCCTCCTTGCTCAGCGTCTCCTCGATCCGCGTGGCCAGGATGATCTCCTTGATCTTGCGCTCGATCCGCCGGTCGCCGGACAGAAGGAAGTTCTTCATCACCTGCTGGGTGATGGTCGAGGCGCCGCGCACCGTCTCGCCCCGGGTCTTCACCGCCTCGACGATGGCCGCGGCGATGCCGCGCGCGTCATAGCCGGCGTGGTTGTAGAAATTCTTGTCCTCGGCCGAGATGAACGCCTGCTTCACCAGCTCGGGGATTTCCTCGGCCGGGGTGAACAGCCGCCGCTCGCGGGCGAACTCGTCGATGATCTTCCCCTCGCCCGAATAGATCCGGCTGATCGTCGGCGGCGTGTAATTGGCCAGCGATTCGTGGCTGGGCAGGTCCTTGCCATAGATATGGAACACCGCGCCGATCGACAGCGCGACCATGACCACGACCAGCGTCGCAAGGCTGAAGATCGTTCCGAACAGGCTGAGGATAGGTCTGAGCACGCGCGGCCCCCGTTTCAAGTTAGGCATTCCTATAAGCGGCGGGCGAAAGCCCGTCAAAACACAATCGGGTCAGGCCCGGCACCCCTCCGCCTACTGGCGGACAAGCTTGGCGGCGGCAGCATCGGCGATCCGCCACGCCTCCAGCGCGTCGCGGATGCCCGCGGCCATCGCCGCGCGCCACACCGGGTCGCGCAGATGTTCCAGGTCGCTGCGGCTCGACAGGAAGCCCAGCTCGATCAGGATCGACGGTATGTCCGGTGATTTCAGCACCGAGAACCCGGCCGAGCGCAGCGGCCGCGAGTTCAGCTCGATCCCCTGTTCCCGGATGCCCAGCCGCACCGCGCGGGCCAGCTGGTCGGCGCGCGGCTGCGTCTCCATCCGCGCCAGGTCCATCAGCACGTCCGCCACCACGTCGTCGCTCTCGGTCAGGTCCACGCCCGCCAGGATATTGGCCCGGTTGTGCCGCTCGGCCAGCGCGGCGCTGGCCTTGTCGCTGGCACTGTCGGACAGGGTATAGACCGTGGCGCCCGTCGCCCGCCCCTCGCTCAGCGCGTCGGCGTGAAGCGAGATGAACACGTCCGCCTCCAGCTTGTGCGCGATCGCCACCCGCCGCTCGAGCGAGACGAACTTGTCCTCCTCCCGCGTCAGCGCCACGTCGAAGCCGCCCGCGCGCAACAGCTCGTCACGCAGCTCCTTGGCAAAGCGCAGCATCAGCTCCTTCTCGTTGTCGCCGTCATTCTCGGCGCCGGGGTCGATCCCGCCATGGCCGGGATCCAGCACCACCAGCAGCTTCTCCTCGCCGGTCTGCCGCGCCTGCTTCACCGCCGGCAGGCCCGGCCGGTCGACATCCCATCCCGGCAGCGGCGCGGCCCCCGCCGCGCTGGCGAAATCCGCCTCCGACACCTCGCGCAGGACCACCTCGATCTGCACGGTGCCGCTGGCCTTGTCGGTCTTCGCCTCCGTGGTCTCCACCGCGAAGGGGCCGGCCATGTCCACCACCATCCGCGACCATCCGGGCCGGAACGTGCCCATGCGCACGGCCTTCGCCCCGTCGGCCCAGTCGATCAACGTGGGGTCAACCCCGCGCCAGTCCACATCGCGGAAATCCAGCACCAGCCGCGCCGGCTCGTCCAGCGTGAACACCCGGAACGGCACGCCCTGGCTCAGCCCCAGCCGCACCCGCAGCCCGCCGCCGATATCGTCGATGCGCGTCTGCGCCATCTCGACCCGCGCCAGCGCGGTCAGCTCCCGCCCCTGCGCATGCGCGCCAAGGCCCATCGCGCATATCACCAGCGCCAGACAAATCCTGATCATCCTGCTCTTCCGCCGTTACCGGTCTTGGTTGCCCGTCAGCATACACCAAGCGGCGCCCCTTGCCCACAGTTCAGGCACATCCCGCGCCCCGAAAACCCATTTGCCGCACCCCGCCGCCCGGCCGAACTTTCACTGTTCCAGAAATACTCATTTCCCCAACGGCGCGCCCCAAACGACACGCCCGCAATCCACGCACCACCCCCCGCTTCTTCTTGGCAAAAATACTCAAATCCCGGCGCCCGCCCCAAAACGCAGGCGCCGGCAATTTCAGCGCCCCATGAACGCCTTCAACCGCCTCAGCCCCTCGGCGATATCCGCCGTGCTCCGCGCATAGGAGAACCGCAGCGTCCCGCCGCCCCGCGCGGGATCGAAATCCAGCCCCGGCGTCACCGCCACGCCCGCCTTCTCGAGGATTTCCTGCGCGAAGGCCCGGCTATCCTCCGTCAGGTGGCTCACATCCGCATAGACATAGAAGGCGCCATCGGGCGGCGCGATCCGGTCGAACCCCGCCGCCGGCAGCCCGTCGAGCATCAACTGCCGGTTGGCGCGGTAGACATCCATGTTCGCCTCCAGCTCCTCGCGGCAATCCATCGCCGCCAGCGCCGCCACCTGGCTGGCATGGGGCGGGCAGATGAACAGGTTCTGCGCCAGCCGCTCCACGACCCGCACGTGGTCCTCCGGCACCACCATCCAGCCCACGCGCCAGCCGGTCATCGAGAAATACTTGGAAAACGAGTTGATCACGTAACATTCGTCACTGATCTCCAGCGCGGTAACGGCCTTCGACTCGTACTCGATCCCATGATAGATCTCGTCGCTGATAAAGCTCGCCCCCTGCGCCGCCGCCGCCTCCATCAGCGCGGCCATGTCCTCGCGCCCCAGCATGGTGCCGGTCGGGTTCGCCGGGCTCGCGACCATCAGCCCCGACAGGTCCAGCCCCTCCACGTCCGCCGCCACCGGCTGCAGCCGGTTGGCGTCGCGCGTCTCGATATCCACCGGTACGAGGTCCAGCGCACGCAGGATCTGCCGGTAGCTGGGATAGCCCGGCGCCCCGATCCCCACCCGCTGCCCGGTGTCGAACAACGCCGTGAACGCCAGGATGAACGCCCCCGACGAGCCGGAGGTCACGATCACCCGGTTCGGGTCGAGGTCCACCCCGTACCACTCGCCGTAAAGCCGCGCGATCCGCGCCCGCAGCGCCGGCAGCCCCAGCGCCACGGTATAGCCCATCGCGTCCTCGCCCATCGCCGTGGCCAGCGCCGCCCGCGCGCCCTCGGGCGCGGGCGTGCCCGGCTGGCCCACCTCCATGTGGATGATGTGCCGCCCGGCCTCTTCGGCCTTGCGGGCGGCTTCCATCACGTCCATCACGATAAAGGGATCGACGCCCGACCGGCTTGAGTTCCGCATGGATTTATCCCTAGACTGCGCCACGTATTCGAGCCTTGGGTTGCACCGGAAAGAGACGCGTCGTCAATGCATCATCTCCGATTTCCGGCCGGGGCCCTGCCGCCACCGGCCGCACCTACAAGAGCGAAATGACCAACCACCGATTGACCAGTAAGACGGAGACCCGCTTCATGACACGCCCCCTTCTGCCCGCGCTGGCCGCCATGGCCACGCTCGCCCTGCCCGCGCAGGCCTTCGACCTCGAGAACATGACCGATGCCGAGCGCGAGGCGTTCCGCACCGAGATCCGCGCCTACTTGCTGGAAAACCCGCAGGTGATCATGGAGGCCGTCGCCGTGCTGGAACAGCGCGAGACCGCGGCCCAGGCCGAATCCGACGTGCAGATGATCGAAGACCACGCCGAGGCGATCTTCAACGACGATCATTCCTGGGTCGGCGGCAACCCCGAGGGCGACCTGACGCTGGTCGAATTCATGGATTACCGCTGCGGCTACTGCCGCCGGGCGGCTCCGGAAGTCGACGACCTCGTCGAGTTCGACGGCAATATCCGCTTCGTTATCAAGGAGTTCCCCATCCTGGGCGAGCAATCCATGATGTCCTCGCGCTTCGCCATCGCCACCAAGCAGATCGCGGGCGACGAGGCCTACAAGGCCGCCCATGACGCGCTGATCAGCTTCTCGGGCGATATCGACGAGACCTCCCTCACCCGCATGGGCGAGACGCTGGGCCTCGACACCGAGGCCATCCTCGCCCACATGGACAGCCCCGACGTGACCGAGGTGATCGCCGAGAACCACCAGCTTGCCAAGTCGCTCGGCCTCTCCGGCACGCCCTCCTTCGTGATGGGCGACCAGATGCTGCGCGGCTACGTCCCGCGCGAGCAGATGGAAGAGATCGCCGCCGAGATCCGCGCCGACTCGTGAAGGTTATTGCGGGGGCACTCTTTCACCACGTCAGATCGAGTGCCACCCGCCCGGAACAAGGCCGAAGGCCGCCGGGCGAGCGGTCGTTCATTGAGGCGCCATTGGTTCAAGCCCAATGGACGACGCCGTCCCCACGGGCTGGCGCTTTTGCAGGCGTCGTGCCAGCCTTCGAGGGAAGACGTACTAGGCGGGCATAAAGCACGCCATTTCACAGGTCGCAGCGCCACCCCACGGGCAGCCGCCCGCCCGGCTCAGCGCTATTCCGCCGCCTGAGGCTCAGCCTCGCCCGCCTCGATCTCCGCCGCGCGCTTCTCGACCTCCTCGACGATATGGTCGATCATCTGGTCGTTCGACATCTTGTGGCTCGCCTTCCCCGCCAGGTACACCATCCCCGACCCGGCCCCGCCGCCGGTGAAGCCCACATCGGTCATCAGCGCCTCGCCCGGCCCGTTCACCACGCAGCCGATGATCGACAGGCTCATCGGCGTCTTGATATGCTCCAACCGCTCTTCCAGAACCTCGACCGTCTTGATCACGTCGAACCCCTGTCGCGCGCAGGACGGGCAGGAGATGATGTTCACCCCCCGATGCCGCAGCCCCAGAGATTTCAGGATTTCATACCCGACCTTCACCTCCTGCACCGGGTCGGCCGAGAGGCTGACGCGGATCGTGTCGCCGATCCCCATCCACAGCAGGTTGCCAAGACCGATGGCCGACTTGATCGTGCCGGACATCAGCCCCCCCGCCTCGGTGATCCCGAGATGGATCGGCGCATCCGTCTGGTCGGCCAGCATCTGGTAGGCGGTCGCGGCCATGAACACGTCCGACGCCTTGCAGCTGATCTTGAACTCGTGAAAATCGTTGTCCTGCAACACCTTGATATGGTCGAGACCCGACTCCACCATCGCGTCCGGCGTGGGCTCGCCATATTTCTCCAGCAAATGCCGCTCCAATGACCCGGCATTCACCCCGATCCGCATCGAACAGCCATGATCGCGCGCGGCCCTGATCACCTCGCGCACCCGGTCCTGCGACCCGATATTGCCCGGGTTGATCCGCAGACAGGCCGCGCCCGCCTCGGCGCTCTCGATCCCGCGCTTGTAGTGGAAATGGATGTCCGCCACGATCGGCACCGGGCTTTCCCGCACGATCTCCTTCAGCGCCTTCGAACTCTTCTCGTCCGGCACCGAGACCCGCACGATATCCGCGCCCGCCTCGGCCGCGGCCTGCACCTGCGCCACCGTGGCCTTCACGTCCCACGTGTCGGTATTGGTCATGGTCTGCACGCTGATCGGCGCGCCGCCCCCCACCGGCACGTTGCCCACCATGATCTGCCGGCTCTGCCGGCGGTGGATATTGCGCCACGGGCGGATTTCATTGAGCGACATCAGGTCGGCCCCGCTTGTTCGGATATTTCGTCAGGTGGAATCATAAGTACCCGAAAGCACGGTCGCAATGCGGGGTGGCCGGATTATTCCTGCGGCGTGACGTCCGACTGTTCGAGCTGGGCCACGTAGCGCGACAGGTCGCGATCCTGGCTCAGGTCGGCCACGTCATAGCGCTCGGTCAGCCCCTCGGCCGCCAGCGCAAGGTCCGACGTGACCGAGCCGTTCGGGCCAACCGGCCCGTAATGCTTGCCCGCCACCTCGAAATACACCGCACCGGACTCGCCCACCCGCAGGGTCGGCGGCTCTTCCGTCACCGGCACGCTGTAGGTGTCGCCGCCGTTCAGGATGCCCTCGTAGACCACGCTGCCATCGGCGGCGCGCACCCGCACCCATGCCGGCCGCACGGCCACCAGCCGCACGCCGGGCGGCGGGTCGGCCACGACCTTGGGCGTGTTGGCGCCGGGCGTGCTGGACCCGGGCGTGTTGGCCCCCGCCACGGGCACGGCGTCGCCAACGCCTTCCACGGCGCTGGCGATGGCGTTCTCGATGGCGTTGCGGTCCACCGGGTCCGACTGGCGGTCGGCCTCGGGCAGTTCCGCCATGAAGGTGCCCACGTCGGCCGGATCGAGCGTCGAGATCGGCGCATCGCGCGCCACCATCACCGGCACGTCAAGCGCCTCGGGGCGATAGGGCCGGTCCAGCCCCTCCTCGGCCACCGGCGGCAGGACCCCCGCGCTGCGCGTCGGGTCCTCGCTCTGGGCCGGGCTCTTCACCGCGGCGTCGAGCGGGTCGAGATCGGTCAGCACGTCGGGCGTGTTCTCGACCGGGGCGAACTGCACCCGCTGGATCTCGTTCAGGACGGCCCAGCCGCCATAGCCGATCCCGGCAATCAGCGCGACCAGCACCAGCGCCGAGCCGATGGCGCCCGGCTCGATCTGGCTGAACATGGTCTCGCGCGCCGGCAGGAACGGCGTCGACGGCGCGATCAGCGGGTCTTTCGGGGTGGCGTTGCGGCGCGGCTTCTCGTCCGCCTTGCGGATGCTCGAGGCACCGGCCGACATGCCATGCGCCACGGAAAACCCGCATTCGGCACAGAAATCGGCAAAGGCCGCATCCGGGTCCATGCCGAGATAGCGCGCATAGGAGCGCACGTATCCGGGAATGAATCCGGGGGTGTCGAAGGCATCGGGATCGGCATTCTCGATCGCGGCAATGTAAGAGGCGCGGATGCGGATCTCCCGCTCCACGTCCAGCAGCGATTTGCCCAGCGTCGCCCGTTCGCCGCGCATCTTGTCCCCGAGACGCACGTCGTAGGCGTCGAAACCCCTTGGTTTCTCCGCATTTACAAGAGGATCAGCCGTTTTGCTCCGGCGTATGGCCATGCAACCTGCCCCTTACAACCCATTGCCTGTTACCCGAACCGACGATTCGGAACCCGCTCTTTTTGTTTATAATAGGTTACCACAACGCAATATATATTGCACGTACCGCATCATCTTTCAGGGGGTGGATGCGGTATTACGCCGACAGTTCCGCCCGGTTGAGGGCACAATGGCTCCACAGCTCGTCCATCGCGCGGACGAGGTGGTCCATCTCGTCCGGCCCGTGCACCGGAGACGGCGTGAAGCGCAGACGCTCCGTGCCGCGCGGCACGGTGGGGAAGTTGATCGGCTGCACGTAGATGCCGTAGCCGTCCAGCAGCATGTCCGACAGCTTCTTCGTGTGCACCGGGTCGCCCACCATCACCGGCACGATATGGCTGCCGTGGTCGATCAGCGGCAGGCCCATGCCCTTCAGCCGCGTCTTCAGGATCTTCGCCCGCTCCTGGTGCAGGTCGCGCAGCGCCTGGTCCCGCTTGAGATGCGCGACCGAGGCCGCGGCGCCCGCCGCCACCGCCGGCGGCAGCGAGGTGGTAAAGATGAAGCCCGGCGCATAAGACCTGATGGCGTCACACATTTTCGCGCTGGCCGCGATATAGCCGCCCATCACGCCGAACGCCTTGGCCAGCGTCCCGTTGATGATGTCCAGCCGGTGCATCAGCCGGTCCCGCTCGGCCACGCCGGCGCCGCGGGGGCCGTACATGCCGACCGCGTGAACCTCGTCGATATAGGTCAGCGCGCCGAACTCGTCGGCGATGTCGCAGATCGCCTCGATCGGGCCGAAATCCCCGTCCATCGAATAGATGCTCTCGAAGGCGATCAGCTTCGGCGCGTCCGGATCGTCCGCCGCCAACAGCTCGCGCAGATGCTCGACATCATTGTGCCGGAAGATCCGCTTCGCCCCGCCATTGCGCCGCACCCCCTCGATCATCGAGGCATGGTTCAGCTCGTCGGAATAGATGATCAGCCCGGGAAACAGCTTCGGCAGGGTCGAAAGCGTGGCGTCGTTGGCGATATAGGCGCTGGTGAAGAGCAGCGCAGCTTCCTTGCCGTGCAGGTCGGCCAGCTCCGCCTCCAGCCGCTTGTGATAGATCGTGGTGCCGGAAATGTTGCGCGTGCCGCCGCTGCCGGCGCCGGTGGCGTCCACCGCCTCGTGCATCGCCTCGAGGACAACCGGATGCTGGCCCATGCCAAGGTAATCGTTGCCGCACCAGACGGTGATCGGCATCTCCGACCCGTCCGGCCGCCGCCACGTGGCATGCGGGAACTGGCCCTTCTTGCGCTCGATATCGATGAAGGTCCGATACCGGCCTTCCTCATGCAGGCGCCCGATCGCCTCGTCCAGCTTGGCCGTATAATCCACGTCGGATCCCCTCCTTGGCAGTCATCGTCCCCATCTGAATCCGGTCCGGGGCCGAGGTCGCGCGCCGCACGACATATTCAATATTCTGTATGCATGTCTTTAAGATGCATATAAGATGGCGCTTTACAGGACAACAGGTAACAAATCGTCACGCCCTCCCGCCTTGACCTATGTCAACCTGCTGGACAGCGCCCCGCGTCCTGTTACGGTCCCGCCGATATAGCAGATGATCCGGAGACTTCCATGCCGATTGACGCCGTTCTGACGCGCATTGACGACGAGATGCCCGCCGCCCTCGACCGCCTGATGGCGCTCCTGCGCATCCCCTCGATCTCGACCGACCCGGCCTACAAGGCTGACTGCCAGAGCGCGGCCGACTGGCTCGTCGCCGACCTGCAAAGCATTGGCATCGCGGCGGAAAAACGCGAAACCCCCGGCCACCCGATGGTGGTGGGCCACGTGGGCGACAGCGGCCCGCACCTGCTCTTCTACGGCCATTACGACGTGCAGCCCGTCGACCCGCTGGAGCTGTGGAAGACCGACCCCTTCGCGCCGGAAATCCAGGACACCGACAAGGGCCGCGTGATCCGCGGCCGCGGCGCCTCCGACGACAAGGGCCAGCTCATGACCTTCGTCGAGGCCTGCCGCGCCTGGCAGGCGGTCAACGGCACCCTGCCCTGCCGCATCACCTTCTTCTTCGAAGGCGAGGAGGAATCGGGCTCCCCCTCCCTCGTCCCCTTCCTCAAGGACAACGCCGAAGAGCTCTCCGCCGACATCGCCCTCGTCTGCGACACCTCCATGGTCTCGCCCGGCGTGCCCTCCATCGCCTCGCAGCTCCGCGGTATGCTGAAGGACGAGTTCACCCTCCACGGGCCCAGGATCGACCTGCACTCCGGCCATTACGGCGGCCCCGGCCTCAACCCGCTGAGGGAAATCGCCCGCATCATCGCCTCGTTCCACGACGACACCGGCCGCGTCGCCGTCAAGGGCTTCTACGACGGTGTCGAGGAGGTGCCCGACGAGCTCCTCCGCCAATGGGAAAACTGCGGCTTCGACGAGAAGACCTACCTCTCCTCCGTCGGCTACAGCCAGCCGCACGGCGAACAGGGCTATTCCACCCTCGTCCAGCAATGGGCCCGCCCGACGCTCGAGATCAACGGCCTCTGGGGCGGCTACCAGGGCGCGGGCTCGAAAACCGTCATCCCGGCCGAGGCGCATTGCAAGCTTACCTGCCGCCTCGTCGGCGACATGGACCCCGACCATGTCCGCCGCGCCTTGCGCAAGCATGTCGAAGACCGCCTGCCGGTCGATGCCACCGTCACCTGGGACAACGATCTCGACGGCTCCCCCGCCTCGGTCATGAACATCGACCGCCCCGAGTTCGAACAGGCCCGCCAGGCCCTGTCCGAGGAATGGAACCGCGGGGCCGTCTTCTCCGGCATGGGCGGCTCGATCCCGGTGACGCGCTTCTTCAAGGACATCCTCGGGCTTGATTCCATGCTCATCGGCTTCGCCCAGGACGACGACGCCATCCACTCGCCCAACGAGAAATACACCGTCGAGAGCTTCCACAAGGGCATCCGAAGCTGGGCCCGGGTGCTCGACAAGCTGGCGGGGTCGTAGGCGCGCACCAAGGTGGGTTTCACCCCACCCTACGCACGCCGTAGGGTGGGTGCCAACCCACCGCCCTGTAGGGTGGGTGAAACCCACCACCCCAAAGGCCCACCCCATGACCATCCCCGGCTTCACCGACCGCACCACCACCCTGGGCGGCACGCAGATCACCTGGTCCGAAGCCGGCGACGGCCCGCCGCTTCTCCTCCTCCATGGCTTCCCGCAGACCCGCGCGCTCTGGGCCCGTATTGCCCCGGAGCTGGCCCGAACCCACCGCGTCATCTGCCCCGACCTGCGCGGCTACGGCCAAAGCGGCAAACCCGCCGACGTGGCCCAATACAGCTTCCGCGAAATGGCTCGCGACCAGACCGACCTCATGCACCACCTCGGCCACGAAACCTTCGCCTTGGCCGGCCACGACCGCGGCGGCCGCGTGGCCCACCGTCTCGCCCTCGACGCCCCCCAAGCCGTCACCCGCCTCTGCGTGATGGACATCGTCCCCACCCACACCTTGCTCGAGCCTCTCAAACACGAGGTCGCACAAGCCTATTACCACTGGTTCTTCCTCGCCCAGCCCGAGCCCTTCCCGGAAACCCTGATCGGCCACGACCCCGACGCCTTCTACCACGCCTGCCTCCTCGGCTGGGGCGGCGCGCAACTCTCCGATTTCGACGCGGATCAACTGGCAGCCTACCGTGCCGCCTGGCGCGACCCCGACACCATCCGCGGCATGTGCAACGACTACCGCACCGCCCTATCGCATGATGTCCACGACGATGCGAAAGACCTCGACGCCCGCGTCACCTGCCCCACGCTGGTGCTCTACGGCGCGCAAGGGGCCATGGCCAAAGCCTTCGACGTACCGGCCACGTGGGAAGACAAATGCACCGACCTGCAGGCCCGGGCCATCCCCGGCGTCCATTTCTTCCCCGACACCAACCCGGCCGAGACCACAACCGCCCTCGCAACCTTCTTCAACGAAGGCGAGGCAGCCCGAAAGGGCTGACGAGCACAAGAATATCAAGGGAAGGAAAGTGGCGCGGTTGACGGGGCTCGAACCCGCGACCTCCGGCGTGACAGGCCGGCACTCTAACCAACTGAGCTACAACCGCCCGCTGCCCGTCCGGGGCGTGCCCCTGACGTGATGCGCTTCTTAAGCCCGTGGCCCGGCCCCGTCAAGCACCCGAAACACCGAATTCGCGGCTTTTCTTCCCCGCCGCGCCCCCGCTCACTCTCCGCGGCCCAGGGCCCGCATGATCTGGCCCAGCCGCCGCCGCTGCTCGGGGTCCTCGCAGGCGGTGTACCAATCCTCCAGCATGGCCAGCTCCTCCGGCCGCAGCGCCCCGTCCGGCTTGTCTTCAAGGCTTTCCCGGATGGCCGCCAGCGTTTCCGCCCATGACCCGCCAACCGGCGTCAGTCTCTTCCGCATCAAGTCTCCTCAATGTCGCAGCGACCCTCCCGGTAAACCGCCGGCCGCCTTCAAACTATCAATCGCGTGCAATGCCTCGCTCGACCCCCGGACCGTCCCGGAGATCCCCAATGGATGGCAGCATATACGAACGCAGTCTCGTTTGACCAGCGGGCCGTGCCTCCCCGCGCGATCGGTGCCCGGACCGGGGCGTTAACCCTCCGGTGATCTTAACCTGCGATAGGGCGAACGGGTTCCGCGCGAAACGCGGCGAAAAAGCAGAAAGAAAGGGGGAAATGGTGGGTCGTGAGAGACTCGAACTCCCGACATCTTCGGTGTAAACGAAGCGCTCTACCAACTGAGCTAACGACCCCGTGACGCGCCTCATACAAAGACCGGCGCGGGCGCGCAAGTGGCAAGGTGGCGATTGACAGCCGCGCCGCCGCACGCCTTCATGGCGGCCATGAGCTTCGACCCCGCAGCACACTGGACACACACGCCCCGCCCCTTCGCCGCGTTCCGCGTGGGCGAGGTCTTCCGCGCCCCCTCCCGCACCATGACCGAGGGCGTCTTCGCCGCGTTCCAGGCGGCCTCCGGCGACAACCACCCGATCCATTACGACCGCGCCTACCTCGCGCGCCGCGACCACCCCGAACTCTACGCCCACGGCTACCAGACGCTCATCCAGGCCGCCATCGGCGCCTCCCCCCTCGCCCACGAGATGGGCGACGCCCTCATCGGTTTCCTCGAGCAATCCAGCCGCTTCCTCGCCCCCGTCTATTGCGGCGACACGCTCTACCCGACCTTCGAGATCACCTCCCTCACTCCCGGCAAGACCACCGGCGTGATGGAGCTCGCCATCACCATCCCCAACCAGGACGGCACGCTCGTGGTCGAGGGGATGCAGAAATACCTGCTCACGCTCTGAGGCCCACGGCCCTACGGCGCCTCAAGCACAGTTTCTTCCCCGTTTTCAAGCAGATACACGCAACCCTGAAGGTTGCTCAGCCGGTCCATGCCCTGCACGTCCAGCCCACAGGCCTGCCCCCGCAGCACCTTGCCCAGAAGCCCGTGCGACACCACCACGCTGGGGCCCTCCAGATCGGCCAGGAAGGACGCCACCCGCGCCTGAAGCGCCTCCAGCCCCTCGCCGCCCGGCGCCCCGGCATAAAGGAAGAGGTCACCCTCGCCCGTCGCCACCTCGGCCCGCAGCCGGCCTTCCCAGTCGCCCGTGGCAATCTCCGAAAGCCGCGGATCGGTCACGAAATCCCGCCCCGCCAGCGCGATCCGCGCCGTCTCCTGCGCGCGGCCCAGCGGCGAGGCGTAACACCCGCCCGCCCCCTCGGCCACCTGCTCCAATATATCCGGCAATATCCGCGCCTGCCGCGCCGCTTGGCTCCGGCCAAGCGCCGTCAGGGCCGAATCCTTGTGCCCCTGAAGCCGCCCTTCAAGGTTCCATTCGGTCTGGCCATGGCGCAGAAACCAGATCGGGGGAAGCTCCGCCATCGTGCAACCCGCTGCAAATCAAGGGAAAATGGTGGGTGATAAGAGATTCGAACTCCTGACATCTTCGATGTGAACGAAGCGCTCTACCACTGAGCTAATCACCCGCCGCCGCGTCTCTTAGCGCTACTCCACGGTCTCTGCAACCGTCTCGTTCGAATTATCGTCATCCGCGCGGTCTTCCGGGTCAAGCGCCGGCCCCGCGCTCTTGCTCTGGCGGATGCGGGCCACGGTGATGCGAGCGTTGGCGGTGTCCTTGGTGCGCTGCTGCTTGATCTTGCCGAAGGGCTGCAGGTTGACCTCGCGGCCCTCGGCGATCGCCTCGCCCAGCACGTCGATCATCGCCTCGATCACCGGCTTGGCGAATTTCTTGCGCACGCCCGAGCGCCTGACCACCTCGTCGATCAGCTCACGCTTCTTCAGCTCGGCGCCGCCGCTATCGGCCACGCTTTCGGCCGCGCTCTCGCCCGCCACCTCCGCCCTGGCCGCCGCCGCGGCCGCCGCCGAGGCGCTGCCCGGCGCCAGCTTGGTCGCCGCCCGTGCCGGCTTGGTCGAGGTGGATTTTTTCGTCGTGGAAGCCCTGGTGGAAGACCCGGACTTGCCCGATCCGGCCGTTCTCGCTGCCATGGTGTGCCTCTTTTGCTTCAATTATGCGGGAAGCCTACCGATTCTCCTGTCTTTTGACTACCTGCAAGTTGACGTGTGGTAGGTTCGCTTTTTTAATCGGTCTAGATGTAGTATTGGGGGAATACCGTGAAAAAGACTTTGGCCGCCGCCGCAATTGCGTCCCTGCTGGTCGCAGGAACCGCCCACGCGGGCTCGCTTTCCGATCCTGTCGTCACACCCGACGTGGTCATGGTCGACGCCGTCGACAACTCCTCGAATGTCGAGGGCCTGATCGCGGCCGTGGCGGTGATCGCCATCATCCTCGGCCCGTCTCTCTGACACTGGCCTTCTGACGCGGGGCGCTCTGACCCCGGCCATCTGACCCCGGCCCTCTGACACGGGAGGCCGCCCTTCGCGGGCGGCCCGACACGCTTGGGCCCGCGCACCCTGCCCCCCGCCGCCCGGGAAGCAGACCACCGTCGCTCGCCCGGCGCCACGGCCCCCCCAAAACAATCCCGTCCCGGCCCCCGAGCCGGGACCGCGCGCCTCCAGAGGCCCCGGGCCAGGCCCGGGGCGGGCAACCGTGCCCCGTAGGGTGGGTGCCAACCCACCACTCCACCCCCACCAAAGAAAAAGGGCGCCCCGAAGGACGCCCTTTCCCATCTCATAACACCGAAGGATCAGTGCGCCACCGCGCCCGACCCCTCGCCGGATTTCCGCGCGGCCTCGGCCGCGGCGGCCTCCTCGGCGGCCTCGTCCCAGTCGACGGGCTCCGGCGTCTCCACAAGCGCCAGCTTCAGCACGTCGCGCACGTGATCGACGGGCACGATCTTGAGCCCCTCCTTCACGTTGTCGGGGATCTCGGTCAGGTCCTTCTCGTTCTCCCGCGGGATCAGCACGGTCTTGATACCGCCCCTGAGCGCCGCCAGAAGCTTCTCCTTCAGCCCGCCAATCGGCAGCGCGTTGCCGCGCAGCGTCACCTCGCCGGTCATCGCGATATCCTTGCGCACCGGGATGCCCGACAGCACCGAAACGATCGAGGTCACCATGGCAAGCCCCGCGCTCGGCCCGTCCTTGGGCGTCGCACCTTCGGGCACGTGCACGTGGATATCCCACTTCTCGAACTGCGGCGGCTTCACGCCAATCTCCGGCGCGATCGACCGCACATAGGAACTGGCCGCGTCGATCGACTCCTTCATCACGTCGCCCAGCGTCCCGGTGGTCTTCATCCGGCCCTTGCCCGGCAGGCGCAGCGCCTCGATGTTCAGAAGCTCGCCCCCGACCGACGTATAGGCCAGCCCGGTCACGACACCGACCTGGTCACGCTCCTCGGCCAGGCCGAACTTGTACTTCTTCACGCCCAGGAAGTCGCCCAGGTTCTCGCGCGTCACCGTGATCGTCTCGTCCTTCTTCCGGATGATCCGGGTCACGGCCTTCCGCGCCACCTTGGCGATCTCACGCTCGAGGTTCCGCACACCGGCCTCCCGCGTATAGAGGCGGATGATGTCGGTCAGCGCCTCGTCGGTCAGCTCGAACTCCTTCTTCTTCAGACCGTGGTTCTTGATCTGCTTCGGAACGAGGTGCTGCTTGGCGATCTCGCGCTTTTCGTCCTCGGTGTAGCCCGCCAGCGGGATGATCTCCATCCGGTCCTTCAGCGGCTCGGGCATGTTGTAGCTGTTGGCCGTGGTCAGGAACATGACGTTCGACAGGTCGTATTCCACTTCAAGGTAGTGGTCCACGAAGGTGCCGTTCTGTTCCGGGTCCAGAACCTCCAGCATCGCACTGGCCGGGTCGCCGCGGAAATCCTGTCCCATCTTGTCGATCTCGTCGAGCAGGATGAGCGGGTTGGTCGACTTGGCCTTCTTCAGCGCCTGGATGATCTTGCCCGGCATCGAGCCGATATAGGTCCGGCGGTGGCCGCGGATCTCGCTTTCATCGCGCACGCCGCCAAGGCTGATGCGGATGAACTCGCGCCCCGTGGCCCGCGCTACCGACTGACCCAGCGACGTCTTGCCCACGCCCGGAGGGCCGACAAGGCACATGATCGGGCCCTTCAGCTTCTTCGAACGCTGCTGCACCGCCAGGTACTCGACGATCCGTTCCTTCACCTTCTCAAGCCCGTGGTGATCGGCGTCGAGGATCTCCTCGGCGCGTCCCAGGTCCTTCTTGACCCGGCTCTTCTTGTTCCACGGAATGCTCAGCATCCAGTCGAGGTAGTTGCGCACAACCGTCGCCTCGGCGCTCATCGGGCTCATGTTCTTGAGCTTCTTCAGCTCGCCCTCGGCCTTCTCGCGCGCCTCCTTCGACAGCTTGGTCTCGGCGATCTTGTCTTCCAGCTCGGCAATCTCGCCCTCGCCGTCCTCGCCGTCGCCCAGCTCTTTCTGAATGGCCTTCATCTGCTCGTTCAGATAGTACTCGCGCTGGGTGCGCTCCATCTGGCTCTTGACGCGGGTCTTGATCTTCTTCTCGACCTGCAGAACGCTCATCTCGCCCTGCATCAGGCCATAGACCTTCTCCAGCCGCTCGCTCACGCTCAGCGTCTCCAGAAGCTCCTGCTTCTGCGCCACCTCGATGCCAAGGTGACCGGCCACGAGATCGGCCAGCTTCGCGGGCTCCTCGCTCTCGGCCACGGCCGACAGGGCCTCCTCGGGGATGTTCTTCTTGACCTTGGCGTAGCGCGCGAACTCGTCCGTCACCGTGCGCAGCAGCGCGGCGATGGTGGCGGCGTCGCCCGGCATCTCGTTGAGATATTCGGCCTTCGCCTCGAAGAAATCCTCGTTCTCGAGGTAATCGGTGATGCGCACGCGCGCCACCCCTTCGACCAGCACTTTCACGGTGCCATCGGGCAGCTTCAGAAGCTGCAGCACGTTGGCCAGCACGCCGGCGCGGTAGATACCGTCGGCCGACGGGTCGTCCTCGCTCGGGTCGACCTGGCTCGACAGCAGGATCTGCTTGTCGTCCTGCATGACCTCTTCCAGCGCCCGGACCGATTTCTCGCGTCCGACGAAGAGCGGCACGATCATGTGGGGAAAGACCACGATGTCACGCAGCGGCAGCACCGGGTAAGAGTTATTGAGGGGTTCTTGCATGCTCTTGTCCTGTTCTTGGCAAGACGGCTCCGGCCCCGTTTATCGGCAGCCCCGTCCGTCTCCGTTTCCAGAAGGTTAATCTGGGGCGGTCCCCCCCGTCTTTCAACCTTCGTTGCGACAACCATGCCCCGCTGTGACACCGGGGGCAAGCGGCAAATCCCCAGCTTTTTCAGGGCCCCGGGCCGGCCCGTGCAACTTGGTCACAGCTCCGTGCGCGCGTGCGCGCACGGCCCGAACGACGTCTTCGCCCCACGCCCCCTCAGACCGGCTCGATATCCCCCTCGGCCCGGCCCGCATGGAACGCCGCCTCCCATTCCGCGAACCGGCCCGCCGCGATGGCGCCGCGCATCTGGCCCATGATCTGCTGGTAATAATGCAGGTTGTGCCAGGTCAGCAGCATCGAGCTGATGATCTCCTGGCTGCGGAAGACGTGGTGCAGGTAGGCCCGGGAATAACTCCGGCAGGCCGGACAGGTGCAGTCCTCGTCCAGCGGGCGCGGGTCGTCCATGTGCCGCGCGTTCTTGATGTTGACCTGCCCCCGCCGCGTCCACGCCTGCCCCGTCCGGCCAGAGCGCGAGGGCAGCACGCAATCCATCATGTCGATCCCGCGCTTCACGGCGCCCACGATGTCATCCGGCTTGCCCACCCCCATAAGGTAGCGCGGCCGGTCCTCGGGCAGCATCCCCGGCGCGTAATCCAGCACGCCGAACATCGCTTCCTGCCCCTCGCCCACGGCCAGCCCGCCGACCGCGTAGCCGTCGAACCCGATCTCCACCAGCTTCTCGGCGCTCTCGGCCCGCAGCTCCTGCGTCACGCCCCCCTGCTGGATGCCGAAGAGCGCATGACCGGGCCGGTCGCCGAACGCCTCCTTCGACCGGGCCGCCCACCGCATCGACAACCGCATGCTCTCGGCCACCGCCTCCTCGGCCGCGGGCAGCGCCGGGCACTCGTCGAAACACATCACGACATCCGAGCCCAGCAGCCGCTGGATCTCCATCGACCGCTCCGGCGTCAGCTCGTGTTTCGAGCCGTCGATATGGCTCTTGAAAGTCACGCCCTTCTCGGTCAGCTTGCGCAACCCCGCAAGGCTCATCACCTGGAACCCGCCACTGTCGGTCAGAATGGGCCTGTCCCAGTTCATGAACCCGTGCAGCCCGCCCAACCTTGCCACCCGCTCCGCCCCGGGCCGCAGCATGAGGTGATAGGTGTTGCCCAGCAGGATATCCGCCCCGGTCTCGCGCACGCTTCCGGGCATCATCGCCTTGACCGTGCCGGCGGTGCCCACCGGCATGAAGGCCGGCGTCCGTATTTCGCCCCGCGGCGTGGAGATCACCCCGGTCCGGGCCGGACCGTCGGTGGCGTTCAGGGAAAAGGAAAATCGCGTCATGGCGGCCCCAATGCACCGGATTTTCCGATTTGCCAAGACGTCCTTGTGTCATATCTCCATCCATGCTGGAATCAGGCCGGCAGAGCCCAAGGCGCGTCAAGACGCCCGCAACAACGACATGAGGGAGAGGTTCATGACCCAATCCGAAACGCCGGAAACACTGCAGTTCGGATGGGAAGAATGGATATCGCTCCCCGATCTCGGGGTCCCCGCCCTGCGCGCCAAGGTCGATACCGGCGCCCGCACCTCGGCGCTGCACGCATTCGATATCGAGACCTTCGGCACTCAGGCCCGCCCCAAGGTGCGCTTCACCGTCCACCCCATCCCGGGGCGCGACGACCTCGTGATCCCCTGCTCCGCCAACATCGTCGACCGGCGCGAAGTCGCCTCGTCGAACGGCGAGAAGGAGATGCGCTACGTCATCGAAAGCACCCTGCTGGTCAACGGTCAGAAATGGCCCATCGAGATCACGCTCACCAACCGCTCGTCCATGACCTCGCGGATGCTGCTCGGCCGGCAGGCGATGAAGGATCACATCTCGATCGCCGCCACCGACCGCTTCCTGCAACCCGAACTCAGCTACGACGTCTACCACACCTCCCGCATGCGCGAAGTGGCGCCGAAACGCGCGCTGCGCATCTGCGTGCTCAGCCGGGAAGACAACTACTCCACCCGCCGCCTCGTCGAGGAGGGCGAGAAGCGCGGCCACGCGGTCGAGGTCATCAACACCACCCGCTGCTACATGGCCATCAACGCGCTGGCCCCCGAAGTCCACTACGACGGCAAGCGCCTGCCCCGCTTCGACGCGGTGATCCCCCGCATCGGCGCCTCGATCACCCCCTACGGCGCCGCCATCATCCGCCAGTTCGAGACCATCGGCACCTATTGCGTCAACGGCGCCGCCGGCATCTCCGCCAGCCGCGACAAGCTCTACGCCCACCAGATCATGGCCCGCGCCCGCATCGGCATGCCCAACACCGCCTTCGCCAGCTCGCCCCGCGACACCGCCAACATCATCAGCCTCGTCGGCACCACGCCCCTCATCGTCAAGCTGCTGGAATCGACGCAAGGCAAGGGCGTCGTGCTGGCCGAAACCAAGAAAGCCGCCGAATCCGTCATCGACGCCTTCCGCGGCCTCAAGGCCAACTTCCTCGTGCAAAGCTTCGTCAAGGAGGCGGCGGGCGAGGATATCCGCTGCCTCGTCATCGGCGGCAAGGTCGTGGCCTCGATGAAACGCACCGGCGCCGAGGGCGATTTCCGCTCCAACCTCCACCGCGGCGGTACCGCCAAATCCGTCCGCATCACCAAGGAGGAACGCGAAACCGCCGTCCGCGCCGCCCGCGCCTTCGACCTCAACATGGCCGGCGTCGACCTGCTGCGCTCGGAAAGCGGGCCCAAGGTGCTCGAGGTCAACTCCTCCCCCGGTTTCGAGGGCATCGAGAATTCCACGGGCAAGAACATCGTCGGCAAACTCTACGAACAGATCGAGGCCCGCGTCCGCCCCGTGCCCATCCGCCGCCGCAAGTCCACGCCGGGCAGCACGGCGAAGGACGGCTGACGCCCCGCCCCCTCTGGACGCCGCCGCCGATAAATCCTATATGTTCCCTCAGGATAGGAAACTCAGGAACGCCCGATGACTCAGAGCCCGGAACCGCTCGAGGGGACCCCTCTCATCGCACCGTCCAGCACGGAACACCCGCTCTACGAACCGGTGGTCGAAGCTTGCCGTTCCGTCTACGACCCTGAAATTCCTGTGAATATCTACGATCTCGGGCTGGTCTACACGATCGACATCGACAAGGAAAACGCCGTCCGCGTGATCATGACGCTGACCGCGCCGGGCTGCCCGGTGGCCGGCGAAATGCCCGGCTGGGTCGCCGACGCGATCGAACCGCTGGAAGGCGTCAAGCATGTCGACGTCGAACTCACGTGGGAGCCGCCCTGGGGCATGGACATGATGTCGGACGAGGCAAGGCTCGAACTGGGCTTCATGTAAAGGCAAGCCTTTTGGCTTGCATCGGCGCCAAGCAAGCCTTTTCACTTGCATTATCCAAAAGCAACCCTTATACCTTGCATTTACCAAATGCAAAGGGTTACCCAGTCATGCCCCGCGTGCAGGCTGTCTTCACCGGCGATCTGATCGGCTCCCGCGGCGTCTCCGCCGCGGCGGTCGACGCGGCCATGGACAGCCTGAAGAACGCCGCGCAATCGCTTGAAACCACTCATGGTTTCACAGCTCGCTTCACCCGGAACCGCGGCGATGGCTGGCAGGTTCTCCTGCCCGATCCGCACCTTGCCCTCCACGCGTATCTCGCCATCGCCGCCACCCTGCGCGCGGCCGATACCGGGCTCGCCACCCGCATCGCCATCGGCCTCGGCCCGGTCGACTCCCCCGGCACCGCCGACCTCTCCGATGCCGCCGGCGCGGCCTTCGTCACTTCCGGCGACCTGCTCGAAACCCTCGATACCGAAACCGCCGCCATCGCCGGCCACGGCGTCACCGACTGGCAGCGCGGCGTCATCGCGCTCGCCGACTGGATCACCAGCGGCTGGACCGCCCAACAGGCCGAGGCGGTCGCCCTCACCCTGCTCGAGCCCAGCCACACCACCAACTCTGACCGCGCCCGCACTCTCGGCATCAGCCGCCAGGCCTTCGAAGCCCGCCTCAAGGGCTCCGGCCTCTCCGCCTTCAGCCCTGCACGCCGGGCCTTCCAGACCCACGATTTCGAGCCCCCCGCATGATCGAGACCTTCACCGCCCTCCTCTTCGCCCATGCGCTGGCCGATTTCCTGTTCCAGACCAACTGGATCAACGCGAACAAGCATCGGCCCCACGTGATGCTCCTGCACGGCGCCATCGTGCTGGTCACCGCCCAGGCCGCCATCGGCCGCCCCGACGCGCCCGAACTCCTCGCGCTGGCCGCCGCCCACCTCGTCATCGACGGCCTCAAGACATGGGGCAGATTCACCTCCCTCACCGCCTTCCTCGCCGACCAGGCCGCCCATGTCGCCACTATCGCCGCCGTGGCGGTCTATGCCCCCGGCCTCTGGGCCTCCGGTCCCTGGGCCGCCTATCCACCCCTCCTGCCGCTCATGGCGCTGGGCACGGGGCTGATCCTCACCCTGATCGCCGGGCAATACGCCGTGGGCCTTCTCATGCGCCCGCATGGCCCCCGCATCCGCAGCGCCGGCCTCCGCCTCGGCGGGCAGCAGATCGGCCTGCTCGAACGCGGGCTCATCTTCCTCTTCCTCCTCACCAATCACCCGATCGGCGTCGGCTTCCTGATCGGCGCCAAGTCGCTCCTCCGCTTCGGCACCGCCACCAAGGACCAGCGCACCGCCGAATACGTCATCATCGGCACGCTCGCCTCCTTCGGCTGGGCCATCGCCGTCACGCTCGCCACGCAAGGCTTTCTGTCGATGCTCCCGGCCCTTGAGATCGGCGCGCTCCGGCCTTAAGTTCAGGGGCAGGCAGAAGGATCATTCCATGTTCGGCATTCCCGGAAAACAGGCGGTCACCATGACCCCGACAGCCGCGTCCCAGATCGCGAAGCTGATGAACAAGGGCGACACCAAGGGCCTGCGCATCGGCGTCAAGAAGGGCGGCTGCGCGGGCATGGAGTACACCATGGATTACGTCACCGAGGTCGACCCCAACGACGAGGTCGTCGAACAGGACGGGGCCCGCGTGATGATCGCGCCGATGGCCCAGATGTTCCTCTTCGGCACCGAGATCGACTACCAGACCTCGCTCCTGGAATCCGGCTTCGTCTTCAACAACCCCAACGTGACCGAGGCCTGCGGCTGCGGCGAATCGATCAAGTTCGAGGGCATGTGAGGATTGCACCCCAACCCCTCCCGATCTAAGAAAAAAGAAAAGGAGAGGGCACTGGGATGATGCGCAAGCTGGCCGCCGGCAACTGGAAGATGAACGGAACCCGCGCGGCCCTGGCCGAGCTGGAAAAGATCGCCGCCGCCCATCCCGAGGCGGCTGTAGACATCCTCGTCTGCCCGCCCTTCCAGCTCCTGGCCCAGGCCGCGGACATCGCCGTCGGCAGCCCGGTCGCCATCGGCGGTCAGGACTGCCATAACGAGACCTCGGGCGCCCACACCGGCGACATCTCGGCCGCCATGCTTGTCGATGCCGGCGCGACGGCGGTGATCCTCGGCCATTCCGAACGCCGCGAAGACCATAACGAGACCAGCGCGCTTGTCCGCGAAAAGGCCCGCACGGCCATCGAGGCCGGCCTCACCGGCATCATCTGCCTCGGCGAATCCGAGGCACAGCGCGACGCCGCCAACACGCTCGACATCATCGCCGGCCAGCTCGCCACCTCCGTGCCCGACATAGCCACCGGCGCCAACACCGTCATCGCCTACGAACCGGTCTGGGCCATCGGCACCGGCAAGACCCCCACGACCGAGCAGATCGACGAGGTGCACGATTTCATCCGCGCCCGCCTTATCCGCCGTTTCGGCGAGACCGAGGGCCGCGCCATTCGCCTGCTCTACGGCGGGTCGGTCAAACCGGGCAACGCGGCCGAGATCTTCGCCACCGACAATGTCGACGGCGCGCTGGTCGGCGGCGCCAGCCTCAAGGCCGAGGATTTCTCGCCCATCATCAAGGCACTGGAAGCCACGGCTTAAGTGCTGGTAAGTGCTGGGCAGTGAATCGCACCGACGTAATACCGACAAAATACCGACGTTATACCGACGTCTGAATTACAGCGGCAGCATGGTGGTCGACTTGATCTCTTCCATCGACAGAAGCGCGGTCACGTTATGCACCTTCACCTCCGAAATCAGCGCCTGGTAGAACGTGTCATAGGCCCGCGCATTGGCCACCACGACCTTTAGAATATAGTCGATATCACCGGCCAGCCTGTGCGCCTCCTGCACCTCCGGGCGGTCCTTTAACGCCTTGAGAAATCTTGCCTGCCACTCCGCGTCATGTTCCGCCGTGCGGATCAGCACGAAGAAACACGCCTCGAACCCCAGGGCTTCAGCATCCAGCAGGAAAGTCTGCTGCCGGATCACCCCGCCCTCGCGCATCTTGCGAATCCGGTTCCACACGGGCGTCTTGGAACTGCCCACCGCCTTGGCGATGTCGTCCAGCGACTGCCCGCCGTCGCGCTGCAATTCCACAAGGATTTTCCGGTCGAGCTCGTCGAGGCGAACAGCCATTCCTGATTTGTCCTTCCGCTGGAACATTCCGTCCGGCTTGCCGCCAAACTGGAACATATGTCCTTATTTCCATTCGCGTATGGCGAATAACCGGGAATATTTTCTATATAGAGGAGGAAGTCAATCGCAACGCGGAGACGGCACAGATGAAACATTTCCCGATCTTCATGGCGCTGGAAGGCCGCCGCGTCGCCCTCTCGGGCGGCGGAGAGGCGGCGCTGGCCAAGCTGCGCCTGCTGTTGAAGACTGAGGCAGAGCTGGCCGTCTTCACCCCCGCCCCCGCGCCCGAGATCGAGGCCTGGGCCGCCGAGGGCCGCCTGACCCTCACCCGCCGCGCCCTTCAGCCCGGCGACACCGCCGGCGCCGTCATGTTCTACGCTGCCGACGAGGACGCAACCGAAGACGCCCGCACCGCCGCCATCGCCACCGCCGACGGCGCGCTGGTGAATATCGTCGACAACCTCGAAGACAGCCAGTTCATCACCCCCGCCATCGTCGACCGCGACCCGGTGACCGTGGCCATCGGCACAGAGGGCGCCGCCCCCGTGCTGGCCCGCGCCATCAAGGCCGATCTCGAGGCGCGCCTGCCCGCCACGCTGGGCACGCTCGCCCGCATCGGCAAGGGGTTCCGCAAAGCGGTCGAGGTGCTGCCCTTCGGCCGCCGCCGCCGCGATTTCTGGGCCGACTACTACTTCAACGCCGGCCCCCGCGCCATGGATGCCGGCGGCGAAGGCGAAGTGAAGAGCGCCTTGCAAGACCTTCTGGTGAAACACGAAAACGCCACCACTCCCGAGGGGCATGTCGCCTTTGTCGGCGCCGGCCCCGGCGATCCGGAACTGTTGACCCTGAAGGCCCGCAAGGCGCTCGACACCGCCGACGTGGTCATCCATGACCGGCTGGTCACGCCCGAGATCCTCGAACTGGCCCGCCGCGAAGCGGTGCTGATCGACGCCGGCAAGGAAGGCTTCGGCCCCTCCATGAGCCAGGAGGAAATCAGCCGCCTGATCGTCGAGCACGGGTCAAATGGCGCCCAGGTCGTCCGCCTCAAGGGCGGCGACCCCACCATCTTTGGCCGCCTCGACGAAGAGATCGACGCCGTCGACGCCGCCGGCCTGAGCTGGCACGTGGTCCCCGGCATCACCGCCGCCTCGGCCTCGGTCGCCGCCATCGGCCAGAGCCTCACCAAGCGCACGCGCAACTCCTCCGTCCGTTACCTCACCGGCCATGACATGAAGGGGTTCGCCGACCACGACTGGAAGGCACTCGCCCGCCCGGGCGAGGTCGCGGCAATCTACATGGGCAAGAAATCCGCCCGCTTCATTCAAGGCCGCCTCATCATGCACGGCGCCGACCGCGCCACGCCCGTCACCGTGATCGAGAACGCCTCGCGCCCCGATCAGCGGGTGCTCTCCACCACGCTCGACCGGCTGCCGCAGGATCTTTCTGACGCCGGTCTCACCGGCCCCGCGCTCACCTTCTACGGCCTCCCCCCCCGCGCGGCACAGGCCGAGATTTCCCAAGCCGAACAGGAGCTTGCCTGACATGGCCAAACCATTCACCCCCAAGGTCGTCACGGCCAACGCCCTGATCGAGGGCGACGTGGTCTACCTCGCCGCCGACGATAGCTGGACCCGCGAGCTGGCCCAGGCCGAGCTGCTCGAAGACGAGGCCGTCGCCGACGAACGCCTGCTCTTCGCCTCGGCCCAGACCGAGACGGTCGTGGGCGTCTACCTCGCCGACGCGACGCCGGGCGAAAACGGCCCCGAACCCACCCATTTCCGCGAGGATTTCCGGCGCACCGGCCCCTCCAACTATTTCCACGGCAAGCAATCCGAAGGGCCGGCCAAACCCGACGCCCCCGAGCAGGAGACGCAGACCCATGTATGACTATACCGAATTCGACGCCGCCTTCGTGGCCGAGCGCAACCGCCAGTTCCGCGCCCAGGTCGAGCGCCGCGTCGCCGGCCACCTGACCGAGGACGAGTTCAAGCCGCTCCGCCTGATGAACGGCCTCTACCTGCAGCTTCACGCCTACATGCTGCGGGTCGCCATCCCCTACGGCACGATCAACAGCCGCCAGATGGACAAGCTCGCCTACATCGCTGAAAAGTGGGACAAGGGCTATGGCCACTTCACCACGCGCCAGAATATCCAGTACAACTGGCCCAAGCTGCCGGACGTGCCCGACATGCTGGATGCGCTGGCCGAGGTGAACATGCACGCCATCCAGACCAGCGGGAACACCATCCGCAACGTCACCGCCGACCATTTCGCCGGTGCCGCGGCGGACGAGGTGGCCGACCCGCGCCCGGTGGCAGAGCTGCTGCGCCAATGGTCCACCGACCACCCGGAATTCCAGTTCCTGCCCCGCAAGTTCAAGATCGCCGTCACCGGCGCCGAGAATGACCGCGCGGTCATCAAGGCGCATGATATCGGCATCCAGATCGTCGACCGCGACGGCGACATCGGCTATCGCATCGTCGTCGGCGGCGGCCTTGGCCGGACGCCGATGATCGGCAAGGTGCTGAACGACTTCGTGCCGCAGGAAGACCTGCTTCCTTACGTCGAGGCCATCGTCAGCGTCTGGAACCTGCTGGGTCGGCGCGACAACAAGTACAAGGCCCGCATCAAGATCACCGTGCATGAGCATGGAATCGAAGACATTCGTGCCCGTGTCGAGGAGCGTTTCAAGGCGATCCGCCCGGCCTTTACCGGCATCGACGTGCAGCTTTTCGAGGAGATCAAGCAGGCCTTCGCGGCGCCGGCCTTCCGCGAGGACGGCACCGGCGTCTACGAGACCGCCTACAAGACCGACCCGATCTTCCGGGCCTGGGCCGACACCAACTTGGCCGAGCACCGCGCGCCCGGCTATGCCATCGTGCAGATCAGCCTCAAGGCCCATGGCGCGACCCCGGGCGACGCTTCGGCCGAGCAGATGCGCGTGATGGCCGAGATCGCCCGCAAATACGGCCATGACGAGCTGCGCATCAGCCACGAGCAGAACGTGATCCTGCCGCATGTCCACAAGTCCGACCTGCCGGCCATCCACGCCACGCTCAAGAAGCACGGGCTCGCCACGGCGAATATCGGCCTGATTTCCGATATCATCGCCTGCCCCGGCATGGATTACTGCGCGCTGGCCACGGCCCGCTCGATCCCCATCGCGCAAGAGATCGCCACCCGCTTCGACGAACTCAAGCTCGAGCACGAGATCGGCGACATGAAGATCAAGATCTCGGGCTGCATCAACGCCTGCGGCCACCACCACGTGGGCCATATCGGCATCCTCGGGCTGGATCGCGCGGGCGTCGAGAACTACCAGATCACGCTGGGCGGCGACGGCACGCAGGACGCGGCCATCGGCACCCGCACCGGCCCCGGTTTCTCGGCCGACGAGATCATCCCGGCGGTCGAGCGGATCGTCTATGCCTACCTGGAACTGCGCGACGGCCCGCAGGAGACCTTCCTGCAAGCCTATCGCCGCGTCGGAATGGAGCCGTTCAAGACGGCCCTCTACGAGAAGGCCGAGGCCTATGCCGCTGAATGATCTGGAGAAAACGGTCGCCAGCCTGAACGAGCGCTACCGCCACCACTCGGCGACGTCCGTTCTGGCCCACGCCCTGCGCGACCCCGATGCCGGAGAGCTGGCGCTGGTGTCGAGCTTCGGCGCCGAATCCGTCGTGCTTCTGCACATGGTGTCGGTCGCCAAGCGCGACACGCCGGTGATCTTTCTCGACACCGAGATGCTCTTCGCCGAGACACTTGTCTACCAGCAGGAGGTGAGCGAGCGGCTGGGCCTGACGGACGTGCGCGTCATCCGCGCCGAGCAGGCGGCGCTCGACCGCACCGACCCGGACCGCACCCTGCACCAGCGCGACACCGACGCCTGCTGCGACCTGCGCAAGACCGTGCCGCTGCTAAAGGCGCTCGCCCCGTTCAACGGCTGGATCACCGGCCGCAAACGGTTCCACGGCAACGGCCGCGAGGCGCTGGAGTTCTTCGAGGTCGAGCCCGGCACCGGCCGCATCAAGGTCAACCCGCTGGCCCACTGGCGCCGCGAGGACGTGCAGACCTACATGGAAGAAAACCGCCTGCCGCGCCATCCGCTGGTGGCCAAGGGCTATCCGTCGATCGGCTGCATGCCCTGCACCTCGCCCGTGAAGGAAGGTGAAGACATCCGTGCAGGTCGTTGGCGGGGCGAAGAAAAATCCGAGTGCGGCATCCATTTCGTGGATGGCAAGCTCGTCCGGACAGGAGTGAACGCATGACCGTGATCGTGACCGATACAGGCTTTTCGCCCGATGGCTTCAACGGGGAATTCACCGCGCTGGAAGAGGCGCTGCCCGGCACCCCGGCGCTCGACCTGCCCTCCGACACCGACCCGGCCACCCTTACGGGCCTGCTGGACGGCGTCGAGGCCATCCGCGTCGATTTTCCCAGCTTCGCCGACGGGCGCGGCTTCACCATCGCCCGCCAGCTTCGCCTGATGGGCTTCGCCGGCCGCCTCCGCGCCCGCGGCCACGTCATCGCCGACCAGTACGCCATGGCCCGCCGGTCCGGTTTCGACGAGGTGGAAATCTCCGACGAGCTCGCCAAACGCCAGCCGGAAGACGAGTGGACATTCCGCGCCAACTGGCAGGCCCACGACTATCAGGCCCGCCTGCGCGGATAACGCCCCTTCACCTCACCGCCCTCAACGATTAACAGAAGGTGCCGGTTCATAAGGCCGGCAGGATGCATTGATGAACGAGACCGTAACCGTGACCGACGCCAAGGCCGTGAAAGTTCCCACCCTGCCCGACGCGCAGACCGTGACAGAAGTGAAGCACTGGACCGATCGGCTGTTTTCCTTCCGCGTGTCGCGCCCCGCCAGCCTGCGCTTCCGCTCGGGCGAGTTCGTGATGATCGGGCTGATGCAGAAGGACGCCAAGACCGGCAAGGAAAAGCCGCTGCTGCGCGCCTATTCCATCGCCTCGCCCTCCTGGGATGACGAGCTGGAGTTCTACTCGATCAAGGTGCAGGACGGCCCGCTCACCTCGCGCCTGCAGCACATCCAGCCGGGCGACGAGATTATCCTGCGGCCCAAGCCCGTGGGCACGCTGGTGCATGACGCGCTGCTGCCCGGCAAGCGGATCTGGTTCTTCGCCACCGGCACCGGCTTCGCGCCCTTCGCCTCGCTCCTGCGCGATCCGCAGACCTACGAGGATTACGACGAGGTGATCATCACCCACACCTGCCGCGAGGTGGGCGAGCTGCAATACGGCCATGACCTGATCGAGTCCATCCGGTCTGACGAGATGCTGGCGGAATTGATCGGCGAGGGCTTCCACGAGAAGCTGCGCTACTACCCCACCACCACCCGCGAAGAGAGCCCGAAGATGGGCCGCATCACCGACCTGATGCGCAAGGGCGAGGTGTTCGAGGACCTGGGCGTCGAGCCGCTCTCGCCCGAAACCGACCGCGCGATGGTCTGCGGCAACCTCGCCTTCAACCTCGAGCTGAAAGAGATGCTCGAGGAATACGGCCTGCGCGAGGGCGCCAATTCCGACCCGAAGGAATACGTGGTCGAGAAGGCGTTCCTGGATTAACTACGGACCGCATTGAACTGAAGACAAAGAAAAACCCGCGACGGTCACACCGTCGCGGGTTTCGCTGCTTCCCGGCCTTGCCCTTTACAGGTCAAGCGCCTCACGCGCCGCGCTCAGCGCGGTTTCAAGCTGTTCGGGATCGCCCGCGGCCTCCCGCAGCGTTTCGATCAGCGTCGTGCGCTGAACCGCGTCGAGATCCGACGCCTCGATCAGCTCGACCGCCTGGTCGATATCGAACCCCTCTACCGTGAAGACCTCCTCGGCCGCGGCCCCTTCCACTGCGGCCTCCCCGGCGACCGTCGCGTCGGCCGGATCGTCGATGGTCAGCTCGATGATGTCTTCCTCCGCGGCCTCTTCCGTGGTCTCGGCCGCATCGTCCGATGCCTCCATCGCGTCGCTGGCGGCCTCGCCCGTCGCATCCGCCGCCTCCGAGGCCGTCTCGGCCGCGTCGTCCGCCATCTCCTCGACCGCGTCGGCGGCATCTTCCGCCGCTTCCCCGGCGATTTCGGCGGCGTCCTCGGCCGCCTCCGTCGCCTCTGCCGCGGCCTCCTCGGCCACCTCGGCCGCCTCGTCCGCGGCCTCGGCCGCCTCATCGGCCATGCCCTCGGTGGTGTCCGCAGCCTCTTCCGTCGCGATTTCCGCGGCCTCCGCCGCCTCTTCCGTCGCGGTCTCGGCGGCCTCCGCCGCCTCCTCGGCGCTTTCCCCGGCGGCGTCGGCCGCATCGCCGGCATCCTCGGCCACTTCTTCGGCCGTCTCGTCGCTCACCCCGAGCACCTCCTGCACCGATTTCCCGGTGAAAAGCAGGTATCCGCCGCCGATGACCAGAACAGCAATTAGGATCCAGAGCAGGTTTCGCATGGTCGTTCCCCTTGGCAATGGCCGCCCCCTAAGCCGGCGGCCGTCTGAAATTCAGTATCCACATGACTATCCTAACAGAAAAGCCGCAAGGGAAAACCGGCCCCGTTTCGGCCCCGAGCCGCTGATTTTGCAGCTTGAAACGCCCCTTACGGGACGCTACCTTGCGCACTCAAACAATCACGACACAAAGGAACAAAGCCATAGCCCGCAGACCCCACAACGCGCCCCCGACGCGCGACACCGGCCCCCGCGTCAACGATAAGATCCGTGCCCCTGAAATCCGCCTGATCGGCCCAGAGGGGGAAAACATCGGCGTGGTGACCCCAGAAAAGGCTATGGACCTGGCCTTCGAGGCCGAACTCGATCTCGTCGAGATCTCGCCGAACGCCACGCCGCCGGTCTGCAAGATCATGGACTACGGCAAGTACAAGTACGAACAGCAGAAACGCGAATCCGAGGCGCGCAAGAAGCAGAAGGTCATCGAGGTGAAGGAGGTGAAGTTCCGCCCCAACACCGACACGCATGACTATGACGTGAAGATGCGCAACGTGGTCAAGTTCCTCGAACATGGCGACAAGGTGAAGGTCACCCTGCGTTTCCGCGGCCGCGAGATGGCCCACCAGGACCTGGGCCGCGAGTTGTTGCACCGGGTCGCCGGAGATGTCGAGGGAATCGGCAAGGTCGAGAACATGCCCAAGATGGAAGGGCGGCAGATGATCATGATCATCGCCCCGGCCAGCAAGTAGACCCGCTCCATATACAACAAGCACGACCATGACCTCCCGCCTCCCGCGCGGGAGGTTTTGCTTTTTGGCGGCACAACCTGCGCGGAATCGCTGACGTCGCGGATCGCCGTACGGAAATCCTTGATATTCGCGGCATCTCCGTCAGTATCGCAGTGCGAACCAACAACAACGGACGGCACCGATCAACGGCGCCCGAACCGTAAAAGAGACGACAGAACGTCCAGCAAGGGAGAAGCAAAGTGAAACTCAGAACTATCCTCATCGGGGGAATCGCCGCATCGGCGCTGGCCCCAATGGCGCAGGCCGAGCGTGGTGAAGACGGCCAGGTCGGTATCATCTACTGGCAGGCGCCCTCGATCATGAACCCCTACCTGTCCGGCGGCACCAAGGATCTCGAGGCCGCCAGCCTCGTGCTCGAACCGCTTGCCCGCTACGACGAGAACGGCGACATGGTGCCGTGGCTGGTCGACGAGGTACCCACCGTCGAGAACGGCGGCGTGTCCGAGGATCTGACCTCGATCACCTGGAAGCTGACCGAGGGGCTGGTCTGGTCCGACGGCTCGCCCGTCACCTCGGAAGACGTGAAATTCAGCTGGGAATACTGCACCGCCGAGGGCGGCGGCTGTGCCCAGATCGAGAAATACGGCGGCATCGAAAGCATCGAGACGCCGGACGAGCTGACCGCCGTGGTCAAGTTCAAGAACCCCAAGCCCTTCCCCTACACCGCCTTCGTGGGCGCCCAGTCGCCCATCCTGCAAAAGGCGCAGTTCGCCGATTGCCTCGGGCCCAAGGCGCCCGAATGCACCGAGCAGAACTTCAACCCGATCGGCACCGGCCCCTTCGTGGTGACGGATTTCCGGCCCAATGACGTGATCACGCTGGAAGCCAACGAAAACTACCGCGACCCCGAGAAACCGGCCTTCGCCTCGGTCGTCTTCAAGGGCGGCGGCGATGCCACGGCGGCGGGCCGCGCGGTGCTGGAGACGGGCGAATTCGATTACGCCTGGAACCTGCAACTGGCGCCCGACGTGCTGGCCAACATGGAATCGGCCGGCAAGGGCCAGATCATCTCGGGCTTCGGCACGCTGGTCGAACGGATCATGGTCAACCAGACCGACCCGTCCGCAGACCTCGGCGACCGCCGGGCGACGCTCGATCACCCGCACCCCTTCCTGACCGACAAGGCCGTGCGACAGGCGCTGTCCATGGCGATCGACCGCGAATTGCTGGTCGAGATCGGCTATGGCGACGCGGGCCGGGTGACCTGCAACGTGCTGCCGGCGCCGGAAATCTACGCCTCCACCGCCAATGACGACTGCAAGGTGCAGGATATCGAGGGCGCCAAGGCCGTGCTGGAAGAGGCCGGCTGGACCGACACCAACGGCAACGGTGTCCGCGACAAGGACGGGGTCGAGCTGTCGATGCTGTTCCAGACCTCGACCAACGCCGTGCGCCAGGATTTCCAGGCGCTGATCAAGCAGTGGTGGTCGGAAATCGGCGTCGAGGCCGAGCTGCGCAACATCGATTCCAGCGTCTTCTTCGGCGGCGACCCGGGCAGCCCGGACACGTTCCAGAAGTTCTTCGCCGATGTCGAGATGTACGCCAACAACTTCGACGGCACCGACCCCGAGGCCTACATGTCGAACTGGCATTGCGACCAGATCCCGGCGCCGGAAAACCAGTGGCAGGGCAACAACATGCCGCGCTTCTGCAGCGAGGAATACAACGCCCTCGTCGACGAGATGCAGCAGACCGGCGAGCTCGAGAAGCGCGCGGAACTGGCAAAGGCGATGAACGACATGCTGATGCAGGAATACGTGATCATCCCGCTGGTCGATCGCGGCCGGGTGTCCGCCCATTCCAACAGCCTTGGCGGTGTCATCCTAAACACCTGGGACAGCGAGCTCTGGAACGCCGCCAACTGGTACCGCAAGGACACCAACTGAACGCTTGCCACGACCGGGCGCGCGGGTTAGCCGCGCGCCCGACGAAGGGTGACTTTCAGAGGGTGTGCGGCTGAATGCTGACCTATACAATTCGCCGGCTCGTCCTGTCGGTTCCGACGCTGCTGTTCATCGCGCTCGTCATCTTCCTTCTGCTGGAACTGGCGCCGGGCGACCCGATGGCCCAGGTGCCGCTGACGGTCCCGCCGGAAGTGAAAGCCCAGATGCGCGAAGCGCTGGGGCTGGGCGAGCCCACGCATATCCGCTTCGGCAAGTGGCTGTGGCAGTTCTTCGTGGTCGAGCCGATGGTGCTGACCGACCACCTGTTCGGCACCGAACTGGCCGCCGACAAGCAGCGCGTCATAAGCTGGCAGACCCGCTCGCCGGTGATGGATATCGTGGTGCAGCGGATGCCCCAGACCATCTGGGTGGTGGCGATGGCCTATGTCGTGGGGGTGCTGATCGCCCTGCCCATCGGCATCTACTCGGCCTACCGGCAATATTCCGTCTTCGACCAGGTCGGCACCTTCATCACCATGGTGGGCTACTCGGTCCCGCCCTTCTTCTCCGGCGTGCTGGTCATCGTGATCTTCTCGGTCCAGCTCGGCTGGCTGCCCTCGATCTACGACACCACGCACCGGGTGGTCGACTGGAATACCTTCGTCATGCAGCTCAAGCAGATGGTCATGCCGGTGATGGTTCTGGCGTTGCAAACCACGGCGCAGATCAGCCGCTTCATGCGGGCCTCGATGCTCGACAACCTCAACCAGGATTACGTCCGCACCGCCCGCGCCAAGGGCATGTCGGAACAGATCGTGGTGTTGGTCCACGTGCTGCGCAACTCGATGATCCCGGTGGTGACCGTCATCGCGCTCGGCGTGCCGCAGATCTTCGGCGGCGCCATCATCACCGAGCAGATCTTCAAGGTGAACGGGCTGGGCCAGCTTCTGATCACCGCGATCCAGGCCAACGACCTGCCGATGGTCCAGACCGTCACCTTCATGCTGGCGGTGCTGATCGTGCTCTTCAACATCATCGCCGACCTGCTTTACGGCCTGCTCGACCCGAGGATCCGCTATGACTGATCCGAAACCCGACAATCCGCAGCCGAAAACCCCGGCCCCCACCCCGCTGGGCGCGCTGAGCGATCCCCGGCCCGCGACCCCGCCGCGCAGCCAGTGGCGCGATGTCTGGGACCAGTTCAAGCACCACCGCGGCGCGCTGGCGGGCGGCATCCTCTTCCTGCTGATCATCGTCGTGGTCTATCTCGGCCCGTTCGTCTGGACGCTCGACGCCACCTATATCGACATCCGCGCCCGCAACGAGGGCCCGAGTTGGGCGCACCCGTTCGGCACCGACCAGCTTGGCCGCGACACGCTGGCCCGGATGATGGCGGGCGGTCAGGTCTCGATCGCCGTGGGGCTGACGGCGATGCTGCTGGCCCTCGGCCTCGGCAGCCTGATCGGCGTGCTGGCCGGGTTCTTCCGGCGGCTCGACGGGCCGCTCATGCGGCTGACCGACCTGTTCCTGTCCCTGCCCCTTCTGCCGCTTCTGCTGGTGATGGTGCTGCTCTTCCGGCAGGCGCTCAACACCACCTTCGGGCCGGAGACGGGCATCTTCATCCTGATCGTCTTCGCCATCGGCGTGACCAGCTGGATGCCCACCGCCCGCGTCGTGCGCGGCGACGTGCTGGCGCTGAAGGAACGGGAATTCGTGCTGGCCGCCCGCTCGATCGGGACGACCAATTTCAACCTGATCACCCGGCACGTGCTGCCCAACGTGCTCTCGCCGATCATGGTCTCGGCCACGCTCGGCATCGCCAACGCCATCATCACCGAATCCGCGCTCAGCTTCCTCGGCCTGGGCTTCCCGCCTGACTTCCCGACATGGGGCCGCCTGCTGAACGACGCGACGGTCTACCTGCAGGATTACCCGGAACGGGTGTTCTGGCCGGGCCTGGCGATCTCGCTGACGGTGCTATCGGTCAACTACCTCGGCGACGGGCTGCGCGACGCGCTCGACCCGCGTATCCGGGGGCGGTAGGCGAAAGCGGTGGTCAACAGCAAATAAGGACCGCTTCACGCCGGACCCGGCAGAGGGAAAACGTTTCACCCCCGCCCCGGCGTCAACCGGAACACTGTTCTGCCGGGACGCGCAGAGGCGAACGGTTTCCCGAAACCTGGTAGATATTCACAGGTCAGAATGCTTGATCGGCGGCAGATTCCACGCCAGATGGGAAAAAATTCCGCTTCTCTACCGAGGCTGCCATGTTTGAAGAATTCGGTTTCGAAACCCTCACCGCCCCGCAGGCGGTGGTCTGGTTCGCACTTGCCTTGGGCGTGGCCTTCGGGGCGCTGGCCCAGATTACCCGGTTCTGCCTGCGCCGCTCGCTCGTGGGCGAGGATCGCAAGCAGGCGGCCGGCGTCTGGCTGACGGCGCTTGCCGTGGCGGTGCTCGGCACGCAGGCCGCCGTGGCGCAGGGCTGGATCGGCTTCGGCGATCACCGCTTCATGGCCGCCGACCTGCCGGTGCTGGCGGTCGCTCTCGGCGGGCTGATGTTCGGCGCGGGCATGGTGCTGACCCGGGGCTGCATTTCCCGGCTGACGGTGCTGTCTGCCTCGGGCAACCTGCGCGCGCTGACCGTGGTGGTGATCTTCGCCATCACCGCGCACGCCGCCCTCAAGGGCATCCTGTCGCCCCTGCGCACCACGCTGGGCTCGGTCACGATGCCGCTCGACAGCGCCGCCCTGCCCGGCAACCCGCTGATCTGGACGGCGGTCATCGCCGCCGCCGCGCTGCTTTACGCCCTTCGCTCGGGCAACCGCCCCGGCATGCTGGTGCTGGCCGCGCTGATCGGCCTGCTGGTGCCGCTGGGCTGGGTCGGCACAGGCTTCCTTCTCTACGACGATTTCGACCCGATCGCGATGGAATCGCTGGCTTTCACCTCGTCGATGACCGACGCGCTGTTCTTCACCGTCGCCTCGACCGCCATTCCGGCGGGCTTCGGCACCGGGCTGATCGGCGGCGTTCTGCTGGGCGGGCTGGCGGCGGCGCTGCTGTCGGGCGGCTTCCGCTGGCAAAGCTTCTCGACCCCGGCGGAAACCGGCCGCTATCTTGCCGGTGGCGCGCTGATGGGCTTCGGCGGCGTCATCGCCGGCGGCTGCACCGTCGGTGCGGGCCTCTCGGGCGTGCCCACGCTCTCCATCGCCGCGATCCTCGCGGTCACCTCGATGGCCATCGGCGCGCTCGCCACGCACCGCGCGCTGCGGGCGGTTCCCGCCGCCCGGCTCCATCCCGCCGAGTAAGCCTTGCACTGACGGCCTTTGCCGCTAGGATGCACGCCGCATTTCAGCAAAGGCAGGCGGCATGACGCGCTACACATACAAGGTTATCCCGGCCCCCTCGAAGGGGCGCAAGGCCCCCGGGGTCAAAGGCGCGGAAGCGCGGTTCGCCCACGGGCTCGAAGAGGCGATGAACGAGATGGCGGCGCAGGGCTGGGAATACCTGCGCGCCGATATCCTGCCCAGCGAGGAACGCCAGGGCCTGACCTCGACCAACACCGTCTACCGCAGCGTGCTGGTCTTCCGGCGCGAGGCCAAGGGCACCGGCTCCGCGGAACGCCCGGTGCCGTCGCTGACCGCCCGGCGCGGCCCGCCGCCCGAGGAAGAGCTGAAATTCACCCGCCGCGAGCCGATTACCGCGGTTGCAACCGAGACCGGGGCCCCCGACGCCGAGGACCTGCCCGAAACCGACACCGAGGAGCGGGCCGCCAACGACGACGCCCCCGTCCGGATCGAGGACGAGGAAGCGCTGTCCGATACGCCCGAGACAGAACCCGAGACCGAAGAGGCGCAGGACGATACCACCGATGACACACGGGAAGAAGAGGACGGTGAAACCCCGCGCCGCTGAGGCGGCGAAATCTGCCGCACCGCCCGCGATTTACCGCTCCTCCACCAGATTTTTACAAACTGCCCTCTTCAATTTGCCAACCAATAATCTAAACTCTCCGATCTGACTCGCAGAGGGAAGCCCATGTCCAAGAGTGACCCATTCGGATTCGATATTTCTGTCGGCGCTTCGAAGAAGAAGAACCCGCGCGGCCGGCGCGGCATGTCGGGTGCGTCCGAAACCTCGACCCGCGTCTGCGACCATCCGGGCTGCAACGAGCCCGGCAAGTACCGCGCGCCCAAGGCGCCCGACGTGCTGGATGACTTCTACTGGTTCTGCAAGGACCACGTGCGCGAGTACAATACCAAGTGGAACTTCTTCGAAGGCACGACCGAGGCCGAGATGAACGCCCAGATGTCGAAGGACAAGGTCTGGGAACGCCAAACCAAGGCCTTCAACGACCCCGAGGCGCGCGCCTGGGCCCGGCTGGGCATCGAGGACCCGCACCAGGTTCTCGGCGGCAACGCCACCCAGAACCCCGGCAAGGCCCGCACCCAGCAGCGCAAGCTGCCCCCGACCGAGCGCCGCGCGCTGGAGATTCTCGAGGCCGAGGATACCTGGTCGAAGGCTGATATCCGCAAGGCGTACAAGTCGCTGATCAAGGTGCTGCACCCCGACATCAACGGCGGAGACCGCAGCCAGGAAGAACAGCTTCAACAGGTCGTCTGGGCCTGGGACCAGATCAAGCCGAGCCGGAACTTCAAGTAGGCGTCAGGGCGTGACGGGCTCCGGCCCCAGCCGCCGGGCGCCCAGGCGCGGGTGCAACGTGGCTGCCAGCCCCCAGCACCCGGCCAGCGCGATCCCCGCGAAGGCGAAGATGCCCGACACCGGCGCCACCAGCAGCACCAGCCACGCCGCCCCCGGCGTCAGGATCCCCGACACGTCGCGGAAGCTGGAATAGACCGCCGACATCTCGGTCCGCTCCGAGGGCTTCACCGACATCAGGAACGGCAGCCCGCCGCAGATATCGAGCAGCACAAGGAAGCCCGAGCCGCAGAACAGCACCGCCAGCGCAAGCGCCGGCGTCGGCGCCAGCATCCAACCGGCAAGGAACAGCATGCCGGCACAGGCGAACCCCGTCCGCACCGCCATCCGCACCGTGTGCCGCTGCATCCAGCGCAACATCACCGGCGTCAGGAACAGGATCGCGTTGGTGGCCGACATCATGACGCCACCGGTCTGGGGATCGAGCCCGCTTTCGACGGCATAGATCGGCAGGTAGACGACATAGGCCCACCACCCGCAGGACCGGATCACCGCGAAGAGCCAGCCCACCACCAGCCGCGGCTGGGCGAAGAAACGGCCCAGATAACGCACCGGGTTGGCCGCCGGGCGCCGCGCCCGCGTGATCAGCTTGCCATTGCCCAGCCGCATCACGAAGAACAGCGTCAAGAGCCCGCAGATCGCCGCCGCCGAGACAAGGAACGGCGCCGGCCCCCACCACTGCATCAGCGTCACGCCGGCCACCGGGCCGATCGTCCAGCCGAGCGCGCTGTAGAACATGCGCAGCGTCTCGCACTGGCCCAGTTCGGCCCGCTCGACATAGTCCAGCACATAGGCGTTGAAACACACGAAGAGCGACACCGTCGCGACCGTGATCATCACCAGCCCGGCAATCACTCCGGACCCGCCCGTGGCCGCGGCAAGCGCCCCCGACAGGAACAACGTCCCTGCCCCGGCATAGAGCCAGCGCCGCGGAATGAACCGGTTGAGCCAGGGCACCAGCAGCCCCGCCACCAGCGACAGCAACCCGGTCAGGAAATAGATCGCCGAAACAACCTGCGCGTCGCCCAGCGCCTGGTACATGGCGATCGGGAAGACCGAGACGAGCATACCGCGCGCCACGGCCTCGGCCCCGGCGAGCATGGCGAAACCGCGCATCGACGGTGCGGGGGCATGGCGAAGCCATTCGGGGATCCGGCGCTCGAACATCTGGAGCCTGTCGCTTGCTGTTTTCCAGACCGGATGCGCCCCGGCGCGCGCCCTGTCGCCTCCGTTCGCGACCCGCAGGTCGGAAACGGGCCTCCGCGGCGACCGCGCAAACGAAAAACGGCCGCCCCGAATGGCGACCGTTGCGAGATTTCCGGTGGGTCGGCGCCTTTACGCCGGCTTGAACACCAGGCTCACGCCGTTCAGGCAGTGCCGTTTGCCCGTGGGCTCCGGCCCGTCGTTGAAGATATGGCCCAGGTGGCTGCCGCAGCGGCGGCAATGCACCTCGGTGCGCGGATAGATCAGCTTGAAATCGCGCTTGGTCTCCACCGCGTTCTCGAGCGGCCGGTAGAAGCTGGGCCAGCCTGTCCCGCTGTCATACTTGGTGTCCGAAGGATAGAGCGGCAGGTCGCACCCGCGGCAGTGGTAGGTGCCCTCCGCATACTGCTTGTCGAGCGGCGAGCTGCCCGCGGGCTCGGTGCCCTCCTCGCGCATCACCTTGTACTGCAGGTCGGTCAGCATGTTGCGCCATTCCGCCTCGGTCCGGGTCACCTCGAAATTGCCCGAGGCCGAGCTTGCGGCGCCCAGCGACGTCAGCGATACGGCCGTGCCGCCCAGAAGGATCATGGCGATAAAGCCTCTGCGGTCCATGGCGGAGTCCTCCCTTCGGTCCTTGTGGGTCCAAAGATGCCGGTTGCAGGGCGGCGCGGCAAGGGCGCCGCCCTGCACAATTCGGTGATCGCGCTCAGCCTTCGGCGGGCAGGATCACGGTATCGACGACGTGGATCACGCCATTCGACTGGTCGACATCGGCGATCGTCACGTTGATCATCTGGCCGCGCTCGTCCTTGAGCATGATATTGTCGCCCTGGTAGGTCGCTTCCAGCTCGCAGCCGCCCACGGTCGGCACGATATGCATGCCGCCGTCATCGTCGACCATGCCCTTGATGGCGGTCGACATCGCGTCGGCCGACACGACGTGGCAGGTCAGGATCTGGGTCAGCTTGTCCTTGTATGCCGGCTGCATCAGCGCTTCCAGGGTCTCGGCGGGCAGCTTGTCAAAGGCCGCGTCGGTCGGGGCGAACACCGTGAACGGGCCTTCGCCCGACAGGGTATCGACAAGACCGGCAGCTTTCACGGCCGCGACAAGGGTTTCGTGATCGGCCGAGTTCACGGCGTTTTCCACGATGTTCTTGTCCGCATACATCGGCGCGCCGCCGACCATCGGGTTCTCGGCGAGTGCTGCGCCGGCGCTCATGGCGGCGACCGCGGTGGCGGCGACAAGTGTCTTGTTGAACATTGTGTATCTCCTCTCTGTCGTCCCGGGCGTCATTGCCCGAACATGCAACAACCCACGGAAGGGCGGCGGTCAGAGTTTCAGAGAAAATGTGAAAAACGCGCAGTCTCACGCACCCGTGATCGGCCCGGTCGCCAGAACGGCCCCGGTCGGCGCACCGGTGGGCGAGCCGCCTTCGGGCTCGTCCGAGATGGCCAGCACCCCGCCGGGCAGGGTGTCCTGCAACTCGGGCGTGACGGTAAAGACCGTCCTGTCCTCCTGCGGCAGAACACCAAGCGACACCGGCGCGTTCTCGCCCGCGATAAGCCACAGCTCCAGCGCGCGGCCCTCCGCGGCCTCGCCCGCCAGCCGTTCGACATAGAGCTCGGCGTTTTCCGCATCATAAGCCGCCTCGACCACGAGGCTGCGGTCCTCGGCGGCAATTTCGGCGGTGTAGGCCGGCGTTTCCGGCGGCACCGGCCCCTGGTCGAGGAAATCCGACGACACGAAGAGCAGCACCGCCAGAACCGCGACGGCCAGCCCGGTCAGCCCGAACCGCTGCCACAGCCCGGCACGGCGCCCGGGCGCGCTCTCTCCGAAAAGGCGCATCTCCACGCGGGTCAGAACGTCCTCCGTCGGCGTCACCGGTTTCACGTCATCGGCGAAGCCCGAAAACTCCTCGGCCCAGATCGCACAGATGCGCCGCAATTCGGGCTCGGACGCCAGACGCACCTCGAACGCCGCCAACTCCTCCTCGGGCAGCAGGCTCAGGGTGTATTCCCCTGCAAGAACGACGTCGTCGTTCGGGTCTGGCGTGGTGCCGCTCATCGAGACAGGCACTCCCTCAGTTTCAACAGGCTGCGCCGCAGCCAGGTTCGCATCGTGTTGAGCGGCACGTTGTACCGCTCTGCCAATTCGGCATAGGTGTCGCCTTCCAGGTACGCGCGCCGCACGGCATCGGCGTGCTGATGGTCCAGCTCGCCGAAACACCCGTCCAGCCGGTCCCGTTCGGACGCCCGGATCGCCATCGTCTCGGGCCCCGGCGCGGGGTCGGCCAGGGTGGCGGTCAGAACGTCGCCGCTGGTCGAATGCCGCGCCCGCCGCTTCCGGTCGATGGCCGCGTTGCGGGCGATGGAGATAAGCCATGTCATCGGGCTCAGGCCATTGGCGAGGTATCGGTCGGCGTTGTTCCAGATCTTGACATAAACGTCCTGCAGCACGTCTTCCGCCTCGGCCCGGTCATCCAAGACACGCAGGATAACGCCGAAAAGTTTCGCCGAGGTGCGGGAATAGAGAGTGCGAAAGGACGCCCGGTCCTTCAGGGCCATACGGGCGATTAGTTCTTCGATTTCCTGAAGCTCAGACGACATTACACACCAACTCGTTTCGACCTACGGTAAGTCAGTTGATCGTGACGTCCAGCAAAACTTCCCCTACCCCTTGCCCTTTCCGGCTTTATGTTGCACCACGTGGCGAAATTCACGATGCGAACCCAGAGGACCCGACCAATGGCGGATGGAACCATAGACACGAATGCCAAACCGACCGAGGAGATCTCGGTGCGCGACGTGTTCGGCATCGACACCGACATGGTCGTGCGCGGCTTTTCCGACCGCACCGACCGGGTTCCCGAGCTCGACACCACCTACAAGTTCGATCCCGACACGACGCTGGCCATCCTCGCGGGTTTCTCCCACAACCGCCGCGTCATGATCCAGGGCTACCACGGCACCGGCAAGTCGACCCATATCGAACAGGTCGCGGCCCGCCTCAACTGGCCCGCCGTGCGCGTCAACCTCGACAGCCACATCAGCCGGATCGACCTGATCGGCAAGGACGCGATCAAGCTGCGCGACGGCAAGCAGGTGACCGAGTTCCACGAGGGCATCCTGCCCTGGGCGCTGCGCAACCCCGTCGCCATCGTCTTCGACGAATACGATGCCGGCCGCGCCGACGTGATGTTCGTCATCCAGCGGGTGCTGGAACATGACGGCAAGCTCACGCTGCTCGACCAGAACGAGATCATCACGCCCCACCCCTGCTTCCGCCTCTTCGCCACGTCGAACACGGTTGGCCTGGGAGACACCACCGGCCTCTACCACGGCGTTCAGCAGATCAACCAGGCGCAGATGGACCGCTGGTCGATGGTCGCGACGCTGAACTATCTCAGCCACGACGCCGAGACAAACATCGTGCTGGCCAAGAACCCGCTCTTCAACACCAAGGACGGCCGCCAACAGGTCAGCCAGATGGTGACCGTGGCCGACCTCACGCGGACGGCCTTCATGAACGGCGACCTCTCGACGGTGATGAGCCCCCGGACGGTGATCAACTGGGCGCAGAACACCCATATCTTCCGCGACGTGGGCTATGCCTTCCGCCTGACCTTCCTCAACCAGTGCGACGAGCTCGAGCGCCAGACCGTGGCCGAGTTCTTCCAGCGCTGCTTCGACGAGGAACTGCCGGAAAGCGCGGCCAGCGTCAGCCTGGGGTAATTGCGACCCCTGCTAATGAATTAGGAAACCGGTCCTGAAAGGGATCAGTTTTTTTGTTCACGCAAGCGTGCCGAATGATACAATGCGTGTATATCTACCGTATTGACACAGTATATACATTTTCATACCCTCGTCACATGAGGCACAAAACGATCACCCCGGCGGTGGTGGCGTTTCTGGCAGTGACAGGCATCTCCTCCGCCGATGCGGGCACGCTTTCCCCGATGGAACAGGCCCAGGCCTTCGCCACATGCGCCGGCCGGCTTCAGGCGCTCGCCACGCGGCAGGGCGCCACCCACGACCCCCGGTCCATCGACACGCGGCAGAAACAACTGGGCTTCGAGGACATGCTCGACGCGCTCCTCCCCCATGTCACCGGGGCCGGCGTCGACCCGGGCGATCCCAAGCGCTGGCGCGCCTATGGCTGGACCGAGATCGCCCTTCTCCTGCGCCACGCCGAATATGGCGAGGATGACACCCGCGCCGCCCGTGCCCGCGCCGACATGGCCCGCCGGATCGACACCTGCACCCGGATGATCCTGTAAGCCCCCGGAATCGCATCGCCCCCACTGGTCAATCCGGTGCAATCCCACTAGGTTGCCCCTGATCACGAACACGATGCGTAAGGCGCGCCCAATGGCTCAGTCCGACAACCCTGCCGATCCCTTCAAGAAGGCGCTGGCCGAGGCGACAAAGGTGCTCGCCGACAATCCCGACCTGTCGGTCACCTACTCGGTCGATCCCGCCGGCCTGACGGGCGAGGCGATGCGCCTGCCCCAGATCAGCCGCCGCATGTCGAAAGACGAGGTGCTGCAGGCCCGCGGCACCGCCGATGCGCTGGCGCTGCGCCACAAGTATCACGACGCCGGCGTCTCGGCCCGCTACACCCCGCCGGGCGAAATGGCGCGCGAGCTCTACGACGCCATGGAATCCGCCCGGTGCGAGGCGATGGGCGCCCGCCACATGCCCGGCACTGCCGGCAATATCGACGCCAAGATCGGCGCCGAGGCCCTGCGCCGCGGCTATGACCAGATCAAGGACCCCTCCGAGGCCCCCCTGCCCGTCGCGGCGGGCTACCTCATCCGTCACCTCGCCACCGGCCGCACCCTGCCGAGGGCCGCCGACAACGTCATGCAGCTCTGGCAGGGCTTCATCGAGGATCACGCCGGCGGCACGCTAGAGGATTTGCAGGCCAAGCTCTCCGACCAGGCCGAATTCGCCCGCTTCGCCCGACAGATCATCAAGGACCTGGGCTATGGCGACCAGCTGGGCGATGACCCCGACGCGCCCGACGACGATCAGGACGAGTCCGATCAGGAGGCGCAGGAAGAGGATCAGCCCGACAGCGCCGGCCAGGACGAAAGCGACGAGGAACAGGCCGACGCCGATCCGGAGCAAAGCCAGGAAGAACAGCAGGACGACGCCCAGGCCCAGGTCAGCATGGACGACATGGCCGACGAGGAGATGGGCGACGAGACCGAGATGCCCGAGGGCGAAGCGCCCCTCGAGCCCCCGGCGCCGCAACCGATCTCCGAGGCCGACCCGGCCTATGCCGTCTATTCCACCAATTACGACGAGGAAATCGCCGCCGAAGAGCTGGCCGAACCCGTCGAGCTGGAACGCCTGCGCGCCTATCTCGACCAGCAGCTCGAACCGCTCAAGGGCGCGGTGTCGCGGCTCGCCAACAAGCTGCAGCGCCGGCTTCAGGCCCAGCAGAACCGCTCGTGGGAATTCGACCGCGAGGAAGGCATCCTCGATGCCGGGCGGCTGGCGCGCGTGGTGGCGAACCCGACCACGCCGCTTTCCTTCAAGGTCGAGAAGGACATGGAGTTCCGCGATACCGTCGTGACGCTCCTTCTCGACAATTCCGGCTCGATGCGCGGCCGCCCGATCTCGATCGCGGCGATCTGCGCCGACGTGCTGTCGAAAACGCTGGAGCGGTGCCAGGTGAAAGTGGAAATCCTCGGCTTCACCACCCGCGCCTGGAAAGGCGGGCAATCGCGCGAGACCTGGCTCAACGAAGGACGCCCGCAACTGCCCGGCCGCCTAAACGACCTGCGCCACATCATCTACAAATCCGCCGACGCCCCCATGCGCCGGACCCGGAACAATCTCGGGCTGATGATGAAGGAAGGGCTGCTGAAAGAGAATATCGACGGCGAGGCGCTCGAATGGGCCCACCGCCGCATCGTCAACCGCCGCGAACAGCGCAAGATCCTGATGGTGATCTCCGATGGCGCGCCGGTCGATGACAGCACCCTGTCGGTCAACCCGGCCAACTACCTCGAAAAGCACCTGCGCGACGTGATCGCCATGGTCGAGAAGCGCAAGCAGGTCGAACTGCTGGCCATCGGCATCGGCCACGACGTAACCCGCTATTACGACCGCGCGGTCACCATCACCGACGCCGACCAACTGGCCGGCGCCATGACCGAACAGCTCGCCGCGCTCTTCGACAGCGACCCGCGCGCGCGGGCTCGCGTGATGGGGATCAAGAAGGCCAGCTGACGGTGCCCGGCCTCACGGTTGGATGCCTCCGGCGGGAATATTTGGGGCAAGATGAAGCCTGGCACGGTGCCCGGGCTTCATCTTTCCTGAAATACTCATATCCCGCACCTTTCCATACGCGCGCCGTGGCGGCCCCGGATTACCGCATTGATCTTGCCCCGCCCCTCCCCTAGCAATGTGTGGCTGAACGAATTTCCGGGGGCCCGCCATGTTCCAGACCTTCCAAGACACTGCCAGCCCGGAACAGGGCCCGCCCCGCCTGGCCGCGCTACGCGAGGCGATGGCGGCCGAAGGGCTGGCCGGATTCCTCGTCCCCCGCGCCGACGCGCATCAGGGCGAATACGTGGCCCCCTGCGACGACCGGCTGGCATGGCTGACGGGCTTCACCGGCTCGGCGGGGTTCTGCATCGCCCTCGCCGATAAGGCGGGCGTCTTCGTCGACGGGCGCTACCGGGCGCAGGTCAAGACACAGGTGGACACTGCGCATTTCACCCCGGTCGACTGGCCCGAGGTCAAGCCGGCCCGGTGGCTCAGGGACAACCTCGACAGCGGCGAGGTCGGCTTCGATGCGTGGCTCTACACCCCCGAACAGATCGACGCGCTCGAAAAGGGGCTGGCGGGCAGCGACATCCGCCTGCGCCCCTGCGACAACCTGATCGACCGCATCTGGCCCGACCGTCCTGCCCCGCCGCAAGGCGCCATCCGCGTCTACCCTGAAGAGCTGGCAGGCGAGACCCAGGGCGAGAAACGCGCCCGCCTCGCCGCCGGGCTGAAGGACGCGGGACAGGAAGCCGCCGTGCTTACCCTGCCCGATTCCATCGCCTGGCTGCTCAACATCCGTGGCAGCGACATCCCCCGCAACCCGGTCCCGCACGCCTTTGCCGTACTCCACGACACCGGCCAGCTCACGCTCTACGTCGATGCCGAAAAGCTCGACGACGAGGTCCGCGCGCATCTGGGCGACGAGGTGCTGATCCGCCCCGCCAACGCCTTCGGCCCCGGCCTCAACAGCCTGACCGGGCCTGTCCGGCTCGACCGCTCCAGCGTGCCGCTCTGGGTCGCCAAGCAACTGGAAGAGGCCGGCGTGCCGCTGGTCTGGGGCGACGATCCCAGCATCCTGCCTAAGGCGCGCAAGACCCAGGCCGAGATCGCCGCCACCCGCACCGCCCATATCCGCGACGGCGCGGCGCTCTGCCAGTTCCTCGCCTGGTACGACGACCAGCCCCCCGGCACCATCACCGAGATCGACGTGGCCACCAAGCTCGAGGTCGAGCGCCGCGCCACCAACGAGTTGCTCGACATCAGTTTCGACACCATCGCCGGCTCCGGCCCCCACGGCGCGCTGGCGCATTACCGGGTGACGGAAAAAACCAACCGCACGCTGGAAGATGGCGACCTTCTGGTGCTCGACGGCGGCGGACAATATATCGATGGCACCACCGACATCACCCGCACCCTGCCCATGGGCACGCCCGGGCCCGACGAACGCGCGGCCTTCACCCGCGTGCTGCAAGGCATGATCGCCATGAGCCGCGTACGCTGGCCAAAGGGGTTGGCGGGGCGCGACCTCGACGTGCTGGCCCGCTACCCGCTGTGGCTGGCCGACCAGGATTACGCTCACGGCACAGGCCACGGCGTCGGCGTCCACCTCTGCGTGCACGAGGGCCCGCAGCGCCTGTCACGCGCCGGCGAGGTGGCACTGGAACCGGGCATGATCGTCTCGAACGAACCGGGCTATTACCGCGAAGGCGCCTTCGGCATCCGCATCGAGAACCTCGTCGTGGTGACCGAGGCCGAGCCCCTGCCCGGCGGGGACCAGACCGGCAAGCTGTGCTTCGAGACGATCAGCTTCGTGCCCATCGACCGGCGCCTGATCGAGACCGACATGCTGACCGAGGCCGAGAAAGACTGGCTGAACGCCTACCACGCACAATGCCTCGAGAAGATCGGCCCGCGCCTGACCGGGCCCGCGCGCGACTGGCTCGAGGCGGCAACCGCGCCCCTGTGACACATTGGTGTCACACGGGGGCGGCAAATCGGTGTAAGACACAGGAAGACATGACGCAGACCGGGGAGGGACAAGAACCATGACGACGATCAGAATCCGCAAGGCCGAAGGCACATGGACCGTGCGCGCGGGCGGCGCCATCCTCGTGGAAAGCAAGAACGCCCTGGTGCTCACCGAGGACGGCCACCCCGACATCATCTACTTTCCGCAGGGCGACATCGCCATGGCCTTCCTCGACGAGACCGACCACACGACCCACTGTCCCCACAAGGGCGATGCCAGCTACTATTCCATCGTCACGAAAAGCCAGACGCTCCAGAACGCGGCATGGAGCTACGACGATCCGAAACCGGATGTCGAGCGCATCAAGGGCCACATCGCCTTCTATGCCAACGAGAACGTGACCGTCGAACGCATCTGATGGCAGAGCGGGCGGTGCCTAGCTGTGCTCCTCCCGCGACACCGCCGCCAGCGCACGGTTATAGGTCTTGAGCGCATCGACATGGAAGAGCGCGCCCAGCAGTTCGGGCGGCTCGCCCTCCTTGGTCAGCGTCACCACCGGCACGAAGGGCACCGCCGTCCGCTCGAACACCGCCATCGCCGCCTCCAGCGTCGCGCCGCCATCGACATAGACCCCCTCGCCGATCAGCTCCCAACACCGCTCTTCCGGCGCGGCCTTCTCGGCACCCTTGGGCCGCATCACGTTCGACACCATGTACATCGACAGCAAATAGGCCTGCGGCCCGGCCGCCACCTGCACCCCGCGCCGCTCGAGCTGGGTCAGGAAGAACGACCGCTTCACCAGGTTCGAGCCAAGCGCCGTCGACATCGACACCGCCACCATCACCGCCAGCCCGGTCTGCCAGTCGCCGGTCAGCTCGAACACGATCAGCGTGGTCGAGATCGGCGCGCCCAGCACGGCGGCGGCCACCGCCCCCATGCCGGCCAGCGCGTAGATCGTCGATGAGCCCGACACCTCCGGAAACAGCCCTGTCGCGATCAGCCCGAAGCTCAGCCCGGTCAGCGCCCCCACCATCAGCGAGGGCGAAAACACGCCGCCGCCCATCCGCCCGCCCAGCGTGATCGCCACCGCAACCACCTTCAGCACGGCAAAGACCATCGCCTCGTGCAGCACCAGCTGCCCGGTCAGCGCCAGCGACGTCGTCTCGTAGCCCACGCCGATGATATGCGGAAACCAGATCGCCAGAAGCCCCAGCAGCGCCCCCGACACCGCGGGCCGCAGCCAGCGCGGCATCCGTGTGCGCATCTGCACGAAATTCGCCATGTCCTCGGCAAACAGGATCGCATGCATCAGCGCCGTCGCCACCAGCCCGCAGACCAGCCCAAGGATCAGGAAGGCGGGCAGTTCCACGTAGAATTCGAGCGCGCTGGCCACCGGCAGGGTGAACTCCGTCACGTCGCCGAATTCCAGCCGATTGATCACCGTGCCCGCCACCGAGGCGATGACGATGGGCGCAAAGGCATGCAGCGCGAAATGCCTGAGCACCACCTCCAGCGCGAACAGTGCCCCGGCAATCGGCGCGTTGAACGAAGCCGACACCGCCGCCGCCACGGCACAGCCCAAGAGGTCGCGCCCGGTCACCCCATCGGCGTTGATCCGGTTGCTCACCCAGGACGAAATCACGCCCGCAAGGTGCACCACCGGCCCTTCCCGCCCGCTCGACCCGCCGGTGCCCAGCGTGATGATCGACGCCGCGGCCGAGGCCAGCCCCTCGCGCCCCTCGACCCGGCCTTCCTGCAGCGCTGCACCCTCGATCACGTCCGAGACCGACCTTACCCGCCCGTCCGGGGTGAACCGGTGCAGGATGACCCCCACCACCAGCCCGCCAAGGATCGGCACCACCATCACCCAGTACCATGGCAACGCCGCGGCGGCGCTATGGACATAGGCCATGCCCTCGGCGCTGTAGGCCCAGCTTTGCAGATTGTCGATCCCGCGCCGGAACAGCAGCGCCGCGAACCCCGCGGCGATCCCGATCGCCAGCGCGATCAGCCAGAACTGGAACTGGCTCGGCCCCCGGTCCAGCAACACCCGCCAGCCATTCCGTGCCGCCCGCACCGCCGCGTTGAACTTGCCACCCAGGAAATGCCGCGACGATTGTGTCATGCCACCGGCAATTCCCGGTGCGCCCCCGCTTTCCCCCAGGTGCCGCTTCGACTAGGTTTGGCACGTGAACGGGAGAGAGGGTTTTGCATGACTATCCAGGCTGCGATCGGCGCGTTTTCCACCTTATTAGGACAACGGCTGACATGCTCCAAGGGTGAACTGGCCCAGCACGGCGAATCGGAGACCTACTTTCCCCTCACGCTCCCCGATGCCGTGGCCTATCCCGAAACCACCGAGGAAGTGGCGGGCATCCTCAGGATCTGCGCCGAACATCGCTGCCCGGTGATCGGCTGGGGCACCGGCACCTCGCTGGAAGGCCAAGCCCAGGCGTTCGAAGGCGGCGTGACGGTCGATTTCTCCCGCATGAACAAGGTCCTCGAAGTGTCGCCTGAAGACATGCACGTGCGCGTCCAGCCCGGCGTAACCCGCCAGGAACTGAACGAGGAATTGCGCGCCACCGGCCTCTTCTTCCCCGTCGATCCCGGCGCCAACGCCTCGCTGGGCGGCATGGCCTCGACACGCGCCAGCGGCACCACGGCGGTCCGCTACGGCACGATGCGCGACAACGTCATGGCGCTCGAAGTGGTCACCGCCACCGGCGAGGTCATCCGCACCGGAAGCGCCGCCCGCAAAAGCTCGGCGGGCTACGATCTGACCGGGCTCTTCGTGGGCTCCGAGGGCACGCTGGGCCTGATCACCGAACTCACCCTGCGCCTGCAAGGCACGCCCGAGGCCATCTCCTCGGCCGTCTGCGCCTTCCCCGAGGTCGCGCAGGCGGTCAACTGCGTCATGGACACGATCCAGATGGGCCTGCCCGTCGCCCGGATCGAGCTGGTCGATATCGACAGCGTGAAGGCCGTGAACGCCTATTCCGGCATGTCCCTGCCGGAAAAACCGCACCTGCTGCTCGAATTCCACGGCTCCGACGCGGGCGTCGCCGAACAGGCCGAAACCTTCGGCGCCATCGCGGAGGAACATGGCGGTTCCGGCTTCGACTGGGCCACGAAGCCGGAAGACCGCAACGCGCTCTGGACCATGCGGCACAACGCCTATCACGCCATCATCGCCGCCCGCCCCGGCTGCCGCGCCGTGGTCACTGATGTCTGCGTGCCGATCTCGCGGCTGGCCAAGGCGGTCGAGACCTGCCGCGCCGACCTTAAGGCGCATGACGTGCAGGGGCCGATCCTCGGCCATGTGGGTGACGGCAACTTCCACGCCATCCTGCTCTTCGATCCCGACGATTCCGACGAGAAACAGCGCGTGCTGGAGGCCTCCAAGCGGCTGGTCGACCTCGCCCTCTCGCTCGGCGGCACCTCGACCGGCGAGCACGGCATCGGCATCGGCAAGCTGGGTTACATGGAACGCGAGCATGGCGGCGCCTGGCCGGTCATGGGCGCGATCAAGGCGGCGCTCGACCCCGACAACATCATGAACCCCGGCAAGCTCGTGCCGCCCCGCAACTGAGCCCGCCCCATGCTGCGCCTCCTCGCCCTGCTGACCTGCCTTGCCACCCCGGCTTGGGCCGAAACCGTTACCTTCCCTGCCGAGACCAGCCACGAGGGCACCCCCGTCACGCTCGAGGCCAGCCTGCACCTGCCCGATGGCCCCGGCCCCCACCCCGCCGTCATCCTGATGCATGGCTGCGGCGGGCTTCAGCCCTCGGTGGCCGAGGCGCTCGATCTCCATGCAGAGGCGCTCACCGCCGCGGGCTTCGCCGCCCTCATCCTCGACAGCTTCGGCCCAAGGGGCATCGGCGGCGATCATGTGTGCGAAACCTACAAGCGCCTCGGCGATGCCCGCCGCTACCGGATGCAGGACGCCCGCGATGCAAAGGCGTATCTCGAAACCCGCCCGGAAATCGACAGCGCCAATATCTTCGCCATGGGCCAGTCAAACGGCGGCAGCGTCACCATCCGCCTGTCACAGCGCGACACGCGGGAGTTCCGCGCGCTGGCGGCCTTCTACCCGTGGTGCGGCGCCTTCAACCGGCTGGGAATGACGGCCCGCCTGACCACGCCGCTCATCGTCTTCGGCGGCGACGCCGATGACTGGGTGCCGCCCGACGACTGCACCACGATCACCGCCGAGGGGGCTGAATATGACGTCCACGTCTACCCCGGCGCCGCCCACAGCTTTGACCTGCAGATCCCCGAACAGCGTTTCCAGGGCCATCTCGTCGGCAACAACGCCGCGGCCGAGAAAGACAGCCGCGCCAAGATGATCGCCTACTTCAAGCGCCACCTCGCCCGGCCCTGACGCCTAGCGGCGCAAGACCGGCATCACCCCGAACGCCACCTGCCCGGCCAGCCCGATGGCACCGGGCAACGTCACGTAATGAGCGAGTTGCGCGGCCAACGGGCGGTCGAACGCCAAGACCGCCAGCGTCCACTCTGCCACCATCAGCAGCCCGAATCCCACGCCGCCCATCACCATCCGGTCCGCCACCCTGCCGGGAACCCGAAACCGGCCCACAAGCCACCCCGCGCAGACCCACGAGACCGCCAGAATCACCGGCAATTCCAGCAGCACCGCCGTCAGCTCTCCGACGCGCGGCAGCAGAACCAGCACCCGGAACGTCCCAAGAGCAAACCCCGCCGCGAAAACCACAAGAAAGTAAACCGCCCCGGCGGATACGGCCCGGCCCATCGCCTACCCCGCCATCAGCGCCTCGGCCGCCGCGCGCGCCTCGGCCGTGACCGTGTCGCCCGACAGCATCCGGGCAATCTCGTCCACCCGCGCGGGCCCCGCCAGCGGCGCCACGGTCGACAGCGTCTGCTCGCCCTCCACGCGCTTGGCCACCTGCCAGTGATGCGCGGCGCGGGCGGCCACCTGCGGCGAATGGGTCACCACCAGCACCTGTCCCTGTTCCGCCAGCCGGGCCAACCGCCGGCCGACGGCATCCGCCGTCGCCCCGCCGACGCCGCGGTCGATCTCGTCGAAAATCATCGTCACCGAGCTGTCTTCCCCGGTCAGGCAGACCTTGAGCGCCAGAAGAAACCGGCTCAGCTCCCCGCCCGAGGCGATCTTGTTGAGTGGCCCCGCCGGCGCGCCGGGGTTGGTGGCGACCGTGAAGGTCACCGCGTCCTGCCCGTCCGGCCCCGCCTCGGCCGGTTCGACCTTCGTCTCGAAGGCCGCCCGCTCCATCTTCAGCGGCGCCAGCTCGTTGCCCATCGCCGTATCGAGCCGTCCCGCCGCGTCTCGCCGCGCCGCGCTCAACGCCTCCGCCGCCTTGCCATACGCGTCCTCGGCCGTCGCCACCGCACTCCGCAACGCCGCGATATCCGCATCCCCCTGCTCCACCGCGCTCAAACGGCTGCGCAGGTCCTCCGCAAACCCCGCCAGATCATCCGCCAACACCCCGTGCTTCCGCGCCAGCGCCCGGATCGCGAAAAGCCGCTCCTCGGCCTCTTCCAGCTCCACCGGGTTGAAACTCAGCGCCTCGAGGAACCGCCCCACACCCGAGGCCGCCTCGTCCAGCTCCACCATCGCCCGGCCGATCGCCGCCATCGGCTCGTCCAACTCGCCCTCGGCACTGTCGGAAACACCTTCCAGCCAGCGCAGCGCATCGCCCGCCGCCCCTTCGGCGCCCTCGTTGCCCAGTGCCGCCTGCGCCTTCGCCACGTCCTCGCGAATCCGCTCCGCCGCCTGCATCATCCGGCGGCGGCGGTCGAGCTCCTCTTCCTCCCCTGCCTCCGGCGCCAGCTTGTCCAGCTCGGCCACCGCGTGGCGCAGGAAATCCTCGTCCGCCCGCGCCTTCTCCAGCGCCGCCTCGGCCTCCTCCAGCGCCCCGCGCGCCTCGCGCATCTCGCGCCACGCCTGCCGCACGGCCGCGCGCCGGCCCTCCAGCCCGCCATACTCGTCAAGCAACGCCCGATGCCCCCGCGGGTTCAGCAACCCCCGGTCATCCTGCTGCCCGTGCAACTCCACCAGCGTGTCCGACAATTGCCGCAGAACCTCGCCCGAACAGCGCCGGTCGTTGACATAGGCCGTCTTGCGCCCGTCCCGCGTATTTACCCGCCGCAGCAGCAGCGTGTCGTCCTCCGGCAAACCGGCCTCGGACAGAACCGCCCGCGCCGGATGCCCCGGCGCCAGATCGAACTCGGCCATCACCTCGCCCTGCTCGGCCCCCTGCCGCACCAGCTCGGCCCGCCCGCGCCAGCCCAGCACGAAGCCGAGGGAATCAAGCAGGATCGACTTGCCGGCCCCGGTTTCTCCGGTCAGCACGTTCAGCCCCGGCCGGAACTCCAGCTCGAGGTGGTCGATGATAAGGATGTCGCGGATATCTAGTGCGCGCAGCATCAGGCCAACCCGTCAGACGGGTGGGTCTCCCCACCCTGTTCTACAGCCAACGCCCCTGGATCATCTGGCGGTACACCTGCCGCAGCCAGTTGTCGCCCACCGCTTCCAGCGTCAGGCCCCGCCCGGTCAACAGCTTGTAGCTGTCCTCGTACCACTCGGTGCCACGGAAGTTGTAGCCAAGGATGGCACCGGCGGTGCGCGCCTCGTCGGTCAGGCCCAGCGACAGGTATGCCTCGACCAGCCGGTGCAGCGCCTCGGCGGTGTGGGTCGTCGTCTGGAAATCCTCGACCACCACGCGGAACCGGTTGATCGCGGCGGTGAAATGGCTGCGCTTGAGGTAATAGCGGCCCACCTCCATCTCCTTCGACGCAAGATGGTCGAAGGCCAGGTCGAATTTCAGCACGGCCGACTTGGCATATTCGCTGTCGGGATAGCGTTCGATCACCTCGCGCAACGATTGCAGCGCCTGGAAGGTCAGGCCCTGGTCGCGCCCGACCTCGTCGATCTGGTCGTAATAGCTCAGCGCCAGAAGGTAATGCGCATAGGCCGCATCCTCGTCGGTCGGGTAGAAATCGACGTAGCGCTGCGCCGCAGACCGGCTGTTCTCGTAATCCTTGGCCTCGTGATAGGCATAGGCCTGCATGATCACCGCGCGCTTGGCCCATTCCGAATAGGGGTAAAGCCGCTCCACCTCGCCGAAGACGCTCGCCGCCAGTTCCGGGTTGTTCCGCGCAAGGTCGTATTCGCCGCGCTCGAAGATCTGCTGGGCGGTGAAGTTCTCGTAATTCGCATCGCCCCGCTCGACGCTGTCTGCGCCCCCACAGCCGGACAGCGCCAGACCTGCCACCAGAATCCCCGCCAGACCGGTACGAAACTTCGCCGATGTCATGATGTCAGAACTCACCCAGTTGCAAAAATTGGCCGGACCAAATCCGGCGATCGGGTTTGGTCCTAGCACATAAATCCGTGATGCAAAATCACTTTGGCGCCTTTCCTTGCCGCCTATTCAGGCGACCTCGGGAATTTCCCGCGGATGCACACCGGCGCCCGGCAGGCGGGCGGCCGTTTCGGCATCGCACTCCATCACTTCAAAGGCTTCCGGATCGGCGAAAAGCGCGCGCAGCAGGTCGTTGGTCAGCGCGTGGCCCGCCCGGTCACCCTGGTAGTGGCCAAGGATCGGCAGGCCGGCAAGGCCCAGGTCGCCAAGCGCGTCCAGCATCTTGTGCCGCACCGGCTCGTCGGAATGGCGCAGGCCGCCGGGGCAGATCACCCGGTCGCCGTCGAACACCACGGCGTTGACGCCGGGGTTGCCGCCCTGCGCCAGCCCGTTGGCCAGCATCGCGTCCACATCCGCCTGGCGGCAGAACGTCCGGCTGGTGGCCAGCTCCCGCACGAAGCTGCCGTTCGACATGTTGAGCGTCTTCTTCTGGCTGCCGATCGCCGCGTCTTCGAAATCGATGCTGAACTCGATCAGCAGCGTCTCGTGCGGCACCAGCCGCGCCATCGCGTCGCCGCGGCGCACATCGACCGGCTTGCGGATGCGGATCGCCTTCACCGGCGCATGCGACGGGCGGATCCCCTTGGACAGGATGCCGCGCACGAAGACCGAGGCGCTGCCGTCCATGATCGGCACTTCCGGCCCCGCCACCTCGACCTGCGCGTTGTGGATGCCACAGCCCACCATCGCCGCCATGACATGCTCGACGGTCGAAATCTCGACACCGTGGCGGTTGACCAGGCGGGTGCAGAGCGGCGATTGCAGCACGTGATCCCACAGGGCGGGAATGTCGTTCTGCCCGAGCGCGCAATCGGTCCGCCGGAACACGATCCCGCAATCCGGGCCGGCCGGACGGATCGTAACCCGTGCCGGCTGGCCGGAATGCAGGCCAACGCCGGAAAAGGAGACAGCGGTTTTGATCGTATTCTGCAAGGTAGACCTCGATCGGGTTCGGGCAGTTCGTGTTACAAAATTGTCTAATTACGGGCCGGGCGTTTAACAACTCAATCTTTGCAACGTCCTGAAACATGCCGGAAATGGACTTGGCAACAATCCGCCTACCCGAATCACCCTTACGCCCAACACCCTGGAAACAAAGAAAAAGGGCCGTCGAAAACGGCCCTTTTCCCCTGTCATTTTTTGCTTGTTCAGTTCGCCTGGCGGCGCAGGAAAGCGGGAATCTCGATCTGGTCGTCCTCGTCCTCGTAGGCATCTTCCTGCGGCGCCTGGCGGGAATGAACCGGCGGCTGCTGCCGGGCCGGGCGTGCCCCGCCCTGCGCGGCTTCGCTGCCGCTGCCGGTCATCCGGTTGATGAGGGAGTTGATCCCGAAGCGCGATTTCTCGCCGCTGGCCGCCGCTTCGCGCGGGGCCGGCTCCGCCGCCCGCGGTTGCTGGGCCGGGCTGCGGCCGACAGCGGCCTGCAGGCGTGCCATCGCGTCCGGCGACGGCTCGCCCAGCGACGGGCCGCGCGGGGCCACGTAGCTCTCGCGCATGTCCTCTTCCTCGGCGGCGACGGGCGCCTCGGGCTCCGGTGCGGGCTGATAGGCCGGGGCCGGCAGACCGTCATCGTCGGTCGCCACGTCCTCGTCCGAGCCGAAGATATCCTCGTACTGATCCTCGGCCGCGGCGCTCTGCGCGTCAAAACCGTTGAACAGGCTCGGCTCGGCCTCGATCCGCGCGGCCGCGGCAGGCTGTTCCGACCTTGCCGCCACCTGCGGCATCTCCTCGACAGGCGCCTCGGGCTCGGCCACGTGCTCACGCGCCGGCTTCAGCGGCTCGGCCAGCGAACGGCGCGGCACCGGGATATCGGTGTGCACGTTGCTGGCGTCGATCCCGGTGGCGACGACGCTCACCCGCATCATGCCTTCCATCGCCGGGTCCAGCGTCGAGCCCACGATGATATTGGCATCGGCATCCACTTCCTCGCGGATGCGGTTCGCCGCCTCGTCCAGCTCGAACAGGGTCAGGTCGTGCCCGCCGGTGATATTGATCAGAACGCCCTTCGCACCCTGCAGGCTGATCTCGTCCAGCAGCGGGTTGGCAATCGCCTTCTCGGCGGCCTGGATGGCGCGATCTTCGCCATCGTCCTCGCCGGTGCCCATCATCGCCTTGCCCATCTCATCCATCACCGCGCGAACGTCGGCGAAGTCGAGGTTGATCAGGCCCGGCCGCACCATCAGATCGGTCACGCCCTTCACACCCTGATACAGAACGTCGTCGGCCATCGAGAACGCCTCGGTGAAGGTCGTCTTCTCGTTGGCCAGCCGGAACAGGTTCTGGTTGGGAATGATGATCAGCGTATCGACGACCTTCTGCAGCGCGTCAACGCCGTCCTCGGCCTGCTTCATCCGCTTGCCGCCCTCGAACTGGAACGGCTTGGTCACGACGCCCACGGTCAGCACGCCCAGCTCGCGGGCGGCCTGCGCGATGATCGGCGCGGCCCCGGTGCCGGTGCCCCCGCCCATGCCGGCGGTAATGAAGCACATATGCGCGCCGGCCAGGTGGTCGACGATCTGTTCGATATTCTCCTCGGCGGCGGCCGCCCCGATCGAGGCCTTGGCACCGGCGCCCAGCCCCTCGGTCACCTTCACGCCCAGCTGGATGCGGTTCTCGGCGTTCGACTGGCTCAGCGCCTGCGCATCCGTGTTGGCGACGACGAAATCGACCCCTTCGAGCCGCTTCTCGATCATGTTGTTGACCGCGTTGCCGCCTGCCCCGCCGACGCCGAACACGGTGATCCGGGGTTTCAATTCTTCCTGACCTGGCATCGTGAGGTTCAATGTCATTAGCTCTGTCCGCCTGCTGTTTTGCCCGTATGCCGGGCTTTTTCCGCCTATATTTCACCGATCTTAACGATGCTTGGGCTTTCCGTCACCCAAAAAACACCTGAAAAACACAAAATATGGCTGATTTCTTTGCTCGAAACGCGGGATTTCGCCGATTCAGCCACATATTGCGGTTACCAGTTGTCCTTGAACCATTTCACCGCCCGCTTCAGCGACCGCGCCGGGTAGCGATCGACGGGGATCTCGAAGTCCCACCATTCGTCCTGCGGATTCGCCGCGAACAGGCACATGCCCACCGCGCTGGCAAAGCCCGGCCCCGTCGCCGCCTGCGGCAGCCCGTGCACCCGAAGCGGCCGTCCCAGCCGCACCTGCTGGCCCAGGATACGGCTCGCCAGCCCATCCAGACCCGGGATCTGGCTGCCCCCGCCGGTCAGCACGATCTGCTGGCTCGGCAGGTAGCTGAACCCGGCCGCATCCAGCCGCGCGCGCACCTCTTCGAGGATCTCCTCGATCCGCGGCCGCATGATCCCGATCAGCTCTGCCCGCGAAATCTTGCGCCGGTCATGTTCCCAGTCGCCCGTCTCGCCGCCGATCTCGATCACTTCCCGGTCATCCATGCCGGTCGCGACCGCGCCGCCATAGAAGGTCTTGATCCGCTCGGCCACCGTCTTGGGCACCTGAAGCCCCATGGAAATGTCGCCGGTCACATGCTCGCCGCCGATCCGCACGCTGTCGGCATAGATCATGTGCTTCTTCATGAAGATCGAGATGCCCGCGCTGCCGCCGCCAAGGTCGATGCACGCCGCGCCCAGCTCCTGCTCGTCCTCGACCAGCGCCGAGATGGCCGACACGTAGGAGGACGACGCCAGACCGGCCAGCTCCAGGTCGCACCGTTTCACGCAATGGGCCAGGTTCTGGATGGCGTCGGCATCCACCGTAAGCATGTGCATGTCCGTGGACAGCGATTGCCCCATCTGCCCGCGCGGGTCCGACAGGCCCGAACGATGGTCGAGCGCGAAGTTCACCGGCTGCGCATGCAGCACCTCGCGCCCGTCGCCGTAATCCGGCACGTCGCAGGCCGACAGCACACGGCTGATATCCTGCTCGCTCACCGTGTTGGTTTCGAGATCCACCTGCCCCGCCAGACCGTAGGACCGCGGGTTCGCCCCCGAGAAACAGGCGATCACGTGGTCGACCCGGATATTGGCCATCTTCTGCGCGGCCTGAAGCGCGGTGCGGATGGCGCGCTCGGTCTCCTGCATCGCGGCGATCTCGCCGAAACGCACCCCGCGCGATCGTGTCGTCGCCGCCCCGATCACCCGGAACCCGGCCTGCCCGGCCATCGCGCCGATCCCGTCCTGATCCTGCAGCCGCTCGGTGCCGTCGAACCGCAGCACGAGGCAGGCGATCTTCGAGGTGCCCACGTCCAGCACGGCGACCACGCCCCGCTGAATGGCCGCCTTGCGCATGTTCCGCATTGCCCGTTGGGAATCGTAAAGCTCGATCATCAGTTATCCGTCCCTGCCATCATCTCGGTTACCCGCCACCACTCTTCGACCGCGTGGTCGTTCATTCTCACTGTCGGCCGTTCGGCCAGCCGCATGTCCACGACCACCAAGTCGCGCTCGAGCATGTCCTGCACCTCGTCCAGCACGATCACCCGCTCCAGCGCCCGCACCGGGTTTTCATCTGGCAGCAGGATCCGTTGCCCGCGGTCGAGAACCACGTCCCACCGCCGCTCGCCCATCCGCACGAGGCCCTTAACCCGGTCGCCCAAAGGCGCCGCCGCCTGCAGGATCGCCAGCGCGCCGCCCACGTCGTTCGAGCCCCCCTTGCCGGCGATCACCGGAAGGTCGGCCCGCTCCAGCCGCGAGGCAATCTCCGACACCACATAGCCGTCCTTGTCGACCAGCCCCAGCCCGTCCCAGGTGCGCCACACAACGACCGGCTCGCGCTCGGTTACCTGCGCCACCAGCACCCCGCCCTGCCGCACGCGCACGCTTGCCTCCGCCACCGCGGGCAGCCCGACGATCATGTTGCGCACATGCTCGAGGTCGATATCGAAGGAACTCGCCGGCAGGTCGAAGGGGAAGATCTCGCGGATATCGTCCTCGACCCCCGCGCTGGCGCCCTCGACGGTCAGCTCGTTGACCATGAACTCCGGCCGCGTCTCGATCTGCTTGCGCAGGTCGGCAATCGTGGTGCGGATCGCCTCCTGCCGCCCGGCATCCGACAGGTAGACCGTCGCCACCGTGAAGGTCACGCAGAACGGCACCCCCACCCGCAGCAGGATACGGAACAGCGGCGTCAGCATCAGCCGCTGCAAACGATAGGTCAGCCGCGACGGCGCCGGGTCGTTCCGTGTCGTCACCTGTTGCACGACGCATCCTCCACAAGCCAGCGGCACAGCTCCGGAAACGAGATCCCCACCTTCTGCGCCTGCTCGGGCGACAGCGAGGTGGGCGTCATGCCCGGCTGCGTATTGGTTTCCAAAAGCACGAGCCCCTCGAGGCCCTTGCCTTCATCCCAGCGAAAATCCGTCCGGCTCAGCCCGCGACAGCCCAGCACCTCATGCGCCCGCAGCGCATACTCCATGCAGGCGTCGAAAATCTCCTGCGGCACCTGCGCCGGCACCTCGTGCCGCGAGCCGCCCTCGGCATACTTGGCATGGTAGTCGTACCAGCCCTCGGTGATGATATCCGTCACCGTCAGCGCCCGGTCGCCCATCACCGACGCGGTAAGCTCCCGCCCGGCCACGTATTGCTCGACCATCACCTGCTCGGGCATGTCATCCGACAGTTGCGGCGGCGTGTTCGCCGCCTCCCGCACAAGGTACACGCCCACCGACGAGCCTTCGTTGTTGGGCTTCACCACGTAGGGCGGCTCCATCACGTGCCGCACCTTCACTTCTGCGGCGGGCGCGATGATGCTGTCCACCACCGGCAACCCGGCAGCAACATACGCGGCCTTGGTCTTCTGCTTGTCCATCGCCAGCGCCGAGGCCAGCACGCCGGAATGCGTATAGGGGATCTTCAGCCATTCCAGCAACCCCTGCACACAGCCATCCTCGCCCCACCGGCCATGCAGCGCGTTGAAGACGACATCGGGGGCAATCTCGGTCAGACGGTCGGAAAGATCGCGGCCGGCATCGACCTCGATCACGTTACATTCCGCTTCCCGCAACGCGGCGGCGCATTCCCGCCCAGTCGACAGCGAAACCTCTCGCTCGGCCGACGGGCCGCCCATGATTACCGCCACTTTCGGGGGTGTCCTGCTCGACATACCCACCTTGGTGCCTCAATGTCCCGAGCCGTTCTTCGGCTCTTTTTCGTTTAACCGCCTTATTGGCTATCCGGGGCCGGTTCGCCGACCCTCATGATTTCCCAATGTAACTCTATTCCGCTGGATTGAAAAACCTTTTTTCGCACTTCCTCGCCCAAACCTTCCAGATCGGCGGCCGTGGCCTCCCCGGTGTTGATCAGGAAGTTGGAATGTTTCTCGCTCATCTGCGCCCCGCCGCGCCGCGCGCCGCGCATCCCGGCATCGTCGATCACCTTCCATGCCTTCAGGTCATGCACGTCATCGGCCCGCCCCGTGCTGGAAAACCCCGCCGGGTTGCGGAAGGTCGAGCCGGCAGTCCGGTCCTTCGTCGGCTGGGTCTCGTCGCGCTTCTGCAACTGCGCGGTCATCCGCTCGTGCAGCTCCTCCGGCTCGCCTTCCGGCCCCTCGAACGTGGCTTGCGTGATCACCCAGCCCTCGGGCAGGTCGGTCTGCCGGTAGCGGAAATTCAGGTCCTCGGCGGTCAGCGTCACCACCTGCCCCGCCCGCGTCACGGCCTGGGCCTCCACGAACACATCCGCCGTATAGGTGCCGTAACAGCCGGCATTCATCCGCACGGCCCCACCGATCGCGCCGGGAATGGTCCGCAGGAAAGTCAGGTCAACACCCCCGTCCGCCGCCTTCCGCGCCACATGCGCATCAAGCGCGGCCGCCCCGGCGGTCACCCGGTTGCCCTCCACCTCGATCCCGTTGAACCCCCGGCCCAGCCGGATCACCACGGCCCGCAATCCCCCGTCGCGCACGATCAGGTTGCTGCCCACCCCCATCGGGAACACCGCCACATCCGGGTCGAGCGCCCTGAGAAAGGCCGCCAGATCCTCCACATCCGCCGGCTGGAACAGGTAATCCGCCGGCCCGCCCACGCGCAGCCATGTCAGGTCGGACAGCGGGCGGTCCGGGGTCAGCTTCCCGCGGGTCTCTGGCATATTCATCATGAGATCCTGCTACTGGCCCGCGCCCGCCGCCGCAAGCCCCTAGCGCTCGGCCATCCGCCTTCGCACGATCCACCCGATCCCGCCGCCCACCAGCGCCCCGATCAGCCCCGGCCCCAGGATCAGCAGTCCGGCCATGCCCCAGGCCAGCCCGTCCGCCTGCTCCGCCCGCGACAGGCCCAACAGGATCAGGGCGAGGTACGCCCCCGCCATCGCCAGCACCCACCGGCCCGCCCCGCGCCGCGCGGCCCACAGGCAGACCAGCCCGGGCACCCCGGCACTGCCAAGGATCACGAACCAGACCAAGCGTTCAGCCCCTCGGGCCCTTCCGCCGCTGCCACCAGCCCACGGCGCTGCCCACCAGCAGCCCCAGGATCCCCGGCGCGCACATCAGCATCGCCATGATCGCATAGCCGAGCCCGTCCATGCCCGTGGCCTGCTGTCCCCGCCAGATCGTCCAGCCCAGAAGCCCCGCCAGCAAAAGCACCAGCACCGCCACGATAACCCCCCGCCCCGCACGCACCAGAACCGCGCCGGCGATCAGCGGGATGACGAAACAGAGCAGAGGCAGGAGATAAACCATCTGGAACCATAGTCCCGGCCCGGCGCGGCTGGCAAGAACCCGTCAGCGATGGCGGATCAGCCCGGTCACAGCGCCAAGCGCACAGCCCGCCAGACCGGCCGGGAAGACCAGCCAAAGCACCGGCCACAACTCCCCCGGCAGAAGCCCCAGCACCGCCATCCCGAAGAACAGCGCCCCAAGCCCGGCCACGGCCAGCCAGTGCAGGAACAGCTCGACCCCGTCGCTCGCCTCGGCATGGCGATAGAAGAACACGAACCCCAGCACCATCGCCACCCCGGCCACCCCGCACCAGATCAGCAGGTCGCCAAGCCAGATCGTGCCGCTCACCGCACGAAATCCCGCAGCCAGCGGCCGAGATAGATCACCGGCCAGCGCAGGATGCTCATCCCCGCCACCAGCACGGCCACGCCCCACCACGGCCCGTTCTGATAGGTCACGTAGCCCAGGATCGGGATGCCCACGGCAATCAGCACATAGGCAAGGCGCCAGTGGTTGTCCCGGCTCGGGATCAGCGCCGCAAGGTTGGCGGCCACCGCCCAGGCGCAGGCCAGCAGAAGCGAAAGGTTCATTCCGCCGCCTCCGTCCCTCGGCCCAGGGCCCGCCTCGCGTAATACTGCAATGGCCGGCGGAACATCGACAGCACCGCCAGCACGGCCACAAGCGCGGCCGGCCAGCCATACGCAACCGCCAGGCACCAGATCAGCACCGGCGCCCCCAGCAAAAGCGCGAGCCCGGGCGCGAACTGCCAGCGCATCGGCAGCATCGCCACCAGCGCCGCCGCGACGACCCAGAGGCAGGCCAGCAGGAACACCGGTATCGTCATGCGCCCGCTCCCTGAAAATGCTAAAACGCCGCAGCCCACGCCGTTTTCTTCGAAGAAAACGCCCCGGAATTTTGCAAAATTCCGGGTCCCGCCCGGTCACAGGCTGTCTCGCGGCCCCGGAAAACCCCGGTTTTCCGGATCGGAATTTCCGACCAGTCCGACGCCGCCCGCTCCATCAGCCCGCCTTCCGCTGCAACCGGCCGGGCAGGCCGTTGGCCCAGCCGCTGATCGTCCCGGCGCCGAGGCAGACCACCATGTCCCCCGGCCCCGCCTGTTCCCGCACCAGCCGTTCGAGGTCGTCCTCGTCCCGGATCGCGCGGGCATGCCGATGCCCGTGCCGGATCACCCCGGCCACAAGGTCGTCGCGGCCGGCCCCCGCGATCGGGTCCTCGCCCGCGGCATAGACATCGGCAATCGCCACCACGTCGGCATCGTTGAAACAGGCGCAGAAATCGTCGAACAGGCTCGACAGCCGCGAATAGCGGTGCGGCTGGTGCACCGCGATCACGCGGCCCGAACAGGCCTGCCGCGCCGCCTTCAGCACGGCGGCAATCTCCACCGGGTGATGGCCGTAATCGTCGATGATGGCCACGCCATCCACCTCGCCCACCCGCGTGAACCGCCGGTTCACCCCGCCGAAATTCGCCAGCGCCTCGCGGATCTCGCTGCGCTTCATGCCGAGGTGCCGCGCCACGGCCACCGCCGACAGCGCGTTCGACACGTTGTGATCGCCCGGCATCGGCAGGGTGCAGCCCTCGATCATCCCGCCCTCGCCCTGCAGCGCGATATCGAAATGCGCCACGCCGGCCTCGTATCTCAGGTTCACCGCCCGCACGTCGGCCTGCGCGTTGAACCCGAAGGTCACGACGCGCCGGTCGGTGATCCGGCCCACCAGTGCCTGCACCTCCGGATGATCGGTACAGCACACGGCCAGCCCGTAGAAGGGGATGTTGGAAACGAAATCGTAGAACCCCTGCCGCAGCGTCTCGAAATCGCCCCAGTGATCCATGTGCTCGGGGTCGATATTGGTGACGATCGCAATGGTCGCCGGCAGCCGGTTGAACGTCCCGTCGCTCTCGTCGGCCTCGACCACCATCCACTCGCCATCGCCCACCCGGGCGTTGCTGCCATAGGCGTGGATGATCCCGCCATTGATCACCGTCGGGTCGAACTTGCCGTGATCCAGCAGCGCGGCCACCATCGTCGTGGTCGTCGTCTTGCCATGGGTGCCGCCCACCGCCACGTTCGATTTCAGCCGCATCAGCTCGGCCAGCATCTCGGCCCGGCGCACCACCGGCAGCCCGCGCAGCCGCGCTTCCTTCAGTTCCGGATTGTCCGGCTTGATCGCCGAGGAGATCACCACCACCTCGGCATCCTCGAGGTTCTCGGCCCGCTGCCCCTCGAACACCATCGCGCCCAGCTCGGTCAGCCGCTCGGTGATCTTCGAACTCTTCAGGTCCGAGCCCTGCACCACGTAGCCGTGGTTCAGAAGCACCTCGGCGATGCCCGACATCCCGATCCCGCCGATGCCCACGAAATGGATCGGCCCGACATCGCCGGGAAGCTTGGTGGCTGCATTCATGTCTTTCGTCCTTTCTCGGCCAGCGCCGCGACCATGTCGGCCAGATCGCCCGGCGCGTCGGGCTTGCCCACGCTCAGCGCGGCGTTTGCCATCTGCAATGCACCTTCAGGGTTGGTCAGGATGCTCTCGATCTGCTCGGCCAGCACCTCGACCCCCAGTTTCGATTCCGGGATCACCACCGCCGCCCCGGCCTCGGCCAGCCCGCGGGAATTGGCGTTCTGGTGATCGGCGGCGGCATAGGGATACGGGATCAGGATCGACGGTCGCCCGATGATGCTGATATCGGCCACCGAAGAGGCGCCGGCGCGGCTGATCACAAGCTGCGCCTCGCTCATCCGGCGCGGCACGTCACGGAAGAACGGCTCGACATCCGCGTCGATCCCGTGCTCGGCATAGAAACTCGCCACCCGCTCGCCATCCTCCTCGCGGGCCTGGTGGCTGACCCGGATGTTCCGCAGAAGCTCCATCGGCAGGCTGGCGATCGCCGGCGGCACCACGTCCGACAGCGCCCGTGCGCCTTGGCTTCCGCCGATCACCAGCACCGACATCGGGTAATCGCCCGGCGGAATATACCCCGCCCCCTCGCGTTCCAGCACGGCGGCGCGCACCGGGTTGCCCACATGCACGCCCTCCACCCCCTCGGGAAGTTCGGTCGGCCACGTGCCACAGGCCACGGCATCCACCTTCTTCGAAAAGATCCGGTTCACCCGGCCCAGGACCCCGTTCTGCTCGTGGATCATCCGCGGCAGCCGCAACAGCCATGCCGCCGACAGCGCCGGGATCGTCGGATACCCGCCGAACCCCACGACGATGTCGGGCTTGTCGCGCATCATCCGCAGGCTCGCGCCGATCACCCCGCCGAGCACGTGGAACGGCACCAAAAGCTTGTTCAGGATACCACCCCGGGCAAAGGTGGAACTGGCCACCTGCTCGATCTCGGTCGAATGCGGAAATCCGCCGACATAGCGCGCGCCGCGCGCATCCGTCGACAGCTTCACCCGCCAGCCCCGGCGCAGCATCACCTCCGCCAGCGCCTGCGCGGGGAACATGTGCCCGCCGGTGCCGCCCGCCGCGATGACCAGTAAAGGCTTGCGTTCACTCACTGCCAGTGACCTTTCCATCCTAGGGCACGTGCTTGTCGCACGTTTCCACCCGGCTTTCTACCGCCCGCGGCCCCGCAGGATATCGCGGATCTCGCCCTGCGGCCGGTTCCGCGTGAAGGCGAACAGCATTCCCACGGCAATCCCGCCGGCAATCAGCGACGACCCGCCGTAGCTCACGAAGGGCAGCGTCATGCCCTTCGCCGGCAGAAGCCGCACCGCCACGCCGATATTGATCATCGCCTGCACGCCGAACATCGCCACCAGCCCGGTCCCGGCCAGCCGGATGAACGGATCACGCTCCCGCATCAGCCGCGACAGCGAGCGCACGACGATCAGCATGTAAAGCGCGATGATGCACAGAACCAGGATCAGACCGTATTCCTCGGCGGCAACCGCGATGATGAAGTCGGTATGCGCATCCGGCAGGCTCCACTTCACCTCGCCCTCGCCCACGCCCACGCCGAAGAACCCGCCCTCGCGGATGGCATTGGTGGCAAAGCCCAACTGGGTGTTGGGGTCGACATCCGGGCTCAGGAACCCGTCGATCCGCCGTGCGAAGTGTTCCGAGTTGGAATAGGCGAAGCTGCCCACCGCCACGACACAGGCGGCCATCGCTACCAGCAGCACGATCGGCGCGCCGGCCACGAAATACATCACCCCCCAGCCAAAGAGCACGAGGCAGGCCTGCCCGAAATCGGGCTGCATGGCGAGGAAGGCGACGATCACCAGCGCGATCAGGAAGGACCAGCTCTTGCCCGGCGGCCCGTTGATCTCCTGGCTCGCGGCCATCAGCCACGCGGCCACCACCACGAACCCGGGCTTGAGGAATTCGGAAGGCTGCAGACTGCCGAACCCGATCGAGTACCAGCGCACCGCGCCCTTGCCGAAATCGGTGCCGAAGAACGGCAGCATCGCCAGCGCAACAAAGGCCAGAACGAACCCGATCACCGCCAACCGCCGGACAAGCTGCGGCGTCATCATCGAGGTCACGAACATCGCCACCAGCGCGGCGAACCCGAAGATCGCCTGCCGCTCGACATAGTGGAAGGGCTGAAAACCGTTCTTCTCGGCCAGCGGCGGCGACGCCGCAAGCCCCAGAAGAATACCGATGCTGAAGAGGATAAGGATGCAGGACATCGACCACTTGTCGATCGTCCGCCACCACCTGGGAAGTACCGGGTCGCCATCCCGTACCGGGACGGCCCCATAGACCATTTCCGTCATGACACTGCCGCTCTGCCTTTAACCGGCCCCTCTTTCAACGGGGGCTCTCGGGACAGTCTAGCAGCAGATCGCCCCGGTGGGAAGCATTCTCGCCCCCACCGGGCTGCGTTTACCCGTCCAGGCGGCCCTGAACCGGGCTGATCGCCTCCGGCGCCTCGCGGTTGGCAAGGAAATCCGGCCGCGCATTGCCGGCGGCATAGGGTTCCCGCAGGGCGTTCGTCATCGCGTTGTAGACGAAAAACGCGTTGGCGCGCGGATCGGGCGTGATGTTCCCGTTCGAGCCGTGCAACGTGTTGCACTCGAAGAAGATCACCGTGCCGGTCGCCCCTTCCGCCGAGGTGATGCCCCCGGCCTGACGGGCCAGCCGTTCGATCGTGGTCGGCTGCGGCACGCCCACCTTCTGCTCCTTGAGCGAGGTCTCGTGGTTGTCCTCCGGCGTCTCGCCCACGCAGCTGATAAACACACCCTGCGAGCCCGGGACCAGCAGAAGCGGCCCGTTATGCGGCCCGTTCGGCGTCAGCAGAACCGAGGCCGACACCGCCCGCATCCGGGGCATCCCGTCCTCGGCGTGCCAGGTCTCGAAATCCGAGTGCCAGTAGAACTCCTTGCCGGCAAAGCCCGGCTTGTAGTTCAGGCGCGACTGGTGAAGGTAGACCCGATCGCCCAGAAGGAACTCGGCCACTCCAGCCAGCCGCGTGTCGCAGGCCAGTCGGCGGAATGCCTTGGAATGACGATCGAGGCGAAAGACCGTCCGCACCGCGTCGCTGTCGCGCTCGCGGATCAGGTCGTCGTCGGGAATGCCCGCGCCGCCGTTCCGCAGCTCGTCCGCGGTATCGGTCAGCACCTTCAGCTCGTCTTCGTCGAACATGTCGCGGCGGATCAGGAAGCCGTTCTCGGCATAATGCTCCGCCTCGTCCTTCGCGATCGGCGCATCCTCGGTCCACTCCGACCACAGGACCGGATCCTTGCGCGGCATCAGGGTTTCCTTGCCCGGCACCCGGGTGCGGTATTCGTCCTGTGCTGTCAGCGCGTCAGGTCGTGTCTGGATATTCATGGTGACGCCTCCTTTGTCTTGCGTTGTGCATAGAGAACGGCAGCAGGCGTTCAGTGTTCCAAACTCAAAGGCGTGACGCGGCGGAAATCACTGTACGATATCCGACACAAATCAAATACTTGACGGTTCCGACCGGTTCAGGCAGGTGGCTGGAATGGACGTCGGAACCCTGATCCTCGGCGCCGGCGCGGCCGGCATGATGTGCGCGGCCCACGCCGGCCCCGGTACCCTGCTGATCGACCACGCGAAAAACCCCGGCGAGAAAATCCGCATCTCCGGCGGCGGCCGCTGCAATTTCACCAACCTCCACGCCGGCCCCGAGAATTTCCTCTCCGCCAACCCGCATTTCTGCAAATCCGCCCTCTCCCGCTACACCCAGTGGGATTTCCTCGACCTCGTCGCGCGCCACGGCATCGCCTGGCACGAAAAGACCCTGGGCCAGCTCTTCTGCGACGGCAAATCGCCCCAGATCATCGCCATGCTGCGCGACGAGCTTGCGGCGGCCGGCGCCGATCTCTGGCTGCAGACCTCCGTCGCCGGGGTCTCCCATGACGGCACCGATTTCCGCGTCGCCCTCGACCGCGAAGGCCAGCGCGTCTCCGTCCGCGCACGCAACCTCGTGCTCGCCACCGGCGGCAAGTCAATCCCGGCCATGGGCGCCACCGGGCTGGCCTACGACATCGCCCGCCAGTTCGGCCACGACGTGACCGACACCCGCCCCGCCCTCGTGCCCCTCACCTTCTCCGACAAACGCTTCGCCCCGCTCTCCGGCACCTCGGCACCCGGCCGCGCCACCTGCAACGGCACCGCCTTCGACGAGGCGATCCTCTTCACCCATCGCGGCCTCTCCGGCCCCGCGATCCTGCAGATCTCCTCCTACTGGCGCGAGGGCGACGAAATCATCCTCGACCTCGACCCCACGGGCACCCTCTTCGAAACCCTCCGCGACCAGCGCCAGCGCGAGGGCCGGCGCAACCTGACCACCGAGCTTGCCCGCCACCTCCCCGCCCGGCTGGTCGAGCACCTCACCCCCGACCTGGCCCTCACCGGCAACCTCGCCGACCAGTCCGATGCCCGCCTGGCCGAGATCACCGACGCCCTGCGCACCTGGCGCCTGAAGCCCACAGGCTCCGAAGGCTACCGCACCGCCGAGGTCACCCTCGGCGGCATCGACACCGCCGGGCTCTCCTCCAAGTCCATGATGTCCTCCCATGTCCCCGGTCTCTACATCATCGGCGAGGCGGTCGACGTCACCGGCTGGCTCGGCGGCTACAACTTCCAGTGGGCCTGGTCCTCGGGCTGGGCCGCCGGTCAGGCCATCCGCAGCCGAACCTGACCGATAAAGTTTTTTCCCTGCCGGCAGGGAACACAGCCTCCCGCACATCGTTGAATCATCAGCGAAATTCAAAAGGAGGCACATCATGAAACGCCTGACAACATCCACCCTCGCCCTGATCGTGGCCGCGTCCGGCGCGATCGCCCAGAGCGACGAGGAAACGACCGGGACCAGCCTCGACAATGACGGCCAGATGGACCAGAGCGCCGAGATGAACGGCGACAACAACCTGTCCGAAGATGTCGATAACGCCGAAATGAGCGGCAACGAAGACTCCGACGAGTCCGTTTCCATGAGCGGCAACACCGTCGCCAGCGCCGACATGACCGGCATGCAGGGCGACCTGATCCGCTCGCGCGACATCACCGGTGGCAACATCTACACGGTGAACGAGGCCAATGACGAAGGCTGGGATGCGACCAACGTGCACAACGAGGTCGGCGCCGACTGGAACACCATCGGCGAGATCGAAGACGTCGTCCTGTCGCAAGACGGCCAGGTCACCGGCATCGTCGCCGAAGTCGGCGGCTTCCTCGACATCGCCGACAAGCACGTGCTGATTTCCGTCGACGACCTGAACCTCGTCGCGGTCGACGACGCCACCTACGGCTACGTCACCCGCCAGAGCGAGGAAGACCTCGAAGCGATGGAAAGCGTCGACGAAGGCTTCTGGAATTGATCTCGCGCCCATAGCGCCCGATCATGCCGCCGTCCCCAACCGGGGCGGCGGTTTTTCTTTGCCTGCGGGTTTTCGCACCCGCCGCTTCTTCTGGCCCCAAATATCCCCGCCGGAGGCATCCGACAGCACGGCCAGGCACCTCCTGCAAAAATAAAGCGCCGCGCCGGCACCCGTCGCACCATCCCTGCTACAGTCGCGCCCGCACCTCGGCGATGAAATCCTCGCCCCGCTTCTCGAAATTGTCGTACTGGTCGAAGCTCGCCGCCGCCGGCGCCAGAAGCACCGTCTCCCCCGGCCCGGCCTCGTCCATCGCCTGCGCCACCGCAGCCGCCATCGTGGTGCAGACTTCGGCGTTCACGCCCTCGAGCTGCATGGCGAACTCCGCCGCCTCCCGCCCGATCACATAGGCCTTCACCACGTTCGCAAGCCCCGGCTTCAGCCCGGCCAGCCCGCCTTCCTTCTCCAGCCCGCCACAGATCCAGCGGATGCGCGAAAACGCCTCCAGCACCTTGACGGCCGCATCGACATTCGTCGCCTTGCTGTCATTGACGAAGGTCACGCCATCCTTCTCGGCAATCACTTGGCTGCGATGCGGCAGGCCCTCGAAACTGTGGAAGCCCTGCTCGATCACCCGGGGCGACAGCCCCAGCGCCCGGCACGCCGCATAGGCGGCGCACGCATTCTGATGATTGTGCCGCCCCGGCAGCCCCTTGACGGGGCGCAGATCAATCGACCCGGTCTGCTTGCCCTTCCGGTACTCGCTCAGATACCCCTTCTTCGCGAAAACCGACCAGCCCGGCCCCGACAGCTTCCCCTCGACCGACACCCGGATCACCCGCGCATCGTCCGGCCCTTCCGCCAATTGCCCGGCCAGGAACAGCCCCTCGGGCTCGTCCACGCCGATCACCGCCCGGTCCGGCCCGCCCTCGGCAAACAACCTCCGCTTGGCCGCGAAATAGCCGCCCAGCCCCCCGTGCCGGTCAAGGTGATCCGGCGTCAGGTTGGTGAACACCGCCACGTCCGGCGTCAGCGCGCGGGCCAGCTCCGTCTGGTACGAGCTCAGCTCCAGCACCACCACGCCCCCGTCGCCCGGCGGGTCTATATCCAGCACCCCCCGCCCGATATTCCCGGCCAGTTGCGCGGGCTTGCCCGCATGTTCCAGCACGTGATGGATCAGCGCCGACGTGGTCGATTTCCCGTTGCTCCCCGTCACCGCCACCACCTTCGGCGGGTCGTCGAACTCGGCCCATTTCTCGGTGCCCAGCGACAGGAAGAACAAGCCGATATCGTTGTCCACCGGCACCCCGGCGCGCAGCGCATTGGCCACCACCTTGTTCGGGCTCGGATAGAGGTGCGGAATGCCCGGCGACACGATCAGCCTTGCCACCGCATCGAACGCCCCCTCCCGCGACAGGTCGGCCACGTCGAAGCCTTCCTTCTCCGCCATCTCCCGCGCCGCCGGGTTGTCGTCCCAGCAAACCGGGTGCGCCCCGCCCGCCCGCAGCGCCCGCGCCGCCGACAGGCCCGACCGCCCCAGCCCGAGGATTCCAACCCGCGCGTTCTCGAAACCCGTCACTGGGATCATCTCGCCTCACCCTTCCGGCAGGCCCGCGCCTGCCACATTGCCGCAAGGCGGGTGCCGACCCACCACCGGCCGCCATCCACCCGGCTCATCCGTCCATCTCCCCGCACGCCAGCCGCCGGAGCACCTCCAGCGCCCGCTCCGCCTGCGCCACCGGCACGAAGACGTGGTCGTGGTGATAGCCCGCCACCATGTTGCAGGGAATGCCCTCCCCCGCCAGCGCCGTCGCCAGCGCCGTCGCCACCGCCGCCGTCAGGCCCACCCCGTCCAGCGCCGACTGCACCGTCAACGTGATCCGCGCCATCGGCAGGTCGGTGTCAAAGCCAAGCGCCACCGCCTCCTTCTCCGACAGGACAAGCGACATCCCCTCCGCCTCGGCAAAGCTCGCCAGCGCCGTCGGGCGCGCCCGCGCCGCCAGCTCCGCATCCGCCGTCGTACAGAAATGCCAGGTCACGCCATCGGCCACGGGCGCCATCCCGGCGATCATCGCCGCGGTGTCGCGCACCGCCACGGCTCACCGGACCTTCAGCGTCGCCAGCCCGATCATCGCCAGGATCAGCGCGATGATCCAGAACCGGATCACGATGGTCGGCTCGGCCCAGCCCTTCTTCTCGTAATGGTGATGGATCGGCGCCATCAGGAACACCCGCTTGCCGGTGCGCTTGAAATAGAACACCTGGATGATCACGCTCAGTGCCTCGACCACGAAGAGGCCGCCGACGATGCCCAGCACGATCTCGTGCTTGGTCACCACCGCGATCGCCCCCAGCGCCCCGCCCAGGGCCAGCGACCCGGTATCACCCATGAATACCGCCGCCGGCGGCGCGTTGTACCACAGGAAGCCCAGCCCGCCGCCGACAAGCCCCGCCACGAAGACGAGGATCTCGCCGGACCCGGGCACGTAATGCACCTCGAGATATTCCGTGAAATCGACCCGCCCCACCGCGTAGGCGATGATCCCCAGCGCGCCCGCCGCGATCATCACCGGCATGATCGCGAGGCCGTCCAGCCCGTCGGTCAGGTTCACGGCATTGGCCGCCCCCACCACCACGAACATCGCGAAGGGAATGAAGAAAAACCCGAGGTTCACCAGCAGGTCCTTGAAGAACGGCAGCGCCAGTTGATACTGCAGCTCCGCCGGATGGTTCAGCGCCGCCCAATAGGCCGCGACCCCGGCAATGGCGAACCCCAGCAACAGCCGCACCTTGCCCGGCACCCCCTTGGTATTCTGCTTCGACACCTTGGAATAGTCGTCCCAGAACCCGATCAGCCCGAAGGCCAGCGTCACGAACAGCACCAGCCAAACATAGCCATTGTCCAGCCGCGCCCACAGCAGCGAGGAGGTCATCAACGCCCCGACGATCAGCAGCCCGCCCATCGTCGGCGTGCCCGACTTGGTGATATGCCCCTCCGGCCCGTCCGTCCGAATGGGCTGGCCCTTGCCCTGCCGCTTGCGCAGCACAAGGATCAGCGGCCGCCCGAAGATGAACCCGAAGACCAGCGCGGTCATGAACGCCCCGCCCGACCGGAAGGTGATATAGCGGAACAGGTTGAAGAAATCGCCGCCATCCGAAAACAGGGTCAGCCAGTACAGCATTCAGTCGTCCTCTTCTTCCCGCCGCAACGCCCGGCCTGCCTTGCGCAGCGCGTCGACCACGAGGCTGACGCGACTGCCCTTCGATCCCTTGACCAGCACCACGTCGCCCGCGTCCACAAGCCGGTGCGCCCGCTCGGCAAGCTTCTCGGCATTGGCCACGCAATGACCGCGCTGATCCTCCGGCAAGGCCTCCCACAGGGCCTTCATCCGTTCGCCCACGCAATGCACCTCGTCTATATCGCGCATCTGCGGCAGCTCCGCCAGCGCGGCGTGCAGGTCAAGCTCGCCCGCGCCCAGTTCCAGCATGTCGCCCAGGATGGCGATCCGCCGGCCCCTCGCGATCCGTCCGATATCGTCGCGCGGCTTCGCCGCCGCCAGCATGTCGAGCGAGGCCGCCATCGACGCCGGGTTGGCATTGAACGCATCGTCGATCAGGTCCAGCGTCCATGTCTCGTCCCCGCTGTCGAGCTGCAGCACGTCCCGCGTGCCCCGCCCCGAGGGCGGATGCCAGCGCGCCAGATCGGTGATCGCCATGCCCCGGTCGGCGCCCATCTGCCAGATCGCGGCCAGCACGGCCAGCGCGTTCTCGGCGAAATGCCGCCCCGCCACGCCGACCTTGAACACCACCGGCGTTCGCCAGATCCTTGCATGGCCCACGGTCACCCGCTCGTGCAGCTCCGTCTTGAGCAGCCGGTGATGGTTGCCCGGCGCCGTCCCGAAGGTCACGATCTTCGCCGCACGCCGCTCGGCCTCCGCCAGCAGGATCGGCGTCGTCGCCAGGTCCCCCTTCAGCACCGCCACGCCGCCCGGCTCCAGCCCCTCGAAAATGGCGGCCTTCTCCCGCGCGATCCCGTCGATCGACTCGAACGCCTCCAGATGCGCCGGCGCCACCGTGGTGATCACCGCCACGTGCGGGCGTGCCATCCGCGCCAGCGGCGCAATCTCTCCGGGGTGGTTCATGCCGATCTCGATCACGGCAAATTTCGCATCCTGCGGCAACCTTGCCAGCGTCAACGGCACGCCCCAGTGGTTGTTGTAACTCGCCTCGGCCGCATGGGTCTTGCCCTGCCCGGCCAGAACATGGCGCAGCATCTCCTTGGTCGAGGTCTTGCCGACCGACCCGGTCACCGCCACGACCCGCGCCTCGGCCCTCTCTCGCCCGGCCCGGCCCAAAGCCTCCAGCGCCGCCTGCACGTCCTCGACGATCAACAGCGGCGCATCCTCGGCCACGCCGTCGGGCACATGCGTGACCATCGCCGCCGCCGCGCCCGCCTCCAGTGCCGCCTGCACGAAGTCGTGCCCGTCCCGCGCCACCTTCAGCGCCACGAACAGGTCGCCCGGCAGCAACGTCCGCGTATCGATCGACACGCCCGTCGCCCGCCAGTCCCCGATCGCCCGCCCGCCAGTGGCGTCAACCGCCTCTGCCGCCGTCCACAGCGTCATGCCAGCCCGCCGTCAAGCGCCGCCACGGCCACGCTCGCCTGCTCGCTGTCGTCGAAGGGAAAGATGTTGTCGCCCACGATCTGCCCGGTCTCGTGGCCCTTGCCGGTGATCAGCAGCGCATCGCCCGGCCCCAGCGCATCGACCCCCCGAAGGATCGCCTCGGCCCGGTCGCCCACTTCCAGCGCCTCCGGACAGCCCAGCATCACCGCCGCACGAATCGCCGCCGGATCCTCGCTGCGCGGGTTGTCGTCGGTCACGATCACCAGGTCGGCATGTTCCGCCGCCGCCTGCCCCATCAGCGAGCGCTTGGTGCGGTCGCGGTCGCCACCGGCTCCCACGATCACCAGCAGCCGGCCCATCACATGCGGCCTGAGCGCCCGGATCGCCGTCTCCACCGCCCCGGGCGTATGCGCGTAGTCCACGAAGACCGAAGCGCCGTTCACCCGCCGCGCGGCAAGCTGCATCCGCCCCCGCACCGTCTCCATCCGCGGCAGCGTGTCGAACACCTGGTCCGGGTCGGCCCCCGCACCGATCGCCAGCCCGGCGGCCAACAGCACGTTCTCCGACTGGAAGCCCCCGATCAGGCCCAGCTCCGCCTGCCCCACGCGGCCGTGCCACTGGAACCGCAGCACCTGCCCCGTCGGCGCGAAACTCCGCGCGATGATGTGCAGGTCGGCCCCGTCGCGCCGCCCGACGCTCAGAACCTCCTGCCCCCGCGACCGCGCCACCGCGGCCATGTCCCACCCGCGCGGATCATCCACGTTGATCACCGCCACGCCATCCTCCGACAGAACGCGCGTGAACAGCCCCGCCTTGGCGTTGAAATAGTCATCCAGATCAGTGTGATAGTCGAGGTGATCCTGCGTCAGGTTGGTAAACCCCGCCGCCGCGATCCTGACCCCGTCCAGCCGCCTTTGCGCCAGCCCGTGGCTCGACGCCTCCATCGCCGCATGGGTCACCCCGGCGGCCTCGCTCTCGGCCAGCACCCGGTGCAGCGTGATCGGCTCGGGGGTCGTATGCTTCAGCGGCACCTCGTATGCGCCCTCGACGCCCGTGGTACCGATGCTCACCGCCTCGAACCCCAGCGCCGCCCAGATCTGCCGCGTGAAGCTCGCCACGGAGGTCTTGCCGTTCGTGCCCGTCACCGCCACCACCGTCTCGGGCTGCGCCCCGAACCACAGCGCGGCACAGTAGGACAGCGCCTGCCGCGGGTCCTCGGTCACGATCAGCGCGGCCTCGCTCGCGGCCAGCTCCGCCTCGGCGATCCGCGCGCCATCGGCGTCGGTCAGCACCGCCGCCGCGCCCATCTCCAGCGCGTAGGAGATGAACTCGCCCCCGTGCACCTTCGTGCCCGGCAACGCGGCGAACAGGAACCCCTCCCGCACCTCGCGGCTGTCCACCGCCAGCCCGGTGATCTCGGCCTTCCTGCCGCCCTGCGCCGTCAGGCCCAGCTCGGCCAATGATTTCGTCTGCCCCACCGATATTCGCCTCGTCATGCCGCCCGTCCCCGGACTAGTTCGATGTCAGCGTTATACCAGCCAGTTCACCGGGTTCAATCTCGGGTCTGAGCCCCAGAAGCGGCGCGACGCGGCGGATGATCTCGGCGGCCACCGGCACGGCGGTCCAGCCGGCGGTGCGGCGCGGCACGTCGCCCGAGGTTTCCACCGGCTCGTCCAGCGACACCACCAGCACGTATTTCGGATCATGCGCCGGAAACGCGCTCGCGAAGGTGGCAATCACCCGGTCCTCGTAATAACCCCGGCCGTTCTCCTTCGGCTTGTCGGCGGTGCCGGTCTTGCCGGCCACCGCAAAGCCATTCACGTCGCCCAGCGACGCCGTGCCCTCGCTGACCACCTTGCGCAGCATCGCCATCGACTTGGCCGCCGTCTGCTCCGACATTACGGCCGGGCCCAACTGCCCCTTCGGCTGCCGCAGCAGCGTCGGCGTGACCTTGTGCCCGCCATTGGCAATCGTCGCATAGGCCGAGGCCAGGTGCAGCGGGCTCGCCGACAACCCGTGCCCATAGGAAATCGTCATCGTCGACAGCTCCGACCATTTCGGCGGCAAGAGCGGCTTGGCGCCGGCGGCCTCCACCAGCTCCACGCCGGTCGGCTCGAAGAAGCCCAGCGTCTTCAGGAACTCCTGCTGCCGCGCCCCGCCGATCATCTGCGCGATCCGTGCCGTGCCGATGTTCGACGATTTCACGATCACCTTGGTCGCCGTCAACTGCGAGCCGTAATCGTGGAAATCCCGGATCCGGAACCGGCCCCAAGTCAGCGGCCCGCGCGTGTCGACCATCGTCTCGGGGTTCACCAGCCCCAGTTCCAGCGCCTGCGCCACGGCAAAGATCTTGAAGGTCGAGCCCAGCTCGTACACCCCCTGCACCGCCCGGTTGAACAACGGGCTGTCCGAGGCGTTGCCCTGCGTCGGCGGGCGCGGCCGGTCGTTCGGGTCGAAATCCGGCAGCGAGGCCAGCGTGATCAGCTCGCCGGTCTGCACATCCATCAGGATCGCCGCGGCGCCCTTGGCATTCATCAGCTTCATGCCACCGAACAGCACCCGTTCCACCGCTGCCTGCACCGACAAATCCAGCGACAGCGTCAGCGGCTCGTGCCCGTTCGCCGGATCACGAAGCTGCGCATCGTAGAACTTCTCGATGCCGGCCACGCCGATCACTTCCGCCGAATGCACCCCCTCGCGGCCAAAGCTCGCCCCGCCCAGCACATGCGCGGCCAGCTTGCCATTGGGATAAAGCCGCATCTCCCGCGGCCCGAACAGCAGGCCCGGCTCGCCGATATCATGCACCGCCTGCTTCTGCTCGGGGCTCAGTTTCTTCTTGATCCACAGGAACTTGCGCTTGCCGGTGAAATCCTTCACCAGCCGCTCCCGGTCGAGATCGGGGAAGATCTTGACCAGCTCCTCGGCGGTCCGCTCCGGCTCGATCATCTGCTGCGGCTGGGCATAGAGGCTGTGCGTCTCGAAATTCGTGGCCAGGATTCGCCCCTTCCGGTCGACGATATCCGCCCGCTGCGCCAGGATATCGGCGCCCGCCACGCTGGTGCGCGGCTCGCTCGGCTCGGAATTGGCCAGCACGCCCATTCGCCCGCCGATCACGGTGAAGGCACACAGGAAGAACAGCCCCAGCACCAGAAGCCGCCCCTCGGCCCGGGTCCGCGCGCGGTCGCGCATCTCCTCGTGCCGGGCCCGGATGTTCTCGCGCTCGATCGCGTCCGGGTTCTCGCCCCGGTCACGCGCCTGAAGGATACGCGCCAGCGGGCGCAGCGGCGTGCGGATCATGGGTGGCCCTCCATGTTAATGACATCCACCGGATCGGTGATCGGCAGCGGGTCGCGCTCGGGGTACGAGACCTGGTCGATCTTGCCGAACTGATAGGGCTGCAGCGGCAGAAGCCCCAGCCGGTCGAAATTGATCTCGGCCAGATCCCGCAGCCGCTCGGGCCGGTTGAGATAGGCCCACTCGGCCCGCAGCATCCGCAGGCGCTGGCGCTCCAGCCCGATCTGCTGCTGCAGATGCTCGGCCCGCGCCTGCGCCTCCTGCGTCTTGTAATTCTCGTGATAGGCCCAGAAGGCCAGCCCGATGACCGACAGCGCGGTGAGAACGTAGAACAGGCTGCGCATCAAAATCCCCTCTTCAACTGCGGCATGCCAAGCGCGTTGCGATCGGCCGGCGCGGGCGCCGCCCCGGTGCGCTCCGCGACCCGCAGCTTGGCACTGCGCGACCGCGGGTTGACCGACAGCTCGACCTTGTCCGGTCCGATCGCCTTGCGATGTTTCTGCGTGAACTGCGGCTCACGCGCGGCCTCGGCCGGGGCATGGCGGCTGCCGCCCCCGCCACTATCCGCCTTGATCTGCAGAAAGCGCTTCACGATCCGGTCCTCGATCGAATGGAACGTCACCACCGCCAGCCGCCCGCCCGGGCGCAGCACGCGCTCGGCGGCTTCCAGCCCGTCGACCAGCTCGGCATATTCATCATTCACGGCGATCCGCAAGGCCTGAAAGGTGCGTGTCGCCGGATGCGCCTGCCCCGGCTTCGGCCGCGGCAGGCTGCGTTCGCAGATCTCGGCCAGCGCGGCGGTCGTGGTGATCGGCTCCACCTCCCGCGCCTTCACGATCGACTTCGCGATCCGCCGGCTCGCCCGCTCCTCGCCGTAAAGATAGAGGATATCCGCCAGCGCCGCCTCTTCCGCCCCGTTCACCAGGTCCGCGGCACTCGGCCCCGCCTGGCTCATCCGCATATCCAGCGGGCCATTCTTCATAAAGGAAAACCCCCGCTCGGCCCGGTCCAATTGCATCGAGGAGACGCCAAGATCCAGCACCACGCCATCTGCGGCTTCGGCCGCCTCGTCCATATGCGAAAACGTCGTCTGCACCAGCTCGACCCGGTCGCCATAACCCCCGGCCCAGCCCTGCGCCATCTCCAGCGCCAGCGGGTCGCGATCGATACCGATGACCTTCTCCGCCCCCGCCTCCAGCAAGCCCCGCGCATAGCCGCCCGCGCCCAGCGTGCCATCGATCCAGACGCCCTCCACCGGCGCCACGGCATCCAGAAGCGGACGCAGAAGAACAGGGATATGCGGATCGGGACTGGCGGCTCTGGCAGCAGCAGCCATGCCTCACCCCCCTCGCGGCCCGTCGAGATAGACCAGCGGGTCGAAATCGTCGGGCAGCTCGTCCAGCCACGCCTCGGTCTTCGACAGCTCTTCTTCCTCGTAGGTTTCGGGCTTCCAGATCTGGAAGGTATCGCCCGCGGCGATGAAGAACGCCTTGTCGTCCAGCCCGATCTTTTTGCGCAGCTTCGCCGGCAGCACCAGCCGCCCGGTCTCGTCCACGCTCGTCGGGTGCGACTGGCCGTGAAACAGCCGTTGCAGCATCTTGCGCTCCATCGAGCCGCGCGGCAGCGCCTCGATCTGCTCGTCGACCTCGTTGATCGCCTCGATGGTGTAGCATTCCAGGAATTTGCGGCGATGATCGCCATACACGATGACCAGCTCGGGGTTCAGACCCTCGGTCCAGTTCGGGTCGGAGGCTTCAAGGACACGCCGAAAAGAGGCCGGGATCGAAATCCGCCCCTTGGTGTCCACCTTGAAGGTGTCCTCACCTCTGAACCTGCGAACCACTGTCCCCTGGCCCTCTCGCACTCCCCCCGTTTTGAAAAAACCGACCCCTGAGAAACGAAACGGCGGATTGAGCTGCTGCCAGTGCCCAATCCGCCGCCCTCGTCCCGCTGAGCGGGTGTCCGACTGCGCGCGCCACCTGGGGGGATGTCTGCTCGCCCGCGCGCCGGATCTCTTGGTTCGATGAAAGCGGGTGCCTGTATGAAACCTGACTTGGGTGTTTGTTTCGGGGTCTTTGTAGCGCCCCTTGTTCCCGTCCTCATCGTGTTAACAGGGATGCCATGGGAATTCATGGTTGGCAACAACTTTCTGCGCCCACAGGCTACAGGATATTGATTCTTCCCCTCCTCAAAACAACATAATGTGGCGAAATCGGAAGGGTGAATGCTTTCCCTAGCCGTGTTCCCTCACACCTACACAATATATTGTGATCCCACGGCTTAGGCCAAACGTCCCACGATTTCCCCGATTTTTTCGGGATATCGTGCCCATCACCACGTTTTGCTACCGAATCTCCGGGCTCCGGGCAAGGAATCGGCCATGAATCGCCCCACTCCCACGGGTGATTCGGCGGAAATGAGCGCATTGTCCCCCGAATTCCCGTGACCGGCCCCACCCCCCATTGAAAAACGGCCACCCGTTCCCACGGATGGCCGTCCAGTTCAGCGTCGAGAGGTCAGGTCAGGCGTTCACGTCCACCACGACCCGGCCTTTCACCTGCCCTTTCAGGATATCGCGGCCCAGCCCCGGCAGGTCCGACAATGTCGCCGGCTGCACCATGTCCTCCAGCTTGTCCATCGGCAGGTCCTTGGCGATCCGCTCCCACGCGCGCAGGCGGTTCTCATAGGGCTGCATCACGCTGTCGATCCCCAGCAGGTTTACCCCCCGCAGGATGAACGGCGTGATCAGCGCGCCCTCGATCGCCGCGCCGCCCGCAAGGCCGATCGCCGCGACCGAGCTGCCATATTCCATCTGCTTCAGCACCCGGCCCAGCATCGCGCCCGCCACGGCATCCACGCAGCCGCCCCAGGCCTCCGCCTCCAGCGGCTTCTTCGTCACCTCGGTCAGCTCCTCGCGCGGCACGATCCGGCTGGCGCCCAGCCCCTTCAGATACGCCTCCTGCTCCGGCCGCCCGGTCACCGCCGCCACCTCGTGCCCCAGCTTTGCCAGGATCGCCGTCGCCACGCTGCCCACGCCGCCGGCCGCGCCCGTCACCAGAACCGGCCCGCTCTTCAGCCCCTGGTCCTCCAGCGCCATCACCGCCAGCATCGCGGTAAAGCCCGCGGTGCCCACCGCCATCGCCTGCCGCGTATCCAGCCCCTCCGGCAGCGGCACCAGCCAGTCGGCCTTCACCCGCGCCTTCTGGGCATAGCCGCCCCAATGCGCCTCGCCCACGCGCCAGCCGGTCAGCACCACCTTGTCGCCCGGCTTGTAGCGGTCATCGTCGCTCGCCTCGACCGTCCCGGCAAAGTCGATCCCCGGCACATGCGGATATTTCCGCACCAGACCGCCGCCCGGCCCGATGCACAGCCCGTCCTTGTAGTTCACCGTGGAATACTCCACCGCCACCGTCACCTCGGCCTCCGGCAGATCATCCTCGCCGATCTGCTTCACCTCCGCGGATGTCTTGCCGCTTTCCTCGTCCTTCTCGACGACCAGTGCGTTGAACATGTCTCGCTCCTTTCGTGACAGGGCCGGCGGCCCCGCTTCATCTTGCCAAAAATATTCCGGGGGAGACGTTGTAGGCCCCGCGGGCCATCAAAGGCCGGGGCCGCCCCCCCACCCCCCACACACTTACACAAACCCGCCAGAACCAACGCCAGCCCCCCCCCCCCCGGCGAGTGCAACAC
>NZ_JAVKFX010000049.1:0-135649 GCF_040223625.1 Roseovarius sp. | reverse complement strand
GTGGCGAAGAGGGCGGCGGTGATGATGGTCTTGAACATTGTGTTGGTCCTTTCGGTGTGGTGTTGTGTGTCTGGCGTTGTTGCCGTGCTTCGATGGTGTAGTTATGACACCAACAATAAGTGTTGTAAAGACACTTATGGGGTTGCGATGTGGGTTTCGCGTAAGTCGTTGAGAATTAACGATTCAATTTTTCGAGTTTGATCTCTGAACCCCGAAGAAAGCCCGCTCCGGGCATCTTGAAGCCTGCCCTTTTCGGAGCGAGTCGCGGCTGCGCGGGTCACAAACGCGAGCTGGCGCAGCCTTGCCTGTGGCCCTTTCGCCGCATTCGCGAAGCCCCTGTCCCGGATTGCGCGTCACGGGGTGGCGCTGCGCCGGCGGGCTTTGCTATCACCGCCATGCCGGGGGGCGAAATTGAGGAATACGGCACTCATGACACGCCTTCTTGCCGCGCTTTGCGTGATTTTTTCCCTTTCCATCCCGGCCATCGCGCAGGAGCGCGGGCCCTACAGTTTCGGCATGCTGGTCACCAACGACTCGCTGGGCGACGGCCATGACCGCTGGCGCACCGGGTCGGTGGCGTCGAGCCATGTCTGGGCGCCCGGCTGGACCGGGCAGGGCGATTACGGGCTGGGCCAGGTCTGGGAGCTGCGCGTCAATGCCGAGGTTATGGGGCCGGAGAACCTGGCCACGCCGGCGCCGCTGGACCGGGTCTATGCGCAGGCGCTGTCCTTCGGGCTGCACACGCATTTCCAGCGCAACGCCATCGAGTACGCGATCGGCGGCGAGCTGGTGCTGACCGGGCCGATGACGCAGCTCGACCATGTGCAGGAGGCGCTGCACGACGTGCTGGGCGGGCGCGATGCCTCGCCCGCGACGAAGGCGGCGCAGGTCAGCAACGATATCGACCCGGCGGTGGTGTTCGAGGCGGGGCGCGAGTTCCGGCTGGGCCAGCGGACGCGGCTGCGGCCCTTCGTCGAGGCGCGGGCCGGGGTCGAGACGCTGGTGCGGGCGGGGGCCGATTTCACGCTGGGGCAGTTCGGGGAGGGCGGGCTGCTGGTGCGGGCGCCGGTCACGGGCCATCGTTACAGCGTGATCCAGGAGGCGCCCTATAGCGGGCTGTCGCTGATGGTGGGGGCGGATACCGCCTATGTGCACAAGAGCGAGTTCCTCCCGTCGAGCGGGCCGGTGCAGCTGAACGAGACGCGCAACCGGGCGCGCGCCGGCCTGCACTGGCGCAGCCGGGCGGGCAGCAGCGTGTTCTACGGGCGCACCTGGCTGGACAAGGAATTCGGCACGCAGCGCGAGGAACAGGTTGTGGGTTCCGTGCAGCTACGGATCAAATTCTGAAAAAACGTTCTATGTGAAGGGTTTCCAAGGTGATTCGCATTTGGTACCCTGCACACAATAAAAAAAGAGACTGAGGCAGGACGACAGGTGATGGAAACGGGCTTTCGGGGCGCGTTTGTCATTTCCTGGTCGCAGACGGAAGTGGACGGTTTGACCGCCGCTCCAATCGAATCCCTCGCCGTGGGCGCGACGTGGTCGTGGCAGGGTGAGATCGTGCGGATCGACGGGCCAAGCGGTGTGCTGCGGCTGGAAGGGGCAAACGGGAACGGGACAAGCCGCCGCTGTGCGGCCAAGCTTGTCCGGCGGCTGGTGTCAGCGGCCAGGACGGATACACGGAACATCGACGAGGTGGAGGAGGCGGGGCCGCTGGCCGATACCGGCTTCGTGGTGACGGACGGGCTGAAGGCCTACAACGTGACGGTGGTGCCGGTGGGCCACGGGGCGCCGCCGCTGGTGATGTTCGTGGATGACATTCCGCCCAAGCGGCGCGAGCTGTGGGTGGTGCATCACTCGCTCGACCGGCTGGGGCAGAACCCCACGGGGCCGGAAACGGGCGGGGTGATCTGTTTCACCCCCGGCACGCGGATCGAGACGCCCGAGGGGCCAAGGCTGGTCGAGGCGTTCCGCGAGGGCGATTACGTTCAGACCAAGGATAACGGCGCCCAGCCGGTGCAGTGGATCGGCAGCCGCCGGATGACCGGGGCGCGGCTGTTCGCCATGCCGCAATTGCGGCCGGTGCGGATCCGGGCCGGGGGGCTGGGCCTGCAGCGGCCCGACCAGGAACTGCTGGTCTCGCCCGAGCACCGGATGCTGGTGAAGGGGGCCGTGGCGCGGGCGCTGTTCAACACGCCCGAGGTGCTGGTTTCGGCAAAGGACCTGGTGAATGACGGCTCGATCGCGGTGGATATGGGCGTGCGGGAGGTGACCTATATCCACCTGCTGCTGCCCCGCCACCAGGTCTTGTGGGCGAACGGGGTGGAGACGGAGAGCTTTCACCCGGCCTCGGCCGCGCTATCGACGCTGGACCCGGGCGACCGGGCGCGGCTGCTGGCGATCAACCCGGGGCTGGAGCACGAGCCGAGGGCCTATGGCGGGTTCGCGCGGCGGAACCTGAACACCTCGGAGGCGGCGATCCTGATGCACGAGGCGGCTTGACGAGGCCGGGTTAGGGGGGCGCTGCCCCCGACGTCGAAACCCGTGCGGGTTTCAACGTCTCCCCCGGAGTATTTTCGGAAAGATGAAATGCGGGGCCTCGGCGGGTCTATCGGCTGTTGACACTGCTCCGCGTGGCTGTATAAGCGCGCTTTAATTGGTGTTGGTGGCCCCCGCGAGGGGATCCCTGTCACCCCGGCCAAATCCGGGGAGAGGACAACGCCCTTCGAAACCATGAATGAAGGAGATCAGCCGTGACCAAACGCACGTCTGCCAAGTACAAGATCGACCGCCGGATGGGCGAAAACATCTGGGGCCGTCCGAAATCCCCCGTCAACCGCCGTGAATTCGGCCCCGGCCAGCATGGCCAGCGCCGCAAGGGCAAGATGTCCGACTTCGGCCTGCAGCTGCGCGCCAAGCAGAAGCTGAAGGGCTATTACGGCGACCTGACCGAGAAGCAGTTCCGCCGCATCTATGCCGAGGCCGAGCGTGTGCGCGGCGACACCGGCGAGAACCTGATCGGCCTGCTCGAGCGCCGGCTCGACGCCGTGGTCTACCGGGCGAAATTCGTGCCGACCATGTTCGCCGCCCGCCAGTTCGTGAACCACGGCCACGTGCGGGTGAACGGCCAGAAGGTCAACATCCCCTCCTACCGCGTGAAGGAAGGCGACGTGATCGAGGTGCGCAACCGTTCGAAACAGCTGGCCGTCCTGCTGGAGGCCGTGCAACTGGCCGAGCGTGACGTGCCCGATTACATCGACGCCGACCACACCAAGATGACCGCCAAGTTCGTGCGGACGCCGGGCCTGGGCGACGTGCCCTACCCGGTGATGATGGAACCGAACCTCGTCATCGAATTCTACGCGCAGAACTAAGGCGTTTCTGCAACAGCCAAAGGGCCGCGACGGGGGACCGCCGCGGCCTTTTTGTTTGTTCTGGCCAAGGCGATATCCCGCCGATACAAGGCCCGGAGGGAGCAAGGGTCATGACGAAAATCAAGCCGCAACCGGGAATACTGGATATCTCGCCCTACGTGGGCGGCTCGTCGAAGGTCGACGGGGTCGAGAACGTGGTCAAGCTGAGCTCGAACGAGAACCCGTTCGGGCCGAGCGAGGCCGCGAAGGAGGCGTTCCGCAAGGCCGGGTTCGATTTGCACCGCTATCCGTCGACCGGCCACGAGAAGCTGCGGGAGGCGATTGGCGAGGTGCACGGGCTGGATGCCGACCGGGTGATCTGTGGCGTGGGCAGCGACGAGATCCTGAGCCTTTTGTGCCAGGCCTATGCCGGCCCCGGCGACGAGGTGATCCATACCGAGCACGGCTTCGCCATCTACAAGATCAGCGCGCAGGCCAATGGCGCGACGCCCGTGGAAGTGCCCGAGCGCGAGCGGGTGACGGATGTCGACGCGATCCTTGCCGCCTGTACCAAGAATACGAAGCTGGTCTTCATCGCCAATCCCAACAACCCCACCGGAACGATGATCGGCGAGGCCGAGCTGGCCCGGCTGGCCGACAGGCTGCCCAAGCACGTGCTGCTGGTGGTGGACGGGGCCTATGCCGAGTATGTCGAGCATTACGACGGCGGCGCCGCGCTGGTGGACATGCGCGACAACGTGGTGATGACGCGCACCTTCTCGAAGCTTTACGGGCTGGGCGGGCTGCGCGTGGGCTGGGGCTATGGCCCGGCGCATGTGATCGACGTGCTGAACCGCATCCGCGGGCCGTTCAACCTGTCGACCGCCGCGCTGGTCACCGCCGAGGCCGCGGTGCGCGACACCGAATGGGCCGCGAAGTGCCGGGCCGACAACACCCGCCTGCGGGCGTGGCTGGCCGAGGCGCTGGCCGAGAAGGGGGTGCCGTCGGACACCTCGACCGCGAATTTCATCCTCGCCCGTTTCGCCAGCCGGGAGGAGGCCGAGGCCTGTGACGATTACCTCAAGTCGGAAGGGCTGATCGTGCGGCGGGTGGCGGGGTACAACCTGCCGCATTGCCTGCGGATCACCGTGGGCGACGAGCCGTCCTGCCGGCGGGTGGCCCATGCCATCGGCCAGTTCAAGGAGGGGGCGCGATGAGCCGGGTCTATGACCGGGTGGCGCTGATCGGGCTGGGGCTGATCGCGTCGTCGATGTTCTGGGCCATCAAGCGCGCCGGGCTGGCGGGCGAGGTGACGGGCTATGCCCGCTCGGCCGAGACGCGCGACGTGGCGCGCGAGATCGGGCTGTGCGACCGGGTCTGCGACAGCGCGGTCGAGGCCGTCGAGGGGGCCGACCTCGTGGTGCTGTGCGTGCCGGTGGGCGCGATGGGCGCCGTGGCCGAGGAGATCGCGCCGGTGCTGAAACCCGGCGTGACGGTGAGCGACGTGGGCTCGGTCAAGAAGGACGTGATCGAGGCGGTAGCGCCGCACCTGCCCGAGGGCGTGCATTTCGTGCCGGCGCATCCGCTGGCCGGGACCGAGCATTCGGGCCCGCGTTCGGGCTTTGCCGAGCTGTTCGAGAACCGCTTCACGCTGATCGTGCCGGTCGAGGGCAGCGATCGCGAGGCGGTCGAGCGGCTGGAGCGGTTCTGGCAGGGGATGGGCGCCAAGACCGAGGAGATGGATGCCGAGCATCATGACCTCGTTCTGGCCGTGACCTCCCATGCGCCGCACCTGATCGCCTACACGATGGTGGGCGTGGCCGATGACCTGCGCCGGGTGACCGACAGCGAGGTGATCCGCTATTCCGCCGCCGGGTTCCGCGATTTCACCCGGATCGCGGCCAGCGACCCGACCATGTGGCGCGATGTCTTCCTGCACAACAAGGAGGCGACGCTGGAGATCCTCGGACGGTTCACCGAGGAGCTTTTCGCGCTTCAGCGGGCCATCCGCACGGGTGACGGCGAGCATCTTTTCGACTATTTCACTCGCACCCGCGCCATTCGGCGTGGTATCATCGAGGCCGGGCAGGATACCGATGCACCAGACTTCGGACGCGTGAAAAGAGGCTGAGACATATGCGTTTCATTTGGGTTATCCCATTGATTTTGATGGGATGCGGTGCGCTTGGCGGGCGCGACGACGATCAGGTTTCAAGGCATGGCTCGGTCTGTGGGCAGCCGGCGATCAAGGGCAAGGTCGTGGGCGTGGTCGACGGCAACAGCGCCATCTGCGGCATCGAGAACGCCGTCGAGGTCACCCGGGTCGGCGGGGTTTTGCTAAGCCAGCCGGCGGTGATGGAATGCAACACCGCGCGGGTTCTGAACGCATGGGTCCAGCGCGACGTGGACCAGATCATCGGCAACATGGGCGGCGGGCTGCAGGAGCTTCAGGTCGCCGCGCATTACGTCTGCCGGACCCGGAACCACAAGCCGGGCGCCAAGATCTCGGAGCACGGCAAGGGAAGGGCGATCGACATCTCGGCCTTTCACCTGCGCGATGGCAGCGATATCTCGGTTCTGCGGGACTGGGGCCATGGCCGGAAGGGGCGTGTTCTGCGGCGCCTGCAGGATTCGGCCTGCGGGCCGTTCGGCACGGTGCTGGGGCCGGAATCGGACCGCTTCCACCAGGATCATTTCCACTTCGACACGGCCAACCACCGCTCGGGCGCTTATTGCCGCTGAGGCCGGCAGGGCTGCGGCCCGTCCGGTAACGGGCCGCAGCGGTCATCGGGGCGTTGGCGGGTCAGTGGTCGTGGCTGTGGTCGTGCCCGTCACCGCTGCGTTCCTCGACATGGAACATGACTTCGACCTCGCCGGCCTTCTCGAACACCAGCGTCACGGGGATTTCCGTGCCGGCCTCGAAGGGGTCTGACAGGCCCATGAACATCACGTGATACCCGCCGGGGGCCAGTTCCACCGTCTCGCCGGCGGGGATCTCGAGCTTCTCGACATGGCGCATCCGGGCCACGCCGTCTTCCTCGTAGGATTCGTGGATCTGGACCTTGGGGAAGTCGGCCTTGGCGCCGATCAGGGCGTCGTCGCTCTCGCCGGTGTTGGTGATGGCGAGGTAGCCGCCGCCGCTCTTGGCGGTCGCGGCGGTCTCGAAGGCCATCGGGTGGTCGATTTCGAGGCCGCCGAGGGTGTATTCGTGGGCCGCTGCGAAGGTCGGCAGGGCAAGGGCGAGGGTGGCTGCAAGCAGGGTTTTCATTGGAGGGTCTCCGTATTGTCTGATGGCCGCGGACTGGTGGCGGCCGGAGGTCATGCCAGGGTGGTCTCGGGCGTCAGGCGGCCGGAGGGGCCCTGGGCAGGGACGGAGAATGGGCGGAGGGCAGGGTTTGCGCGGGGCGGGCGGCCATAGTCGCAGGCGCCGGGATCAGCGGATGCGTGGCCGGGACCGGCAGGATCGGGCTGGCGGTATCGGCGGCGTGGACCAGCGCGCAGGTCTCGGGGGTGTCCGAGACCTCGACCGGGGTGCCGTCGGCGTCGAAGCGGAGCGTGCGCAGCCCGTCGCCGGTACAGATCACCATGACGCGGTCGGTGGTCAGGCCGAGCGCCGCCGCGACCCCCGCGCCTTGCGGTGCGAGGAGGCCGAGCGCCACGATCAGCGCGACGAGGGTTCTGGCGATCCAGCCGGTCATGTGGGGTGACTAATCCGCTTGCCGGCGGCGGGGCAAGGGCAATTCCGCCGTCTGCGGCTATCTGAGGCGGAGGAGCGGAGCATCGCCCAGCGGTACCGGGCCGAGGCGGACCTTGCCCCCCTTGAAGTTCAGCGGAATGTCGAGCGTCTTGGGGTTGCCGGCCATCTGAGAGATCAGGCCCAGCCCGTCTTCCAGCGTGCCGGCAATGGCGTCGGGGAGCGCGCCGGAGTCCACGGCCATCTTGAGGATATCGCGCCAGTTGCGGGCCTTGACCGTGACCTCGCCCACAGGGAAGCCCTGGTCGTCGACCGTCACCTCGCCCGCCGCCTGAAGTTCCAGCCGGCCCCAGCGGGCCTTGGCGAGGCGGATGTCGATGCGGCGGGGCTGGGGACGGGCCTGTTCGATGGCGGAGCGGTCCCACGGCTTGTCGAACTCGACGGTGACGTCGGCCTCGAAGGCGTCGAACCGCTCGGGCAGCTTGCCCGCCGGGTCGAGCCGCACGCGCCATTCCAGCGGGGGCGACAGGCCCTCGGCGGCCAGCCCCAGCCGGTAGGAGGACGGGTGGGCCGCCACCCGCTCGGCGGCGACGCGCACGGCTTTGGCCTTGGTCGGCTGATCGGCGGAGCGGGGGGTGACGACCAGCTCCTCTGCCGTGAGGGTGGTGCGTTCCAGCGGCAGGGAGAGGTCGGCGCCGACGACGACGCTGGCGCGCATGTCGCTGCTTTCCACGTCGTATTTCTCTTGCGGCGTGGCGACCATCTGTTCATCGGGCCAGACGGCGATGACGTGGTTGGGCCGGTAGCTGAGCGCCAGGATCTGGAATTTCGGCGCCTCCCACGCCAGCCCGGTTTCGGGGTCGGCGAGGGTGATGTCGGTGAAGGTGGTGTCGAAGCGGTTGGGGAAGCCTTTCGTTTCCAGCGTGCCGGTCTCGGCCGCCCATCCTTCGGCGCGCCGGGCCTCGAGCCAGGCCGAGAACCCCTCGGTCACGCCGGTCTTGCCGATATACCAGTACCCCGACCATGCCGCCGCCGCGATCAGGATCAGGGTCAACAAAATGCGCATCTGCCCGGTGCCTCTTTCATAGGGTCTTTCGATGGTGTTTAAGGCCTCGAAAGAGCGAGGAACAGGCAAAATGACGATGTGGGTTTTCGGCTACGGCTCCTTGCTGTGGAACCCCGGCTTCAAGCCGCGCGAGGAGGTGATCGCCACGCTGCCCGGCTATCACCGCAGCTTCTGCATGCGCAGCATCCACCATCGCGGCACCGAGGAGAAGCCGGGGCTGGTGCTGGCGCTGGACGAGGCCGAGGGGGCGCATTGCACGGGCGTGGCCCTGAAGGTGAACGAGCCGGAAGAGGCGCAGGTGCTGGAGTACCTGCGCGAGCGGGAGCTGATCTCGTCGGCCTACCTGGAAAAGGTGTTGCCGCTGGAACTGACCGATGGCCGCAAGGTCGAGGCGGTGACCTACGTGATCGACGCCGCGCATGACCAGTATTGCGGGGGGATGCCGCTGGAAGAACAGGCGCAGATGATCGCCCACGCGGTCGGCGGGCGGGGCCCGAATACCGAGTATCTCTACAATACGACCAGCCATCTGAAAGAGCTTGGGCTGGAGGATGACGACCTTGAATGGCTGGCGCGGAGGGTGCGGCAGATCGTGGGATAAAGCCTTGGCTTGACACCATATAAAGCGTAGGGTGGCGCCAAAGAACCGTCAGAGCCGGGAGCCGTCCATATGGACCAGCCGGACCGTGAGGTCGAGCCGCAGTTTTCACAGCCAGTCCGTCAGATCACGCTGATGCTGATCGTGCTCGGGCTGACCGGGTTCGGGGCCTTCGTGGCCCTGCCCCGGGTCTTGCCGGTATTCCAGTCGAACCTGTATCTCAACGGGTTCATCGTCTTCGTGTTTTTCATCGGCGTGGTGGCCTGTTTCTGGCAGGTGTTCCAGTTGATCACCTCGGTCCGGTGGATCGAGGAATACGCGCAGGATCACCAGGTCAGCGATACCTCAGGTGCGCCGCGGCTGCTGGCGCCGCTGGCGACGCTGATGCGGCAGCGCCGGGGCAAGAAGATGCAGATCGCCTCGACCTCGGCGCGGTCGATCCTCGACTCGGTCGCTCAGCGGATCGACGAGGCGCGCGAGATCACGCGATATATCGTCAACATGCTGATTTTCCTTGGCCTTCTTGGCACGTTCTATGGCCTTGCCACGACCGTGCCGGCGGTGGTCGACACGATCCGCAGCCTTGCGCCGCAGGAAGGCGAGGGCGGGGTCGAGGTGTTCAACCGGCTGATGTCCGGGCTCGAGGCACAGCTTGGCGGGATGGGCGTGGCCTTTGCCTCGTCGCTGCTGGGGCTGGCGGGGTCGCTGGTGGTGGGACTGCTGGAACTGTTCGCGGGCCATGGGCAGAACCGGTTCTACCGCGAGCTGGAAGAGTGGATGTCGTCGATCACCCGCGTCGGTTTTTCCACGGGCGAGGGCGAGGCCACGGGCGAGCATGGCGCGATGGCCGGGTTTCTGGAGCATATGTCCGAGCAGATGGACGCGATGCAGCAGATGGTCAGCCAGTCGGATGTCAGCCGGGCGATGGTGGATGAAAAGCTGGGCGTGCTGGCGGATTCGATCGAGCGGCTGACCCACCGGATGAGCGAGGCGAACCCGGTCAACACCGCGCTGATGCAGGTGGCCAACGGGCAGGAACGGCTGATTTCCACGCTGGAGGCGCGCAACGAGTCGCTGGGCGAGACGGGGCTCGATGCCGAAAGCCGGATGCGGCTGCGGTCGATCGACGTGCAGATGCTGCGCATCCTCGAGGAGATCAGCGCCGGGCGGCAGGAGACGATGACCGAGATCCGCACCGATCTTGCCGCGCTGACCAAGATCTTCAACCAGTTGCGCAACGCCGAGAGCGGGCGGGCCCGCGCGGCGCTTCGTGTCAGGCCCGACGCCGGCAAGTCGGAGCGGGAGGGTTGATCCATGGCCCTGTCCCGCCGCACCGGACAACGCTTTCAATCCTCGATCTGGCCCGGCTTCGTCGATGCGATGACCGGCCTTCTGCTGGTGCTGATGTTCGTGCTGACGATCTTCATGATCGTGCAGTTCGTGTTGCGCGAGACGATCAGCGGGCAGGCCAGCAAGCTTGATGAACTGTCGGCCGAGGTGGCGGCGCTGAGCCGGGCGCTGGGGCTAGAACAGGACCGCAACGCCACGCTGAGCGAGCGGGTGGGCGAGCTGACCAGCACGCTGACCGATGCCCGCCAGCAACAGGAACAGCAGACCGCCCTGATCGACAGCCTGCGGCAGGCGCGGGCCGAGCAGGACGAGGCGCTGGCCGCCGCGCAGTCCCGCATCGCCAGTTTCGAGGAGCAGGTGGCGAGCCTGTTGTCGGACCGCGAGACCAACCTCGGCACCATCGCCGAGCTGGAGGACCGGCAGGAGGAATTGCTGTCGGAACAGGAGCAGCTCAACCTTGCGCTGGCCAACATGCGCGAGGAGATCGACGCCCAGACCGAGGAGGCCCGCCTTGCCGCCGCCCGGCGCGAGGCGCTGGAGGCGCTGATCGCCGATCTGCGGCGGCGTTATGCCGAGGAGCAGGCGGAGGTCGCCAACCTGTCGGGGCAGGTGGAGACGCTGGAAGAGGAATTGAGCGAGGAAGAGAAGCTGCGGCTGGCCGAGGCGGCAGCGGCGGAGGCGTTGCAGGAGAAGCTGGAGAATGCCGAGACCGAGCTGACCTCGATGACGCTGGCGCTGGAGGAGGAGCGGCGCCGGGCCGAGGAGACGCTGACCCTCCTGGCGGCGGCGGAGAATGCCGAGGAGGACCTCGATATCCAGCTGGCCGCCGCGCTGCTGGCGCAGGACCAGATCAGCGAGGAGCTGACCACCGCGCAGCTGGCCATCGACGAGAAGGATGCCCGGATCGCGGAGCTGGAAGAGCAGGTGTCGGAGGCCGAGGGCAACGCGGTGGCGCGGGCCAGCACGCTTGAGGACATGGAGGCGGAACTGGCCGCCGCGCTGGCCGATGCCGAGGACAAGGGCAAGACGCTGGAGGAGTTGCGGCTTGAGCTGAGCGAGGCGCAGAGCCTTGCGGAGGGCCGGGCGGAAGAGAACCGGACGCTGGAGGAGCGCATCGCCTCGGCCGAGGTCGCGCTGGCCGCGGCACAGGCGGAGGCCGAGGTGGCGCAGGCGGAGCTGGCCGAGCAGCAGGACGCGATGGAGGCGAGCCGGGGCGAACTGGAGGAGCGGCTGGCGGCACTGGAGGCGGAACTGGCGGGCGTGAGCGCGCTGGAAACCCGGCTGGCCGAAGCCGAGGCCGAGGCGGAGGCGCTGGCGGCGGAGCGGGATGATCTGGCCACCCAGCTTTCGCAGGCCGAGGCGGTGGGGCAGGCGTTGCAGGACGAGACGGTGGCGTTGAAGTCGCAGCTTGCGGAGTCGGAGGGCGTCGCGGGCGAGGCCGATGATCTGAGGGCCGAACTGGCGCAGGCGCAGGCCACGGGCGAAGAGCTCGAGGCGCGGCAGGTGGAGCTGGAGACGCAGCTTTCGCAGGCGCGGGCCTCGGCCGAGGCGCTGGCGCAGGAGAAGGCCGACCTCGAAACCCGGCTGGCGGCGGCGCGGGAGGCGCAGTCGGAGGCGGGTACGGAAAGCGCGGAGCTGGAAGAGCGGCTGGCGCGATTGGAGACCCAGCTGGCCGCGTTGCGGGACGAGCGCGAGACGCTGGCGGGCGAGGCGAAGAGCCTCGAGGAGAAGCTGGCCGAGGCGCTGGCCGCGAAGACCGCCGCCGAGAACGAGGCGGTCGAGGATGCCGACCTGATCGCCGAGTTGCAGGCACGGCTCGACCGGACCGAGGAGGCGCTGCAGAAGGTGCGCCGGCGGCTGGCCGAGGTGCTGGCGGCGAACGAGGCCGCCGAGGCCGAGGCGGTGAGTTCCGAGGACGTGCGCAAGCAGTTGGCCGCCGCGCTGGCCGCCAAGCTGGCGGCCGAGAAACAGGCCGCCGCGAGCGACGAGGAGGTCGAGGATATCCGCGATCAGCTGGCGCAGGCGCTGGCGGCGAAGCTGGCCGCCGAGCGCGATGCGCAGGCCGAGATCAGCAAGGCCGAGGAGCGCCAGATCCTGCTGGAAGAGGCGCGGCGCAAGCTGGCCGAGGCCGAGGCGGGGCGCGAGAAGCAGGCCGACCTCGCGTCGGAGGCGCAGAAGCAGCAGGAATTGCTGAACCGGCAGGTGGCGTCGCTTCGGCAGCAGCTTGGCGAGTTGCGGGCGCTGCTGGATGACGCCAAGGCGCGCGAGGCGGCGGCGAACGTGCAGATTGAATCGCTGGGCGAAGACCTGAACGTGGCGCTGGCCCGGGCCGCGGCCGAGGAGCGGCGCAGGCGGCAGCTGGAAGAGGAAAAGGCCAAGCGGCTGGAAGAGCAGCGCAACGCGCTTCAGGCGCAGAACGAGGATCTCGAGAAATACCGCTCGGATTTCTTCGGGCGGCTGCGCGAGGTGCTGGGCAACCAGGAGGGCGTGCGGATCGTGGGCGACCGGTTCGTGTTCTCGTCGGAGGTGCTGTTCGCGCCGGCCGAGGCCGAACTGGAAGAGGCCGGCAAGACCGAGATCGCCAAGGTGGTGAACATCCTGCGCGGGGTGGCCGACGAGATTCCGGATGGCATCGACTGGGTGTTGCAGGTCGACGGGCACACGGATGACATTCCGATCCGCAACAGCCGGGAGTTCGAGGATAACTGGGACCTGAGCCAGGCGCGGGCGCTGTCGGTGGTGCGCTACATGATCGACGATCTGGGGATGGACCCCGAGAGGCTTTCGGCGAACGGGTTCGGGGAGTATCAGCCGGTGAACACTGCCGATACCGAAGAGGCCCGCGCGCAGAACCGGCGGATCGAGCTGAAGATTACCGAGAAATAGGGCGCTAGCGGCTGACGGTGATGTCGGCGTGGCGGGCGGCGATGAGGGTGTCGCCGCGCTTCAGGGTGACATAGCCGCGATACTGGCCCGCGGGCCAGCCGCCGTCGGGGCTGCGGCGGCCATAGGCGCGGAAAAGCTGGGGCTGGGGGTCGATCAGGGTGACGGTGCGGGAGAAGACCTCGCCCCCGGGGCCGGTGGCGATGAGGGTCAGGGTGTCTTTCGGTTCGGCATGGAAGACGTGGCCGTAGAGGACGAGAGGTTGGTCTGGCGTGGATTGCGAGACGCGGGCGGCGCCGGATTGGACATCGTCCAGCGTGGGGACGGCGGTGGAGAAACCGGCGGTGAAGAGGCCGGTGGGCGTGTAGTCGAGGGCGGATTTCCAGAGGCCGTTGTCGGGGGCGGCGCCGCATCGGGCGCCGTCGGGCCGGAAGGGGTCGATGATCTCGCCGTCCTTCAGCACGGTCAGGTGGATATGGGGATTGTTGGTCAGCCCGCTGAGCCCGACGAGGCCGAGCGGATCGCCTGCCGCCACGCTCTGCCCCTCGCGCACGGTGAGGGAGCCGTTCTTCATGTGGCAATAGAGGGTCTGCCAGCCGCCGCCATGGTCGAGGCGCACGGCGTTGCCGCATTCGCGGCCGCGGATGGTGTCGCGGGTGTCGTCGGTGACGGCGATGTCGGCCATGCCGTCGCGCAGGGCGGCAACGCGGCCGGGGGCGGCGGCGAGGACGGCGACACCACTTTCCATCGCGTCGAAGGAGGGCAGGGTGATATCGGTGCCGCGATGGTCGTCGCGGCTTTTGAGGCCGCAGGTATAGTCGTGCTGGCCGGGGCCGGGATCGGCATCGACGTAATCCTCGATGAAGCAGGTCTGCCCGAGGGTGCAGTCGATGGGGAGGGAAAGCTGCGGGGGCTCCGCAAACGAAGGCGCGGCCCAGAGGGCCGCGCCAATCAGTGCCGCAAATCGCGACGGTGACATCAGTCAGCCGTCAGAAGTGGCGGCTTTTTTCCCGACAGACGGGGACGGCTCGGACCTTCGTACTGAAGATCGATCTTGCCGTCCTTGACTCCAACCTTGACGATGCCGCCCTTGGACAGTTTGCCGAACAGAAGCTCTTCGGCGAGCGGTTTCTTGATGTGCTCCTGGATGACGCGGCCGAGCGGGCGCGCGCCCATCTTGTCGTCATAGCCCTTCTCGCCAAGCCATGCGGCGGCGGGTTCGGTCAGTTCGATGGTCACGTTCCGGTCAAGCAACTGGGCTTCCAGTTGCAGCACGAACTTCTCGACCACCTGCAGGATCACCTCTTTCGGCAGCGGCGCGAAGGAGATGACCGCGTCGAGCCGGTTGCGGAATTCCGGCGTGAAGGTGCGTTCGATCGCCTCGGTATCCTCGCCCTCGCGACGGTCGCGGCCGAAGCCGATGGCGGCCTTGGCCTGTTCCGTCGCCCCGGCGTTCGAGGTCATGATCAGCACCACGTTGCGGAAGTTCACCGTGCGGCCGTTATGGTCGGTCAGGTTGCCGTGGTCCATCACCTGCAGGAGGATGTTGAACACGTCCGGGTGCGCCTTCTCGATCTCGTCGAGGAGGAGAACGCAGTGCGGATGTTCGTCCACCCCGTCGGTCAGCAGGCCGCCCTGGTCGAAGCCCACGTAGCCCGGAGGCGCGCCGATCAGGCGGGAGACGGCGTGTTTCTCCATGTATTCCGACATGTCGAAGCGCAGCAGTTCCACGCCCAGCGAGTCGGCCAGTTGCTTGGCAACCTCGGTCTTGCCCACACCGGTCGGGCCGGCGAAGAGGTAGTTGCCGATGGGCTTCTCTGGCTCGCGCAGGCCCGCGCGGGCCAGCTTGATGGCGCTCGACAGGGCGTCGATGGCCTTGTCCTGCCCGAAGACCACGCGCTTGAGCGCGCCTTCGAGATCCTTGAGCATCTCCGCGTCGTCCTTGGAGACGTTCTTCGGCGGGATGCGCGCGATCTTGGCGACCACGGCCTCGATCTCTTTCGGGCCGATCGACTTGCGCCGCTTGGAGGCGACGACCAGATGCTGGGCTGCGCCGGCCTCGTCGATCACGTCGATGGCCTTGTCGGGCAGCTTGCGGTCGTTGATGTAGCGGGCCGAGAGATCCACCGCCGACTTGATCGCGTCATTGGTGTACTTGACGCTGTGGTGATCCTCGAAATAGGGCTTGAGGCCCTTGAGGATCTTGATCGCGTCCTCGACCGTGGGCTCGACCACGTCGATCTTCTGGAACCGGCGGGAGAGGGCGCGGTCCTTCTCGAAATGCTGGCGGAACTCCTTGAAGGTGGTGGAGCCCATGCAGCGCAGCTTGCCGCCCTGAAGCGCGGGCTTCAGGAGGTTGGAGGCGTCCATCGCGCCGCCCGAGGTGGCGCCGGCGCCGATGACGGTGTGAATCTCGTCGATGAAGAGCACCGCGTCGGGGTGCGCCTCGAGCTCGGTCACGACCGCTTTCAGGCGTTCCTCGAAATCGCCGCGATAGCGCGTGCCGGCCAGCAGCGCGCCCATGTCGAGCGAGTAAATCGTTGTTTTTGAAAGAACTTTCGGCGTTTCACCCTGCACGACCTTGTGCGCGAGTCCCTCGGCGATGGCGGTCTTGCCGACGCCCGGATCGCCCACGAGGAGCGGGTTGTTCTTGCGCCGGCGGCAGAGCACCTGGATGCAGCGCTCGACCTCGTGGTCGCGGCCGATCAGCGGGTCGACATCGCCGCGGCGGGATTTCTCGTTCAGGTCGACGCAGTACTTGGCCAAGGCGCTTTCGCCCTGTTCCACGGCCTCGGGGCCGCTGCTTTCGGATTTCGACTTCTCGCCGTCCATGTCGCTGACGCCCTGCACGGGACGGGTTTCGCCATAGGCCGGATCCTTGGCGACGCCGTGGGCGATGAAGTTGACCGCGTCGTAACGGGTCATGTCCTGTTCCTGCAGGAAGTAGGCGGCGTTCGACTCGCGCTCGGCGAAGATGGCGACGAGCACGTTGGCGCCGGTCACCTCGGTGCGGCCGGAGGATTGGACGTGGATGGCCGCGCGCTGGATCACGCGCTGGAAGGCGGCGGTGGGCACCGCTTCCGAGCCGTCTATGTCGGTGACGAGGTTCGACAGGTCCTCGTCGATGAATTCCACGAGCGTCGCGCGCAGATCCTCGGTATCGACCGAGCATGCCTTGAGCACGCGCGAGGCGTCGGGCTCGTCGATCAGGGCCAAGAGAAGATGTTCCAACGTCGCAAATTCGTGCCGCCGCGCGTTGGCCAGCGCGAGGGCCGCATGAATTGCCTGCTCAAGTGTCGTCGAGAATGATGGCACTTTCCTGTGCTCCTTCTGATCTGCGTCCGGGGCCTGCCCGGAGTCTTGACCTCATAGGTTTAAAGTTTGGTCGATCTGCCGGTTCCTTCAAGTTTTTTTTCGTGGCATCCGATCACATTTCTAAACGTTATTGAGGTTTTGCACCTATTTTGTGCCCGGCCGGAAACGGTCGGGGATTTTCAGAAATTGTCCTTGCGCGTCCGGATCTCGGCGAAGACCTCGGCCGGATTGGCGCCTGTCAGGCCCAGATGGTCCTGAATGCGCGCATCCCCTGCACGCAGGAACGGGTTGGTGGCGAGCTCTTCGGCGAGGGTGGAGGGCACGGTGGGTTGGCCGTTCGCCCGGGCTGTTTCGACCGCCTCTGACCGGGATATAAGCTTGGGATTGTCGGGATCAATGGTCAGGGCGAAACGGGCGTTTGCGGCAGTGTATTCATGGCCCGAGCAGATGGTGGTGTCGGGCGGTAGGGCCGCGAGTTTCTGCAGGCTTTCCCACATCTGCGGCATGGTCCCCTCGAACACCCGGCCGCAGCCGAGCGCCATCAGGCTGTCGGCGGTGAAGGCGACCCTGGAGCCGGGGAAGTGAAAGGCGATGTGGCCGACGGTGTGGCCGGAGACGTCGATCACCTCGCCACTTTCGTTGCCGATGCGAATGGTTTCACCTTCCTTAACGGCGGTGTCGAGCGGCGGAAGGCGGTGGGCGTCGGCTTCAGCGCCCACGACCTTGGCGTCGTGCTTGGTAAGGAGCGCGTCGAGCCCCTGCACGTGGTCGGCGTGGTGGTGGGTGATCAGGACCTGGGTCGCGGTCCACCCCTTGTCGGCCAGCGCCTTGAGGATCGGGGCCGCTTCGGGCACGTCGATCACCGCGGTCTCGCCGGTGTCCGGATCATGCGCGAGGAAGGCATAATTGTCGGACAGGCAGGGAACGGTTTCGATCTGCAGTGTCATTGTGTTTCCCCATTGGCCGGTTACTGATACCCTTCAGACTGACTGATCGGGACAGCGGCTGCAATGCATCTTGATGTGCAGGATCTTAGGAATTTCTATTACCGCAGTGCGCTGGGCCGGGCTGCGCAGAAGATCATCCGCGCCGAGGTGCAGGCGTTCTGGCCCGAGGCCAAGGGGCAGACCGTGCTGGGCTTCGGCTTCGCGGTGCCGTTCCTGCGGCCCTATCTGGCTGAAAGCAAACGGGTCATCGCCTGCATGCCGGCGCCGCAGGGGGTGATCGGGTGGCCGCAGGGGATGCCGAATGTCTCGGTTCTGTGCGAGGAGACATGGTGGCCGGTCGAGACCGGGCACGTGGACAAGCTGCTGGTGGTGCACGGGCTGGAGACGAGCGAGCAGCCGAGCGCGCTACTGGAGGAATGCTGGCGGGTGCTGGGGCCGGGGGGATCGGCGCTGTTCATCGTGCCGAACCGCGCGGGCCTGTGGTCGCGGAGTGACCGGACGCCGTTCGGCTTCGGCCGGCCCTATACCCAGAGCCAGCTTGAGAACCAGTTGAAATCGCATAATTTTCTTCCCGAGGGCCATGCCACGACACTGTACCAGCCGCCCTCGGAGAAGCGGTTCTGGCGCAAGACTTCCGGCATGTGGGAGAAGCTGGGCGGCTCGCTGTCGGTGGTGGCGGCGGGCGGGGTGCTGCTGGTGATGGCGACGAAACGGGTGCAGGCGCCGATCGGGCCGGGGCTGAGAGAGACGGTCAGGAAGCCGCTGGGGGTGCTTCAGCCGAAGCCCGAGGCCAAGCCGGTGTGACGTCGGTATAACGTCGGTATTTTGTCGGTATCGCGTCGGTGCGCGCGTCCGTCGCCGCAGGTGGCCGCGCCGGGCCGCGGGGGATGATGGCGCTAACGACAGGCCTTTGCCGCAAGGCGTTCCGCGGGGCCGCCGCGCGAAGGAATCGCGGTTTCGTGAAGAAATCCACAGGTTTTTCTTGGTGGAAAATATGCGCATTCGGTCGCAGGTGAATTAACCCTTTGAAAACGCTCAGTATTCAATTGTATACCGTTGGTTTCAAGCCGCTTGCTAGGTCCGCAAGGCTCTGCTACACCCCAGCCGAATTTCGATGTTTACAGACAGGCATCGTGTCCTAACGCCCCCGGACGACGGCATGCTTATGCCGTCATTTTGCTGAACCGGGGCCAGAAATCGGAAGGGTGGACGTGTCCGAACCAGCTTCGATCACCTCCCGCAACGCCGCGCGCTATGCCACCGCCATTTTCGAGATATCGAAAGACGACAAGTCTCTGGCGAAACTTGAATCCAACGTGACCGATCTTGCCACCGCGCTGGACGACAGCGACGAGTTCGCCGAGCTGATCGCCAGCCCGGTCGTGCCCCGGTCGGAGCAGAAGGCGGCGATTACGGCGATTGCCGACAAGATGGGCCTCGAGCCGGTGCTGAAGAACGGGCTGGGCCTGATGGCCGAGAAGCGCCGCCTCTTCGTGCTGCCGCAACTGATCGTGAAGCTGCGCGAGATGATTGCCGAGGACAAGGGCGAGGTGACCGCCGACGTGACCAGCGCCAAGGCGCTGACCAAGACCCAGTCGGAGAAACTTGCCAAGACGCTCAAGGCCTCCGTGGGCAAGGACGTCAACATCAATGCGACCGTCGATGAAAGCCTCATCGGCGGTCTTATCGTCAAGGTGGGCTCGAAGATGATCGATACCTCGATCCGCTCGCGCCTCAATTCCCTCCAGAACGCAATGAAAGAGGTCGGATAAATGGGTATCCAAGCTGCAGAGATTTCTGCGATCCTGAAGGACCAGATAAAGAACTACGGCAAAGAGGCCGAAGTGGCCGAGGTCGGCCGGGTTCTTTCGGTCGGTGACGGGATCGCGCGGGTTTACGGGCTCGACAACGTGCAGGCCGGTGAGCTTGTGGAATTCCCGGGCAACGTCATGGGGATGGCGCTGAACCTCGAAACCGACAACGTCGGCGTCGTGATCTTCGGCTCGGACCGCGAGATCAAGGAAGGCGACACCGTCAAGCGCACCAAGTCGATCGTGGACGTTCCGATCGGTGACGAGCTGCTGGGCCGGGTCGTGGACGCGCTGGGCAACCCGCTGGACGGCAAGGGCCCGATCGGCGCCAAGACCCGCGGCGTGGCCGACACCAAGGCGCCGGGCATCATCCCGCGTAAATCGGTGCACGAGCCGATGGCGACCGGCCTGAAATCGGTCGACGCCATGATCCCGATCGGCCGCGGCCAGCGCGAGCTGATCATCGGCGACCGTCAGACCGGCAAGACCGCCGTGGCGCTTGACACGATCCTGAACCAGAAATCCTACAACGAGGCCGCCGGCGACGACGAGAGCCAGAAGCTCTACTGTGTCTACGTGGCCGTCGGCCAGAAGCGGTCGACCGTGGCGCAGCTGGTGAAGAAGCTGGAAGAGAACGGCGCGATGGAATACTCCATCGTCGTGGCCGCCACCGCGTCGGACCCGGCGCCGATGCAGTTCCTGGCGCCCTATTCGGCAACCGCCATGGCCGAGCATTTCCGCGACAACGGCCGCCACGCGCTGATCGTTTACGATGACCTGTCGAAACAGGCCGTGGCCTATCGCCAGATGTCGCTTCTGCTGCGCCGTCCGCCGGGGCGTGAAGCCTACCCGGGCGACGTTTTCTACCTTCACTCCCGCCTGCTGGAACGTTCGGCCAAGCTGAACGAGGAAAACGGTGCGGGCTCGCTGACGGCGCTGCCGATCATCGAAACGCAAGGCGGCGACGTGTCGGCCTTCATTCCGACCAACGTGATCTCGATCACCGACGGCCAGATCTTCCTCGAAACCGAGCTGTTCTACCAGGGTATCCGCCCGGCCGTGAACACCGGTCTGTCGGTGAGCCGGGTTGGTTCGTCGGCCCAGACCTCGGCGATGAAATCGGTCGCCGGCCCGGTGAAGCTGTCGCTCGCCCAGTATCGCGAGATGGCGGCCTTCGCCCAGTTCGGTTCGGACCTCGACGCCGCGACCCAGCAGCTGCTGAACCGGGGTGCGCGCCTGACCGAGCTGATGAAACAGCCGCAGTACTCGCCCCTGACCAACGCCGAGATCGTCTGTGTCATCTATGCCGGCACGAAAGGCTATCTCGACAAGCTGAAGGTGAGCGAGGTCGGCCGGTTCGAGGACGGGCTGCTCAACCATCTGCGGTCGAAGCACCAGGACCTGCTTGACTACATCACCAAGGAAGACCCGAAAATCGCCGGGGACGCCGAGGAGAAGCTCAAGGCTGCGCTGGACGAGTTCGCCGCTGACTTCGCATAAGGGGGGACGAGGCAATGCCGAGTCTTAAGGACCTTAAAAACAGGATCGAGTCGGTCAAATCGACCCGCAAGATCACCAAGGCCATGCAGATGGTGGCCGCCGCGAAACTGCGGCGGGCACAGGATGCCGCCGAGATGGCCCGGCCCTACGCGGAGCGGTTCAACGCGGTGATGACCAAGCTGGCCGCCTCGGTCGGCGACAGCGAGAGCGCGCCGAAGCTTCTGCGCGGCACCGGCAGCGATCAGACCCACCTTCTGGTGGTGATGACCGCCGAGCGGGGCCTGTGCGGCGGCTTCAACGGCAACATCGCCAAGCTGGCCCGTGCCGAGATCGAAAAGCTCAAGGCCGCCGGCAAGACGGTGAAGGTCATCACCGTCGGCAAGAAGGGCCGTGACGCGCTGAAGCGGGAGCATTCGGACCTGTTCATCGACCATGTCGACATGTCCGAGGTGCGCAACGTGGGCTATGCCGACGCGCAGGCCGTGGCGGCGAAGCTGCTTGACCTGTTCGAGGCCGAGGAGTTCGACGTCGCCAAGATCTTCTTCTCGCGGTTCGAGAACGTGGTCAGCCAGATTCCGACGATGCAGCAGGTCATCCCGGCCGATGTCGGCGGTGACGAGCAGGCGGAGGATGACGGCACGTTCTACGATTTCGAGCCGGGCGAGGACGAGATCCTGCGCGAGCTTCTGCCGCGGGCCGTGGCCACCGCCATCTTCAGCGGCCTGCTGGAGAACGGCGCCTCGGAACAGGGCGCGCGGATGTCTGCGATGGACAACGCCACCCGCAACGCCGGCGAGATGATCGACAAGCTGACCATCGAGTACAACCGCTCGCGTCAGGCCGTGATCACCAACGAGCTTATTGAAATCATTTCGGGCGCTGAGGCGCTCTGACGAAAACCGGAGACGAAACATGTCAAACGCTAAAGGCACAATCACGCAGGTGATCGGCGCCGTGGTGGACGTTCAGTTCAGCGACCACCTGCCCGAGATCCTGAACGCGCTGGAAACTGACAACAACGGCAAGCGGCTGGTTCTGGAAGTGGCGCAGCACCTTGGTGAAAGCACCGTGCGCTGCATCGCGATGGATGCCACGGAAGGCCTGGTTCGCGGTCAGGAAGTGACCGACATGGACGGCCCGATCAGCGTGCCGGTGGGCGACGCGACGCTGGGCCGGATCATCAACGTGATCGGCGAGCCGGTCGATGAGGGTGCGCCGATCAAGGCCAAGGAAACCCGGGCGATCCACCAGCAGGCCCCGGCCTTCGAGGAACAGTCGACCGAGTCGGAAATCCTCGTGACCGGCATCAAGGTGGTCGACCTTCTGGCGCCCTATTCCAAGGGCGGCAAGATCGGCCTGTTCGGCGGTGCCGGCGTGGGCAAGACGGTTCTGATCATGGAACTGATCAACAACATCGCCAAGGTGCACTCGGGTTACTCGGTCTTCGCCGGTGTGGGTGAGCGGACCCGCGAGGGCAACGACCTGTATCACGAGATGATCGAATCGAACGTGATCAAGCCCGACAACCTGGAAGAAAGCCAGGTGGCGCTGGTTTACGGCCAGATGAACGAGCCTCCGGGGGCGCGGGCCCGTGTCGCGCTGACCGGCCTGACGCTGGCCGAGCAGTTCCGCGACCAGTCGGGGACGGACGTTCTGTTCTTCGTGGACAACATCTTCCGCTTCACGCAGGCCGGTTCGGAAGTGTCGGCCCTGCTGGGTCGTATCCCCTCGGCCGTGGGCTATCAGCCGACGCTGGCCACCGACATGGGCACGATGCAGGAACGCATCACCTCGACCAAGCAGGGGTCGATCACCTCGATCCAGGCCGTCTACGTGCCCGCGGACGACCTGACTGACCCGGCGCCCGCCACGACCTTTGCCCACCTTGACGCCACGACCGTTCTGTCGCGTGCGATCTCGGAACTCGGCATCTACCCGGCCGTGGACCCGCTCGACTCGACCTCGCGCCTGATGGACCCGTCGATCGTGGGCGAGGAGCATTACCAGGTGGCCCGTGACGTTCAGGGGATCCTTCAGCGTTACAAGTCGCTGCAGGACATCATCGCCATTCTCGGCATGGACGAACTGTCGGAAGAGGACAAGCTGACCGTGGCCCGCGCCCGGAAGATCCAGCGCTTCCTGTCGCAGCCGTTCGACGTGGCCAAGGTGTTCACCGGCTCCGACGGCGTCCAGGTGCCGCTGGAAGACACGATCGCGTCCTTCAAGGCCGTGGTCGCCGGCGAATACGATCACCTGCCCGAGGGCGCCTTCTACATGGTCGGCGGCATCGACGAGGTGAAGGCCAAGGCCGAGAAGATGGCCGCGGAAGCCGCCTAAGCATCGCGCCGCGCCTGCAAGGGGCGCGGCATCCTCTCCCAAAGGAGACAGTGAATGGCTGACACAGTCCAATTCGATCTGGTAAGCCCCGAGCGGCTTCTGGCTTCTGTCGAGGCCAGGGAAGTGCAGATCCCGGGGGCCGAGGGCGACATGACCGCGCTGCCCGATCACGCGCCGCTGATCACGACGCTGCGCCCCGGTGTCGTCACCGTGACGGGGGCCGAGGGCACGCAATCCTACGTGGTGACCGGCGGCTTTGCCGAGATCAACCCGGAAAGCATCTCGGTCCTGGCCGAGCGCGCCATCCCGCGCGAGGAGGTCACGCAGGAGCATTTCGACGAGATGATCCGCGAGGCCAACACCCGGCTGGAAAAGGCGCAGGACGCCTACAAGAACGAGCCCGGCCCGGTCGACGAGGCCGCCAAGCTGCTGGCCGACATGGTTGCGATGGGCGACGAGATCGGCCTTGCGACCACCTCGCGCGCGGCGGCGCCGTAACGGGCCGCACCGACCGCGTCGTGACAAGGAAAGGCCCCGGGTTGCGGGGCCTTTTGCTTTTGGGGCGGGTGGCCCGGAGCGAAGGCGCGCCAAGGGTGCGCCGCCGGGCAGCGCCCACCCGCAGACGGGCGCCACCCGGCTCGCCCGTGGCCCCAAATTGCGAAGACCGACCCCGACGAATGTCCGATGCGGCCTTCCCCGGACCGGGCTTTTCCTTTTTTGTTGCGCATTTCGGTCCAAATACACCTATAAGACCGCTTCATCGAAGGGCGGAAGACAAGGCGCATGAAAGAACTCTCGGGACGCACCATCGGGATCGACGACGGCGACGACGTGATGTTCTCGGATTTCGAGGACGATGGCGAGATGTGGACGGGCTCGGGCCCGCGCGAGCGCCGCAGGGCGGTGCAGTTCAGCCGCCCGTTCCAGGCCCCGCCCACGGTGTTCGTGAGCCTGTCCATGTGGGACGTGGACAGCGCCGCGAACATGCGCGCCGATGTCAGCACCGACAACGTGACGCCCGAGGGGTTCGAGCTGGTCTTCCGGACATGGGGCGACACGCGCGTCGCCCGCGCCCGGATGCGCTGGATGGCGATCGGCGCGCTGCGGTCGGAGGATGACTGGGACCTCTACTGAGGCCCGTCAGTTGCCGAACTGGCCCTCGTAGATCGGCTCGAGCGTCGGGATTTCGAAGAGCGACGACACGCTGGTGCCGTTCCAGATGTTGAGTATCGCCTGGGCAAAGACCGGTGCAGTGGGCAGGATGCGGATGTTCGGGGTCTGCTTCACCGGGTCGGGGGCCGCGATCGTGTCGGTGATGACCATCGACTTGAGCTTGGAATTGGTGATCCGCTCGACCGCGGGGCCCGAGAGCACGCCGTGGGTGACATAGGCATGCACCTCGCGCGCGCCGTTTTCCAGCAGGATCTCGGCCGCCTTGCACATGGTGCCGGCGGTGTCGCACATGTCGTCGACGATGATGCAGATCTTGTCGGTGACCTCGCCGATCACCGTCATTTCCGAGACCTCGCCCGCCTTCACGCGCCGCTTGTCGACGATCGAGAGCGGGGCGGTGATGCGCTTGGCGAGTTCCCGGGCGCGGGCCACGCCGCCCACGTCGGGCGAGACGATCATGACATCGTCGAGATGGCCCTTGAACTGGGTCTGGATATCCAGCGCGAAGACCGGCGAGGCGTAGAGGTTGTCGACCGGGATGTCGAAGAAGCCCTGGATCTGGGCGGCGTGCAGGTCCATGGTCAGCACCCGCTCGATGCCGGCCTCGACGATCATGTTGGCCACCAGCTTGGCGGAAATGGGCGTGCGCGCCTTGGTGCGCCGGTCCTGCCGGGCATAGCCGAAATAGGGGATCACGGCGGTGATGCGCTTGGCCGAGGAGCGGCGCAGCGCGTCGGCCATGATCAGCAGTTCCATCAGGTTGTCGTTGGCGGGGTTCGACGTGGACTGGATGATGAACATGTCCTCGCCGCGGACGTTCTCGAACACTTCGACGAACACTTCCTGATCGTTGAACCGTTCGACGCGGGCATCGACCAGCCCGATCCGGGTGCCGCGATGCATCGACATGCGGCGGGTGATGGCATTGGCAAGCGGCAGGTTCGCATTGCCGGAGATGAGCTTCGGCTCGGACGAGATCGACATTGGCAGGGGTCCCCGGGTGGCCTTCGATGACAGAATCGTGACGTTGACACCGCTTAGCACGCGCGTCACCTATGGCAAAGGATGCGGGAGCCGAGGAGAGGCGAAATGGCCCATATAGATTATTATTTTTCCACCCTGTCACCGTTCTCCTACCTGGCCGGCACGCGGCTGGAGGAAATCGCCGGGCGGCACGGCGCGACGATCACCTACAAGCCGCTGGACATCATGGCGCTGTTCCCGCGCACCGGGGGCCTGCCGCCGGGGGAACGCCACCCGGTCCGCAACGCCTATCGCGCGCAGGACCTGCCTCGGCAGGCGAAGAAGGCGGGGATGAAGCTGAACCTGAAGCCGGCGCATTTCCCGACCAACGCGGCGCCCTCCTCCTATGCCGTGATCGCGGCGCAGAATGCGGGCGGCGGGCATATGGGGGCGCTGGTGCACGGCATCCTGCGGGCCGTCTGGGCCGAGGACCGCGACATCGCGCAGGAGGATGTGATCCGGAGCTGCCTCGAATGGGCAGAGTTCGACCCGGGCCTGGCCGATAGCGGGCTGCTGAGCGGGGCCGAGACCTATGCCGCCAACCTCGAGGAGGCGGTGGCGGCCGGCGTCTTCGGCTCGCCCTTCTACATCGTCGACGACGGGCAGATGTTCTGGGGGCAGGATCGGCTGGAAGATCTCGACATGCACCTCTCGGGCACGCTCTGACCGGCGGCCGGGCGCTCGTCCCGGCTTCTTCTTGGCAAAAATACTCAAATCCCGACGCCGCCACGCGCGCGGCGCCGGCGGGCCTTACCCCTTCGCCAGCGCGATGAACCGGTCGATCTCGTCCTCGGTGATCGACCAGTCGCAGACCAGCCGGGCCAGCAGCGGCTCACTGCCGTCGCCGTCGTCGAGCGGGCCCTCGGAGAGGCCGTAGACCGCCCCTTCCGCGTGCAGGCGCTGGTGGGTGGCGCGGGGGAGGCGGGCGAAGATCATGTTGGCCTGCGGCTCGACCTCGAAGCTGGCGCCGGGCACGGTTTTCAGCCCCTCGGCCAGCCGGGTGGCGCGGGCGTTGGCCGTCTGTGCCGAGCGGCGCCAGAGGTCGTCGGTGAGGTAGGCCAGCATCTGCGCCGACAGGTAGCGGTGCTTGGAGAAGAGATGCGCGGCGCGCTTGCGGCGCAGCTCGAATTCCCAGGCCTTGTCGGGGTCGAAGAAGACCACCGCCTCGACGCCCATGCAGCCGTTCTTGGAGCCGCCGAGGCTGAACGCGTCGATGCCGGCCTCGTGGGTCATCTGGGCGGGGGTACAGCCGAGCGCCTCGAGCGCGTTGGCGAAGCGGGCGCCGTCCATGTAGACGGGCAGGACATGGGCATGGGCCACCTCGGTCAGGGCGGCCAGCTCCTCGAGGCTGTAGACGCGGCCCATCTCGGTCACCTGCGTGAGGGCCACGGGCCCGCGTTGCGAGACGTGCACGTCGCCGGCGGGCCAGTTCTCGATGGCGGCATCCAGCGCCTCGGGGGTCATCTTGTCGCCCTCGCCCGCCAGCGTGAGCTTGCAGCCGCCGGTGAAGAATTCCGGGGCGTGGCATTCGTCGCGCTGGATATGGGCGAGCGGGGTGCAGAAGATGGTCTGCCAAGGCTGGGCCAGCGTGGCCAGCGCCAGCGCATTGGCGGCGGTGCCGGTGGCCACGAGGAAGACCTCGGCCTCGGGCGCCTCGAACAGCTCGCGGATGCGCTCGCGGACGGCGTCCATCAGCCCGTCGGCGCCGTAGGAGGGGGCAAAGCCCTGGTTCGCGGCGGTGATGGCGGCCAGCACTTCGGGGTGTGCGGGGCCGCAATTGTCGGAGGCGAAATTCATGCGCCAGGCTCCTCGATCAGGTGGTCTTCCCAGTCGTCCTCGTCGACCTCGAATTCGGGCACGGTGCCGTGCTGCACCGAAACGCCCGCGTCGTGCACCGTGTCGGGCGTGCCCGAGATCAGCGGGTGCCAGTCATAGAGCGGTTTGCCCAGATGCAGAAGCTTGTAGGCACAGGTTTCCGGCATCCAGTAGAGGTTGCGGTCGAGGTTCTTCGGGCTCAGGGTGATGCATTCCGGCACGAACTGGTGGCGGATGTCGTATTGCGCGCATCGGCAGGTCGTGTCGTCGAACAGGCGGCAGGCGACGCGGGTCAGTGCTACCTCGCCGGTGTCCTCGTCCTCGAGCTTGTTGAGGCAGCACTTGCCGCAGCCGTCGCAAAGCGCTTCCCACTCGGCGCGGGTCATGCGGTTGAGCGGCGTCGTCTCCCAAAAGCGAGGGCGCAGGCCGGTCCGGTCGATAGGGTCGTCGGTCATAATGCGTCGAGGATGGCGCGGGCGCGGGTACAGTCGGCGTCCATCTGGGCGATGAAGGCCTCGAGGCTGTCGAAGGTTTCCTCGGGGCGGAGATACTCGACCAGCGCGACGGAGAGGTCGGCGGAATAGAGGTCGCCCGAGAAGTCGAAGATGAAGGTTTCGAGGTTGGGCACCTCGCCGTGGAACATCGGCCGCACGCCCAGCGAAGCGGCGCCGTGGTAGTGGCCCTTGTGCGGCCCGTCGAGCACGTCGACCAGCACTGCGTAGACGCCGAATTTCGGCGGGTGGAGGCCTTCGATCGACATGTTGGCGGTGGGGTAACCCAGGTCGCGGCCGCGCTGTTCGCCGCCGATTACAGGCCCGTCGATGCGGTGCCAGTGGCCCAGCATCCGCGCGGCGTCGCGCGGGCGGCCGTCGGAGAGGGCGTTGCGGATGGCGGTGGACGAGACCTCGCCATTGTCGCCCTCCAGCAGCTCGGCGATGGTGACGCCGAAACCCATCTCTTTGCCAAAAGCCACGAGATCGGCGGCATCGCCGGCGCGGCCCTTGCCGAAGCAGAAATCGGCGCCCACCACCACGTGCGAGAGGCCCAGCCCGTCGCGGATCACCTTCTCGGCGAATTCGCGCGGCGACAGGCCGGCGAGGGCGGCGTTGAAGTTCAGCTCGTAGAGCCGTTCGACGCCGAGCTTTTCCAGCCGGTGGGCGCGCGCCTCGGGGTTCATCAGGCGGAAGGGCGGGGCATCGGGCGCGAAATACTGGCGCGGGTGCGGCTCGAATGTCAGCACGCCCAGCGGCGCGCCGATGGCGTCTCCGGCCGCGCGGGCCTGCTCGATCACCGACTGGTGGCCGATATGGACACCGTCGAAATTGCCGATGGCGACGGAAGCGCCGCGGTCGGCCGGGTCGAGATAGGTGAAGTCGCGGATGATGCGCATGGCGTTTGCGTAGCCCCATGCGGGCGCGGGTGCAAGCCGCGATCCGGTGCGGATGGCGCTTGCCTCGGCGTCGGGGCGCTGCCAATCTGCCGGCCATGGACAGCGACAGGACATTCCGCCGCGCGACGACGCTCGACGAGCTTGACGCGATCACCGGGTTCTCGACCGACGAGGGCCAGCGGATCGGCCGCGCCTATCGCCCTGATCCGAGCGATATCTTCATCTCGCCCTATGCCAAGTGCGGTACGACATGGATGCAGCAGGTGGTGCACGGGTTGCGCTCGGGCGGGTCGATGGCGTTCGACGAGATCACGGAAGTGGTGCCGTGGCTCGAGCTGGCCCATGATATGGGGGTCGACGTGAACGCCCCGCAGGTGGCCGCGCCAAGGGCGTTCAAGAGCCACCTGGGCTGGGACGAGATTCCGAAGGGCGGGCGGTATATCGTGGTGTTTCGCGACCCGGTGGATGCGATGATCTCGCTCTACCGGTTCTTCGAGGGCTGGTGGTTCGAGGCCGGCGCGATCAGCGTGGACGATTTCGCCGCGTATTACCTGCGGCGCGGGGAGGATTACTGGGCGCACGCGGCCTCGTGGCTGCGGCAGCGGGGGCGCGAGGACGTGCTGCTGGTGACGTTCGAGGAGATGAAGCGCAACCTGCCCGGCGTGGTGGACCGGGTGGCGGCGTTCATGGGCGGGTACGATGGCGCGACGCGGGCGGTTGCCACGGAACAGGCCGGGTTCGCCTTCATGAAGCGGCACGGGGGCCAGTTCGACGATCACCTCGTGCGGGAGGCGCGCGATGCCGCCTGTGGCCTGCCGCCGGGCGGGGCCGCGACCAAGGTCGCCTCGGGTAAGAGCGGGGCGGAGATTTCGGACGATATCCGCCGCCGGTTCGACGACCGCTGGCAGGAGGTGATGGAACGGGAATTCGGCCTGCCCACCTACAGCGCCCTCGATCAGGCGCTGCAGGGGCGTTGAGCCGCGTCAGCCCTGGTTGGGCCCGCGCAACTCGCTGATGGCGAGGCGGATGCGCTTCCAGTCTTCCGCCTCGTCCGTCTTGCCGGCCTCTTCGCAATCGCGCATCCGTTGCGCCGCTTCGGCCAAGGCCTTGTTGCCGCGCGCGCTGAACAGGGCGCGGGCGTATTCGGTGGTCTGAATGGCGTCCATTGGGATGTCCTCCATCAGGGTTGGGGCACCACCATAGCACGTATGGTGCGTGTCAGGCAAAGCTGATGGGCGAGGGGCCGCTTTTCAAGGGGCGGGGCGCGGTGTCAGTCGAACTTGCCCGAAGGCGCAAGCACCGTGGCCTCGCCGATGAGCACCTTCTTGCCGTCGACCATGCAGCGGCAGTCGAGCTGGACGCGGCGCTTGGCGTGGTCGATGCCGATCACCTCGACCTCGGCATGGACCATGTCGCCGGGGCGGACGGGGCCGAGGAACTTGAGCGTCTGGCCCATGTAGACGGTGCCGTGGCCCGGAAGCTGTTCGCCGATCACGGCCGAGATCAGCCCGGCGGTCAGCATGCCGTGGGCGATGCGGCCCTCGAAGATGGTGTCCTGGGCGTATTCGTCGTCGAGATGCACCGGGTTCCGGTCGGTCGAGACCTGCGCGAACATCTCGATATCCTCGTCGGTCACGACCTTCCGCAGGTGGCGGGTCATGCCCATCTCGATTTCCTCGATGGTGATGGTTCCGCGCGGCATGTTGTCCAACATTCGACCCTCCGAGGTCTGCGAGTGCGTAACTTTCGGACCGATTCAGGGCCGATCTGGCAACTTAATTACTTCGCGGGTGCAGAAAATCAAGGGGTAATTTGTCAGCGCAACCGGCCGATGGTGTAGGTGGGCGACACTTTTTCCATGTCGAGATAGGCCTTTAGCGCCTCGGGATCGGGCTGGTGCGTCGTCCTGGTGGCCTCGGCCGCCAGCCCGCCGGCGATGAACAGGCTGTCGAGATCCTCGCCCATGGCGCCGGCAATGTCGGTATGGGCGCCGTCGCCCACGGCGAGGATCTGGTCGTTCGAGAAATCGCGGCCCAGCTCGGCCAGCCGGCGGTGGGCGAGGTCGTAGATCGGCGGGTGGGGCTTGCCGAAATAGAGGCTTTCACCGCCCATCTCGGTATAGAGCCGGGCCAGCGCGCCGGCGCACCATTCGCGGATATCGCCGCGGTCGACCACGATATCGGGGTTGGCGCAGAGGAGCTTCATGCCCTTCTGCTTGGCGAAGAGGAAATCGGCGCGCATCTCGTCGAGATCGGCGGAAGGGTCGAACGGGCCGCAGCAGACGATGCCCTCGGCCTCGGCCAGCGGCACGCTGGTCACCTCGACCGGGTCGTCGATGATCTTGAGCGGTTCGAAGAATTTCAGGTCGTGATCCTGGCCCACGAAATAGACCTTCCGGCCCACGGCGCCGCGGAACATGGCCATGCGCGCGCTGTCGCCGGAGGTGGCGATGGTGTCCCACGCATCCTCGGGGATACCGAACTTGACGAGCTGCCTTTCCACCCCCGTGCGGGCGCGGGGGGCGTTGGTGACCAGCACCACCACGCCGCCGGCTTTCCGGTAGTCCTGCATGGCCGCCACGGCCTCGGGGTAGGCGGTGACGCCGTTATGCAGGCATCCCCACAGGTCGACGAACATCGCCTTGTAGCGGCCGGAAATCTCGGAAAGGGCGGTGATGATCTGGGTCATGGGGCCTCGGCGCCTTGGGTCTGGAGAACGGGGCCAGATATGGCAGGCGCGGCAAGGCTTGGCCAGTGCGAGTTTGCCCCGGCATCGGGGTTGCCCGGCGGCCACGGGGGCGGCCGCCGGCAAGGGTGTCTCAGTGAACCGCGACGGGTTCCATGTCGTGCTGCTTGGCCAGCACGAAGGCCAGCGCCCGGTCGCGCACCAGCGCGAGGCGTTCGCCGTCGGCATTGTGCACAGCATAGAGCGTTTCCAGCCCCATGGCCTGTTGCTGCACGTCCGCGGGCAGGTCGTCGACCTTGACCGGGCGGACATAGACGATGGCCCGTTCTTCCTCGATGGCGGTGCCGTTGTCGAAATCGTATCTGGTATCCATACCGCTTATCCCTTCTTGATGTTGATGGTCTGCACCACCGTTTCCGGCTGGGCGCGCTTCAGGTCGATGTGCAGGAGGCCGTTTTCCATCAGGGCCTCGCCCACCTCGACCCCGTCGGCCAGCACGAAAGAGCGCTGGAACTGACGCGCCGCGATGCCGCGATGCAGGAACACCCGGTGATCCGAGTCGTCCCGCTGACGCCCGCGGATGACCAGTTGCCGGTCTTCCACGGTGATCGAGAGGTCGCCCTCGCCAAAGCCCGCCACGGCGAGCGTGATGCGGTAGGAGGTGTCCGACGTCTGCTCGATGTTGAAGGGCGGATAGCCCTCGTTGCCCGACTTGGCGCTGCGTTCCAGCATGCGCTCAAGCTGCTCGAAGCCAAGCATGTAGGGGTGCGACCCCAGGGATAGCTTTGTCATCGGTGCGTCCTTTTCGATTAAGCGACCGTCCGTCTTGTGCCCGGGCCCCTTTGCGGCGACCCTGCCAAGGAAATATGGTATCAGGGTGTTCCGGGCGCAAGGGCTTTGCGAAATGCGGCTTTGGCGGTATCTTGGGATGTCTGATCTTCAGGGGAATCGGCCCGGATGAACATGTTGAGCGACCTGTCGATGAAATCCGACGAGGTGCTGCGGGTGGAGCTGGAGGAGTTTCGCCGCCAGCACCGCGACCTCGACGAGGCGATCCACGCGCTCGAGGATCGCGGCACCAGCGACCGGCTGACCATCAAGCGGCTGAAACAGCAGAAGCTGCGCCTGAAGGACCGCATCTCGTGGATCGAGGACAGGCTTTACCCGGACATCATTGCGTAACGGCAAGTGATCGGTATAGTGCGCGCTCCTGACACCGGGGCGGATCGCGAGAGGGCGCAGCATGGCCGAAATTTCCGTGGGCATCATCATGGGCAGCCAGTCGGACTGGGCCACGATGAAGAAGGCGGCCAATATACTCGACGAGCTGGGCGTGGCCTACGAGGCGAAGATCGTCTCGGCCCATCGCACGCCCGACCGGTTGTGGGACTATGGCAAGGCGGCCGCCGGGCGCGGGCTGAAGGTGATCATCGCCGGCGCCGGGGGTGCGGCGCATCTGCCGGGCATGATGGCCTCGAAGACGCGCGTGCCGGTGATCGGCGTGCCGGTCCAGACCAAGGCGCTGTCGGGGGTCGACAGCCTGTATTCCATCGTGCAGATGCCCAAGGGGTTCCCGGTGGCGACCATGGCGATCGGCGAGGCCGGGGCGGCCAATGCCGGGCTGATGGCGGCGGCGATCCTGGCGACTGGCGATGCGGCACTGGCAGAGCGGCTGGACGCGTGGCGCGAGGCGCTGTCGGCCTCGATCCCGGAGGAGCCGCAGGATGGTTGACGCATTGGCACAGGGCAGCACGATCGGCATTCTGGGTGGAGGGCAGTTGGGCCGGATGCTGGCCGTGGCGGCAAGCCGTCTGGGGTTCAAGACCTGCATCTTCGAGCCCGGCGGCGATTGCCCGGCGAGCCATGTTTCGAACTACCATTTCCAGAAGTCGTACGAGGATGAGGCCGCGCTGCGCGCCTTCGCCGAGGCGGTCGATGTCATCACCTACGAGTTCGAGAATATCCCCACTTCGGCGCTCGATATCCTCGAGCCGCTGAAGCCGGTGCAGCCGGGGCGCAATGCGCTGCGGGTGAGCCAGGACCGGCTGGTGGAAAAGGCGTTCCTGGCCGAGCTGGGCCTGCAGACCGCGCCCTTCGCGGCGGTGGACGAGGCCGAGGACCTGGCGGAGGGGCTGTCGGAGATCGGCTTTCCGGCGATCCTGAAGACGCGGCGTTTCGGCTATGACGGCAAGGGGCAGGCGCGGATCAACGCGGCCTCGGAGGCCGAAGCGGCGCTGGAGGATATGGCGGGGCAGCCCGCCATCCTTGAGGGGTTCGTGAATTTCAGCCACGAGGTGTCGGTGATCGGGGCGCGGGGGCTGGACGGCTCTGTCGCCTGTTTCGACCCGGGCGAGAACGTGCACGAGGGCGGCATCCTGCGGACCACCACGGTGCCGGCAAGGCTGTCGACCAAGCAGCGGACGGATGCGGTGCTGCTGGCGGGGCAGATCCTCAACAAGCTCGATTATGTCGGCGTTATGGGGGTGGAGCTGTTCGTGACCGAGGCCGGGCTGGTGGTCAACGAGATCGCGCCGCGGGTGCATAACTCGGGCCACTGGACGCAGCAGGGCTGTACCATCGACCAGTTCGAGCAGCATATCCGCGCCGTGGCGGGCTGGCCGTTGGGCGATGGCGGGCGCTATGCCGACGTGGTGATGGAGAACCTGATCGGCGACGACATGAAGAAGGTGCCGGGGCTCGCGCGGGAGGCGGGTGCGGCGCTGCATCTTTACGGCAAGGCGGAGGTCAAGCCGGGGCGGAAGATGGGGCATGTGAACCGGATCGTGCCGGCTCGTCCGTCCTGACGGACGGCCTCGCGAGGGGAAGGGCATCGGTGAGTGAGCAGCACCTGACAGATTTGTTGAACGGATTGCGGCGGTGTCGCTGGACCTTCGTGGAGGAGTTGCCGGGGGACGAGTATCACTACTCCGGCTATTGGATCGTGGCTCGGCCGGACGGTTCGCGACAAATGACGTTGAAGTTCTCCGGTATTAGCAAATGCGGCGGTTTTTGTCATCCGATGGAAGAGGCGTACGCCTGCGCGGTTGTCGAACACCCGGAGGTCGAGGTCTATTTCGGCCGCGCGAACGAGGCCTGGAATGACAGGCTGGCAGAGTTCCTCGAAGACGTTCGGAACCTGCCGGAATGACAGATCCACCCAATCCTGAAGCCGGGCGGCGGGCCGGGTTGTCGGGATTGGATATTTTTACCAAGAAGAAGCCGGGGGTGGGCTGGAACCAAAGCGCGCCGCGCATCGGATCGCTCCGACGGCGGCGCGCGAAATGCGTGTTTGGTCGCATCTCTTTGGGCGGTCATCGGCTCCCCAGCCTTTGCCGCCGGACAAGGGTAGTCCCGAGAAGGTTAACAAAAGGTTAGCGCGGCTGGGGCCCTGCGGCTCAGCCCAGGAAGCGCGCAGCGGCCTCGCCCCGGAGATGGGTGATCCGGCCGCCCGAGATCGTGGCGCAGATATCGCGGGTCGTGGCGTCGAGGATGACGATATCGGCGCGCTGGCCGGGGGTGAGCCCGCCGCGATCGTCGAGGCCCAGCAGGCGGGCGGGGCCGGCGGAGACGAGGGACCAGGCGCCGGCGAGGTCGCAGACCCCGCCATCGGCCAGAAGGAAGGCGGCGCGGCGCAGGGAGGGGTAGTGGTAGTCCGAGGCCAGCGCGTCGCAGAGGCCCATGGCGGCGAGGTCGATGGCGCTGACATTGCCGTTATGCGAGCCGCCGCGCACCACGTTGGGGGCGCCGAGGATGACGCCGTCGCCGGTGGCGCGGGCGGCTTCGGCGGCCTCCTGCGTTTCGGGGAATTCGGCGAGGCGGACGCCCATGGCGTGCCAGTCGTCGCGCTGGGCTTGGGTGCGGTCGTCGTGGCTGCCCATGCGGATGCCTTGGGCGGTCAGGGCTTGTGTGAGGGTTTCGAGGGCGGCGGGTACCTCGCCAATGCGGGCGTGCAGGCCTTGCATGTATTCGAGATGTTTCTCGGGGTTGCGACCGATGCGGAGGGCCTGTCCGGTCAGGCGGGGCGGGCGTTTGCCCTTTTCCAGCGCGTCATGCGGCAGGTGGTCGTTGAAGACGACGTAAGGAATGGTGAAGCGGCGGAGCATGGCCTGCATGGCGTTGTAATCGTCGAGCATGGGCGTCTCGAACCGCAGTTGCGCGATCAGCGTGGTGTCGAGCCGGGGGCGCACGTCCTCGAGGCCCGAGAAGACGCGTTCGGCGAAGTCGGGCCCGCGCATGCCGCCCTCCCAGCTGTAGAATTGGGCAAGCACGGCGGTGGTGATGCCGTTCGCGGCCAGCTCCGCCTCGGCGGCGATCAGGCCCTGGCCGATATCCTTCATCGCGCCGCGCCGGGGCGCGAGGTGTTTCTCGAACCCGTCGCCATGGGCGTCGACGAGGCCGGGCAGGACGAGGAAGCCCGAAAGGTCGACTTCACGCGGCTGGCGCGCGTCGGTGACGCGGCCGCCGGCGAGGTTGAGGTCGGTATCAGCCAACCCCTCGGGCAGCAGCACGCGGGCCCCGGTGAGGCGGAGGGAGAGGCTCATTCGCTGCCGCCCCAGAACAGGTCGCCCAGGTCCATCTGGTGATCGAAGGCGCCGGTTTCGAGGAATTCGGTGACCTGTGCGATCACCATCGGGTTGTTCATCATGAAGGTGTGGGTGACGGGCAGTTCGATATGGTCGGCCATCCCCTCCACCCGCGTCGAGGCGACCGAGACCTTGCCGTCATCCGGCCCTTCGATCAGGGTCGAGAAATAGGGGTTGAGCGAGCGGGTGCCGGCGATCACGCCCAGCTCGAAATCCACCGGCGGCAGGCTGGCGGGGAGGCCGGCGGTGCCGGTGACAAGCTCCTGCGCGGCGGGGCCGTGGATCCACTGGAAGAGCTCGACCTCGCCCAGCTCGTCGACCAGTTCCGAGCCCTGGTTGGGGGGCGCGAGCATCACCACGCGGCCGAGCCGCTCGGGCCGGTGATCCTGAAGCCAGTAGCGCAGGAGGATGCCGCCCATGGAATGGGTGACGAAGTGCACCTGCGTGGTGCCGCAGACCCGCACGGCGAAGGGGAGGGTTTCTTCCGCGAGCTGTTCGATGGTCTGTTCGGTCGAGGGATAGTCGGAGCGGAAGGTGGTGTAGCCCTGTGCCTGCAGCGCCTCTTCCATCACGATGAAGGACGCCTCGGTGCGGGCGAGGCCGTGGAGCATCACGACGCAATCGGCGAGGGCCGGGGCGGGGAGGATGAGGGCAAGGGCGGTGGCGAGCGCTTTCATGGGGATTGAGATATAGCGATCGGCGGCGTTACAACAGCCCCTGTTGCGGAATGGAGGGGCGCGGGCATGGTACGTCTGGCGGTGCGGGCGGTGATCGTCGAGGGCGGGCGGCTGTTGCTGGTCAATGCCTATCCCGGCCGGCAGAGCGCGTTGTGGTGTGCGCCGGGCGGCGGGGTGGAGATGCACAGCTCGCTTGAGGATAATCTTGCGCGGGAAGTTTACGAGGAGACCGGGCTGACCATCTCGGTGGGTGATCCTTGCCTCGTGAACGAGTTTCACAGCGAGGCGCGGGGTTTCCACCAGGTCGACGTGTTCTTTCGCTGCCGGGTCGAGGCCGGCGAGTTGACCGATGCGTGGGTTGACCCCGAGGCCGTGGTCAACCGGCGGCGGTTCTTCACGCGGGCGGAGCTGGCGGGCATCGCGCTCAAGCCCGACAGCCTGCCGGATGTCGCGTTCGGGGGCGGGTTTCGGTATGATCCGCTGGAGGAGTTGGTGAAACCATGAACAAGGCCTTCACGAAAGAGGACGATGGCGGCGGGCCCGAGCGGCTGCCCGACCTGCCGATCAGCCCGCACCCGAACCACGTCACCCCGCGCGGGCTGGCCTTGCTGAAGGCGCGGGCCGAAGCGCTGGAGGCCGAGGTGGGACGGCTGCGGGCCGGGCAGGAGGAGGCGGGCGACCTGACCCCGCTGGCGGTGGCCGAGCGGGACTTGCGCTATGTCGAGGCGCGGATGTCGAGCGCCATTCTCGTGACCCCGCCCGAGGCGCCGGAGCGGGTGCAGTTCGGCACCACCGTGACGGTGGTGGACGAGGAGGACCGGGAGGCCAGCTATACCATCGTCGGCGAGGACGAGGCGGAGCCGGAGAAGGGGCTGATCACTCATGTCTCGCCGCTGGCGCGGGCCTTGATGGAGGCCGAGCCGGGGGACGTGGTGGACTGGGTCAAGCCCAACGGCACGGTGGCGCTGGAGGTTCTGGCGGTGCGCCCGGCGGAGGGCTGAGCCGCGTCAGCGGCGGCGCAGGACGGAGACCGCGACGCCGCCGAGAACGAGGGCCGAGGCCAGCACCGTGTCGCCCTCGAGCGTTTCGCCCAGCAGCAGCATACCGCCCGCGATGGCGATCACCGGCACGGTGAGTTGCGCCACCGCCGCGACGGAGGCGTCTAGCCGGGGCAGGACGCTGTACCACAGCGCGTAGCCCATGCCGGAGGTGACGGCGCCCGACAGGATGGCGAGCGCCACGCCGGGCATGGTGACGTCGACCGTGCCGACGGGCAGGGCGAGGCCGATCACCACGCCCACCGGGGTGGCCAGGATAAAGTTGGCCGCCGTCGCCTGAAGCGCGTCGTCGGCCCGGCGCCCGGCCAGCGAGTAGATGCCCCAGCCGACGCCCGCCGCGGCCATGAAAAGCCCGTGGCGGACGCTGACCTGCACCGGGCCCGCGGGCCAGAGGAGCCAGACCAGCCCAGCCAGCGCCAGCGCCGCGCCGATCCAGCGGCGGGGCGGCATCGCCTCGCGCGCCAGAAGGCCACCGGCGAACATGGTGACCTGCACCGTGCCGAACAGGATCAGCGCGCCGAGCCCGGCATCGAGCGCGCCATAGGCCAGCGAGAACCCGTACATGTAGACCAGCAGCGCCAGCATCCCCGCCGCCCGCGCCGGCCCGCCCAGCCGCAGCCCGCCGCGCAGGATGACGCAGAGCCCGGCCAGCATCACCGCCCCGGCAAACAGGCGGATCGTGCCGAAATCGGTCGGGCCGATATGCCCGCCCGCCAGCGCCATCCGGTTGAGGATCGAGTTGGCCGCGAAGGCCACCATCGTCAGCGCGGTGAGCAGGAGGAGCCGCATCAGAGCCCGTCGAACGGTTTGGGGTAGCGCAGGGCCTGTGCGGGGGCATCCTCGCCCGGCCCGGCCAGCAGCGTGTGCTCGAGCGGGTAGGGGGAGGTGAGCCTTGCCGCGCGGTCCTTTCGGAAGCCGGCCTTTTCGTAGAATTCCTCCTGCCCCAGGACGACCACGTACTGCCCCGTCAGCCGTGCCCATTCCGCCAGTTGCCCGATCATCCGGCGGCCATGGCCGTTCCCCTGCAGGTCGGGCGCCACTGCGACGGGGGCAAGGCACAGCCAGCCCTTCGGCGCGCGGAACGGCGAGAGGGCGTAATAGCCGATGACCCGCTCGCCCATCGGCAGCACCATCTCGCCCGCCATGTCGCCGGACGTGCGCAGCGCGTCCACCAGCCGGCTTTCGTCATTGCCGCCGAAGGCCGCGTCGAGCAGGTCGCGCACGGCGTCCTCCTCTCCCGGCTGCATCGGCCGGGTGAAGCCGGGAAAGGCGGGGGTCACGGGCGGCCCGCCATGTCGGTGAAGCCGGGTGTGCCGATCTCCTCGGGATGCGCTTCCAGGTGCCGCCGCTTGATCCCGTCGGACATGGTGCGCGAGCCGTCATGGCTCCAGCCCGGGGGCATGATGCAATACATCAGCCGGTCGCGCAGGGACAGGCCCGGCTGCGTGGCGTCGCGCCAGATCGCCACCCATTCGTGAAAGGCCACGCGCAGCGGGTTGAACGTGCCGATATTGTGGACGAGGCCGTAATCGACCTTCTCCTTCTCGTATTCGGGCACGAAGGTGCCGAACAGTTTGTCCCAGACGATGAACACCCCGGCATAATTGGCATCGAGGTAACGCGGGTTGCGCCCGTGATGCACGCGGTGGTGGCTGGGCGTGTTCATCACCGCCTCGAACCAGCGGGGCATCCGCCCGATCGCCTCGGTATGGATCCAGAACTGGTAGATCAGGTTCAGCCCGCCGCAGAACAGCACCATCGCCGGGTGGAACCCCAGCAGGATCAGCGGCGCGCGGACCAGCATCATGAAGGTGAACGTGCCCGTCCATGTCTGGCGCAGGGCGGTGGTGAGGTTGTAATGCTGGCTGGAATGGTGGTTCACGTGGCTGGCCCAGACCCAGCGGATGCGGTGGCCGAAGCGGTGGACCCAGTAATAGCGCAGGTCGTCGAGCACGAAGCACAGCAGCACCACCCAGAGGCTTGTGCCGAGGTCGAGCGGCGTGATCTCCCACAGCAGCATGAAGAAGCCATAGGCGATGAAGCCCAGCACGATGCCCGAGGCCACGTTGCCCGCCCCCATCAGCAGCGAGGTCAGCGCGTCGCGCGTCTCATACCGGCCGCCGCGGCGCTTGATCAGGATCCAGACCAGCTCGGCCAGGATCGCGGCGATGAAGAAGGGCACGGCGAAGTTCACCACGTCCGGATAGGTCAGCTCTTCGGTCATGGGCTGTCTTTCCTGTTCATCAGGGTCGGCCAGAGATCGGCCTCCTCGTCGTTCAGTCTTAACCGGATGCGGGGGGCGGCGAAATCGGGAAGATCGACGCGCAGCCCGTCCTTGGTGCGGTGGATCTCGGCGCCGCGCAGGTAACGGGCGGTCGTGTCCATCCCCATCGGCCAGACCACGCCGGCGCCATGCGCCGTCTCGATCAGGGCGGCGTGGCGGTCGTGGCTCAGGATCACCCGTGTCGGCGGGGTGTCGGGATACTCTCTCAGCCACGCGCGCCGGGCGGCCGCTTCATCCTCGAGGCGCGCCAGCTCCGACCGCCCCAGCAGATGCAGCAGGATCACGATCCCGGCAATGCCGATGACGACCATCGGCAGAAGTATCTGAAGCGGCATTCATGCCTCCCGGCCCCCTCGCGTCCAGTTAAGCCAAATGCCGGGGGCGCTTGTCAAAGGGGGCGTGGCGTCATTCCGCGTCAGCCGGGTTGCGAGGGGCGCACCGGTGGCGGCGATTTCTTCAACCGCGCCTCGCGCCAGGCCAGAAGCCCCGCGCCGCACAGGATGATCGTCGCACCGATCAGCGAAACGACATCGGGGATGACGCCGAAGACCAGCGCGTCGTAGATCGCGGCGAAGACCAGCGCGGCATAGAAGAACGGCGCGACGAAGCTGGCGTCGGCCCGCGCCATGGCGTTGACGAAACAGGCCTGCGCGGCGGCCATCAGCACGCCGATCGCGGCCAGCGCCGCCCATTGCCGCGGCTCGGGCCATTGCCACACGAAGACGGCGGCGCAGGCCGAGATCAGTAGGCCGATGGCGTTGTTGACCAGCAGGATCTGGAACGGCCCCTCGCGGCCGGACAGGCGCTTGATCAGGATCATCTCCGAGCCCATGAGCACCGCCGCACAGAGCGCGAGCATGGCGCCCAGTTCGACCACCCCGCCGCCCGGCCGGGTCAGGATGATGCCGCCCAGGATGGCGATGGCCGCCGCGCTCCAGCGGACGCGGCCGACGGTTTCGCCCAGCAGCGGGATCGCCAGCATCATCGCGAAGACCGGGTTGAGGAAGCTGATCGCGGTGGCGTCGCTCAGCGGGATGAAGGCGGCCGCCGCGAACATCAGCGTCACCCCGCCCCAGCCGAGGGCCGAGCGCGCGGCATGCAGCTTCAGGTCGGGCCGGGCGAAGCGCGGGCGCATCACGGCGGTGACCGCGCCGATGGCGAGGAAGGCGAACAGGAACCGCCCGTTGGAGATCTGCAGCGCGTGCATCTCGGGGCCCAGCGCGCCGGTGCCCAGCGCCTTGGCCAGAAGCGTTGTTCCGGCCGCGAACGCGGCCGCGCAGAGGGTCAGCAGGGCGGCAAGCGCCGGGTTCTGGTCGCGCGGTGTGAACATGGTCCGGGCTTCGCGCGAAATGCCGCGAGGGTCCAGAGGCGAAATTGTGCGCGGTACAAGTTTTCCCTTTCCCCGGCGGCAGTTCGCCGGTATGACCCCGGCCATGATCGCACGCCCCGCATACGCTGCCACCCGACACCGACGCACCCGCGCCTGACGTCCGACCGCGTTCGATCCCCGGCGCCGCCCCGTGCGCCACTCTCACATCACATTTGACTCAGGGGCCCGCCTGAGCAATCAAAGGGCCTCCATACCAGAGGATATCACCATGATCCCGTCCGTTCTGCCGACCTACAACCGCGCGCCGCTCTCCTTCGCGAAGGGCGAGGGCAGCTGGCTGATCGAGGATGACGGGCGCCGATTTCTCGACCTGGGCTCGGGCATCGCGGTGAACGCGCTGGGCCATGCCCACCCCGCGCTGGTGGCCGCCCTGACCGAGCAGGCGGGCAAGCTGTGGCACACCTCGAACCTCTACCAGATCCCGCAGCAGCAGGCGCTGGCCGACAAGCTGGTCGCCGCCACTTTTGCCGATACCGTTTTCTTCACCAATTCCGGCACCGAAAGTTGCGAACTGGCGGTAAAGATGGCGCGGAAGTATTTCCATGAGAAGGGCCAGCCCGAGAGGGTCGAAATCATCGGCTTCGAGGGCTCGTTCCACGGCCGCTCCTCGGCCGGGATCGCCGCCGCCGGGTCCGAGAAGATGACCAAGGGCTTCGGCCCCCTGCTGCCGGGCTTCCGCCACGTGGCGTGGGACGATCCGGAGGCGCTGAAGGCCGCGATCACCGACGACACCGCCGCCATCCTGATCGAGCCGGTGCAGGGCGAGGGCGGCATCCGTCCGCTGTCCGATCAGGCGCTGCGCGACCTGCGGGCGCTGTGCGACGAGCGCGACATCCTGCTGATCCTCGACGAGGTGCAATGCGGCATGGGCCGCACCGGCAAGCTGTTCGCCCATGAATGGGCCGGCATCACGCCGGATATCATGATGGTCGCCAAGGGCATCGGCGGGGGCTTCCCGCTGGGCGCCGTGCTGGCCACCGAGGAGGCCGCCTCGGGCATGACCGCCGGCACCCATGGCTCGACCTATGGCGGCAATCCGCTGGGCTGTGCCGTGGGCAACGCGGTGATGGATCACGTGGCCGACCCGGCCTTCCTCGAGGAGGTGAACCGCAAGGCGGGGCTTTTCCGGCAGAAGCTGGAAGGCCTTGTCGCGAGCCATCCGGAGGTGTTCGAGGCCGTGCGCGGATCGGGGCTGATGCTGGGGGTGAAGTGCAAGGCGCTCAACGCCGACGTGGTCAAGGCCGGCTATGACGCGGAGGTCATCACCGTGCCGGCCGCCGACAACGTCATCCGCCTGTTGCCGCCGCTTACCATTTCCGAGGAGGAGATCACCGAGGCCGTCAACCGCCTCGACGCCGCCGCCACCGAGATCGAGCTCACCGTGGCCAAGCAGACCGCCTAACTTTCACTTTTCTTAATTTACTCCGGGGGTCCGGGGGCTGGCCCCCGGATGCGCCGTCATCCAAGAGACGCAACACATGACCGATTTCCTCGACATCCACAAAACCGACCCCGCCGACCTTCGGCAGATCCTCGAGCAGGCCAGCGCCATGAAGACCGCCCGTGCCGGCCGCCATCGCGGTGCGCCAGATGACGAGCAGCCGCTGAAGGACCGGATGGTCGCGCTGATCTTCGAGAAGCCCTCGACCCGCACGCGCGTCAGCTTCGACGTGGGCGTGCGCCAGATGGGCGGGCAGACCATGCTGCTGTCGGGCGCCGAGATGCAGCTGGGCCATGGCGAGACCATCGCCGACACCGCCCGCGTGCTCAGCCGCTATGTCGACCTGATCATGATCCGCACCTTCGACGAATCCGTGCTGATGGAGATGGCGGAATACGCCGACGTGCCGGTGATCAACGGGCTGACCGACCGTACCCATCCCTGCCAGATCATGGCCGACGTGCTGACCTTCGAAGAGCATCGCGGGCCGATCGACGGCAAGAAGGTGGTGTGGTCGGGCGACGGCAACAATGTCTGTTCCTCCTTCCTGCATGCCGCGGCGCAGTTCGGCTTCGACCTGACCTTCACCGGCCCCGCCCAGCTTGACCCAGAGGACGAGTTCGTGGGGCTGGCCCGCCGCGCCGGCCGGACGATCACGATCGAGCGCGACCCCTACAAGGCGGTCGAGGGCGCCGACCTGATCGTCGCCGATACATGGGTGTCGATGCATGACAGCCAGTCCACCAAGGAACGCCGCCACAACATGCTGCGCCCCTACCAGGTGAACGAGGAGCTGATGGCCCATGCCAAGCCCGATGCCCTCTTCATGCATTGCCTGCCCGCCCACCGCGAGGAGGAGGTGACCAGCGCGGTGATGGACGGGCCGCATTCGGTGATCTGGGACGAGGCCGAGAACCGGCTGCATGCGCAGAAGGCGATCATGCGGTGGTGCCTGGGCGTGTGATCAGGGCCGCCGTCACCGGGCCCGGCCGCCTTCTGGCGGCGGGGCTGCTCATCCTGATGGGGATGATGTGGGGGCTGCAATTCGCCATGCTGAAGCTCACCTCGCAGGGTGGGTATTCCGAGATTTCCGTGGTGATGATCGCGCTGGTGCTGCTGTCGGTGGCCTTCCTCGCCATCTCGCACCTGCGCGGCGAGCATATCCGCAGCCTGCGGGGCGTGGTGCCCTTCCTGCTGATCACCTCGGTGCTGGGCTATGTCATCCCGCTCTTCGCCGCGCTGACCGCGGCGGGCGAGATCAGCACCGGGCTGCTCAGCCTGATCGGCTGTACCTCTCCGGTCGTGGCCGTCATCGTGGCGCTTCTGCTGCGGACCGAGCGGGTCTCGCCCCGGCGCATCGCGGCGGTGGCGCTGGGCGTGATGTCGGTCGCCGTGATCCTCGTGCCGCAGGTCGACGCGCCGGGTTTCGGCATGGCGCCGTGGATATTGCTGGCGCTGGTCGTGCCCATCTCCTACGGGATCGAGTCGGTCTATATCTCGCGCCACTGGCCCAAGGGCATGACCGCCATGCAGGCGGTGACGGGCGAGACCCTCACCGCCGCCGTGTTGGTCCTGCCGCTGTTCCTGGCGTTCTCGGGCGGCACCCTGCCGCTGTCGGATGGCTGGACGCTGGCCGAGACCGCGATCCTCGTCTTCGTGGGGGCGGGGGTGGTGGAAAGCCTGATCTATTTCTACCTGATCCGGCACACCGGCGGGGTCTTCGTGAATTTCGGCACCTTCGTGGCGCTATTCGCCGGCATCGGCTGGGGCATCGTGCTGTTCGGGGAAAGCCATTCGGCGATGGTCTGGGGGGCGGTGCTGTTGCTGGTGGGCTCGCTTTACCTTGTCAGCCGCGAGGGGTGATCCGCCGATCCGCTTGCACGTGGCCGCGTTTGCAATAGGCTGACCGTGGCGGAGCGGAAAAAGGCGCAAGCATGGCCAAGGCACAGATCGGCGTTTACGGGCTCGGCACGATGGGCAGCGCGCTGGCGCTGAACATGGCCGAGAAGGGGGTCACGGTCGCCGTGACCAACCGCGAGACCGACTGGATTGCCGCCTTCATGGCCGAGGCGGGTGCGCTGGCCGACAAGCTGCACCCGCATGAAAGGCTCGAGGATTTCGTGGCCGGGCTCGCCAGCCCCCGGGTGATCCTGTTCATGATCCCCTCCGGCGCGCCGATGGACGCGATGATCGAAGCGGTCGCGCCCCTGCTGGCGCCCGGCGACACGATCATCGACGGCGGCAATGCCGATTTCCACCAGACCCGCCGCCGCTCGGCCGCGCTGGCGGACCGGGATATCCACTTCGTCGGCATGGGCGTTTCGGGCGGCGAGAAGGGCGCGCGGCACGGCCCCTCGATGATGGTGGGCGGCACCGAACATAGCTGGCAACAGTTGGGAGCCATCTTGCGCGCCATCGCCGCGCAGTACGAGGGGGAGCCCTGCGTCGCCCATCTCGGCCCCGACGGGGCGGGGCATTTCGTCAAGACCGTGCATAACGGCATCGAGTATGCCGACATGCAGATGATCGCCGAGATCTACAGCCTGCTGCGCAACGGCGCGGCCTGGGCCCCGGCCGAGATCGGCGCGCTGTTCGCCGAGTGGAACAAGGGGCCGCTGCGCTCCTACCTTGTCGAGATCACCGCCGACATCCTGCAATATCACGACCCCGAAACCGGCCACCCGATGGTCGATGTCATCAAGGATGCCGCCGGGCAGAAGGGCACCGGCCGCTGGACGGTGATCGAGGCCCAGAAGATGGGGCAGGCCGCCAGCATGATCGAGGCCGCCGTGGGCGCGCGGGCGTGGTCGTCGGAGAAGGAGACGCGCCAGGCCGCGCAGGACAAGCTGGGCGGCGCACGGGGCGGGCTGGAGCTGGACGGCGCGACGCTGGCCGAGGCGATGATGGCGGCGCGTGTGCTGGGCTATGCGCAGGGCTTCCGCATCCTTGCCACCGCGTCGGCCGAGTATGGCTGGCAGCTCGATTTCGCCCGGATCGCCGAGATCTGGCGGGCGGGCTGCATCATCCGTTCGGCCCTGCTCGACGATATCGCCACGGCCTGCCGCGGAGACCTGCCGCATGGCGAGCTGATCCTCGCGCCGGCCTTCACCGAAACGCTCGGCCGCACGCTGCCGTCGCTGCGCACGGTCGTGCGCGGGGCGGTGGCGCAGGGGCACGCGGTGCCCGCGCTGTCGGCGGCGCTGCAATGGGCCGACACGATGCGGCAGGGTTTCGGCACCGCCAACATCATCCAGGCCCAGCGCGACTATTTCGGCCATCACGGGTTCGAGCGGCTGGGGCAGTCGGGCCAGCACCACGGGCCGTGGTGGGACTAGGCCGGCCTCAGTTGTCCGGCGCGCCGGGGGTGCGGCGGGTGCCTTCCATGGGCGTGTTCATCCACCGGTACAGCAGCGCCTCGTAGGCGGTGAGGCGCCGGATGGCGGTGGCCTTGTCCTCGGTCTCGTCCTCAAGCCGATAGAGCACCGTCGCCCCGGCCGGCACCGCCTCGCCCTTCAGCGTGGCAAGGGTGCGGCCGACGATTTCGGCCTCGTAGGTGAGGTTGGTGAGCCGGGCGTCGGCCGTGCGCTTGTTCTCGAGCGAGTCGAGCAGGTTGACGGTGCGCTGGCGAAGGAGCAGCAGCATCCGGAACAGGTGCATCGACATCTCCTGGCTGAAGCCATCGGCCACCACCTCGCCACCCGCCTGGTTCAGCCGGATGGCGTTCCGGAGCGCCCGGTCGGTGACCACCTTCAGGTAGGGCCGGTTGTAGACCACATAGCGTTCCGAGGGCTTGCGGGGGCGGCCATCGAGCTCAACAGTGACGGCGGGGGCGGTGAGCCGGGCGGAGGCGGGCAGGCTGCGGGTCGCGCTTTCGGGTTTCGGGCTGGCCGGGGCCGGGGCGGCCAACCCGGCCGTCAGGGCGACGGACAGCAGAAGCAACACACGGTCCTTCGAAGCAGCGTTCGTCTTGATCATCGAAGTCCCCAGCCCCCACCGGGACCACGCTACAATCCGCACCGCATCCGGTCAAACGGAGACGGTCGTGGCCCGCTCAGACGAGGACGGAGTTCAGCAGAAGGAAGATCGCCGCCGACATCGCCGCCGCCGCGGGCACGGTGATGACCCAGGCGGCGATGATGGTCATGAAGTGGCTGCGCCGCACAAGCTTGCGCCGGCGGCGCTCCTCGGGCGGCAGGCGGCGGGCGGGGCCGGCGCCCACGTTCAACGTGCGGCGGCGGCGTTCCATGTACCATTCGCGGAAGAAGCCCACGCCGAACACGCCGCCCACGGCGATGTGAGTAGAGCTGACGGGCAGGCCCAGCCAGCTTGCCACGATCACGGTGATGGCGGCCGAGAGCGCCACGCAATAGGCCCGCATCGGGTTGAGCTTGGTGATCTGGCTGCCCACCATCCGGATCAGCTTGGGCCCGAAGAGGAACAGGCCGAAGGAGATGCCCAGCGCCCCGATCACCATGACCCAGAGCGGGATCGCCACCTGTCCGGCGGCGGCGCCGAATTCCGAGGCGTGGACGATGGCGGCGAGCGGGCCCACCGCGTTGGCCACGTCATTGGCCCCGTGGGCAAAGGACAGAAGCGCCGCCGACACGATCAGCGGCAGCGCGAACAGCGTCTTGAGCGAGCGGTTGCGGTTCTCCAGCCCGCGCGACTGGCGCCGGACCAGCGGCACGGTAAGGGCCCAGCAGATCAGCCCGCCTATCAGCCCGATCAGCAGGGCGGTGCCCATGTCGATATGGATGACGCGTTTCAGCCCCTTCAGCGCCAGGTAGGCGGCAAAGGTACCGGCCATCACGCCCACCAGGATCGGCACCCAGAACCGCGCGGCGGCCAGCTTGTCCTCGCGGTAGATGATCCGGCTCTTGATCAGGGCGAGGAAGGCGGCGGCGAAGACCCCGCCGAGGACGGGCGAGATCACCCAGCTTGCGGCGATGGCGCTCATCGTGGGCCAGGAGACCGCGCCGAACCCGGCGGCGGCGATCCCTGCGCCCATCACCCCGCCGACGACCGAATGGGTGGTCGAGACCGGCGCGCCCACCTTGGTGGCCAGATTGACCCAGAGCGCGGCCGACACCAGCGCCGCCATCATCGCCCAGACGAAGCTTTGCGTCTCGGCCACGCTGGCCGGGTCGATGATGCCCTTGGAAATGGTCGAGACCACGTCGCCGCCCGCCAGAAGCGCGCCCGCCGTCTCGCAGATGGCGGCGATGACGATGGCCCCGCCCATGGTCAGCGCATTGGCGCCCACCGCCGGGCCCATGTTGTTGGCCACGTCGTTGGCGCCGATATTGAGCGCCATGTAGGCGCCGAACACCGCCGCGGCGATCACGATCAGGTTGCCGGGCTGGGTGCCGAAGAACAGCGCCGCCGCTAGGCCCGCGACCACGATGAAGGCCAGCGCGATGCCCAGCGCCGTCAGCGGGCGGGCGACATAGGCCGTGGCATACTCGACCTGCGAGATACGCCCGAGGTCCTTGTCGAGCGTCTTCCACTGGTTGGTGTCGGGCGAGTTGCTCACGCGGCGGGCCTTCCGGGTCATTCAGCTTCCGGGGCGCAGCGCTACCGGCACCGGGATGCCATTTCAACCGCCTCTGTCACAAAACAGTCACAAAAGCTTCAAAGTTGCAGCAAAAGCTCTTTCAGGCTGGGTTCTTCCACGCGGTTCGCGGCGGTGGCCGGGTCAAGCCAGAGCCGGGCGCGTTCGCGCGATTCCGGGTAGGAATCGTCCAGCTCTTCCACGTCGATGCGATAGACCTGCACCTCGACCGGGGCGACATAGCCGTCGTCGAGCCGCTTCTCGTAGTGGTACACCCCGACCGGCGCCTCGCTGACATTGGCCGACTTGACGCCGGCCTCTTCCCAGGCTTCCTCGCAGGCTGCCTCGGCGGCGTCCTTGCCATCCATCAGCCAGCCCTTGGGCATGACCCAGCGGCCGGTGTCGCGGCTGGTGATCATCAGGACTTCCGTCCCGTTTTCGCCCGCGCGACAGCACAGGGCGGCAACCTGAAGCTCCGGCGGGCGGCGGAAGAGGGGCTGCACCATCTCGGTCCAGGCTTTTTTCAATCCATCGTTCATTCGGTTTTTTGCTTCTGCTCAAGAATTTTTCTTATCCCGTTAATATAACAAAGATTTCCGGAATATCAATTCAGCCCCCGCGGCGCTTGGCGCGCAGGGTCGGGTCGGCCACGGTCGGATCCTCGGGCCAGGGGTGTTTCGGGTAGCGCCCGCGCATGTCCTTGCGCACGTCCGCATAGGAGGACGCCCAGAAGCCCGGCAGGTCCATCGTGGTCTGCACCGGGCGGCCGGCGGGCGACAGAAGCGTCACGCGCAAGGGCGTGCGGCCGACGGTGGGGTGGGTGGTCTGGCCGAACATCTCCTGCAGGCGGAGCGAGATTTCCGGGTGCTCGCCGGCATAGTCGATGGGGATGTCGCGGCCCAAGGGCGTGGTGAAATGGGCGGGCGCCTTGGCGTCGAGTTTTTGCATCCGGTCCCAGTCGAGCATGGCGCGCAGGGCGGGCAGGATGTCGAAGCGCTTCCAGTCCTGCGCGGTCTTCACGCCGGCCAGGTAGGGCAGGAGCCAGTCTTCGAGGCTGTCCATCAGGGCGGGTTCGGTCATGTCCGGCAGGTCTTCGCCCGCCTCGCGGAGCAGTTCGACCCGGGCGGTGAAGCGGCGGGCGGCGTCGGTCCAGCTCAGCCCGAGGTCGCGCACGCCTTCGAGCATGGCGCGGGCCACGGCGTCCGGCGGCGGGTCTTTCCAGACCCGGTCGTCGAGCGCCAGCGCGCCGAAGCGTTCCTGCTGGCGGGTCGCGACGCGGCGCTCGCGCCGGTCCCATTCGCAGATGTCCTGCCAGCCGATCTGGTCGGCGAAAAGCGCGCGCAGCTCGGCCTCCTCGATGCGGATCGCTTGCCGGATGCGGGCCTCGCGCCGGTCGCCGTCGAGATCGGTGGCCACGATCAGGCGGGTGCCCGACAGCGGGTCGCCCTCGGGGAGGACGGCGCCCTTGCCGCCCGACAGCACGTAGCGCGGCGCGTCGCCCTTGCGGCGCAGGCCGACGCGGTCGGGATAGGCCAGCGCGGCGGCCGCGGCGTCGCTCATCGCGCTACCTCCGGCGCGCGTCGCGGTTCTGGCGAGGCGCCTGGCCTCGGCCCGGATGCGTTCGATGACGGGGCGGCTGGGCTGGTGCGGCGAGCGGTCGGCGAAGCCTTTCGGATCGCGCACCGCCGCCAGCCTGAGCGACAGGTCGACGGGCGCGCCGCGCGGCAACGGGTCACGCTCGGCCAAGAGGGCGGCCAGCGGTGCCGCGTCGGGCCCGGCCACGGCCAGCATATGCGCGAGGCGCGGGTGCAGCGGCAGGGCGGCCAGCGCCTTGCCATGCGGCGTGATCCGGTTCTCGCGGTCGAGCGCCCCCAGCATCCGGAGCAGGGATTGGGCCTCGGCATAGCTGCCGGGGGCGGGGGGCGTGAGAAAGGCGAGGTCATCGGGCTGCGCGCCCCAGAGCGCCAGTTCCAGCGCCAGACCGGCGAGGTCTGCCGCCTCGATCTCGGCCGGGGGATAGGCGCGCAGCGCGCCCTCTTCGCCCCTGGTCCAGAGCCGGTAGCAGGTGCCTTCGGCCACCCGGCCCGCGCGGCCAGCCCGTTGCGTCGCCTCGGCCCGCGTGACCGGCTCGGTCACCAGCCGCGACATGCCCGAGGCGGGGTCGAACCTTGCCCGCCGGGATTTGCCGCCGTCGACGACCACGCGGATATCCTCGATGGTCAGCGAGGTCTCGGCGATGGAGGTGGCCAGCACCACCTTGCGGCCCGTTTCCACCGGCGCGATGGCGGCGCGCTGCTGGGCGAAGGGCAGGGCGCCGTAAAGGGGCCTGACCGCGCAATCACCGGGCAGGCGACCCTTGAGCAAACCCTCGACCCGGCGGATTTCGCCCTCGCCGGGCAGGAAGACGAGGATGCCGCCCTCGGTCTCGCCCGCCGCCTGCGCCACGAGGTCGGCCAACGCCGCGTCGAACCGCTCACCCTTGCGCAGGGGGCGGGGGAGGTGGCGGATATCGACGGGGAAGCTGCGACCCTCGGAAGTGATGACCGGCGCGCCCATCAGCTCGGCCACCGGTTCGGCGTCGAGCGTGGCGGACATGGCGACGAGGATCAGGTCGTCGCGCAGCGCCCCGGCGATCTCGAGGCAGAGGGCGAGGCCCAAATCGGCGTTGAGCGAGCGTTCGTGGAACTCGTCGAAGATCACCGCGCCGATGCCGGTGAGCTCGGGGTCGGACTGGATCATGCGGGTGAGAATGCCCTCGGTCACCACCTCGATCCGGGTGGCTTTCGAGACTTTCGCCTCGCCCCGCACGCGGTAGCCCACGGTCTCGCCTGCCGGCTCGCCCAGCGTCGCCGCCATCCGTTCTGCCGCCGCCCGCGCGGCCAGCCGCCGCGGTTCGAGCATCAGGATGCGGCCCCCGGTCAGCCCGGCCGACAGCATCTCCAGCGGCACGACGGTCGTCTTGCCCGCCCCCGGCGGCGCCTGCAGCACGGCCCGCCCGCCGCGCCTCAGCGCGTCGATCAGGGGCGGTATCGCCTCGTGGATGGGCAGCGTGGTCATGCGGCCGGGTTATCGGTGATCGCGACGCGAAATTCCATAGGCCGTGGCGCGGGGCCGTGAAGGCGGGATTTTGAGTATTTTAGCCAAGAAGAAGCGCAGGCGTGGCGCAATGGCGGTCAGCGCCGGTCCATCACCGCGGGGCCGAGCTTGGTGTCGAAGGCTACGCGTTCCGCGCGCATCACGTCGCCGGCGGGCACGTAGGTGACGGTGATGCCGACATTGCGCTTCTCGCGCTCGCTGTCGGAATAGCCCGCCACCCGCCGGTAGGAGCCGTTGCAGGTGATCGTGTCGCCGCTGGGCTGCCGGCCCTTGAGCGTGATGACTGCGTGGCGGTGACCGTCATAGACATCGGCCTCGAAACGGCAGACCTCGTCGCGGGGCTGGTCGCGCAGGGCGACGTAGAGCAGGGTCAGCGGGTCGATGGCGCTGGTCAGTTTCGAGGTATCGGCGGGCGGCGCGCTGCTGCCGGTGTCGCCCGAGATCAGTCGGGGCTGGCCCGGCGCGAACTGGACCTGCACGTTGGTCACCCGGCTGCCGTCGTCGATCGCCTCGGAATAGGTCTGGGGTCGGAATGCCCCGCCCGCCACGCGGCCCTGAACCGAGACGTCGGCGCGCACCTGCTTGAGCGCGCCCACCACGCCGGCAGTGCGGAACCGGGTGCGGGCGGCATAGGCCCGGTCGGTCACGTTGGCCGCGATCTCGATCGTGCCGGCCTTCAGCCCCAGAAGCCGGACCTCGAACCGCATCGAGGAGGGATCAGCGGCCTGCGCCGCGCCGGCCAGCAGGGCAAGGACGCCCGCAATCAGTGTTCGCATCACGTAACCTCATTCGCCGCGCGCCCCGCTCTGGACATCCGCGCCCCGGCCAAGGCATTAGGAACCGTAAGACCAATGCACGAGCGGCGGCCATGGATATTGCACAGCTAAGTGACAGAATTATCAAGGGGGATCGGCGCGCCTTGTCACGGGCGATCACCCTGATCGAGAGCGGACGGGCGGATCACCGCCTAAAGGCGGGCGAGCTGATGGAGGCGCTGAAGGGGCAGGGCGAGGCGATCCGCGTCGGCCTCTCGGGCACGCCGGGCGTCGGCAAATCCACCTTCATCGAGGCGTTCGGCACCATGCTGACGGCCGAAGGTCTGCGGGTGGCGGTTCTGGCGGTCGATCCCAGCTCGACCCGCTCGGGCGGCTCGATCCTGGGCGACAAGACGCGGATGGAACGGCTCAGCCGCGATCCCAACGCCTTCATCCGCCCCTCGCCCAGCCAGTCGCACCTGGGCGGCGTGGCGCGGCGCACGCGCGAGGCGGTGGCGGTCTGCGAGGCGGCGGGCTTCGACGTGGTGCTGATCGAGACGGTGGGCGTGGGCCAGTCCGAGACGGTGGTGGCCGAGATGTCGGACCTCTTCATCCTGCTGCTGGCGCCGGCGGGCGGCGACGAGCTGCAGGGGGTCAAGCGCGGCATCATGGAGATGGCCGACATGATCCTGATCAACAAGGCCGATGGCGACCTGAAACCGGCGGCCACGCGCACCTGTTCCGACTATACCGGCGCTTTGCGCCTGCTGCGCAAGCGGCCGCAGGACCCGGATGGGTTTCCCAAGGCGATGATGGTCTCGGCCCAGCAGGAGGAGGGGCTGAAATCGGCCTGGCAGGAGATGACCGCCCTGACCCACTGGCGCCGCGAGAACGGCCATTTCGCCGCCCGGCGCGAGGCGCAGGCGCGCTACTGGTTCAACGAGGAGGTGAAGCAGGGCCTGCTGGCGCAACTCGAGACGCCCGAGGCGAAGGCGGCGATGGCGCAGGCGGCCGAGGATGTGGCCGACGGCCGCGCCACGCCCACCAACGCGGCGCGGGAATTGCTGGAGAAGTTGCGGGGCTGAGCGCCGGAGCGGCTGTCTTACCCCGGCTCGGGCAGTTGCAGGTCCCCCTCCACGCCCGACATCGGCACCGGGGCATAGGTGGTCTTCTGCTCGGGCTCGATCCCCTTGGTCACGGTCAGGCGGAACACCGCGAAGAGCACGATCACCGCCTGCGCCGCGCTGAGCGTCATCAGGAAGCCGGTGGGCCCGAACGCATCCATCGCCGCGCCGCCGATGAACGGCCCGGCGGCGGCGCCGATCCCCTGCATCAGCACGATCCCGCCCGAGGCCGCCAGCAGCGAGTCGGCGGGCGCCCGGTCGTTGATATGCGCGACAACGACCGAGATCGTCGGCAGCAGCAGCCCGCCGATCAGGGCCGCGATGGCGATGCTGACGGCAAAGCCCTGTACGTTGACGCGCGACAGGATCGCGATGATGAGCGTGGCCGCCAGCGCCACGGTGATGCACACCCAGCGGCGGTCGATCCGGTCCGAAAGGGCGCCGATGGGGAATTGCAGCGCCAGCGCGCCGAAGGTCGCCGCGGCCATCAGGTAGGCGATCTCGGAGGCCGAGAAGCCGATCCGCTGGGCGAAGACCGGCGCCAGCCCGAGGAAGGTGCCGAGCGACGCGCCGGCCATGGCCATGGCGATCGCCCCGAAGGGCGAGATCTGCCACAGGAGCTTGATCGAGGGCCGCTGCTGGGCCACGTCCGGCACCGGCGCCTTCGCCTGGCTGAGCGCGGTGGGCACGAGGGCCATGGAGAGCCCGACCGAAACGACCAGAAACAGCAGGAAGCTTTCCGGCGGCGCCGCGTCGAGCAGAAGCTGGCCGCAGACCCCGGCGGCCATGCCCACCATGGCATAGACCGACAGAAGCCGACCGCGCTCATGACTGGCGACGGAGGCGTTGAGCCAGGATTCCACCGCGATAAGCAGCCCGGCAAAGCAGAAGCCGGTGATGGCCCGCACCAGCACCCATGTGACCGGGTCGATCAGGATCAGGTGCACCAGCGCCATGGCCGAGGCGACCGAGGCCAGCGCCGCGAAGGTGCGGATATGCCCCACCCGCTCGATCAGCCGCCCGGCCAGAAGGGAGCCGAGGCCCATGCCGACATAGAAGCCCGACATGACCAGACCGATGGCCGTGGCACCGAACCCCTCGATATCGGCCCTGAGCGCCAGCAGCGAGCCTTGCAGGCCGTTGCTCATCTGGAGCATGAAGAAACCGAGCAGCAGGGCGGAGAGGGTCACAAGGGTGCGTCGCATCGCTGGGTCAACTCATCCCCGGCGCTCCGTGTTCCTGAGCTGCCAACGCAAAAGGGCGCCCGAAGGCGCCCTCTCATCAATCCTTGGCTGGCTCTCAGACCGCCAGGTTCGGGATGATCTGCTTCTTGCGGCTCATCACGCCCGGCAGGACAACCGTGTCCCCCGAAACCGAGGCGCCGAAGCTCTTCTCGGCCACGGTTTTCACCAGGTCGTTCGGCACCAGCAGGGTGGCTTCTTCCTTGAGGATATCCACCACGAAGAGCAGCACCTGGTCGACGCCGTCTTCCGAGGCCACGCCGGTCATGCTCTCCACCAGGCTGTCCTTGCGCGACAGAACCATCTCGGGCGCGGTGGTTTCCAGAACCGAGACGCGGAATTTCTTGCCGCCCACCTCGTATTCCTTCGAATCCATCCGCAGCAGCTCGGCATCCGAGAAGGCCGACACGTCGGACTTGGCGGCGAACATCTCGGCGGCGTAATCCGACACCTTGATCCCGAGGTCGCGGGCCAGTTGCTCGGCCACGGCCTTGTCATGGTCGGTCGTGGTGGGCGAGCGGAACTCCAGCGTGTCCGACAGGATGCAGGTCAGCGCGGCGCCCTTGGCCCAGTCGGGCATGCGGTCGGCATCCTCGCCCATCAGGTCGACCATGATCGTCGCGGTGCAGGCCAGCGGGCGCACGGTGATGTCGATCGGGCCTTTCGTCTCGAGCCCGCCGACCAGCTTGTGATGGTCGATGATCGCCTGCACGTCGGCGCCGTTCACGTTGGCGGGCAGCTCGGCGGGGTTGTTGGTGTCGACGATCACGCAGGCCTGCCCGTCTTCGACGTCCGAGATGATGCGCGGCTTCGGCAGGTCCCAGCGCTCGAGCATGAAGGCGGCCTCGGTATTGGGCTCGCCCAGCAGCACGGCCTCGGCATCGATGCCCTTCACCTCCTTGAGGTACCACGCCCACAGGATGGGCGAACCGGTGGAATCGGTGTCGGGGGATTTATGGCCGAAAACAAGCGTCGTCATTTGGGGATTATCCTGTCTGCGATGAGAATTTGCGCGCCTTATAGGCATGTCGCGAAGGCTTGTCACTACCGATGCTGCGGTGCAGCATCATTTTGCCCGCCACCGTACGGATCGCCGTCTATCCCAGCTCCATCGTGGCAATCGCCTGCAGGGTGGGGCCGGTTTCGGGCGGCTGGCCGCGATACATGCGGGCCAGCTCTGCAGCGCTCATCGGGCGGGTGACGGGCGTGTCGGTCATGGCGGTCTCCTCCCGTAGCCCCGCAACGGGGTCGCCCTGCCACGCCGCCCGCTCAATCGCATTTCCCGCATTGGCAAGCCGCCCCCGGCCCGGCTACCCTGCGGCTCATGAGCAGACTGGCCGAAACCGCCCTCTACCCGCCCGTCAAGGCATGGCTCGAAGCGCTGGGCTACGAGGTCAAGGCCGAGGTCGGCCCGGCCGATGTCATGGCCTGCCGCGATGGCGAGGAGCCGCTGCTGGTGGAGCTGAAGACCGGCTTCTCCCTTACCCTCCTGCAACAGGCCGTGGCGCGGCAGGCGATCTCGGATGCCGTCTATGTCGCGGTCCCGCGCTGGCAGGGCAGGGCGGGGTGGCGCGCCTTCAAGGGCAATTTGGGCCTGTGCAAACGGCTGGGCGTGGGCGTGTTGAGCGTCCGGGCCGAGGATGGCTTCGTGCAGGTCCATGCCGACCCGGTGCCGTTCCGGCCGCGCAAGTCGCAACGCCGGCGTGCGCGGCTGCTGACCGAGTTCGCCCGCCGCGAGGGCGACCCCAACGCGGGCGGCACCCGCGGCGCGATCATGACCGCCTACAAGCAGGACACCCTGCGCATCGTCGCGCATTTGGCGGCAAACGGCGCCTGCCGCGGGGCGGAGGTGGCCAAGGCCACGGGCGTCACCCGCGCGACGCGGATCATGGCCGACAACCATTCCGGCTGGTTCATCCGGGTGGAGCGCGGGCTTTACGGGCTGAGCGACGCGGGCGGCCTCGCCGTCAGGGACGAAGCGGAAGCCTTTCAATCGTGAAGCCTTCCTGCTCCAGCAGGTAGAGGATGCCGATCTCGCCCGGCAGATGCCCGGCCCCCGCCGCGAGCACCACATTCTGCCCCGCCACCTCCGCCAGCAGCGTCTCGACCCACGCCGCATTGCGCTCGGTCAGGAAGACCTCCTCCAGCCGCGCGAAATCCTCCTCCGCCGTCGGTCCGCCGTATTTCAGCGACACGGCGCGCGAGAACTCCCACATCAGCGCCACCTCCTGCTGCAGGTAGCGCTCGCGGATCGTGTAGGACATGTCGTTCGCATCGCCCGGCCAGGCCAGCGTCATCCGGATCATCTCGATCTGCTTCTCGGCCGGCTCGGTGTCGAGCGTCGCCAGCACCTCGGCGAAATCCTCCAGCGAGCGCGTGCCGAGACCCTGCTCGGCGGCGTATTCGCCGACCATCTCGTCGATACCGCCGCCTTCCAGCCCGCCGTTCCGCGCCTCGCACGGGCCGATCCCCAGCATCATCGCCGCCCAGAGCGGCTTGAACTTTGCGGCCATGAAGCCGGGGATCATCCGCGCCTCCATTTCGGCCTTGAAATGCTGCCAGTCGGCCTCGCCCAGCAGGTCGGGCAGGGTCTCGCCCTCGGTGATGAACATGATCGACGGGTCGCGGGCGATCTCGGTCTGGAAGCCCTTCTGATCCTCCAGCGACATCTCCAGATAGACGGCATCCGCGGCATCGATCAGCGGCTTCAGACGTTCCAGATGGGCGTCGGTCTCGGCATGGCGGAAATGGTAGGTGCCGAAGATGGTGATCTCCGTCTCGCCCCTCTCGGCCCGCCACAGCAGGCCCTCGGGATAGGGAGTGGCGTCGGCGCGGGTCTGCACCGCCTGCCGTTCGGCCTCGGGCATGGCGTCGATCAGATCCTTGCCCTCGCACAGCGCAATGGCCGCAACGGGTTGAACAACCAACAGAATCACGGCAACAAGACGCAGCATGCAAACTCCTTTCGCCCCCCGTTCGGCGAAAGCCTATTGGCCCCATGCGCCGGCCGCAAACCCTCTTTCAAAAAAATGCATCACGGGATGTTGACAGCTTCGCGACCAGACCCTAGCTATTCGCCGTTAGCACTCACCACCGACGAGTGCTAATCGCCCGGGACGGGGCGATTGGAGGAAACTTTGAGCCAAGGAGCCAAAGCAATGGCATTTAAACCGCTGCATGACCGCGTGCTTGTCCGCCGCGTTGAGAGCGAAGAGAAAACCTCTGGCGGGCTGATCATTCCCGACAGCGCCAAGGAAAAGCCGCAGGAAGGCGAAGTCGTTTCCGTGGGCGCAGGCGCCCGTGACGAAGGCGGCGCGCGCGTCGAGCTCGACGTCAAGGCCGGCGACCGCATCCTGTTCGGCAAATGGTCGGGCACCGAGATCACGCTCGACGGTGAAGAGCTGCTGATCATGAAGGAAAGCGACATTCTGGGCATCATCGACGGTGACAAGGCCGCCAAGGCCGCCTGAACGCCCCGGTTCGTCTAACTGACCCAACGACAACAAGATTTCAGGAGCAACTGACATGTCTGCAAAAGACGTCAAATTCAACACCGACGCCCGCAACAAGATGATGCGCGGTGTCAACACGCTGGCCGATGCCGTCCGCGTGACCCTCGGCCCGAAAGGCCGCAACGTGGTTCTCGACAAATCCTTCGGCTCGCCCCGCATCACCAAGGACGGTGTTTCGGTCGCCAAGGAAATCGAACTGGAAGACAAGTTCGAGAACATGGGCGCGCAGATGGTGAAGGAAGTCGCCAGCCGCACCAATGACGAAGCCGGCGACGGCACCACCACCGCCACCGTGCTGGCCCAGGCGATTGCCAAGGAAGGCATGAAAGCCGTGGCCGCCGGGATGAACCCGATGGACCTCAAGCGCGGCATCGATCTTGCCACCGCGAAGGTCGTCGAGCACATCAAGAACCTCGCCCGCGAAGTGAAGGACTCGAGCGAAGTCGCCCAAGTCGGCACCGTGTCCGCCAACGGCGAATCGGAAATCGGCCAGATGATCGCGGACGCGATGCAGAAGGTCGGCAATGACGGCGTCATCACCGTCGAGGAGAACAAGGGCCTCGAAACCGAGACCGACGTCGTCGAAGGCATGCAGTTCGATCGCGGCTACCTGTCGCCCTACTTCGTGACCAACGCCGACAAGATGACCACCGAGCTGGAAGACTGCATGATCCTGCTGCACGAGAAGAAACTCTCGTCGCTCCAGCCGATGGTGCCGCTGCTCGAGTCGGTGATCCAGTCGCAGAAACCCCTGCTGATCATCGCCGAGGACGTGGAAGGCGAAGCGCTGGCGACCCTCGTGGTCAACAAGCTGCGCGGCGGCCTCAAAATCGCGGCGGTCAAGGCACCGGGCTTCGGCGATCGCCGCAAGGCCATGCTGCAGGACATCGCGATCCTGACCGGCGGCCAGGTCATCTCGGAAGACCTCGGCATGAAGCTGGAAAGCGTCACCATGGACATGCTTGGCCAGGCCAAGAAAGTGTCGATCACCAAGGACGAGACCACCATCGTCGACGGTGCCGGTGAGAAAGCCGAAATCGAAGCCCGCGTCAGCCAGATCCGCAAGCAGATCGAGGACACCACCTCGGACTACGACCGCGAGAAGCTGCAGGAACGTGTTGCCAAGCTGGCCGGCGGCGTTGCCGTCATCCGCGTCGGCGGCATGACCGAAACCGAGGTGAAGGAGCGCAAGGACCGCGTCGATGACGCGCTGAACGCCACCCGCGCCGCGGTTCAGGAAGGCATCGTTGTCGGCGGCGGCGTGGCCCTGGTTCAGGGTGCCAAGGCGCTCGACGGCCTCGAAGGTCAGAACCACGACCAGAACAACGGCATCGCCATCGTGCGCAAGGCGCTCGAAGCCCCGCTTCGCCAGATCGCCGAGAACGCCGGTGTCGACGGCTCGGTCGTGGCAGGCAAGATCCGTGAATCGGACGATCCGAAGTTCGGCTTCAACGCGCAAACCGAGGAATATGGCGACATGTTCTCCTACGGTGTCATCGACCCCGCGAAGGTCGTCCGCACCGCGCTGGAAGACGCCTCCTCGATCGCCGGTCTGCTGATCACCACCGAAGCGATGGTTGCGGACAAACCGCAAAAGGAAGGTAACGGCGCAGGCGCCGGCATGCCCGACATGGGCGGCATGGGCGGCATGATGTAATCTGCCGAAGTCTGCGCACGAAATACGAGGGGCCGCCTTTCGGGGCGGCCCTTTTTCTTTGTGGTGCCGCTGGCAGGGAAAAGCCGATGCGCCTTGATTGTATCTCAATTGAGATATACTCTTCCCCGAAGAGGAGATTTTGCCATGCCCGCCCAGACCTCGATGCTTCATGTCCGCGTAGACGACCAGCTCAAGGCGAAAGCCTCCGAAGCGCTTTCGGGGGTCGGCCTGACACTCTCCGACGCTGTGCGCATCCTGCTGACACGCGTGGCCGCCGAAGGGGGCCTGCCCGCCGGCCTGACGGCCGACCCGGACAGCTATGATGCCTGGTTTCGCGGCAAGGTGCAGGAGGCGCTGAGCGACACGCGCCCGGCCACGCCACACGATCAGGTCATGCAGGAGGCGCGTGCGCTGGTTGACCGGAAGCGCGGTGCCTGAACCGGAGTGGAAAGCCCCCGCGATCGCCGACCTGATGGCGATCGTCGACCACATTTCCGACGATAACCCGAACGCGGCGCTGACGCTGGTGGAAGATATCCGCAGGAAGGTGGCGCAACTCCCGGCCAATCCCCGCCGCGGCAGGAACGGAAGGGCCGAAGGGACACGGGAACTGGTCGTCCACCACAATTACATCGTGGTCTATGCGGTGGATGCGGCTCAGGTGATCGTTCTGCGCGTGCTGCACGCGGCGCAGATGTGGCCTTGAAATGCCTTTTTTTGAACCGGCAATCCCATACGTTGTCACGTAAGGCGCCCCTGTCGCCCCGACCAGGCCCGGTACTGCCCCGTCAGGCCGACAACAGCCCCCTCGAGAACCGACCCGCCCTCTGTCCCGCATCCTGCCGGATATCGGTTTCCGAGGTCTGGATGATCTCGCAGAGATCCTCGTGGATCCGCTCCAGCTCTTCCGTCGCCCCGGTCAGGGCAAGAAGCGGGCTGTCCTGCCCGGTCACCCGGACATAGAGCGCGGCAAACCCGGTGCGCCCGGACGGGCGGCGCAGGAACAGGCTCTCGATCTCGCCCAGGCGGATGCTGCGCACCACGCGGCCCTGGTCGTTCATGTTGATCTTGGTCAGCGACAGCGTCCCCCGCTTGGCATCCAGCGACAACTGCCGCCGGAAGCCCCGCGTGCCATAGGCATAGACGATCAGCCCGGTCGCCGTGAACAGCGTCGCCAGCAGGCTGTGCGAGACGATCTGGTCGGTCCCCGCGCCCAGCGGCAGCACCAGCCACAACAGGGTCGAGCCCGCCACCATCAGCCCGCCCGCCAGCCGCAGCACCAGTTCCGACATCGCCTCGACCTTGAAGCGTTCGAACCGTTCGCGCACCGTCAGGCCCAGCGCCGTCGCGGTCAGCGAAACGGTGCTCCAGTCGCCTTCGTAGATGTTGTTCAGCCGTCCCATGCTCTGCCGACCTTTTTTTGCCCGTGTGTTAACCACTTGACCGGAATTGGCGCGAAAAAACCGGCGAGATTATGACCGGCCAATATCCTTTTCGCGGCGCGCGCGGGGTAAATTTCTGCCCGCCCCGCGAAGCGCCGAGGGGGCCGCGCCCCTCAGACCTGCCGAGGCCGGACGATGTGGAACGACCCGCTCATGTAGGTCAGCGGCTTCTCGCCCGCGTTCGAGATGCCGGTGACATCGCCGATGCAGATGGCGTGGCTGCCATGCACGTGCCGGTGGTTGAGCGAACAGGTGAAGGCCGTCGCCCGCGCCAGGATCGGCCCGAACTCGGTATTGGTGAACTCCACCCCCTGGAACCGGCTGTCGCGCTCGTGGTCGAAGGCCCCGGCAAAGGCCTGCGCCATCTCGACCGCGTCCTCGGGCAGGACGTTGACACAGAACACCCCGTTGCCGCGCACCGCCCGGGCGATGCTGCTGTCGGCCTTCAGGCAGACCAGCACCGAGGGCGGATCGGCGGAAAGCGAGGTGAACGCGCTCACCGTGGCGCCCGCCTGGCCCGCCGGCCCGTCGGTGGTGACGACGGTGACCGTGGCCGCGACCTGCCGCATCGCCGTGATGAAGGCCTCGCGCGCGGCGTTCACGGGCGCGGGCCTTTCGCGGGCAGGGGGGCGGGGGCGGTCACGGGTGGTGGTCTCCTTGGTACGGGGCGCGCCGGGCCCTGTCGGTGACCACGGATAAAGGCGAAACCGGTCCCGGTAAAGCGCTTAGGCGGCCCGGACGTGCCGCCGAATTCCACCACCGCGTCGTGACCTTGCTCCTGGAAGACTGCCCGAGCGGCCTCTCTCCTGATCGCGCGCCTCGCGGCGCAGCCGGCCCGTTCGCGTTCGGGCCACGCAGGCCTTGGGGGCCAGCCCCCAAACCCCCGGAGTATTTTCGGAACGGTGAAGACCTGAGCGCGCGCCCTGCTTCTTCTGGCCCGAAATATCCCCGCCGGAGGCATCCGACAGCTCCGCCGGTGACTCCGGTCCCTATTGCGCGGGCCAGATGCCAAACCGCCGCGTCAGCACCTCGACGCAGGCCATGTTCGCCCCGTGCCGGCCGCGCCCGCCGATCACCGCATCCTGCAGCGCGTGCCCGTCCTCGAACGCCGGCGCCATTCCGGCACGCGCGCCGTCCGCCAGCCGGATCGGGAGGCCCTGCCGCGCCAGTTGCCCCGACAGCCAGATATCGTCGACCGCCCGGGCCTCGGCCGGCGGCACGACCTCCGCGCCCGAAAGCCAGCGCGGGTCGATCAGCACGCCCGAGAACCCCTGCGCGATATCCACGCAGCCCGGCCCCGCCGCGCCTTGCCGCTTCAGCCGCTCCACCGACCAGCCGCTCGCCGCCACCGCCGCGCCCTCCCGCCATTCCGCCAGAAGCGCCGCGGCCCAGCCCGGCGGCATCAGCCAGTCGTCGTCGCAATAGATCATCCGGTCCACCTGTCCCGCCAGCGCCCTTGCCGGGCCGATCGCCTTGGTCGCCGGGCCGAAATCCTCTGGCACCCTCAGCAGCTCGACCCCGTCGGGCAGGGCGGGCAGCGGGCCATCGCCGGGAAACCGCGCCCATCGCTCGGGCAGGCACAGCACCACCCGCGCCGGCGCCGGCTTTTGCGCCAGGAGCGAGGCCAGCACCGGCCCCAGCCGGGGCAGTCGCGGCGGAATGGAGGTGAGCGTCACGGCATACATGCCCAAGGCTCTAGCCGATGCCGGCCCCCGAAACCAACCCCGCCCCGGCCCCCGAGCCGGGGCCTCTGCCATATGAAAACGGGCGGCCCCGAGGGACCGCCCGCCAAACAATCGCAAATCCGCCGAGCCTCAGCCCGCGATCAGCCCCATCTGCTCGAGCTTCAGGATCACCTGGTGCGCGCAGTTGTCGACATCGGTGCCTTCCGTCTCGACCCGCAGTTCCGGGCTTTCGGGCACGTCATAGGGGTCGGAAATCCCGGTGAATTCCTTGATCTTGCCCTCGCGTGCCAGCTTGTAGAGCCCCTTGCGGTCGCGTTTTTCGCATTCCTCGATCGAGGTGGCGACATGCACTTCGCAGAAGGCGCCGTATTCCTCGATCATCTGGCGCACCTTGCGGCGGGTATGGGCATAGGGCGCGATCGGCGCACAGATGGCGATGCCGCCGTTCTTGGTGATCTCGGAGGCGACATAGCCGATCCGCTGGATGTTGAGGTCGCGGTGTTCCTTCGAGAAGCCCAGCTCGCTCGACAGGTTCTTGCGCACGATATCGCCATCGAGCAGCGTGACCGGGCGCCCGCCCATCTCCATCAGCTTGACCATCAGCGCGTTGGCGATGGTCGACTTGCCCGAGCCCGAGAAGCCGGTGAAGAACACGGTGAAGCCCTGGTCCGAGCGCGGCGGCCTGGTCCGGCGCAGCTCCTTGACCACTTCGGGGAAGGAGAACCAGTCGGGAATCTCCAGCCCTTCCGACAGGCGGCGGCGCAGCTCGGTGCCCGAGATGTTCAGGATCGTGACATTGTCCTTGTCCTCGATCTCGTCCATCGGCTCGTACTGGGCGCGCTCCTGCACATAGACCATGTGCTTGAAGTCGACCATCTCGATGCCGATCTCGTCCTGGTGCTCGCGGAACAGGTCCTGCGCGTCGTAGGGACCATAGAAATCCTCGCCCGCGCTGTTCTTGCCGGGGCCGGCATGGTCGCGGCCGACGATGAAATGGGTGCAGCCGTGGTTGCGGCGGATCAGCCCGTGCCAGACCGCCTCGCGCGGGCCGGCCATCCGCATGGCGAGGTTCAGCAGGCTCATCGTGGTGGTCGAACCCGGGTACTTGTCCAGCACCGCCTCGTAACAGCGCACGCGGGTGAAGTGATCCACGTCGCCCGGCTTGGTCATGCCCACGACGGGGTGGATCAGCAGGTTGGCCTCCACCTCCTTGGCGGCGCGGAAGGTCAGCTCCTGGTGCGCGCGGTGCAGCGGGTTGCGGGTCTGGAAGGCCACGACCTTGCGCCAGCCCAGCTTGCGGAAATAGGCGCGCAGCTCGTTCGGCGTGTCGCGGCGGCCGCGGAAATCGTAATGCACCGGCTGCTGGATGCCCACGACGGGCCCGCCCAGGTACACCTTGCCGGCGGTGTTGTGCAGGTAGTCAACGGCCGGGTGCGCATCGTCATCGGCGCCGAACACCTTCTCGGCCTCGCGCGTCTTGTCGGGTGTCCAGCGGTCGGTGACGGTCATGGTGGCGAGGATCACGCCCTCCTGGTCGCGCAGCGCGATGTCCTGGCCCGGCTCGATGCCTTCGGCAAACGCCTCGGAGACGTCCAGCGTGATCGGCATCGGCCAGAGCGAGCCGTCCGCCAGCCGCATGTCCTCGACGACGCCGTTATAATCGGCCTCGGTCAGGAATCCTTTGAGCGGGCTGAAGCCGCCGTTCATCAGAAGCTCGAGATCGCAGATCTGGCGCGGGCTCAGGTCCCAGCTTGTCAGGTCACCGGCTTCGACCTTCAGTTTCTGCGCGGAATCGTAGGAGACGTAGAGCTCGGGAATCGGAGCGAGGTTCGAATATGACATTGCTTCTCTCGTGTCGTCTGGACATTGGAAATTTCTAAGAACCCGCAACCACCGGGCCCAGCGTCACCGGCGCCTTAAACCGGCTTGAACCCCACATGCAAGCGCCCGCTTCGGGGGGCGGGCCGAAACCGGCGAAAAAGCCGCCATGTGCGCGGTGCATTGCCGTTCCAAAGGGCGCAGGGCGGGGTCATGGCCTCCACTCATTCGACCGCGACGACCTTCTCGGCGGGCGGAACCGGCAGATCCTCGAGCTCCGCAAGGAACCGCTCGGCATCGAGCGCGGCCATGCAGCCCATCCCGGCGCTGGTCACCGCCTGCCGGTAGATGTGGTCGGTCAGGTCGCCCGCCGCGAAGAGGCCGGGCACCGAGGTGCGCGTGCTGCCCGGCTCGACCTTCACGTAATCGCCGTGATGCATCTCGACCTTGCCCTTCAGCAGCTCGCTGGCGGGCGCGTGGCCGATGGCGATGAAGACGCCCTTGCAGGGGATTTCCCTGACCTCGCCGGTCTGGTTGTTCTTCACCTTCACGCCGGTCACGCCCTTGGGGGTGTCGTCGCCCAGCACCTCTTCCAGCTCGTGGAACCACAGCGGCTCGATCTTCGGATGCTTCAGCAGCCGGTTCTCGAGGATCTTCTCGGCCCGAAGTTCGTCGCGCCGGTGGATCAGCGTCACCTTGCTGGCGAAGTTGGTCAGAAACAGCGCCTCTTCCACGGCGGTATTCCCGCCGCCCACCACCACGATCTCCTCGCCGCGGTAGAAGAACCCGTCACAGGTGGCACAGGCCGAGACGCCGAAGCCCTTGAAGGCCTCCTCGCTCTCGATCCCCAGCCACTTGGCCCGCGCGCCGGTGGCCATGATCACGCTGTCGGCGGTATAGACCGTGCCGCTGTCGCCGGTGGCCTTGAAGGGCCGGCTGTCGGTGTCCAGATGGGTGATGATGTCGCTCACGATGTCACAGCCCATCGCCTTGGCATGGGCCTCCATCCGCACCATCAGGTCGGGGCCCTGCACCTCGGTATCGCCGGGCCAGTTCTCGACCTCGGTGGTGGTGGTAAGCTGCCCGCCCGGTTCGATCCCCTGAACCAGCACCGGCTCCAGCATGGCGCGGGCGGCATAGACACCGGCGGTATAGCCGGCCGGGCCTGACCCGATGATGAGGGTTTTGGTGTGACGTGTCTCGGCCATGATCGGAACCTGTGCTGTAAGGGTGTCTGCGACTCGGGGCACAGATATAGCGGCGGGGCCGGGGGCGCGAAACCCCTGCAAGCCCGCCATGCCGAAAGCGGGACGCAATCCCGCGAAACCTGGGCCCTTCGGCGCCGCCGTTCCCCACATGGGCTGCGCAACGAAACAACGCGGGCCCGCGGCCTGGGAAACGATCTTGCGCCAAGGCGAAACATTATTGCGCGTGCTGGCAGTGGTGTTATAACAATCGCGAACTTTCAGGAGGTCCAGAATGCCCGCGACCCGACTCGATGAGATCGACCGCAAGATCCTCGCCGAACTGCAGGCTGACGGCCGGATGACCAATGTCGAACTGGCCAAGCGCGTCGGCATCTCGGCCCCGCCGTGCCTCCGCCGGGTCCGCACGCTCGAGGAAAGCGGCTATATCCAGGGCTACCACGCCAAGGTCGACGCCCGCGAACTGGGCTTCGAGGTGCAGGTCTACGCCATGGTCGGTCTGCAAAGCCAGGCCGAGGCCGACCTGTCGTCCTTCGAGGCCCGCTGCCGCGCCTGGCCGCTGGTGCGCGAATGCCACATGCTGAACGGCGAGGTGGATTTCATCCTCAAATGCGTGGCGCCCGACCTCTCGACCTTCCAGCGCTTCCTGACCGAGGAACTGACCGCCGCCGAGAACGTGGGCAGCGTCAAGACCTCGCTGGTGATCCGCGGCGCCAAGGACGAACCGGGCGTGCCGTTCGACGTGCTGGAAGACCGGCTGAAGAAATCCGCGTGATCCGGGGCCGCCGGCCCGGGGCACGGCCCGCGACAATTCGGCCGCGCTTGGCCGGAAGCCACTATTCACCTTGCTAAATGCGCGATCAGCGGGTTTTTTATCGTCGCGACGGCAAGCCGGGGGCATTCCATCAGGTACAGGGCTGAAATCGACGGTCTCAGGGCGTTGGCCGTGGTGCCGGTGGTGCTTTACCACGCGGGTTTCACCGCGTTCGGCGGCGGCTATGTCGGCGTCGACGTCTTTTTCGTGATCAGCGGCTACCTCATCACCACGATCATCGCCGACGAGATCGACAGTGGCCGTTTCTCGCTCCGGCGCTTCTACGAGCGGCGCGCGCGGCGCATCCTGCCGGCGCTTTTCCTCGTCGTCCTCGTCAGCCTGCCCTTCGCGTGGTTCTGGCTCATGCCGCGCGACCTCGAGACCTTCACCTACAGCGTCCTCTCCGTCGCCACCTTTACCTCGAATTTCTTCTTCTGGAGCCGGACAGGCTATTTCGAGACCAGCGCCGAGCTTCAGCCGCTCCTGCACACCTGGAGCCTCGCGGTCGAGGAACAATACTACATCCTGTTTCCCCTCCTGATGATGCTGATCTGGCGCCGTTCGGTGATCCCGATCCTGGTGACGCTGACGATCGCCAGCCTCGTGCTGGCCGAATGGGCGTTGTCGCTCGACCGGGCCGCGGTCTTCTTCCTTCTGCCCACCCGCGCGTGGGAACTGCTCCTCGGTGCGCTGGCCGCGCTCTACCTGAGGACATCTGGCGCCCCCCGGCTCCGACCGGTCCTGTGCGACGGGCTGGCGGCCTCGGGCATCGCGCTGATCGCCTTCGCAATCCTGGTCTATGACGACGGCACCCGGTTCCCCGGCCTGAGCGCCCTCCCACCGACCGTCGGCACGGTGCTGGTGATCCTTTTCGCCCGTGACGGCGGCGTCGTGCAGCGCCTCCTCAGCCTGCGGCCGCTGGTGGGGATCGGGCTGATCTCCTATGGCACCTATCTCTGGCATCAGCCGGTCTTCGCGCTGGTCCAGCACCGCTTCGGCCGCATCGCGTTCGACCAGAATGTCTGGCTGCTGATCGGGCTCTCCTTCGCGCTGGCCTATGTAGGTTATCGCCTGGTCGAACAACCATTCCGCCGCCGCCTGCCGACCAGGGCGGTGGCCTGGTCGATGGTGGGCTCCGCCGTGGTCTCGGTCGGGGCGGCGGTGCTGATCTACATGCAGGTTGACAAGCGGCCCGAGACGGTGCCCTCCTACCGCTGGGCGCTGGAAAACGCCGACGCGGACCTGCTGCGCTATGTCGAGCGGCGCGAGCTTCGGATGGACTGCGGCGACCAGGATCGCTTCGGCGTGCAACGCTGCGAGTTCGGCGATCCGCAAACGGACCCGACACTGGTGCTCTGGGGCGACAGCCTCGCCGGTGCCCTGCTGACGGGGATGGAACGCATGGCGCGTGACAGGGGCCTGCGCGGCGTCGCCTTCGTGGCCAATGGCTGCCCGCCGGTGCCCGGCCTCGCCAACAGCTACGCGCGCCGCTGCAACGGCGACACCCATCAGGTCATTCTCGATCAGATCGACGCGCTGCCGGGCATCACCGACGTGGTGATCACCGGCAACATCATCGGCGCCGCCAGCGCAGGCAACGTCACCATCGACGGCGGGGAACCCTCCTACGCCGCCGTCCGCGACAAGATGGCCGAGGCGGTCGCCCGCCTGCACGCCGCGAACCTGCGCGTCATATTCCTCGAACAGGGCCCCGTCTTCGCAGAGAATGTGGCGGTTTACCTGCTGCAGAACCTGCGCCTCGGCATTCAGGAGGTGCCGACCATCGAAACGTCGGAGCTTCTTGCCACGCGTGTCGAACTGCGCGGCCTCGCCGACCTGCCGGACCTTTACATCGACCCGACGGAGATTTTCTGCGGCGACACGCACTGCACCTCGGTCGACGCCGAGGGCGACCTCGTCGTCTACGACCACAACCACGTGACCCGCAAATATTCCGAGCGTCTGGCCCGACTCATCGCCGAAAGGGCCGGTTTCTGAACGATTGCCCGCCGGGCGCGCGCCCGGGCGCTCCACAGAAACGAAACGGGGCGCGACCCCCGTCGCGCCCCGTTTCGGTTGTGGCAGCAAACGTCGTGAGGGCAGGCCATCTCGGCCGCGTTCTCGATCCCCTTCAGCGGCAGCCGTTCCTGCGCCAGCGGGCCGAAATCGCGCGGCTGCTTGATATGCGGGAAGAAGGACAGGAACAGGCTCAGCATGTTCGGCCCCATGCTCCGCTCGAAACCCGGGCCGGGGTGATAGCTCTCGGCTTCCATCCCGCCGGCGGAAATGATCGCGTGGCGCCGCAGGCAGAGGTGATGCACCGTCACCGGCCGCGGCGGGGTGATCTCGATCGCGTTGTACCCGTCGACCATCTGCCCGGCGGGCGTCAGCGTCCGTTCGCTGCCGAACCGCTCGGCATAGCCGCTGGGCCGCAGCAGGAACCGCGCGCCGGGCCCGGCCATGATGTCGGCCTGCGGCCGGCCGAAGCCGAAGCTGTCGGCCATGATCCGGGTCAGGCTGCTGCCATGGGGATGCTGGTCCGAGCGCGGCATCAACGTCATCGACCCCACCCACAAAAGCTGCATCGGCCCCTGGTCGGTAGTCTGCAGCTTCATGCCCGGCTCGAGATCCTCGACCGCGACCTGGCCTTGCGTGGTATTGATCAGCGTGCCGTGCGCAAAGGCCGAGAAGGCGGATTCGAAGATCGGCATCGCCGGCCCGATCTGGTCGGAAACGCGGACCTGCCCGTCGGGCATGAGCGAGGAAATACGGTACTTGCGCATCGCCAGCGTCTTGCGGGCCTGCTGCGGAACGGTGCCGCGGTCGCGATGTGCAGAAGACTTGTTACCGGAACGCGCGGAAAAATGCGCGGAATCGTAGGGGGATACCATTATTGAGTCACCTTTATCAGGTTGTCTCAACCGCGTCGGCCCCCACCGACAACGACAGAAGGACTTGTTACCATTCACGTTGCGATGACAAACAATTGGCGCAATTGCCCAAGTTTAGTCAAATTTGACCAATCACTGTCATGTGCTCGCCGACAATCGCTTAAACTTCGTTAAGATTGTCGGTCACGTGTCGACGATTTCGCCACAATTCGGCATTTCCGGCCAATGCGAATCGCGCAACTTTGCCACAATTGGCAGCGTCGCTCAGGCGGTGCGCACGACCTTGACCGGTGCGGGGCCCTGGCCCTCGCGGCGCAGCACCGTGGCGCGCATCCCGCGCTGGAACGGCAGCGCCGGCGTCGCCTGCTTGCTGGTTTCGATGACGGATTTCATCCAACGTTTCTTCATTGTCCCTTACCCTTTCACTGTGACGGACCGCGAGTGCGGCGGTGCGAACGCTGCGCTGTCCCTCGTTCCGTTGCCGGCAATATCGCCGGGGTTTGCGGCCACGATTTGACGCGGGTGTGGGATTCGTCGGTCATTTGCCGGGCAGGGCGGTCCAAATCGGGAAATCCTGCCCAATTCCGGCCACATGCCTGAAACCATTGCGGGAATTGCCCTGGTCGCCAGCCGCCCCCGCGCCGGTCCGGTGGCGATTGTGGCAGGATCGGGCATACCTGGCCTCGGCCATGCCCCAATTACAGCCGGATCGCCGCCAGCAGCCGCCCGTAATCGGCCTCGCCCGCATGGGTCGCCCGCCGGTAGGAATAAAACCGCCCGGCATCGGAATAGGTGCAATGCCGCGTCCATTCCGCGTGGCCCACGCCGGCCTTGCGCAACCGGTGCAGCCCGAAAGAGGGCAGGTCGAACAGGTATCTGTCGCCCTCGCCATTGGCGAAGAAGCGGTGGTTGTCCGGGTCGTCGGCCATGAAGTCGTCAAGGAACTCGGGGCCCACCTCGTAAGCCTGCTGGCTGATCGACGGCCCGATCACCGCGACGATGTTCCGGCGCGTCGCACCCAGCGCTTCCATCTGCTCCACCGTTTCTTCCAGCACCCCGTCCAGCGCCCCGCGCCAGCCCGCATGGGCCGCGCCGATCACGCCCGCCTGCCGGTCGGCGAACAGCACCGGCTGGCAATCGGCCGTCAGGATCGCCAGCGCCAGCCCCGGCACCTTAGTCACCATGCCGTCGGCCTTGGGCCGCTCCTCCTGCGGCCCCTCCACCACCTCGACCCGCGCCGAATGCACCTGGTGCACGTTCACGAGGTTCTCCGGCCCGACCCCCAGCGCATCGGCCGCCCGCGTCCGGTTGATCCGCACCACGTCGGCCTGATCGGAAGACCCCATCCCGCAATTCAGCCCCGAGAACACGCCGGACGACGCCCCGCCCTTGCGGGTAAAGAACCCGTGGCGCAGCGGGGCAAGGGCGTCGGCGGTGATGATCTCGAGCGTCATGTGTCCAATCCGGGCGGCAGGGCCGCTCCTTCGGGGGTCAGGGCCATTACCTTGAAGAGCGTCCCCATTTCATGCGGGTGGGTCAAGCGGCGATGCGCGGCAATGTGGGTTTCCAGCCGATCGCCCTCAAGCCCCTTGGCCAGCGCCTGCGCCCGCGCGGTGATCCCCAGCCGTTCGAGGAACACACCCTGCGGCGTCAGCCGGCTGTACCGGCAGGGCACGGCGCGGGCCAGCGCCTCGAAATCCACATGCGCGGTCAGGTCGGCCCCCCCCGGCTCGGCCAGCGGGTCTATCGCCTCGTGCCCCTTCACCGCCTGCCACGTGTCGCCCAGCGACCGCCAGTCGCCGTAATCCACGATCAGAGCGGCGCCGCCATGTTTCGCGATCCGCCCGCCGATCTCGGCCGCGATGCTCTCGCCCATGGGCGAGAATTCCACGATATCCCCGTCGCGCGTATCCTCCAGCCGGTGCTCCAGCGGCGCCATCGCCTTCGGATCGCTCAGCCCGATCGCCAGCGCCTCGCCCTCGAGCCCGACCAGCCGTTCCCGCCAGCGTTCGCCCTCGCGCTGCACCTGCCGCACGGGCAGGGCGTCGAAGAACTCGTTCGCGACCACGAAAAGCGGCAGCTCCGGCAGGTCGGCCACGCTCTCTCGCCACGCGATCCCCGGCCATTTGACCGTCTGCGCCTGCACCTGCCTGAGCGCCGGCGACGTTTCGACAAGGTTCACCCGCGCCGCCTCGTGAAACCCCGGCACGCCCTTGGTGGCCCGCAGCACATCCGCCATCAGCGTCCCGCGCCCCGGCCCCAGCTCGGCCAGCACGACCGCCTCCGGCGCCCCCTGGTCCATCCACGCCTGCGCCAGCGAAAGCCCGATCAACTCGCCGAACATCTGGCTCATCTCCGGCGCCGTGGTGAAATCGCCCGCCGCGCCCAGCGGATCGCGCGTGGCGTAATAGCCATGCTCGGGATGCATCAGGCAGGCGGCCATGTACTCCGCCATCGTCATCGGCCCGTTGGCCCTTATCTGGCTGACAAGAAGCTCCTTCAGCGCGGTCATGCCGGCCTGCGCGCCCGGATCACCAGGTAGGCGGCCAGCGCGAACATCGGCAGCGACAATATCTGCCCCATGGTCAGCCCGTAGCCGCCCACGTGGAGGGCCAGCCCCAGCGGGTTGCCCTCCGAGACGAACTGCGCATCCGGCTGCCGCACGAACTCCACCAGGAACCGCGCCAGGCCGTAGCCGGCGAAGAACACCCCCGTCACCGTGCCCACCCGTTTCAGCGCGCCCTTCCGGAACACCAGCCACAACAGCACGGCACCGAGGATCAGCCCCTCCAGCAACGCCTCGTAAAGCTGCGAGGGATGCCGCGCACAGGCGCCCACCACGTCCGGACAATACTGCGCCATCTCGCCGGGAAAGATCACCCCCCACGGCAGGTCGGTCGGCCGGCCCCACAATTCCGCATTGATGAAATTCGCGATCCTTCCCAGCAGCAACCCCACCGGCGTCGCCATGCACAGCACGTCCGCCACCGACAGCCACGCAATCCGCTGCCGCCACGAGAAGCCCACGCAGGCGATGATCACCCCCAACAGCCCGCCATGGAACGACATGCCGCCTTGCCACAGCATCAGGATCTCGGCCGGGTTCTGAACGAAATAGGCAGGCTTGTAGAACAGCACGTAGCCCAGCCGCCCGCCAAGGATGACGCCCAGCACCACCCATGTCAGCAGGTCCTCGACCTGGCTCTCCCGCATCACCGGCGTGTCGTTCTTCCACAGGTGCGGCCGGCGCAGCGTCGCCACCACCAGCCGCCAGCCGATGACGATGCCCACGATATAGGCCATCGCGTACCAGCGCAGCGCGAATTCCATGCCGAAGATCGGCAGGGTGAAGATCTCGGGCGACAGATCGGGGAATTGGATGGCGGCCTGCATTTGTGTCTCTCTGCCTCTGTCGCCACGGGGAAGTCAACGGGGAAGTCAACCTTGCGCGGCGGGGTTTTGCGGCCCATATAGATTTCAAATGTAACGCCGGAGCAATCCCCATGCAGACCCGCAACAAGGTATTCGACGACATCTCGCAGCTCATGACCAACGCCATGGGCGTGGCCCAGGGCGCGCGGGAAGAGGCCGAGACGGCGATGAAATCGATGATCGACCGCTGGCTCGCCGACCGCGATTTCGTGACCCGCGAGGAATTCGACGCCGTCCGCGCCATGGCCCAGAAGGCCCGTGAGGAGAATGAGGCGCTCAAGGCGCGGATCGAGGCGCTGGAGAAGTAAGCGTCGGGCGGGCATTGCCCCGCCACTGTCGCAACCCGCCACACTCGGCGCGGCGTCGGGGCCGCGCTGACGACGCCGTAGGGTGGGTGCCAACCCACCTTTTTCCCGCACCAGGCCCCGCCCGGAACAAAGGCGAGCCAAAGGCTCGCCGCCGGGCAGCGCCCGTCCGCCCGCGTCGCACCGAAGGTGCGCCATGTATAGGCGGCACGCCTCCGGCGTGACGGGCGGGCGCTTCTGCCACGGCACCATGCAGAGCCACCGTCGGAGGCTGGCCGTCCCATAAATCAACGATCACCCCCGTCGGCGCGCCCACCCCCGGACGGGCGCCGCCCGCCGTGCCAGACCACACCCGCTCTACCCGGAAACCGGCGACTGCTGATGCGCCAGCAACCGCCACCCGTCGCCACCCTTCACATAGGCACTCATGCAAAGCGCCACGTAAGCCGCCTCGCCCTCCCGCTTGCCCGTCGCCCGGTAGGTCAGCACCACCGTGTCCCCCGTCCCGGTCGCCTCCCGCTCGTCGAACCGCACCTCGGCCCAGCGCGGCGCCTGTTTCAGCCCCTCGACGATCTCGTCCCCGGCAAGGATGCCCACCGGATCGGGAAACACCATCCGCGCATCCGGCGCCATCGCGCGGCCATAGAATTCCGGCCCGTCGAGCCAGAAGCTCTTCTCCATCTTCCACAGCTCGTCATGTGCCATGCCAGTCCCCTTTCTTTCCAAGCCAACCGGCAGCCTTGCCCCCCGGTTCCCGGTGCACTGCCCACCGCAAGGGTGAGCTCCCCCGTCCCGGCCCCCGAGCCGGGACCTCGCTTCGACCGGAGGCCCCGGGTCAGGCCCGGGGCGGGAAAACCTTACAGTGGCCGGGAGCGATCCCCCCACATGACACCCCCATCTCATCTTGATGAAGATTTGACGTCATCCACAACTTATTGAGGTTATCCCCAACAAATAGCTTTACAGGCCGCAATCCACTCGCCACGATATATGGTAGGGACAGAGGGAATAAGCCCCCGTTCTAGAGCAGGCACCTAGCGCTTGGGGCGCTGCCAAGCCCCCGCGCTACAACTCACAAGAGGTGGCGGCATGGCATTATCCGAGCAGTTTCTGAGTGAAGATCTTCACCCCATCGACATCGTCGAGCATCTCGCCGAGCATCACGACTGGGATTTCGACCGGATCGGAGACGATCAGATCGCCATGGCCGTCGAGGGCCAGTGGCGCACCTATTCGGTCACGCTGGCATGGTCCGCCTATGACGAGACCCTGCGCATGGTCTGCACCTTCGAGATGGAGCCGCCGGAAGACAAGCTGCCGGTGCTCTACCAGACCCTCAACGAAGTCAACGACCAGTGCTGGGCCGGCGCCTTCACCTACTGGGCCGAGCAGAAGCTGATGGTCTACCGCTACGGCCTCGTCATGGCCGGCGCGCCCAGCGTCTGCCCCGAACAGGTCGACACGTTGATCAACGCCGCCGTCCTCAGCGCCGAGCGTTTCTACCCGGCCTTCCAGCTTGTCGTCTGGGGTGACCGTACCCCGCGCGACGCCATGCAGGTGGCCATCGCCGAGGCCTACGGCACCGCCTGATTACACGGCAACACACCGCACCCGGCGGGCAATCCCCTGCCGGGTTGCCCCAGCCCCGTTTCCCGCCATTGAATCCCCCGGGATGCGGGCGTAACACTCGCCCCTGACACGCCGTTCGGAACTGGCAAGGGGGACAGGGGATGACCACGGACAACGTAGCCCGCAACGGGCTGGTGCTGCTGGGTTGCGGCAAGATGGGCTCGGCCATGCTGGCAGGCTGGCTGAAGCGGGGACTGCCGCCGCAAAGCGTCTGGGTGATCGACCCGAAACCCTCCGACTGGCTGCAATCCACCGGCGTCACGCTAAACGGCGACCTGCCGGAACAGCCCGCCATCGTGCTGATCGCCGTGAAGCCCCAGATGATGGGCGACGCGCTGCCCGCCATCGCCGCCATGGGCGGGGGCAAGACGCTTTTCGTCTCCGTCGCTGCCGGCACGCCGATTTCCGCCTTCGAGGCCGCGCTCGGCGATGACAGCCCGATCATCCGCGCCATGCCCAACACGCCCGCCGCCGTGGGCCGGGGCATCACCGCCATCATCGGCAACGCGCACGCCACGCCCGCCCATCTCGACACCGCCGAGGAGCTGCTGACTGCGGTGGGGCAGGTGGTCCGCCTCGACAGCGAGGACCAGATGGATGCCGTCACCGGCGTCTCGGGCTCCGGTCCGGCCTATGTCTTCCACATGATCGAATGCCTGGCCAGGGCGGGCGAGGCGCAAGGCCTCTCCCCCGCCCTCGCCATGCAACTGGCCCAGGCCACCGTCGCCGGGGCCGGGGCACTGGCCGAAGAGGCCGAGGAGACCCCCGATCAGCTTCGCGTCAACGTCACCAGCCCCAACGGCACCACCCAGGCCGGGCTCGAAGTGCTGATGGACGAGGAGACCGGCCTCCCCCCGCTGATGAAGAAAACCGTGGCCGCCGCCACCGACCGCTCGAAAGAACTCCGCAATGGCTGACGAGATTACCTTCGACGACTTCCTCAAGGTCGACATCCGCGTGGGTCGAGTGATCCGCGCCGAACCCTTCCCCGAGGCCCGCAAACCCGCCATCAAGATGTGGATCGATTTCGGCCCCGAGATCGGCGAGCGCAAGACCTCGGCCCAGCTGACCGCCCATTACACGCCCGAAAGCCTGACCGGCCGTCAGGTCATGGGCGTGGTCAACTTCCCGCCCCGCCAGATCGGCCCCTTCATGTCCGAGGTGCTGGTGCTGGGCGCATCCGACGCCGAGGGCGGCATCGTCCTCATCGCCCCCGACCAGGAAGTCGCCGAAGGGGAGCGGATGCACTGATGCGCGTCCTCTTCACCACACGCCTGCCCGACGCGGTCATCGAACGCGCCGAACAGCATTTCGACGTCGAGATCCGCGAAGACACGCGCCCGCTGAAAGTGGGCCAGATGCGCGCGGCCCTCACCCTCTATGACGGCGTCCTGCCCACGCTGGGCGATTTCTTCACGGCCGAGGCCTTCGAAGGGGCCGAAGGCTCCCGCTGCAAGGTGCTGGCCAATTTCGGCGTCGGCTACAACCACATCGACGTGGCCGCCGCCCGCGCCGCGGGGCTGATGGTCACCAACACCCCCGGCGCCGTCACCGACGCCACCGCCGATATCGCGCTGACGCTGATGCTGATGACCGCCCGCCGCGCGGGCGAGGGCGAGCGCCTGCTGCGCGCCGGCAAGTGGACGGGCTGGACCCCGACGCAACTCCTCGGCCTCCACGTCACCGGCAAGACCGTCGGCATCATCGGCATGGGCCGCATCGGCCAGGCCATCGCCCGGCGCTGTCACTATGGCTTCGGGATGAACGTGGTTTATTTCAACAGATCGCCCAAATCGGTGGATATCGAGGCCCGGCAGGTTGAAACCCTACAAGAACTGGCTGGTCTTTCCGATTTCGTCGTGACCGCCGTGCCGGGCGGCGGCGACAACAAATACCTTGTCGGCGAGGAGCTCTTCGCCGCCATGCAACCCCACGCCCGCTTCATCAATATCGCCCGCGGCGACGTGGTCGACGAGGACGCGCTGATCGAGGCGCTGCAGACCGGCCGGATCGGCGGCGCCGGGCTCGATGTCTACGAGAACGAACCGGACGTGCCCGCGCCGCTGACCAGGATGGAGAACGTGGCCCTCCTGCCGCATCTCGGCACCGCCGCGCTGGAAGTGCGCGAGCGGATGGGCTTCCTCGCCGTCGACAACCTCGTGGCCGCGCTCAACGGGGATACCCCGCCCAACCTCGTCAACTGACCCGGCGTTACGGCGGCCCTCCGCCGGTTCCGCTTGACCTCGGGTCGCTCCTACGTTGATCTGGGCGGCACACCTGATGAGAGCCACAATGTTCAAACCTGCCATCACGGGCACCGGGGTCTTCACCCCCGACCAGACCATCACCAACGCCGAACTGGTCGACGCCTTCAACGCCTATGCCGACAAGTTCAACGCCGAGAATGCCGAGGCGATCTCGGCGGGCGAGGTCGAGCCAAAGCCGCCATCCTCCACCGGCTTCATCTTCTCGGCCTCCGGCATCGAACAGCGCTACGTGATGGACAAGACCGGCATCCTCGACCCCGACGTGATGCACCCCCACCTCCGCCCCCGCTCGAACGAGGAGCCGGGGATCATGGCCGAAATGGCGCTCGACGCCTGCGGCAAGGCGCTGGCCCAATCGGGCCGCACGGCGGAGGAGGTCGACCTCATCATTTGCGCCGCCTCCAACCACGAGCGGCCCTATCCGGCCATCGCCATCGAGATCCAGCAACTCCTCGGCGCCGGCGGCTTCGCCTTCGACATGAACGTCGCCTGCTCCTCGGCCACCTTCGGCATCCAGGCGGCCGCCGACATGATCCGCGCCGGTTCCGTCCGTTGCGCCATCGTCGTCAGCCCGGAAATCTGCTCCGGCCACCTCGAATGGCGCGACCGCGACTGTCACTTCATCTTCGGCGATGTCTGCACCGCCATGGTGCTGGAACGTGCCGAAGACGCGAAAGGCCCCCATTTCCTCGTCCATTCCACCCGCTGCGCCACGCAATTCTCCAACAACATCCGCAACAACAACGGCTTCCTCCGCCGCACCCGCGAGGGGCACATGGAGGACCGCCGCGACATGCTCTTCGTTCAGGAGGGGCGCAAGGTGTTCAAGGAGGTGCTGCCGCTGGTTTCGAAACACATCGCCGACCATATGGCCGAGGAGGGCGTCGCCGCCGACCAGCTAAAACGCCTCTGGCTGCACCAGGCCAACAAGACGATGAACGATTTCATCGGCAAGAAGGTCATGGGCCGCACGCCCGACCCGGAAGAACAGCCCAACATCCTGCAGGACTACGCCAACACCTCCTCGGCGGGCTCGATCATCGCGTTTTCGAAATATTCCGACGACCTCCAGCCCGGCGATGCCGGGCTGATCTGCTCCTTCGGGGCAGGGTACTCGGTCGGCTCGGTCCTGGTCGAGCGGGCCTGAGCCAACCCCGGGCTTAAATCTCCGGCGCCTTCGGATCGGGCAGGATCCCGTCCGACTGCCGCGGCTTGCGGTGGTTGAAGCTCGGGTCGTCCCGCTTGATGGCGCGCGAGATCCAGAACCCCAGCGGATAGGCGGTGACCAGGCCGATCACCCCGCAGACAAGGAAAGCCCAGAAGGAATAATATCCCAGCGTGAACGCCCCGATCAACGCGGCCCCTGCGACACAGGCACCGGCCAGAACGGCAAGATAGATGGCCAGACGGTCCATGACGGTTCTCCTTTCACGCAAAACCAACGTGCAAGGGCCACCACCGGTTCCCGCTAACCCCGGTCGCCCACCGCCTCGCGCCAATGCCGGCGGCACAGGCTCACATAGGTCTCGTTCCCCCCGATCTGCACCTGCTCGCCCTCGGTCAGCACCCGTCCCCCGGCATCCTGCCGCGCCACCATCGTCGCCTTCTTCCCGCAATGACATATCGTGCGCACCTCGCGCATCTCGTCGGCCAGCGCCAGAAGCGCGGCCGAGCCCGGAAACAGCTCCCCCCGGAAATCCACCCGCAAGCCATAGCACATCACCGGCACGCCAAGGTCGTCCACCGCCCGGGCCAGCTGCCACACCTGGGGCTTGGTCAGGAACTGCGCCTCGTCGATGAAGGCACAGGCCACAGGCCCCTCGTCCAGCCGCGCGCGCAACGTCTCGAACAGGTCCGTCTCCGGCCCGAACACCGCCGCCCGCTGGCCGATCCCGATGCGCGAGGCGATGGTCGCCTCGCCCGCCCGGTCATCCACCCGCGCGGTCATCAGGAACGTCCCCATCCCCCGCTCCTGGTAGTTATGCGCCGCCTGCAGAAGCAGCGTTGACTTGCCCGCGTTCATCGTCGAGTAGTGGAAATAGAGCTTGGCCATGCCCCGCCTTATGCCGATCGCGCGGCCGGATGCAATCGCCAACTCGGCCCTCCGCCACCCGGCCCAGATACCGAAGAAGGAACCCCCATGTCCGACATCACCCGCCACCACACCGGCCAGCGCATGAGCCAGATCGTCACCCATAACGGCACCATCTACCTGGCCGGGCAGGTCGGCGAAAAGGGCGACAGCGTCGCCGACCAGACCCGCTCCTGCCTCTCCAAGGTCGAGAAACTGCTGGCCGAGGCCGGCTCCAACACCACCCGCATCCTGCAATGCACGATCTGGCTCGCCGACATGGCCGATTTCGCCGAGATGAACGAGGTCTGGGATGCCTGGATCCCCGAGGGTCATGCCCCCGCCCGCGCCTGCGGCGAGGCAAAGCTCGCCCACCCCGAGCTCAAGGTCGAGTTCCTGATCACCGCGGCAGGCTGAGGCGCTTGCGGCATTTCCACATCGCGGATGAATTTGCGCCCCTTCGCCACGTGGTGATGGGGCGCGGTGCCGGCTATCACCGCGACGGCGCCCGCGTCGAGGTGGTGAACGAAACCCACCGGCACACGCTCGCCCGGCACGGCCATCCCACCGAAGCGCAGGTCGTGGCCGAGTTCACCACCTTCCGCACCGCGCTGGAAGGGTCGGGCGTCACCGTCCACATCCCCGACCTCGCCCCGGAAACCGTGCAGGATCAGACCTGCCCCCGCGACATCGGCTTCGTCATCGGCGACACCTTCGTCACCGCCGCCATGCGCAACGCCAGCCGGACCGAGGAGATCCGCGGGCTCGACCGCCTCCTCGCCAGCTTCACCGGCCCCCGCCTTTCCGTGCCCGGCGGCCTCACCCTCGAAGGCGGCGACGTGATCGTCGCCGGCCCCGACATCTTCGTGGGCGTCGGCCAGCGCAGCGACCCCGAAGGCGCGGCCTTCCTGCGCCGGGAATTCGGCGACATCTACTCCGTCCACCCGGTCCCCACCCGGCCCCTGTCGCAGGGCGAAGACGTGCTCCACCTCGATTGCGCCTTCCAGCCGCTGGGCCTCGGCCACGCCCTCATCTACCCTGCCGGGCTCGACACCATCCCCGCCGCCATGCGCCACCACTATGACTGGATCGAGGTCACCCGGGACGAGGCCGCCGCCCTCTCCACCAACGTCCTCTCCCTCGCCCCCGATCACCTGGTCGCCCGCGACCACCCGGCCTGCGCCCGCGTCAACGCCGCCCTCCGCGCCGCCGGCTACCGGGTCGACGAGCTTCCCTTTAACGCCGTCCCCTCCACCGGCGGCGCCTTCCGCTGCGCCACGCTGCCGCTCGCCCGCGGCTGAACACGGATTTACCCCACCCGATGCTTGCGCTATCAGGCAGGCCGACCCGTTCACGAAAGGCACAGCCCATGTCCGGCCACGGCACCCCTACACCGATGACCTCCCACGCCTCCACCGGCCTTTCGGGCGAAGCCGCCATCCCCGGCGACAAGTCGATCTCCCACCGTTCCCTCATCCTCGGCGCGCTGGCGGTGGGGGAGACCACCATCACCGGCCTTCTCGAAGGCGAAGACGTGCTCGACACCGCCAAGGCCATGCGTGCCATGGGGGCCGAGATCACCCGCGACGGTGACGGCACATGGCATGTCCACGGCGTCGGCACCGGTGGCTTCGCCGAGCCCGACCAGGTCATCGACTGCGGCAATTCCGGCACCGGCGTGCGGCTGATCATGGGCGCCATGGCCACCTCGCCGATCACTGCCACCTTCACCGGCGATGCCAGCCTCAACAAGCGCCCCATGGCCCGCGTCACCGACCCGCTCGCCCTCTTCGGGGCACAGGCCGTCGGCCGCTCCGGCGGCCGCCTGCCCATGACCATCGTCGGCGCGCGCGCGCCCCTTCCGGTGCGCTACGAGGTGCCCGTGCCCTCGGCACAGGTGAAATCCGCCGTGCTGCTCGCCGGCCTCAATGCGCCGGGCGAAACCGTGGTCATCGAACGCGAGGCCACCCGCGACCATTCCGAACGCATGCTCGCCGGCTTCGGCGCCACCATCGCGACCGAGGTCACCAACGAGGGCCGCATCATCACCCTGCAAGGCCAGCCCGAACTCAAACCCCAGACCATCGCCGTCCCGCGCGACCCCAGCTCCGCGGCCTTCCCGGTCTGCGCCGCACTGATCACCGAGGGCTCCGACATCCTCGTGCCCAATATCGGCCTCAACCCCACCCGCGCCGGCCTCTTCACCACCCTGCGCGAGATGGGCGCCGATCTCACCTACGAGAACCAGCGCGAGGAAGGCGGCGAGCCCGTGGCCGACCTCCGCGCCCGTTTCTCGCCCAACCTCAAGGGCATCTCCGTCCCCCCCGACCGCGCCGCCAGCATGATCGACGAATACCCGGTCCTGTCGGTCGTCGCCGCCTTCGCCCAAGGCACCACCGAAATGCGCGGCGTCAAGGAACTCCGCGTCAAGGAAAGCGACCGGATCGACGCCATGGCCACCGGCCTGCGCGCCTGCGGCATCACCGTGGACGAGGGCGAAGACTGGTGGACGGTCACCGGCCTCGGCCACGGCAACGTCCCCGGCGGCGCCACCTGCGCAAGCCATCTCGACCACCGCATCGCCATGTCCTTCCTCATCCTCGGCCTCGCCACGCAGAAACCGGTCAGCATCGACGACGGCGCCCCCATCGCCACCTCCTTTCCGGTGTTCGAGCCGCTGATGACCACGCTCGGCGCAAATATCCGCCGCGACTGAGGCCCATCACCACCCCACGCTTCTTCTGGCCAGAAATATCCCGGGGGAGGCGTTGAAATCCCAAAGGATTTCAACGTCGGGGGCTGGCCCCCATACCCCGTCGCCCCCCCCCGATGACGCCCCCGGACAAGATTCTGCCGGTTGCAGCCTTCCCCCGCAAAACGAACCGTCTATGGTGCGCCACAAACTCACCTTTCGCCACAAGGCCCGCACCGCAATGACCACCGATCCCCTCGTCGTCTTCACCCCCTCCGGCAAGCGCGGCCGGTTCCCCGCGGGCACCCCGGTCCTGACCGCCGCCCGGCAGCTGGGCGTCGATCTCGACTCGGTTTGCGGCGGCCGCGGCATCTGCTCCAAATGCCAGATCACGCCGGGCTATGGCGAATTCTCCAAGCACGGCATCGCCGTGGCCGACGACGCCCTTTCCGAATGGAACAAGGTCGAGGAGCGCTACGACCAGAAGCGCGGGTTGAAAGCCGGCCGCCGCCTCGGCTGCCAGGCCCAGATCCTGCGCGACGTGGTGATCGACGTGCCCCCCGAAAGCCAGGTACACAAGCAGGTCGTGCGCAAGGCCGCCTCCGCCCGCGTGATCGAGATGGACCCGGCCACCCGCCTCTACCTCGTCGACGTGGAAGAGCCGGACATGCACGAGCCCACCGGCGATCTCGAACGCCTCGCCCGCGCCCTGAAAAAGGAATGGGGGATCGAGGCCATTCGTGCCGACGTCACCCTCCTGTCCAAGCTTCAGCCCGTCCTGCGCAAGGGCAAGTTCCAGGTCACGGTCGCGCTCCACAAATCCCATCAGGATGACGTGGCCCGCGTGCTCGACATCTGGCCGGGCCTCCACGAGCACGGCCTCTACGGCCTCGCCATCGACCTCGGTTCCACCACCATCGCCGCCCACCTGACCGACCTCGTGACGGGCGAGGTCAAGGCAAGCTCCGGCATCATGAACCCCCAGATCCGCTTCGGCGAAGACCTGATGAGCCGCGTCTCCTATTCCATGATGAACCCCGGCGGCGACAAGGAAATGACCAAGGCGGTGCGCGACGCCATCAACACGCTCGCCGGCGAGATTGCCAGGGAAGCGGAAATAGAGCCGCATCTCATCTTCGAGACGGTCTTCGTCTGCAACCCGGTCATGCACCACCTGCTCCTCGGCATCGACCCGGTCGAGTTGGGGCAGGCGCCCTTCGCGCTCGCCACCTCCGACAGCATGACGCTCGAGGCCCGCGACCTCGACCTCACCGTCATCAACCCCCGCGCCCGGACCTATATCCTGCCCTGCATCGCCGGCCACGTGGGCGCCGACTGTGCCGCCGTGGCGCTCTCGGAAGAGCCCGGCAGATCCGAAGACCTCGCGCTCATCGTCGACGTCGGCACCAATGCCGAGATCCTCCTGGGCGACAAGACCCGCGTGCTCGCCTGCTCCTCCCCCACCGGCCCGGCCTTCGAGGGCGCGCAGATCTCCTCCGGCCAGCGCGCCGCGCCGGGCGCCATCGAGGCGATCCGCATCGACCCCGAAACCAAGGAACCCCGCTTCCGCGTCATCGGCTGCGACAAGTGGTCGGACGAGGACGGCTTCGCCGAGGAAACCGCCGTCACCGGCATCACCGGCATCTGCGGCTCGGGCATCATCGAGGCGGTGGCGGAACTGCGCATGGCCGGGCTGATGGACGAGTCGGGCCTGATCGGCTCCGCCGCCATGACCGGCACCGAACGCTCCGTCCCCGAAGGCCGCACCCATTCCTACCTGATCCACGACGCCACCGCCGAGGGCGGCCCGCGCATCACCGTCACGCAAGGCGACATCCGCGCCATCCAGCTTGCCAAGTCGGCGCTCTATGCCGGCGCCCGCCTGCTGATGGACCAGCGCGGCGTCGACAAGGTCGACCGCGTGGTGCTCGCCGGGGCCTTCGGCGCGCATATCTCGCCGAAACACGCCATGGTCCTCGGCATGATCCCCGATGTGCCGCTCGACAAGGTCACCTCCGCCGGCAACGCCGCCGGCACCGGCGCGCGTATCGCGCTCTGCAACATCGGCGCCCGGGCCGAGATCGAGCGCGTCGTCCGCCAGATCACCAAGGTCGAAACCGCCATCGAACCGAAGTTCCAGGATCACTTCGTCGCGGCCAACGCCATCCCCCACAAGACCGACCCGTTCCCCGAGCTGAAAAAGATCGCCCCCTTGCCCCAGGTCAGCTTCAACCTCGGCGGCGGCGATGCCGGCGGGGAAGGCCGCCGACGCCGGCGGCGGGGGTAGGGGCCTTTCGGCTATCCCGCGCGAAACAGCAGCGCGCCCTTGGGCGCGCTGCCGCGCATCGGCGTGCCGCCCCCCGGCACGGCGATTTTGCAGAAGGCAGTGCATCGTCGCTATGTCCCCCTGACTTGGCAGCCATAAACTGCCCACCACCCCCGTCGGATCGCCGCACCGCGGCCCGCCGATGCGCGGCGCAACACTACCGCACGCCCCCTTAACCCGGCCCCTTTCGGAAAAAAACACCGACAAAATACCGACGTTATACCGACGCGATACCGACACCGGATTTCCGCCGTTAATCAGCCCCTTAACGGTGATTCTCGCCGGAAAGCCGGTACGCCCCGTTTCCCTTGCCCGTTAACCCTTGCCGAAACCCTCACGCAACGGCCCTGCGCAATCCGAAACCCCTTGACCGCACCCCGGCGATTTCATACCTGTCCATCCTGCAAAGCGGGTATGGTGAAAAGGTATCACGCGAGCTTCCCAAGCTTAAGTTACGGGTTCGATTCCCGTTACCCGCTCCAGCACTCCCCCTGACATCTCCCATCCAACGGCTTGAGCCCCGGCGCGTGATCTTCTACCACTTCGGGACTCGGACAAGGGGCAGGGCGATGGCGTTCACTGTGGCAATCGACGGGCCGGCCGCGGCCGGCAAGGGCACGATCTCCAAGGCGGTGGCCGCGCATTTCGGCTTCGCGCATCTCGACACCGGCCTGCTCTACCGGGCCACCGGCCGCCGCACGCTCGACGGCACCGACCCGGTGACGGCCGCCGAACAGCTTCAGGCCGCCGACCTCGAAGCGGGTGACCTGCGCACGCCCGACGTGGCCCAGGCCGCCAGCCGTGTCGCCGCCATCCCCGAAGTGCGCCGCGCCCTGGTGGATTTCCAGCGCGCCTTCGCCCGGCGCGAGGGCGGCGCGGTGCTCGACGGGCGCGATATCGGCACCGTGATCTGCCCCGACGCACAGGTGAAGCTCTTCGTCACCGCCACGGATGACATCCGCGCCGAACGGCGCCTTAAGGAATTGCTGGGGACTGGTCACGATACCGATTACGACAGCGTCCTGGCCGACCTGCGCACCCGCGACGCCCGCGACAGCGCCCGCGCCGCCGCCCCGCTGAAACCGGCCGAAGACGCGGTGACGCTGGATACCTCCGAGATGGATATCGACGCCGCCGTCGCCGCCGCGATCACCATCGTTAAGGAAGCGTTAACCTGAGCCCCCCGCACGGGCGCGCCCGCGGTTACCCCTTGATTCCCTCCGCCGCCACCTCTATAGAGCGCGGTGTCGACAAGGCGGGCAACGCCGCAAATGATAAGAAGAGGTCGAGCAGGGTCGGGAACACCGGCCCTCTTTCGTTTGCAGCCCGCTGACCAACGAACCCACCCAAGACCGGCGGAGACAACCGCGCGGCCGGAAAAATCGAAGACGTAAAAGGAACCGAACGCCACATGGCTCAAAACACATCGATGGAGGAATTCGAAGCCCTCCTCAATGAAAGCTTCGAAATGGACACCCCCGAAGAGGGCTCTGTCGTCAAAGGCAAGGTGATCGCGATCGAAGCGGGCCAGGCCATCGTCGACGTCGGCTACAAGATGGAAGGCCGCGTTGACCTGAAAGAATTCGCAAATCCCGGTGAAACGCCCGAAATCTCCGTCGGAGACGAGGTCGAGGTCTATCTCCGCGCGGCCGAGAACGCCCGCGGCGAAGCGGTCGTCAGCCGCGAGATGGCCCGCCGCGAGGAAGCCTGGGATCGCCTGGAAAAAGCCTATGCCGACGACGCCCGCGTCGAAGGCGCGATCTTCGGCCGCGTCAAGGGCGGCTTCACCGTCGATCTCGGCGGCGCCGTGGCCTTCCTGCCCGGCAGCCAGGTCGACGTGCGCCCCGTGCGCGATGCTGGCCCGCTGATGGGCCTCAAGCAGCCCTTCCAGATCCTCAAGATGGATCGCCGCCGCGGCAACATCGTCGTCTCGCGCCGCGCCATCCTCGAGGAAAGCCGCGCCGAACAGCGCGCCGAGGTCATCGGCAAGCTCTCCGAGGGCGATGCCGTCGACGGCGTGGTCAAGAACATCACCGAATACGGCGCCTTCGTCGATCTCGGCGGTGTCGACGGCCTGCTGCACGTCACCGACATGGCCTGGCGCCGCGTCAACCACCCCTCCGAGATCCTGTCGATCGGCGAGACCGTCAAGGTTCAGGTCATCAAGATCAACAAGGAAACCCACCGCATCAGCCTCGGCATGAAACAGCTGCAGGAAGATCCGTGGGATATGGTGGCTGCCAAGTACCCGCTGGAATCGGTCCATACCGGCCGCGTGACCAACATCACCGACTACGGCGCGTTCGTCGAGCTGGAGCCGGGTGTAGAAGGTCTAGTCCACGTCTCGGAAATGTCCTGGACCAAGAAGAACGTGCATCCCGGCAAGATTGTCTCGACCAGCCAAGAGGTCGAGGTCATGGTGCTCGAGATCGACCAGGCGAAACGCCGCGTGTCGCTCGGCCTCAAGCAGACCATGCGCAACCCCTGGGAAGTCTTCGCGGAAACCCACCCCGAAGGCACCGAGGTCGAGGGCGAGGTCAAGAACATCACCGAATTCGGTCTCTTCATCGGCCTGCCGGGCGAGATCGACGGGATGGTCCACCTCTCCGACCTCAGCTGGGACGAGCGTGGCGAAGACGCCATCCAGAACTACCGCAAGGGCGATGTCGTCAAGGCCGTGGTCTCAGAAGTCGATGTCGAGAAGGAGCGTATCTCGCTCTCGATCAAGGCCCTGGGCGGCGACAAGTTCGCCGAGGCCGTGGGCGGCGTGAAGCGCGGCTCGATCATCACGGTCGAGGTCACCTCGATCGAGGATGGCGGCATCGAGGTGGAATACGAAGGCATGAAATCCTTCATCCGCCGCTCCGATCTGTCGCGTGACCGCTCCGAACAGCGCCCCGAGCGTTTCTCGGTCGGTAACAAGGTCGACGTGCGCGTCACCAACATCGACAGCAAGACCCGCCGCCTTGGCCTCTCGATTAAGGCGCGCGAGATCGCCGAAGAGAAGGAAGCGGTCGAACAGTATGGCAGCTCCGACTCGGGCGCCTCGCTGGGCGACATCCTCGGCGCCGCGCTGAAGGGCGACGACGACAAGTAATCCCGTCTTCCGCAAGGAGGATGGTCAGGCGGCCCCGTCAGGTTCTGGCGGGGCCGCTTTCCGTTCTGGGGGGGCAACCTGTACGCCGCCGTACCATCCGCCGGGTCGGCCAAGCGGTTTGCCAAACATGGCAAAAATGGGGCGCCCCGGGCCGGGTTTTCTCAACCGAATCAATGGTTTTTTCCGCGCGCCTTCTCTGCGGCGCGGCATGTCGCTTCCGGGCGAAATGTCGTTTCCGGGCCGAAAATCCATGCATTGGCCCCCCGAAACGGCGGAATTCTTCCCAAAGGATGCGTGTGAGACTATTCCGATTTTTCCGATTTCTATCTATAGTTTACCAAAATCAGGACTGCGCAAGCCAAGCCAAGCCCGGGGAGACTGCCGATGATCCGATCGGAATTGATTCAGAAGATTGCCGACGAGAACCCGCATTTATACCAGCGCGATGTCGAGCGCATCGTGAACACGATCTTCAACGAAATCACCGATGCGATGGCACAGGGCAACCGGGTCGAATTGCGCGGCTTCGGCGCCTTCTCGGTGAAGAAGCGCGAGTCGCGCACCGGCCGCAATCCGCGCACCGGCGAGTCGGTGCATGTCGAGGAAAAGCACGTGCCGTTCTTCAAGACCGGCAAGCTGCTGCGTGACCGCCTGAACGGGAAGGCCTGATGCGATACATCCGCTACGCCTCGATCGCGATCTTCGCGATCGCCCTGATCCTCATTGCGCTCGCCAACCGCGAGGTGGTGACGGTCCAGGTGCTGCCGACCGAACTGGCCCATCTTGCCGCGCTGAACCCGGCCTATGACATGCCGCTCTTCCTCGTCATGTTCGGCGGGGTGCTGGCCGGCCTGATCATCGGCTTCATCTGGGAATGGATCCGCGAGGCCGGCGAACGCGCCGCCGCCGCCCGCCAGGCGCGCGAGATGGAGCGGCTCAAGGCCGAGGTCCGGCGCCTCAAGGGCGAACGCCACCAGGGCAAGGACGAAGTGCTGGCACTTCTGGACGAAGCCAGCTAAGACGCTGGCATGCCGTCAGACACCAGGGTCAAGATTTGCGGGCTCACCGACCCCGCCGACATTCCCGCCGCGATCGTGGCGGGGGCGTCCTATCTCGGCTTCAACTTCTTCCCGAAATCCCCCCGCTACATCGACCTCGAGGCCGCGGCCTTCATGGCCGCCTCGGTGCCCGTGGGCGTGGGCAAGGTTGGGCTCACCGTCGATGCCGATGACACCACGCTTGACCTCCTGACCCAATCGGTCCCGCTCGATTTCCTGCAGCTTCACGGCAAGGAAACCCCGGCCCGCGTGGCCGAGGTCAAGGCCCGCTACGGCCTGCCGGTGATCAAGGTGGTGGGCATTTCCGGCCCCGAGGACGTGACCCAGATCGACTTCTACGGCAAGGTCGCCGACCAGATCCTCGTCGATGCCAAGCCGCCGAAAGGGGCCGACCGGCCCGGCGGCAACGCCGTGGCCTTCGACTGGAAGCTGATCGCCGGCCGCCGCTGGCCCGTGCCGTGGATGCTGGCCGGCGGTCTGACCCCCGAAAACGTGGCCGAGGCCATCCGGCTCACCGGCGCGCGGCAGGTCGATGTCGCCTCGGGCGTGGAAAGCGCGCCCGGCGTCAAGGATGCCGAGCGCATGCGCGCCTTCATCGACAACGCCCGCGCCTGAGCGCGCGCCTCGGCCGTCGACCCTGAAAGCCAAGGAGGAACTGCGAATGAAAAGCGAGGATCTCGATGGCGTCTATGGCGCCAAGTCCCCCGATGAGGCCCGCACGCTCTACGACGACTGGTCGGGCAGCTACGACGCCGACAACCTGGCCAAGGGCTTCCGCCTGCCGGCCCTCGGCGCGGGGCTTCTGGCCAGCCATGTCGGCCGCACCAGGGGGCCGATCCTCGACGCCGGCTGCGGCACCGGGCTGGTGGGCGAGACGCTGATGGTCATGGGCTACATGCATGTCTTCGGCTGCGACATCTCCAAGGACATGATGGCGCGGGCCAACGAAACCGGCGCCTATTCCGGCTTCGAGCAGGCCGACATGGGCGAAAGCCTGCCCTATGCCGACGATCATTTCGCGGGCTTCGTCTGCGTCGGCTCCTTCGGGCCGGGCCACGCCCCGCCCTCGACCCTGACCCATCTCGCCCGCGTCACCCGCCCCGGCGGCTACGGCGTCTTCAACCTGCTCGAACATTCCTATGTCGATCAGGGCTTTCCGCCGGTGATGGAGAAGCTCACCGCCGACGGCGTGTGGGAGGTGGCACAGGTCACGCCACCCTTCCGCCCCTTCATGCTGGGCGAGCCCGACCTCTATTCCCGCGCCTACGTGGTGAAGATGCTCTGATCGGGCGCGCGGGGCAGGGTCAGCCTGCCTCGACTTCGTTCACCTTGAGAAGGATCAGCGCCGGGTCCGGCCCCTCGACCGGTTCGAGCCCCTGCGCCTCGCCTGTCCGCGCCAGTTCGGTGGCAAAGGACGTCCCGTCCCCATATTGCGCATCCCGGCACAGCAGCAGGTAATCCGCCCCGGTCTGCGACAGGGCGCTGCGCAAGGCCGTCTCGTCCCCGTCGAAGGGCAGGGCGCCATTGGCCACCGCCTCGGCGCTGCGATGATAGGGGCCCGCAAGCGCCGTGTGATCGGTCAGCAGAAGCAGGACCGGGCCGAAATTGCTGGAGGTCAGGACAAGCCCGGGCGGGGCCGCATCAAGGCTTCGGACAAGATCGGCGGTGCGGCAGTCGCTCGCATCCGCGCTGCCCGCAGCCGTCGGGGAGGCATCGCCAGTCGCCGGGACCGACGGGGCCGCCTGCGACCTGATCAGCGTGAACAGCGTCGGCGACAGCAGCGTCAGCGCCACGGTCAGCGCCAGCGCCACCGCCGTCCCGGCCCGCACCCCGCCGCCCTCGCGCCGCGGCAGAAGCGCGGCGATGGCATAGCCCATCAGGAACGGCACCGCCGCCGCCCCCATCAGCACCAGCCGAATCTGGAACAGGCAGGCCACCACCCCCAGCCAGCCGAAGGCCAGCAGGATGGCGACCCGCCCCGTGGTCTGCGCCGTGTCGCGCTTCGTCATGGCCCGGACACCCCAGACCAGCGTCGCGATCACCACCGCCGCCGCCGCCGGGAAGGTGAAGCGGAACGCCATCTCGTCCCCGGCCAGAAGCGGCGGCAGGGCCGGGCGCGCCTCGGTGATCCGGGTCGATATGAGGGCCTGCACCTCCGCCGGCAGGTCGCCGTAGGGCCCGCCGAAACAGGGCGCGATCAGCGGGTAGACCACCGCCAGCCCGATCGCTGTGACCCCCAGCACCGCGACGATCCGCAAGCCAAGGCTCCCCATCCAGCCCGAGATCAACGCGGCCGCGATACAGATCAGCGCACCCACCCCGGCCAGTGCCAGGAAGGGCGGCGACAGCTCGTCGCATTTCGGCAACGGCCATTCCACCGGCGGCGTCTGCCCCGCGAAGAGCAGCGCCGCCCCCACCGACAGCGCCAGCGCGAAGACCACCAGTTGCCAGCCCTTGCCCGGCTGCCGCAGCACCGTCTGCACCAGCAGCACCACGCCCGCCAGCGCCAGCGTCACCAGCATCTCCAGCCCCACCGCCAGCGACATCGCCGCCGCCAGCCCCCCGGCCAGCCCCAGCCGGACCGGCCGCCCGGGCACCAGCAGCGTGATCAGCACCACGCAGGTCAGCAGGATCTGCACGTTGTGATGGTCGATCCGCGCCGGCCCGAAATAGGTCAGCCCCGTCGGCGGCCAGAGGGCGAGGGCGATCATGCTCACGATCGCCGCCTGCGTGCCGAACACGCGCCGCGCCGCAAACCCCGTGGCCAGCAGCAGCAACAGGAACAGCAGCGTCGGCCACGCCACCAGCGCGAACGCCTCGGCCTGTGCCACCGGCACCACCTGCGCCGCCGTCCAGACCAACGCGGCAATCGGCGCATCCACATAGCGCGACCAGTGCAGGTCAAGCCCGGCGGGCGGCAGCATCCGGTATTGCGTCATGTCGTACCACGCCTGACCGTCCAGCAGGGCGCGCACCGACAGGAACCGCATGATGTCGTCATTGTCCGACACGGCCAGCGTGTCGATGGGCGGGGCGGGCGCAAGCACCGCCTTCATCACCATCATCGCCATGGTCAGCACCAGTATCGTGATGAAAAGCCGCGTCTCCCGGCCGGTCTCGTCTGCCGTCATTTGCCCTGCCCCGCTGGCGCCTCTCGGGGCGCTCTGATCGCCGGTTTCGCCCGACGTGACGTGATTGATCCCTTCAATTGCCGTAATTTTGCCAGCTTGAACCTGTCATATCCATTGAAAAATCAGGCCGGAGACCGCTCCGGCGCAGAAAGTTAGGGCCAAGCGGATGTCGATCATCTTTCCCGACCGGTTCAGCAAGGAACGCACCCACCCCGGCGCCGCGCCGCTTCGGGTGGCGGTGCTGATCCCCTGCTACAACGAGGCGGCCGCCATCGGGCAGGTCGTGCGCGACTTCCGCGCGGCGCTGCCCGAGGCGGAGGTCTTCGTTTACGACAACAATTCCTCCGACGACACCGCGGCCATCGCCCGGCAGGCCGGCGCCATCGTCCGCACCGAGCCGCGGCAGGGCAAGGGCTACGTGGTGCGCCGCATGTTCGCCGATGTCGAGGCGGACGTGTTCGTCATGGTCGACGGCGACGACACCTACGATGCGGCGGCGGCACGGTTCATGGTCGACAAGATGCTCGAGGACGGGCTCGACATCGTCAACGGCGTCCGCGTGGCGCGCAGCGGCACCGCCTACCGGCCCGGCCACGCCTTTGGCAACCGGATGCTGTCGGGGCTGGTGCGCTCGATCTTCGGGCGGGGGGCCACCGACATGCTGTCGGGCTACCGGGTGTTCTCGCGCCGGTTCGTCAAGACCTTCCCGATGATGTCGCGCGGCTTCGAGATCGAGACCGAGCTGACCATCCACGCGCTGGAACTGCAGATGCCGGCGGGCGAGGTGCGCTGCAACTTCAAGGACCGCCCCGATGGCAGCGAAAGCAAGCTGAACAGCATCCGCGACGGGGTGCGCATCCTCTTCACCATCACCAAGCTTCTGAAGCAGGAACGGCCTTTGCCGGTCTTCCTGGCGACGGCCTGCCTTCTGGCGATGGCCTCGCTCGGCCTCGCGGCGCCGGTCATTTCCGAGTATCTCGCCACCGGCCTCGTGCCCCGGCTGCCGACGGCAGTGCTGTCGGCCAGCGTGATGATCCTCGCCTTCCTGATGGGGGCCGTGGGGCTGATCCTAGACACGGTGACACGCGGGCGGCAGGAGCTGAAGCGGATGCATTACCTGTCCGTGCCCGGTGTGCTGAGCGAGATGAAGACGGCCCAGCCCTCCGGCCCCCGCAGCCTGAGCAACTGATATGGCGGCCACGGGCCAGCAATTCCTGCGCTTTGCCGCGGTGGGCGGCATCGGCTTCGTGGTCGATGCCGTGGCGCTGTACCTGCTCGTCGAAACGGGCGGCGCGCCGCTGCTGATGCGGCTTTTCAGCTTCGCGCTGGCCGTGTCGGTCACCTGGGCGCTGAACCGCGCCTGGACCTTCGGCAGGACCGGGCGCACACCTCGCACGGAATATGCCGCCTATGTCTCGGTCCAGACCGTGGGCGTGGCGATCAACTATGCCGTCTACGCGCTTGTCCTGTCGATGCTGTCGCCCTCGCCTTCCCATGCCGTCTTTGCGCTGGCCTGCGGCTCGGCCGTGGCGCTGGTGGGCAACTTCATCGGCGCCCGCACCCTGGTCTATCGCGACGCGCGCGGCTGACGCGCCCCAGGCTTTCACTTTTCCAGAAATACTCAATTCCACCGCTGCGGCGAAAGACCCCGGTGCGGCAGGAATCCTCTGGAAAAACCCGCCCGCGTCCCATATTCAAGCGCGGTGAGACAAGGGAAGACCAAGCGATGAACGAGCTTTTCAACTCCTTCATGACCGGGCCCGACGAAAAGGGCCGGTTCGGGCAATTCGGCGGGCGCTTCGTGTCGGAAACGCTGATGCCGCTGATCCTCGAACTGGAAGAGCAGTATGAGAAGGCCAAGACCGATCAGTCGTTCTGGGACGAGATGAACGATCTCTGGACGCATTACGTGGGCCGCCCCAGCCCGCTCTATTACGCGGCCGGCCTGACCGAGCATCTGGGCGGGGCGAAGATCTATCTCAAGCGCGATGAACTGAACCACACCGGCGCGCACAAGATCAACAACGTGCTGGGGCAGATACTGCTGGCGCGGCGCATGGGCAAGACCCGGATCATCGCCGAGACGGGCGCCGGCCAGCATGGCGTGGCGACCGCGACGGTCTGTGCCAAGTTCGGGCTGAAATGCGTGGTCTACATGGGCGCGCATGATGTCGAGCGGCAGCGGCCCAACGTGTTCCGGATGAAGCTGCTGGGTGCCGAGGTGGTGCCGGTGACGTCCGGCCGGGGCACGCTGAAGGACGCGATGAACGACGCGCTCCGCGACTGGGTGACCAACGTGCGCGACACGTTCTACTGCATCGGCACGGTGGCGGGGCCGCACCCCTATCCGGCGATGGTCCGCGACTTCCAGTCGATCATCGGCAAGGAAGCCAAGGAACAGATGATGGCCGCCGAGGGGCGCCTGCCCGACACGATCATCGCCGCGATCGGCGGCGGGTCGAACGCGATGGGGCTGTTCTATCCGTTCCTCGACGACAAGGAGGTGCGGATCATCGGGGTCGAGGCCGGCGGCAAGGGCGTGAACGAGAAGATGGAGCATTGCGCCAGCCTGACCGGCGGGCGGCCCGGCGTGCTGCATGGCAACCGGACCTACCTGTTGCAGGACGAGGACGGGCAGATCCTCGAAGGCTACTCGATCTCGGCGGGGCTGGATTATCCCGGCATCGGGCCGGAGCATAGCTGGCTGCATGACAGCGGCCGGGCCGAATACGTGGCGATCACCGATGTCGAGGCGCTGGAGGCGTTCCAGCTGTCCTGCGAAAAGGAAGGCATCATCCCGGCGCTGGAGCCCTGTCACGCGCTGGCGCATGTGATGAAGATCGCGCCGGAGCTGCCCGCCGATCACATCATCTGCATGAACATGTGCGGGCGGGGCGACAAGGACATCTTCACCGTCGCCAAGCATCTCGGCTTCGGGATGGACGAGGGCGACTGAGCCAGTCTCGGCCGGCCTGCCGCTTTCAGATCGCCCGGCCCGGCCTGCTTTCCGGGCCGGGCGATGAGCCGACGACCCGGAGGGACGGTGGGCTGCCGGCGGTTCGTTGAGGCCCGGCCGGTCCGGCCGGGAAGCGGCGGGCGAAGGAGAGGCCGGCGCGGATGACATCCGGGTCCATCCGGCCTTCGGTCAGCACCTCGACCGTATCGCGGGCGGGTGGCGTGTCGTCCCGGCGCATGTGATGCAGCATTTCCAGAACCAGCCGCTCGTCCTCGGTCACGCTGTCGCGGGCGTCGAGGCAGAGCGGATCCTGAAAGGTCAGCCCGCCCGGCCGGGCCGAGAGCAGCGCGCGGACGACGCGCAGTAGGGCCTGCGCCGCGGCAAGCCCGATACTGTCGCCCCAGCGCTCGGCGGCGGTGGTGTAGGCGAATTGCCATGCCTGAAGCTCGGGCGAGGCGAAGCTGGTCAGGAAGTGGCGCAGGACCGGCAGCAGCCCGGCCTCGAACGTGTCGAAGCGGCACTGGCTGAGCGGCAGGACCGGTGCTTCGGCGGTTTGCAGGGCGGGGGGTGTCATGCCTTCTTCCTTTCCGGCAAGGGGCTGCGGTCGACCAGCCGCGTGACGTTGGCGGGCAGGGGGCCGGCCATGGCGGCGGGTCGGGGCGGGGCGGCCGCGGCGCGGGAGGGGTAGCGCAGGTCGGCCTCGATCGCCGCGCGCAGCCTGGGGTTCAGCCCACAGCCGAAGCGCCGTGCCGTGGCGTCCATTGCCAGCAGGTCGGTCAATGTCCGGTCCATGCCCGTGTCTTCCTTTTATGCCTGTCAGGGGGTGGCAGGAGGTCGGCGAGGCGCGCCAGCCCGTCCAGCACCGTCTCGTCCGGGTTGCCCTCGCAAAGCAGCATCACCTCGACATGCGCGGCGCTTCTGCGGCCGCGGCGGAGGGCGGCCAGCGCGGCGACGAGGCGGCGTTCATGCTCGGTGATCAGGCGGGCGCAGCCGGGGCAGTCGGGGTTGCTGAAATAGAAGGTCGAGCGGCGGCTCTGGCGGATTTCGCGCAGGAGGTCGGACATGGCCCAGGCAACGGCGAGGCCGTGGTCGGCGCCGAAACTGCCCGCGACCCGTTCGATGGCGTTCTGGCGGTCGTCGGCGTCGGGGTTGGCGAGGAGCTGGAAGAACCGCCGGGCCAGGGCGAGGCAGTCACGCTCGGACCGGTCGAGCCGGGCGGAGGCGAGGGGGATGTCGCCGTTCTCGGGTTGGGGCGCGCGGCAGCCGCGGTGGCGTCGGGCGGTCATGAGGGGGCTGTGCGGGGCGGGGGACAGGGCATGGCAGCGTGCTTTCGTCCGGGGATCGGTCAGGGGGGTGCCGGGCGGGACGCGAAGGCCATGTGGCTGGGCTGACAGTTATCTGACAAAAATACTCGGAAAAGGCAAGGGTAAATTTTCTGTAAAGGCCGGGGTGTTTTCCGGCGCGCGGCCGAATCCGGTGGGTTGCGGGCAGGGCAGCCGGTGGTGGACGCGATCCTGCCCCGTGCCTTACTCTCGAAACCCTAAGCGACCGCGCGCCGCCCGCTCAGGCCGCCTGCTGCGCCGCATTGCGGGCGATCCGGCGGCAGCGCCAGCGCGACAGGCGGCGGGTCTGCATCCTTGTGGGATCCAGCCGGAGGTTGTTGTTGTCGTCACACACGACGCTGTAGGTCTTGCAGGCCCCGGCGGTGGTGTGGGTGGCGCCGAAGACCACGAACTCGATCTCCTTGATCTTTTCCAGATCCTCTGACGCGTCCGACAGGCCGGCCCGGTGGAAGATCTCGCGCAAGTCGCCCAGAGAGCGGTAGGCCCCGGCCTGAAGCGGACCCTGCAACGTGCCGTTCAGGGCATCGCTGAGCTCTTCCCGGCTGTATTCCTGACGCTCGGTGATGAAGGCCCGCGTTGTCTTGTCGTCGGTCCGGACCTTCATCAGGATATCGCGCAGGTAGACCGGTTCGTTGCCGAGGTTCGTCACGAGGACATGGGCGTTCAGCCCGTCGCCCGCCCCCCGGTTGATGCTGAGCCACGCGCGCTTGTTCCGCCGGATGCCACCGACGAGTATCTGCAGGTAGACCAGCCAGATCACCGCCGTGACGACAGACGCGATTGCCTGAACGGAACTGGAGTTCTCGGAGAGCCAATTGAACATCGGTACCACCTTCCTTGACGCATTGCGCCGGTGCGCTGCCGGCGTGCGGCATCAACGCGGCAAGGGCGGAAAGGTTCGGGTTCAGACGGAAATCAGCTCGGGTCGTGCTGTTTGAGGATGTCGAGCGGCACGATGTCGAGGGCGCGCTCATGCGTCGCCTCGAGCCGGACCTGCGGTGCGCAGCCCTCGTCATGGGCCTGCAGGAAGCGCGCGGCGCAGAGGCACCACTGGTCGCCCGGCTTGAGCCCGGCAAAGCCGAACTCGGGGCGCGGGGTGCTGAGGTCGTTGCCGACATACTTGGAATAAGCGAGGAACTCGGCGGTCATCAGGGCACAGACCGTGTGGCTGCCGTGATCCTCGGAACAGGTGTTGCAATGGCCGTCGCGGAAGAAGCCGGTCACCGGATCGTCCGAGCAATGGGCCAGTTCGCCGCCGAGCACGTTGACGGAGGGGTCTTTCTCGATCATCGACAGTTCCTTTCGCCGGCAAAGCCTAGCGTATTCGCGCGGCGTGACAAGCCGCGCGACGCGGGCCCTGTACGTGTCAGCCCTCGTGCAGGACCGTCTCGAACCCTTCGAATTGCGGCGGGCCCATCAGGGCGTCCTTGGTCGAGGACTGGCCGGCGTTCCTGTGGGCCTCGCGGAAGGCATCCGACTTGGTCCAGGCCTCGAAATCCGCGCGGGTGGCCCAGATCACGTGGCTGGAATAAAGGCGATAGCCCTTGCCCTCGGGGCCCTTCAGCAGGCGGAACTCCTTGAAGCCCGGCACCTCCTTCAGGCGGCTTTCGCGGGAGCGCCAGACCTCCTCGAAATCGGCCTCGGCGCCGGCGCGCACCTTGAAGCGGTTCATTGCGATGAAACTCATGTCGTGCCCCTTTTTCGTGGCTTGGACGGTTCGTCAGGTGGCTGGCGAAGGCGGGCTGGCGTCTCGGGGGTCATGTAACAGCAGGCCGGGCGGCGGGGCAAGCCGGGGTCACAGGCTTTCGGCGATGGCGCGGAACATGGCGATATTGGCGTCGTGCACGCCCTCTTCGCGGAACTGCCGGTCGGCGCCGGTGGTGACGATCACCACGTCGCGGGCGCGGTCGATATAGATGTACTGGCCATAGATCCCGCGGGCGAGGGAGATGCCGGGCTCGGCCCCTTCGGGGATCCACCACTGGTAGCCGTAGCCGATCTTGCCCGGCTCGGTGGGCGCGCTTTGGGTGGTGGATTGTTCGAGCCAGTCTTCCGAGACGATGCGGCGACCGGCGATGGTGCCGCCCTGTTCGACCATCAGGCCGAAGCGGGCGTAATCGCGGGTGGTCATGTTGAGCCCGCCGAGGACGAAGGCCACGCCGTCGCCGTCGGTGATGTAATAGGGCGGCTGTTCGAGGCCGAGGGGGGCGATCACCTTTTCCGACAGGAGCGCGGGGATGTCGCGGCCGGTGGCGCCGCGGATGACCATGCCGATGACATGGGTGTCGATCGAGACGTAGAGCCAGCGCTCGCCCGGTTCGGCCTCGCGCTCGGTCAGGCCGGCGGCGAAGCCGTCCATCGTGCCGCCGAGGGCAAGGACGCGGCCCATGCGGTTGATGTCGGAATCGTAGTCGAGGTAATCCTCGTCGAACTTCACACCGCTGGCCATCTGCAGCACGTTGCGGATGGTGGCGCCGTCATAGGCGCTGCCTTCGAGCAAGGGCGCGTATTTCGTGACCGGATCGTCGAGGGAGGCGATATGCCCCTCCTCCATCACGATGCCGAAGAGAACCGAGAGGAAGCTTTTCGCCATCGACCAGCTGATCCGGCGGTCATCGGTGCCGGTGCCCTGGTGATAGCTTTCGTGGACGATCTCGCCGTTCTTCAGGACCAGCAGCGAGGTGACGGTGCGGTCGTCGATCCAGGCGCCGATATTCTCCGGCAGGGCGGCGTCGGGGCCCTCGGGGAGGGGGGTGACGGGGGTGTCGCCGCGCCCGACCGGGGTGGTCAGGAAGGCGCCGTTCATGTGGGAGAAGTTGGTGACGATGTGCTCTTCGGCGAAGAGGCTGTTGACGGCGAGGAGGCGGCTGATCTCCTCGCGTTTCCAGATGCCGACGGCGACCACGGCCAGCACGAAGGCCAGCAGAATCCGCAGGAGCCATTTCAGGATGGTGCGCATGGTTCATCTCCCCCCGCGCGCAGGAAAGCAGGGCAGGCGCGGGCTGTCCAGCGTGACGCGGCGGCGGGTCAGCGGAACTTGTCGACCAGCTTCTGCAGGGGCGAGCGGGGTTCGGCCTCGGGTTCCGCTTCTGGCTGCGGTTCGGGCTTGGCCTCGTCCGGTTTGGATTTGGCTTCGCTCTTGGAGGAGCGGGCGGGGGCGGTGCGGAGGGCCACGGCGTTCAGGAACTTGTCGTTGCGGCCCGAGGCCAGTTCGGGGGCGCCGTCGGCGATGCCGCGCAGCAGGTCGTCGAGCCAGTCCTGGTCGCCCTTGGCGAAATCGTGCAGCACGTATTGGCTGACAAGATCCTTGCGGCCGGGATGGCCGATGCCGAGGCGGACGCGGCGGTAGGTCTCGCCGATATGGGCATGCATCGAGCGCAGGCCGTTATGGCCGGCATGGCCGCCGCCGGTCTTGACCTTGAGCTTGCCGGGGGCGAGGTCGAGCTCGTCATGGAAGACGGTGACGTCTTCGGGCTCCAGCTTGTAGAAGCGCATCGCCTCGCCCACCGACTGGCCGGAGAGGTTCATGAAGGTGGTGGGCTTCAGCAGCAGCACCTTCTCGGTGCCCAGCCGGCCCTCAGACACCTCGCCCTGGAAGCGGGCCTTCCACGGGCCGAAGTCGTGCGCCTCGGCGATGCGGTCGAGCGCCATGAAGCCGATATTGTGCCGGTTGGCGGCGTATTTCGCGCCCGGATTGCCGAGCCCCGCGAAGATCTGCATGGGTTTGCCCCGCCAGTTTCGAGTGGGGAGAGGTGTAGGGCGGGGCGGGGGGTAAATCAACACCCCGGGCCGTGGGCGCGGCGCGCGCGGGCCAAAGAAAAACGCGGGGCCTGCCATCGCAGACCCCGCGTTCGAACTCGGTTGGACGGAGAGAGGGTTTACTCTTCGGTGCCCTCGGCAGCCTCTTCGCCGCCTTCCTCTTCGCCGACGGTCGGCACTTCGTCCGCCTCGGCCTCGTCCTCGTCTTCTTCGGCTTGCAGCGCCGACGGAGCGGACACGTTGCAGATCACGAAGTCACGGTCGATGGTGGGCTTGGTGCCCGCCGGAAGGTCGACCTGGCTGATGGTGACGGTGTCGCCGATATCCAGCGCGGAGAGGTCGACGGTGACCTTCTCGGGGATTTCGCCGGCGGTCACGATCAGCTCGATTTCGCCGCGGATCACGGTCAGCACGCCGCCGCGGCGGATGCCGGGGGCGTCTTCCTCGCCGACGAACTCGACGGGGATGAACAGGTTGATCTTGGTGTTCCGGCGCAGGCGCATCAGGTCGAAATGCGTCGGGAGGTCTTTCACGATGTCCCGCTGCACGTCGCGGCAGATGACGCGGACGTCGTCATGCCCGTCGACCTTGAGGTTGAAGAGAGTCGACTTGAAGCGACCGTCCTTCAGCTTCTTGAGCAGGACGTTGAACGGAATTTTCACGGGAAGCGGATCGACGTCGCCCCCGAACACGATACCCGGAACCATGTGCTCGCGGCGCACTGCACGAGCGGCGCCCTTGCCTGTCCCCGTGCGTTCCTGGACGTGAAGATCAGGAATTTCTCCAGCCATTTTAAAGTCTCCAAAGTTGAGGCGGGGTTCCTCCAAGGCTGTAACCCCGCGTGAAGCCGCGCGTATAGACCGATTGACGCCTGTTGGAAAGAGGGAATCGACGTTCCCGGGCGGGGCTACGCGCGCGGTTCGGGCGCGTCCGGCGCGCGGCTCATGGTCACCCAGGAGAGGATGGCGATCATCCCGCAGGCGATCAGGCCGAGCACACGCTCGACCACCCCGTCGAAGCCGGTGGACATGAGTAGGAAGACCGGCGCCAGAACGACCCAGCCGCCGCCCAGTATCGCCAGCGTGCGGGCGGCGGTCGGGTGGGCGCGGTTCAGGCCGCCGTACATGCCGACCGGAAGATAGGCGAAGAGCAGGCCGAGCGCGTAGACGAGATAGCTGTGAATCACCACCGCTCCGCCGTTGCTGTCGCCATCGCCATACTCGTCGCGCGCCCCGACGATGATGACGAGCCCGGCAATGACGGCCAGTGCCACGGCCCCGGCGGACCAGTCGAGCTTGCCCAGATGCACGCGCGCCGTCGCGAGCGAGGTGGCCATGATCCCGGCGGCGAAACCGTAGAGCGCCACATCCATGATCACGGCATGGCGTCCGGCTGCGAGATCGCTGATGGTCTCGGAAACCCAGTCATGTTGCGGAACGATGGCCTGGGCCAGAAGCGTGCCGCCAATGGCGGCGAGGCATCCCAGAAGGCCCGTCACCCCGAGCGCCCTGGCCAGCAATGGGCGCTGCCGCGCCGTGCCGTGCTGGTTTCCCGTGGTCATCGACCGTTCCCCCTTGGCGCTTGTACCGCCAACGTGATCGAGGACGGGGAGGTTCCGCCGTGACCGGAATTATTGCCAGTCGCCAGCGAAATCCCTTGGGACGAGCAGGATATCGCGGTCGAGGGTCGTCACGTCGCGGCGGCCGCAGAGGGCCATGGAGGTGTCGAGCTCCTTGTGGAGGATTTCGAGCGACTTCGTGACCCCCTCTTCGCCCATGGCGCCGAGCCCGTAGACGAAGGAGCGGCCGATCATCACGCCCTTGGCACCCATGGCGAGGGCCTTGAGGATGTCCTGGCCGGTCCGGATGCCGCTGTCGAGATGCACTTCGATCTTGTCGCCCACCGCATCCATGATCGCCGGCAGGGCGCGGATGGATGAGAGCGCGCCGTCGAGCTGGCGGCCGCCGTGGTTGGAGACCACGATGGCGTCGGCGCCCGCGTTCACCGCCTCCTGCGCGTCGCGCGGGTCGATGATGCCCTTGATGATGACCGGGCCGTCCCACATGCGGCGGAATTCGCGGATCTTTTCCCAGTCGAGGGAGGGGTCGAAGGCTTCGGCGGTCCATTGGGTCAGCGAGGAGGCATCGCTCACGCCCGAAGCGTGGCCCACCACGTTGCCGAATTCGCGCCGCTTCGTGCCCAGCATGCCGAGGCCCCATTGCACCTTGGTCGCCATGTTGGCCATCGACCTGAGCGTCAGCTTGGGCGGGGCCGAGAGGCCGTTCCTGATGTCCTTGTGGCGCTGGCCCATGACCTGCAGGTCGACGGTGATCACGAGGGCCGAGCACTTGGCGGCCTTGGCGCGCTCGAAGAGGCGCTTCATGAAGGCCTCGTCGCGCAGGGTGTAGACCTGGAACCAGAAGGGTTTGGTGGTGTGCTCGGCCACGTCCTCGATCGAGCAGATCGAGAGGGTGGACAGGGTGTAGGGCACGCCGAATGCCTCGGCCGCGCGGGCGGCCTTGATCTCGCCATCGGCGTGCTGCATGCCGGTCATGCCCACGGGCGCAAGCGCCACGGGCATCGACACGTCCTGCCCGACCATCCGGCTGGCGGTGCTGCGCCCGGCCATGTCGACGGCGACGCGCTGGCGGAGGTATATCTTTTGGAAATCCGTGGTGTTTTCGCGGAAGGTCTGTTCCGTCCAGCTTCCGGTTTCGGCATAGTCGTAGAACATCCGCGGGACGCGGCGTTGGTAGAGGCGCCGGAGGTCTTCGATACAGGTGATGACGGGCATGTGCGCTCTCCGGCTTCCATTGGTAAGGTTTCTTAGCCAAAACCGGGGGGCTTGTGCAATGGCAGGACAGGAGGGCGGGCTGTGACAAAGGCGAGCAGGGCGGGAGAGGCGATGTTTTTCGACGATTTCCCGGTGGGGTACAGCTACGAGACGGCAAGCCGGGAGATGCCGCGCGACGAGGTGGTCGGGTTCGCCGAGGAATGGGACCCGCAGGATTTCCACATCGACGACGAAGCCGGGCGCGCCTCGCCCTATGGCGGGCTGATCGCGAGCGGGTTTCACACGCTGGTGACGGCCTATCGCCTGACGCTGGAGACGGGGCTTTGGACCGAGGCCTCGATGGGTTCGCCCGGCATGGAGCACGTGCGCTGGATGCTGCCGGTGCGGCCCGGCGATACGCTGCGGGTGAAGGCGACGGTGACGGCAAGCCGCGCCTCGGCCTCGCGTCCCGACCGGGGGCGGACGACGATCCTTTACGAGGTTCTCAACCAGAAGGACGAGATCGTGATGAGTTACAGCGCCATCCATATCCTGCGGCGCCGGGCGTGAGGGCGCGGCCATGAGCCTGACGCTGATCGGCCTGCTGGCCAGCCTCGGCGCCGGGCTGATGACGGCGGTGGGGGCGATCCCCGTGCTGTTCGGGCGGAGCCTGTCGGCACGGCTGAGCGATACGCTGCTGGGGTTTGCCGCCGGGGTGATGCTGTCGGCCTCGTATTTCTCGCTGATCCTGCCGGGGATCGAGGCCGGGGAGGGGCTTTATGGCACCACGACATGGGCCGCGCTGGTGGCGGGGCTGGGCATCGCGCTGGGCGCGGGGGCGGTGGCGGCGCTGAACGCGTTCGTGCCGCACCGGCATTTCGTGAGCGGGCCGGAAGGGTCGGACCCGAGCGCGTTGCCGAAGATCTGGCTGTTCATCTTCGCCATCACCATTCACAACTTTCCCGAAGGTCTGGCCGTGGGCGTGGGGTTCGGCGGCGGGGACATCACCAACGGCATGTCGCTGGCCACCGGCATCGGGCTGCAGAACGCCCCCGAGGGGCTGGCCGTGGCGGTGGCGCTGAGGGGGCAGGGCTACAGCCGGGGCTATGCCTTCATGGTGGCGATGCTGACCGGGCTGATCGAGCCGGTGGGCGGGCTTCTGGGGGTGAGCGCGGTGCAGCTGTCGCATCACATGCTGCCGCCCGGGCTGACTTTTGCCGCGGGGGCGATGCTCTACATCATCAGCCACGAGATCATTCCCGAGACGCATCGGCGGGGGCACCAGAGTTCGGCCACGACGGGGCTGCTGGCGGGGCTGATCCTGATGATGCTGCTGGACGTGATCCTGGGGTAGGGGTCAGCGGAAGGTGATCTTCGCGCCGGGCAGGTCGATGCCGTCGAGGCGGGTTTGCCACGTGTCGCCGGGCGAAAGCGGGACGGCATCGGTGAGGGTGCCGGTGGTGATGATTTCGCCGGCCGCGAGCGGGGTGGCTTGCGGGTCGGCCGCGAGCGTGTCGAGCAGGTAGGCGAGGGCGTGCAGGGGCCCGTCGAGCACGTCGGCGCCGCGGCCGGTGAGACGTTTGCCGCCGGGGCCTTCGAGCGTGATCGAGAGGCCGGGCAGGGCGGCGGCGCGCTCGGGGCTGAGCGGCAGGCGGGGGCCGGTGAAGAGGGCGCCGTGCAGGCCGAAGCCGGCCTGGCAGTCGGTGACGTCGAATGTCCAGCCGGGGAAGGGGGAGAAGACGATCTCGAACCCGTGGGAGACCCAGTCGATGCAATGGGCGAGGTCGTCGGGCGTCATGCCGGGGGAGGGGGCCGATTTCAGGCCGAGGATGATTTCGGGCTCGAGCCGGGGTTCGGGGAGGTTCGGGAGCGTGACGGGGGCGCTGGAGAGCTCGAAGAGGGTGGTGTTCCAGACCGGGCCCCAGATCGGGCCGGTGACGCCGTAGATGGGCCAGATCGAGCGGTTGGTAAAGCCGATCTTGCGGCCGACCATCCGCTCGCCGCGGGCGGTGCGGGTGGCGGTGATGTGGTGGGCGACGCGGCCGGCGGTGGCGGCGTCGAACCCTTGTATGCGGCCTGACAGCGGGGCGAGCGGGCGGCCGCTGTCATAGGCCTCCAGCAACGCGGCGGCTAGGCCGGGCGCGTCTGGATTCTGTGTCACGCGCTGTGGGCCCCGTCGGCGAGGCCGCGCACGAAATCAAGCACTTGCGCCGGGGTTTCCCCTTCGGCCAGCTTGGCGACGTTGGCCGAGCCGACGACCGCGCCATCGGCGACGCGGGCGATCTCGCGGCTGGTCTCGGGGGTGCGGATGCCGAAGCCCACGATGACCGGCAGGTCGGTCTTGGCCTTGATGCGCTTGACCTCGGGCCCGACATCGGCGGCCTGTGCCGCGGCGGCGCCGGTGATGCCGGTGATCGAGACGTAATAGACGAAGCCGGAGGTGTTGGTCAGCACCTTGGGCAGGCGCTTGTCGTCGGTCGTGGGGGTGGCGAGGCGGATGAAGTTGAGGCCGGCCTGCTGGGCGGGAATGCAGAGCTCCTCGTCCTCCTCGGGGGGCAGGTCGACCACGATCAGACCGTCGATGCCGGCCTCCCGCGCGTCGGCGAGGAAGGTGTCGACGCCGCGGTTATAGATCGGGTTGTAATAGCCCATCATCACGATCGGGGTGGTGTCGTCGGTCTTGCGGAACTCGGTGACGAGGTCGAGCGTGCGTTGCAGGGTCATGCCGCCTTCCAAAGCGCGCTGGCCGGCGAGCTGGATGGTGGGGCCGTCGGCCATCGGATCGGTGAAGGGCAGGCCGAGCTCGATGATGTCGACGCCGGCGGAGGGCAGGCCCTTCACCACTTCGAGCGAGGTCTCGTAATCGGGATCGCCGGCCATAACGTAGGCGACGAAGGCCTTCTTTCCGGCGGCTTTGAGCTCTGCGAACTTGGCGTCGATACGGGTCATCCGGGCATCCTGCAGTCTGGTTCCCGGTGGTTTCGCGCAAACGGCGCCGGAGTGCAACAAGGATCATGCCTCGGTCATGATCATCCAGTGGGTGCCGTACCGGTCGCGCACCATGCCGAAACCGGGGGAGAAGAATGTCTCGCCATATGCGTCGATCACCTCGCCGCCCTCGGCCAGCCGGTCGTAGAGCGCGCGGCCTTCGGCGGCGTCGGAGACGACATGGGTGATCGAGACGGCCTTTTGCGGATCGCCCTCGAACCCCGGGGGGAAATCGCCCGCCATCAGGCGCGTGCCATCGGGCAGGGCGAGATGCGAATGCATCACCCTGTCGCTGTCGATCTTCTGTGGCGTTTCGGCAGGCGCGTCGGACCATTTCATAATGGTTAACTCACCGCCGAAAACGTCGGCGTAAAAGGCCATGGCGTCGGCACAGTGGCCCTGGAAGTGCAGGTAGGGGTAGGGCATCGCGGTTTCCCTTTGGTTAAGGCGCGGAACGTCTCATCGTGCAACCTGGGCAGGCCTTGCGGCAAGCGCCACCTTGCAACGCGCCCGGTTGCGGCATAGAAGCGCCGCGTTGCCGTAAAGGAGGGCGCGAGATGGGTTTCAAGATGGGTATCGTGGGCTTGCCGAACGTGGGGAAATCCACGCTCTTCAACGCGCTCACCCGCACCGCCGCGGCGCAGGCCGCGAACTTCCCCTTCTGCACGATCGAGCCCAACGTGGGCGAGGTGGCCGTGCCCGATGCGCGGCTCCAGAAGCTGGCCGAGATCGGCAAGTCGAAACAGGTGATCCCGACGCGGATGACCTTTGTCGACATCGCCGGGCTGGTGAAGGGCGCGAGCAAGGGCGAGGGGCTGGGCAACCAGTTCCTGGCGAACATCCGCGAGACGGACGCGATTGCCCATGTGCTGCGCTGTTTCGAGGATGGCGACGTGACCCACGTGGAGGGCCGCGTCGACCCGGTGGCCGATGCCGAGGTGATCGAGACCGAGCTGATGCTGGCCGACCTCGAGAGCATCGAGAAGCGGCGCGCGGGGCTGGTGCGCAAGCTGAAGGGCAACGACAAGGAGGCGGTGGTGCAGGACCGGCTTCTGGCGCAGGCGCAGGCGATGCTGGAAGAGGGCAAGCCGGCGCGGCTGGTGCAGGTGGGCGACGAGGACGCGAAGGCGTGGAAGAACCTGCAATTGCTGACCACGAAGCCAATTCTCTATGTCTGCAATGTCGACGAGGCGAGCGCGGCGGAGGGCAATGCCCATTCCGCGGCCGTGGCCGCCATGGCCGCCGAGCAGGGCGCGGCGAGCGTGGTGATCTCGGCCCAGATCGAGGAGGAGATCAGCCAGCTCGACAGTGACGAGGCGGCGATGTTCCTCGAGGAAATGGGGCTGGAGGAGGCCGGGCTCGACCGGCTGATCCGGGCGGGCTACGACCTGCTGCACCTGCAGACCTATTTCACCGTCGGCCCCAAAGAGGCGCGGGCCTGGACCATCCGGCGCGGCACGCTGGCGCCGCAGGCGGCGGGGGTCATTCACGGCGATTTCGAGAAGGGCTTCATCCGGGCCGAGACCATCGCCTACGACGATTTCGTGGCGCTGGGCGGCGAGCAGGGGGCAAAGGACGCCGGCAAGATGCGGTCGGAAGGCAAGGGCTATCTCGTCAAGGATGGCGACGTGCTGCACTTCCTGTTCAACAACTGAGTTCGTCGAAAACTTAACGCTTCGTTGTGCCCTGCGAACGAGGGTGTTCGCCGGGGCCGAGGCGAATCATGCCGTGCGGCCCGGTTAACAAGGGGTTTCAGGGCCATTTCGGGATGTCGGTATACGTCGGTATTTTGTCGGTATCGCGTCGGTGCGGGCGCCGGTGGCGCCCCGGGTTGATGTGGCGTTCGGTGGGGGGTGGCACGAGATGTCGGGGGCCGTGCAACGGGGTGGATGGGCTGGCTGGCGGAGGCCGGGGCCCGGTGACGCCACGGCATGCGGGCGCGGTGGCGGTGGCGGTCTATACTGGCGACGGCGCGGGAGGGGTGGCCCCTGCCGCGCGGAGATGGCCCGGGAGGATGACATGTCGGAGACCGCACCGTGGCTGATCCTGGCCTGTGCCCTGTTCAACCTGGGGTTCGGGGTGTTTCACCTGCTGTTCTGGCGTCTGCTGAGCTGGCCCGCGTCGCTGGCCCCGGCGGGCGGGCTCAACAGGGCCGTGGCGCAGACGCTGAACCTGATGCTGTGCTACTGCTTCTTCGCGGTCGCGCTGGCGCTGGTGCTGGCCGGTGACGGGGCGGTGGGGCGCGGGCTGGCCCTGTTCGGCGCCGGGTTCTGGCTGTTGCGGGCGGCGCTTCAGCCCGTCTTCTTCCCGATGCGCCGCCGGTACTCGGTGATCCTGCTGGCGGTGTTTGTCGCGGGGGTGGCGCTGCACGGCGCCGCCGGGCTGGGCCTGGATCCTTGAGCCGAAGGGTCCGTGCCGCATCGAAAGCGCGGCCCGGATGCGGCGTCTTGTGGACATGTCGGGAAGGAGGAGATGTTCACGAGCCGGGGTCAACGCGAGACTCGGCGCACGTCGCCGGCTGTGTACGTGTCAGCGGCCCGGCGCCGGCTTTTCCCCTATGTCCCAGAACACGCCTGCCATGATCCGCAGGGCATCCCGGCAGACAGGCATCAGCACGTGCTCGTTCGGCGCATGCTGCGAGCAGCCGCGATAGGAATGCGGTACCCAGATTGTCGGCAGTTCGAGGATATCGGTGAAGCTGTCGTTGGGCAGGGAGCCGGCGAGGTTGGGCAAGACGTGCAGGTCGCCGGATGTCTCGCGGATCGAGGCGCCGACGAACTGTGCCCAGGGGTGGGTGGGGTCCAGCCGGGTGGCGGCGAAGAAGCCACGGTCGTGCGGACGGATCTGCACCCGCTCGAAACCGTGCGCGTCGAGGTGGCGCCGCAGGGCGGGGACCACCTCCGCGGGGTCGGTGCCGACGACGAAACGGAGCTGGCAGGTGGCCCGTGCCCAGCCGGAGATCGCGTTGACCGGCGCGTCGGGCACGCCCGAGACCATGGCGAGCACCGCGAAGCTGTTCCAGCCGAAGACACGCTCGGCGGGGGTGAGGCTTTCCTCGCCCCAGTCGGGATCGACATCGGGGCCTTCGCCGCCCTGAACGGGCAGGTCGCGCAGGGTCTCGCGGACGGTGTCGGTCAGGCTGTCGGGGCGCCATTCGGGCACCTTGATCTGGCCGCGCGCATCGGTGATGCAGGCCAGCGCGTGGGCGAGGATCATCGCCGGGTCCGCCAAGAGGCCGCCCCAGTTGCCGGAATGGTGCGCGCCTTCGTGCGTTTCGACCACGAGGTCGAAGGTGGTGCCGCCGCGCGAGCCCATGAACATGGTCGGCACTTCGGGTTGCAGGCGCGGCCCGTCGGAGGCGATCAGCACATCCGCCGTCAGCCGGTCCTTGTAGGTGCGGAAGATCTCGGGCAGGCCGACCGAGCCGACCTCCTCGCTCATCTCGATGACGATGCGGGTGTTGAAGCCGAGGCTGCCGCGCGCCGCAAGGACGGATTCGAGCGCGGCGATGTTGATCAGGTGCTGGCTCTTGTTGTCGGCGGTGCCGCGCCCGTAGAGGCGGTCGCCCTCTACGGTGATCTCCCAGGGCTGCAACCCGTCGCGCCACATGTCGTCCTGTCCCAGCACGGTGTCGCCGTGGCCATAGGTCAGGACCGTAGGCAGGTCGTCGCCTTCGATACGCTCGCCCAGCAAGAGAGGCCCGCCCTTGGGGTTGGGGTTGTCGAGTATCTCGCAGGCAAAGCCCATCGACTCGAGCCGTGGCTGCATCGCCTCGACGAGGTAGCGCTGCGCCTCCGCGCGGGCCTCGGGGGCGGGGTTCTGGCTTTCGCTGCGGAACGACACGAGGTGCGACAGGTCGGACTGGAACGTGCCGGCGTTGAAATATTCGGTGGCGTTGGTGATGGCGGTGTCGCGGGTCATTGAGGGTCTTCCAGGACTGCGTCACCCCAGGGTGACATGATTTCGGTACATCCCGTGTTCACGGCATCATGACGCATGACGCCGGCGGGACAGGCAAAGGCATAGGGCAGGACGGTGCGGCGGGTGGTGCGCACCGGCATGACGTCTTCGATGGCCGACAGCACCGAGGCGGGCAGGGTGTCGTCGGCGATGGCGGTGCCGCCGCCCGAGACGTCGATGCGGGGGGCGTGGAACGCGGCCTCGATATCCATGCCGCTGTCGGTGATGAAGGAGGCCATCTGCGCCACCGCCGAGACGATCTTGCGCCCGCCCGAGGCGCCGAGCGCGAAGTGGCGCGGGCCGTGGTGGCCGAGGATGGGGCAGACGTTCATCAGGCAGGCCTTGTCGGGCGCAAGGGAGTTGGGTTTGCCCTGTTCGGGGTCGAACCACATGATGCCGTTGTTCATCAGGAGGCCGGTTGTGGGCGAGACCACGCGGCTGCCGAAGATCGACAGAAGGGTCTGGGTGTTGGCGACCATGTTGCCGGCGCGGTCGACGATAGAGAAATGCGTGGTGCAGCCGGGGGCCTCGGGCACTTCGCCGGTGTCGCCCATCTTGCCCAGCCGGTCGGCATAGGCGCGGTCGAGGGCGCTTGCATAGGCCGGAAAGGCGCGTTCGGGGGTGGAGAGGTCCTGATCCGACAGCTGTTCCATCACGTGGGCGAAGGTGGGCCCCGCGGTGAGGCCGGGCATGACGTGAAAGAGCGCGTCGCGGTAGGGCACGCGTTGCGCCGCGCCCATCCAGGCGCGGTAGCCCGACAGGTCGCCGGCGGAGAGGCTGCCGCCCTTGGCCTGAACGTCCCCGGCCAGGGCCCGGGCGATATCGCCGTCGTAGAAGCTGCGCGGACCGCCGCGTGCCAGGGTTTCCAGCATGTCGGCCATGGCGGTCTGATCGAGCCGGTTGTCGGGGATCGCGGTCCAGCCGGAGCCCTTGGGCCACGTGCCGTCATCGAGAAAGAGCGCGGCGGCGTCGGGGTCGGCGGCGAGGTTGCGGGCGACGGAGGCGATCACGAGGGCCGCGTACCAGTCGACCAGCATGCCTTCGCGGGCGTGGGCGATGGCGGGGGCGAGCAGGTCGGCCCAGGGCAGGCGGCCCCATCGTTCATGGGCCTGCCCGATCCCGTCCACGACGCCGGGCACGGCGATGGCTTTGGCGCCTTCGACGTTGCGGTCGTCGACGACCCGTTCCCACGGGAAAAGGTCGCCGGCCTTGCCTTCGCCCGACAAGGGGTAGTCGGCCACGTCGAGGCCCTTGGGCGAGCGCATCCCGAAATTGATCGCCACGGCGTCGCCCGTGTCGGCGCGCCAGTGGACCGCCGCGCCGCCGCCGGCGGGGCCGCTCATCCACGGCTCGAGCACGCCGATGACGAAAGAGGTGGCCACGGCGGCATCGACCGCGTCACCGCCCGCGCGCAGGGCTTCGGCGCCCGCCTCGGCGGCGAGGCGGTGCTGGGCCGCGACCACGCCGCCGGACGTTTCGATGACGTGCTTGCGGACCGTTTGCGTTCTGGAAAGCGCGCTCATGCCGCGCCCTTCTCGAACATCGGGCTTTCGGGGTCGTGCAGGTGACACTCGACCAGCCCCGCATCGGTTTGCAGGGGTCGGGGCGCCTGGGCCGCGCAATGCGCCGTGGCGTGGGGGCAGCGCGGGTGGAAGGCGCAGCCCGAGGGCGGGTCGATCGGGTTGGGATAGGCGGTGCCGAGCGAGGTTTCCGGCACGCCCTGCGTCGGGTCGGGCGTCAGGACGGAACTGAGCAGCGCCTGCGTGTAGGGGTGGCGCGGACGCTCGAAGAGGTCGGCCACCGGCGCCTCCTCGACGATGCGGCCGAGATACATCACCGCGACGCGGGTGGCGAGGTGTTCGACCACCGCGAGGTCGTGCGAGATGAAGAGATAGGTCAGCCCGAAATCGCGGCGCAGATCGGCCAGCAGGTTGAGGATCTGGCTTTGCACCGACACGTCGAGCGCCGAGGTGGGTTCGTCGCAGATGACGATTTCGGGCTTCATCACCAGCGCCCGGGCGATGGCCACGCGCTGACGCTGGCCGCCCGACATCTGGCTGGGATAGGTGTTGATGACGCGGGCCGGAAGGCCCACGATGTCGAGGATCTCCTCGACCGCCTTGCGCTGGCTGGCGGTGTCGCCGATGCGGTGGACCCGCAGGGGCAGCGAGATGAGATCGTAGATCGATTTGCGCGGGTTTAGCGAGGAATACGGATCCTGGAAGATCGGCTGAAGCCGCCCGGCGAGGGCGCGGCGGTCGAGATCCTGCATGTTCTCGCCTTCGACGAGCACCTTGCCATCGGTCGGTTTTTCAAGCCCGAGGAGCAGCTTGGCGAGGGTGGACTTGCCGCAGCCGGATTCGCCCACGAGGCCCAGCACCTCGCCCTTGCGGATCGAGATCGTGACGTCGTTGACCGCCGAGAGCGGCTTGCGCTGGCCGAAGAGGCCCTGCTTGACGCTGTAGGTCTTCTTGACGTGGTCGAGGGTGAGGATATCGCTCATGCGGCGTCTCCTTCCTTGGACAGGGCGCCATCGGCGTGGACACAGCGGAAATCGTGATTGTTGGTGCCGCGCAGGGGGATGGCCTCGCGGCAGGCGGGCACGGCATGGGGGCAGCGGGTGCGGAAGGCGCAGCCGGTGATGTCGCCCACCAGCGAGGGCACGATGCCGGCGATGGTGCCGAGCGCCGCGCCGCGTTCGGTCTTGCCCGGTTGCGGGATGCAGCGCAGCAGGCCGCGGGTATAGGGGTGGCTGGGGGTTTCGAAGACGGCCTCGGCCGGGCCGGTCTCGACCAGTTCGCCCGCATACATCACCGCCACCTTGTCGGCGACGCGGGCCACGACGCCGAGGTCGTGGGTGATCAGGATCATGGCCATGTTCATCTCGCGCGTGAGGTCGACCAGAAGGCGCAGGATCTGGGCCTGGATGGTCACGTCGAGCGCGGTGGTCGGCTCGTCGGCGATCAGCAGGTCGGGTTCGCACATCAGGGCCATGGCGATCATCACGCGCTGGCGCAACCCGCCCGACAACTGGTGCGGGTATTGCGACAGGCGGCTTTCAGCGGCGGTGATGCCGACCTTTTCCAGAAGCTCCACGGCGCGGGCGCGGGCCTTGGCCTTGCTGACATTGCGGTGCAGCAGCAGGGTTTCCATGAGCTGGTCGCCGATGGTGTAGGCCGGGTTCAGCGAGGTCATCGGCTCCTGGAAGATCATCGCGATGCGGTTGCCGCGCAGGTCGCGCATCACGCGGTTGCCCGCTTTCAACAGGTCGATATCGTCGTAGCGGATCTCGTCCGCCGAGCGCTTGATCGACTTGCCGAGAAGGCCCATCATGGCCAGCGAGGTGAGCGACTTGCCCGAGCCGCTCTCGCCGACGATGGAGAGGGTTTCGCCGCGCTTCATCTCGAAGTCGATGCCGCGCACCGCGTGCAGCGTGCCGCTGCCGGTGGGGATGTCGAGCGTCAGGTTCTTTACGGAAAGCAATGTGTCGGACATGTCGTCAGCTCCGTCCTTCGGGGGCGGTGACGTCGCGCAGGCCGTCGCCCATGAGGTTGATTGCCAGCACGAGGGCGAAGAGCACGGCGCCGGGGATCAGCACCAGCCACGGCTCGAACAGCATCATGTTCTTGCCCTCGGAGACCATAAGGCCCCAGGAGGGGATCGGCGGCTGGACGCCGAGGCCGAGGAAGCTGAGCGCGGCTTCCAGAAGGATGGCGTGGGCCATTTCCAGCGTGACGATCACGATGAGGTTGTTGAACACGTTCGGCATGATCTCGGTCAGGACGATGCGCGGGGTCGAGGCGCCGATCACCTGTGCGGCGGCGACGTAATCGCGCCGGCTGATCTGCAGGGTGGAGGCGCGCATCACCACGGCGAAACGATCCCAGAGCAGGAGGCCCAGCACGCAGATCACCACGGTGAGCGAGCCGCCGAGGATGGCCACCACCGCGAGCGCCACCAGCACGACGGGCATGGCGAGGCGCACGTTGATGAGAAAGGTTACCACGGCGTCGACCTTGCCGCCGAAATAGCCCGCGGCGACGCCCATCGCGGTGCCGATAACGCCCGAGATCAGCGCCGCGACAGCGCCGATCAGAAGCGACACGCGGGCACCGTAGATGAGCCGCGACAGGTAATCCCGGCCCAGGTGATCGGTGCCCAGGGGATGTTCCCACGTGCCGCCCATGAAGACCGGGGGGACCATCCGCTTCATCAGGCTTTGGGCGTAGGGGTCGTGCGGGGTCAGCAGGGGCGCGAAGATCGCCACCAGCACCAGCAGACCCACGACGACCATGCCGAACATCAGCCCCTTGTGCGACAGCGCGCGGGCCTTGAGCATCTGGCGGGGCGAGGGCCCCTGGATTTCGCGGGAGAGTGGATCGGTCGTATCGGTCACGTCAGGCACTCCGCATTCTGGGGTCCAGCCAGGCGTTCAGAACGTCGGCGAGGAAGGTGAAGACGATGTAGAACATCGAGAAGACGAGGATCAGCGCCTGCACGGTTGGCAGGTCGTTGCGGGCGATGCTTTCCCAGGCGAGGTATCCCGCGCCATGCAGGGCGAAGACGCTTTCGACCACGATCGAGCCGCCCAGCATGAAGCCCATCTGCACGGCGGCGAGGCTGACCACGGGGATGATGGCGTTGCGCAGCGCGTGCTTGAAGAGAACGCGGGATTCGCCCGCGCCCTTGGCCCGCGCGGTGCGGATATAGTCGGAGTTAAGCACGTCCAGCATGCCCGCGCGTGTCAGGCGCATGATGGCGGGCATGGCGTAATAGCCCAGCACGATGGTGGGCATGATGAAATGCCGCCACGAATCCGCGCCCGAGGGCGGCAGCATGCCCAGCTGGATCGCGAAGATCACGATCAGGATCAGGCCGAACCAGAACGAGGGCATCGCCTGGCCCGCAACCGACAGGAAGAGCGCCACGCGGTCGATCATCGAATTGGGGCGGATCGCCGCGACCACGCCCAGCGGCACTGCGGTGATCAGCGCGAAGAGGATGCCGCAGACGCCCAGGGTCATGGTGACCTGCAGGCGTTCGGCAATCAGGCTGGCGACGGGCAGCTTGAAGTAATAGCTTTCGCCGAAATCCCCCTGCAGCGCCGAGAACAGCCAGTCGCCGTATTGCACCAGCATCGGGCGGTCGAAGCCGTAGAGGCGGCGCAGCGTCTCGACATCCTCGCCGCTGGCGGTTTCCCCCGCGAGCGCCGCGGCCGGATCGCCGGACAGAAACAGCAGCGAGAAACTGATGAAGCTGACGGTGAAGGCGACCAGCACAGCCAGACCGAGGCGTTTCATTATGAATGTGAGCATGGCGGACCTTTCGCGTGACGCGCCTTGTGCGCGTTGCGGGGGAAGGGAGTTCGTGTCTTGAAGGTCGGTCGGGTGAGGGGCCGGAGCCGGCCCCTCACCTGGACTGTCTTAGTTCCAGCTCATGTCGACGAAGCGCAGCACCTCGTCGGGCGTGGGCGTGTAGGCGACTTCATCCGTGAACACGTAGTTGGTGTTGTAGGTGAACATCGGCGCCCAGTAGGCCTCTTCCGTGATGCGCTGCAGGGCCTTGGTGTAGTACTCCACCCGCTCGTCCGGGTCGGTCGAGCTGTCGGCGATGTTCAGCCATTCGAGCACCTGGTCGTCGCGCGTGCTGTCGAGCGAGCCGTGCTTGAAGAACTGGCTGACCATGGCCGAGGCGTCGTTGATCGAGTAGCTGCCCCAGGTCTGGAACGAGATCGGCACCTCGCCCTTCATGTTGAGTTCGCGCAGGGCCGAGTATTGCAGCATGTTGAAGTTTGTCTCGATGCCCACGGCGTTCAGGTACGAGGTGATCGCCTCGGCATACTGGCGGTCGCGGTAGGCGTAGAAATCGACGGTGAAGCCATCGGGGTACCCCGCCTCGGCCAGCAGTTCTTCGGCCTTCTCGGGATTGTATTCGTACTCGGTCACGTCCTGATTACAGCCGAACTGGCTGGGGAAGCAGGGGGTGTAGACGACCTGGGAGGCTCCCTGAAGGAGGGCATCGACCAGTTCCTGCCGGTTGATGGCATAGTTGACGGCCTCGCGCACCAGCTTGTTGGTGAACGGGTTCTCGCCCGAGCGGCCGGCGGAATCCATCTGCAGGTAACCTACCCGCATGGTGGATTCGTTGGCGACGGTGAGTTCATCACGGGTGGCCAGCTTGTTGGCCTGGTCGGCGGGCACCTGCCAGATCAGGTCGAGCGAACCGGAGAAGAGTTCCGCCATCTGCGTGTTCACGTCCGGGATGGTACGGATGTCGATCTTTTCGATCTCGGGCTGGCCCTTGGGGCTGTCGTGGTAGTTCTCGTTGGCTTCGAGCACGAAACGCTGACCCGGCGTGACATCGACGGCCTTGTAGGGGCCGGTGCCGACGGGCTTCAGGCCCATGCCGGAGGGGCCGGCCTCGGCGTAGTATTCGTCCGGGTACATGGAGACCGGGCCGGACAGGAACTCGATCGCCGCCGGGAACTTGTCCTTGAGGTTGATGCGCACGGTGAATTCGTCGATCTTTTCGGCCGATTCCATCCAGTTGACGTTGCGCTGGGTCTTCACGCCGCTTTCTTCCTTGGCGACGAAGTTGACGGTGTAGACCACGTCATCGGCGTTGAACGCCTCGCCGTTGTGAAAGGTGACGCCCTCGCGCAGCTTGAATTCCAGCGTGGTGTCGTCGATCCATTCCCAGCTGGTGGCGAGGTTGCCGACATATTCGTTGGTTTCGGGGTCGCGATAGATCAGCCCGTCCCAGATGGCGCGTTGCAGCACCACCCCTTCGCGGGACGAATTGAAGTAGCTGTCGACATTCTCCAGCTCCTTCGTGAAGGCGACGTTGAGCGTGCCCGAGGCCTTGTCGGCCAAGGCGGGCAAGGCCATGCCGGCCGCTAGGACCGAGGCGAGGAGGGTTGCGGTTGTTTTGGTCTTTACGAGCATGACGACTCCCTGTTGCGTGATGGTGGTTATCACTATTTGATATTGCCGATTGCTATTTGATCAGTATAGCAATGTGTTGCAGGTCGGCGTCAAGACCCGGGTGTATTCAACCGCCACGGGACACCCTAAGGGGGAGGAAAACATGGAAAGGAAGCGGGACAGCCTGTACGCGAGCACGCTGGCACGGGGGCTGCAGATCCTCCGGGCGTTCGACGAATCACATGTCGCGCTGTCGCTCACGGATCTTGTGGCGCGCACCGGGCTGGAGAAAAGCGCGGTGCAGCGGATGGCGCACACGCTGCACGTGGAAGGGATGCTGGACCGCGATCCGAAATCACGCCTGTACCGTCCGAGCCACGCGTGGCTGGAACTGGCCTACGCCTACTACTGGTCCGACCCCCTGATCGCCCGCGCCCTGCCCAAGCTGATCGAATTCAGCCGCGCCATGGGCGAGACGGTGAACCTGGCGCAGATCTCGGGCGATCATATCATCTATTCGCTGCGGCTGCCCAACCAGCGGACGCATTTCGCGGCAAGTATCGTGGGACGACGTTTGCCTGCGCTGAACACGGCTTCCGGAAGGGTGATGCTATCGACCAGAAGCGACGAGGAAATTGGTCACGCCTGTTCCCGTTGGCCCCTGGTTCAGGCGACGCGGAAGACGCTCATGGACCGGAGCGACATCGCAAGACACATAAAGTCGGCCCGCGAAGACGGATTCTGCATCACCCGGGATCAAATGTTGCTCAATGAAATCAGCCTCGCCGCACCCGTGAGAGGCACCGATGGTCAGGCGCATGCTGCGGTACAGATCTCCATTTCCGGCATTGCTTTCAATGAAAAACAAGTCCTTGAGAGGTTTCTGCCGAGCCTGCTTGACACGGCCGCCGGAATTCTGGGTTGAACGGGTCACGGATGGTGGCGGGTAACACGCTGCGCCGCAACGAGGACAGCAGGGGTCGCTACGCTTCGAGCGCCCGCGCCACCAATTCTCGGGCACCGATCCCGGGTCGTGCGCCCAAGGCACGCGCCCGCGCGTTCGCGGCGGAGATAATACCGTCCTGCCATGTCGAACGTGCCTCGCCTATGCGGGCGCTGCCTGCGGCGACCGTCGCGGCGGCGACGCCGCGGGTTTCCAGCACGGGCAGACGCCCTGTTCCCGGCCCGCCACCCGCATCGTTGAAAAGCGCAAGGAAGGCATCGGCCTTGATCGCATTCATCGGATCGCTGCCGAACAGAGCGCCATGCGACCCGGTAACGACGATGCGGCCGGCATCCTCCGGCAGGACGAGGCTGGCCGAGTCGACAAGCACCAACGCACGGCGTGCGCCGTCCGGCGTCAGGACCTCGCGCGCTTCGGCGACCACCGGGCAATCGTACGTTTGCATGGGGGCGGCGGCCAGCCGGGCGGCGGCCTCGGCGCAGGGCATGCCTGGCGATACGCCGCAATCACGCGCCCGGTCATTGGCGTGCGAGATGCGGCCGCTGTCCAGCATCCGCGCTGCCTGCCCGATTGGAGCACTGGTGTGATCCACGGCGGCGGCGGCCATGCCCAGCTTTTCCAGGTACAGCAGCCCGCCGATACCTGCGCCGTCCAGGCCGACACCCGCGTCGTGCAGGATGACGGCGCGGCACCCCGCCTTGCAGGCGGCCCATGCGGCGTAGGTTCCGCCGTGCGAGCCCGAAACGACCACCCGGCCGACGGCCTCCGCCCCCAATTTCGTGACGCTGTCGGCAAGCAGCGGAGCTTGCAGGTCAGGCAATCCTGTCGCCCTTCCTGACCTGCGCCGCGCGGCTGTCGGCGGCAGGCAGCATCTTGCCCGGATCGCGCGTCACCACGACGTCCAGCACCGTGGGGCGGCCCGGTTCGTTCAAAGCCTGCCTCAGGGCGTCCGCCAGTTGACCCGGTGCCTCGATACGGATCCCGCGACAGCCAAGCGCCTCGGCCGCGGCGGCGTAGTTGGTCTCGGCAAGGTCACTCGATTGATAGGCCCCTTCGCCGTACATCAGGTGCTGCAGCGCTTTGACATAGCCAGAGGCGGCGTTGTTCACCACGATGATGGTGACGGCAAGCCCCATGCGGCGGGCGGTTTCCAGCTCTCCCAGGACCATGTTGAAGCCACCGTCGCCGGTCAGGGCGACCACCGCCCGCTCGGGCGCGGCGAGGCGCGCGCCGATCGCACCGGGCAGACCGTAGCCGATGGAGGCAAAGCCCCGGTCCGGCACGAAGCCGCGCCCGGCCCTGGGCTGGTCGTAAAGCAGGCCGCCCCAATGTGCGGCAAAGCCGCCATCGGCGATCAGGATTGCGTCTTCGGGCAGAGTGGCGTTGAGTTCGCCCATCAGGCGGCCCATCGACACCGGCACCTCGTCGCTTTCCAGCCGTTCGCGCGCCGTCTCGCGCCAAGCGGCCATGCGGGTCGGCACGCTTTCGGTCCAGGCCTTGCGCGCGTCGGGCGCCGGCTTGCCATCCAGCGCGGCGGCCAGATCGCGGATGCTTTCGCGCACATCGCCCCAGAGGGGCAAGGTGGGCTGGTAGGTTCGGCCGATCTCCTCGGCCACGCAGTCGAGATGGATGAGCGTCTTGCCCGGCTCGGGCACCGTGTAGCGCTTGGTTGCGATCTCGCCCAGCTTGCAGCCGACCACCAGAAGACAATCGCTTTCGGCGATCATGTCGTTGGCGATCCGGTCATAGCGTCCGAAGAGCCCGGCAGAGATCGGGCTGGTGCAGGCAACCGCGCCCTTTCCGCTGAGGGTGTGGGCGACGGGAATGCCGTGCGTTTCTGCGAAGGATTGCAGGTCGTTCGCCGCCTGCGACAGGTGCACGCCGCCGCCGGCGAGGATCAATGGTTTTTCCGCTCCGATCAGCATGGCCGCGGCCTCGGCCAGGCTGTCCGCGTCGGGGCGCGCGCGCAGTGCCGGGGCCGACTCGTAACGGGCGGCGGCGGTGAAATCGCCTTCGGAGAAACCATGCGTGCCATGCGCCACGTCTTCCGGCACGACAAGCGCCACCGGGCCGGGACGCCCGGTCGTGGCGACGGTGAAGGCGCGGCGGACGAGTTCGGGGAGGCGCGCGACGCTTTCGGCGCGGATCAGTTCCTTCACGGCGGGCCGCAGGATCTCGGCCTGCCGCGCCTCCTGCGTCATGTTCTTCCACGAATGGTCGCGGTGCGAGTCGCCGACGATGGCGACCATCGGGCTGCCCGCGTTGAGGGCTTCGACCAGACCGGTGACTAGGTTGGTGGCCCCGGGGCCGAGCGTCGCATCGACGATCCCGACACGACCCGAGACCTTGGCATAGGCATCGGCGGCGAACACGCCGCAGCGTTCGTCGTTGATCAGATTGTGGTTGAGCCCGAGCCGGCGCGCGGCGTCGTAGAAGGGCAGGAGCTGGAAACCGCCCATGCCGAATACCGGGCCGGCCCCGTGTTTGAGCAGCATGTGCACCAGCGCCTCGCCCCCGGACATCTCGTTGTGGTTTTTCTGGTTCATAATGCCCTCTTCGAGTCAGTTGATGCGATAGCCCAGAACCCGCGGCAGCCAGAGCGAGAGTTCGGGGAAGATGACGACCAGTCCGAGCGCCACCAGCGTGCCGAGCAGCAGCCAGCCGATCCAGCGGAAGGTGCTTTCGAGCGGCGTGTCGGCGATCTTGGAGGCGACCATCAGATTGACCGCCACCGGGGGCGTGAACTGGCCCATGGCCACGAGCATGGCCATGACCACCCCGAACCAGACGAAGGACCATTCGAAGGCCTGAACGATAGGGACCAGAAGCGGCACCGCGATCAGGTAGATGGACACCCCGTCCAGCACCATGCCCGCCAGGATCAGGACGATCATCAGGAAAACCAGGATCACCCATTCGTTGTCCGACACAGACAGGAGCGCGGCGGTGGTCGCATCGAATGCGCCCATGGTGGACCCCGCCCATGCGAAGAGACCGGCAAGCGAGATGATGACCATCACCACGCCGGAGATCTTGGCGCTGGCGGCCAGCACGTCGTAGATTTCGCGCAGGCCCATTGTCCGGTAGAGAAACACGCCCACGATCAACCCGTAGGTGACGGCGACCACGGCCGTTTCGGTCGGGGTGAAGAGGCCCGACCGAAGACCGCCGAGAATGATGACCGGGGCCATCAGGCCGGGGATCGCGCGGCGGAAGCTGGGCCAGAAGGGCGGGCGGTTCGGGTCTTCGTTGATACCGAAGTTGTACTTGCGGCTGAGAAGGAGCGCCGGCACGGCGACGGCCAGCCCCACCAACAGGCCCGGCACCATCCCGGCGGCAAAGAGCGCGCGCAGGTCCATGCCCGGTACGATCACCGAATAGACGATCATCGCCACCGAGGGCGGGATCAGGATCGCGGTGGAGGAGGAGGCGGCCACGACGCTCGCGGTGAAGCCGCGGGGATAGCCCGCCTTCAGCATCGAGGGCAGCATCACCGTGACCACCGCGGCGGCGTCTGCCGGGCCGGACCCGGACATGCCCCCCATGATCAGGCAGACGAGCACCGCCACCAGCGCCAGCCCGCCGCGACGCGGGCCGATGATCGCCTGGGCGAATTCCACCAGCCGGGCGGCGACGCCGGAGCGTTCGAAGACCATGCCGGTCAGGATGAAAAGCGGGATCGCGATCAGCGGATACTTCGCGATGGCCGCGTAGGTGTTGGGACCAATCATGCCCAGGGCGGTCAGGTCGAGCCCTGCCAGGATGCCGACCGCGCCGGCAAAGCCCAGTGCGACGGCAATCGGCGTGCCGAGGAACATGAGGACCACGAAGGTCAGCAGGAGAAGTAGGTTCGGGTCCATTTGCCTGGGTCCTCAGCCGGGGCGGAACAATTTGGCCCAGCCGCGACCCAGCACACGCAGGATGATCGCGATGGACAGCAGCGGAAGCCAGATGGTGTAGAGCCATACCGGGTTTCCGAGCCCGGGCGAGGTTTCGCCCCAGTACCACTCGTCGTAGGTCACGCGACCCCCGTACCAGATGATCATCGAGAACATCGTGACGGTTACGACCAGCGTCACGACCTCGGCCAGCCAGCGCAGACGCTCCGGCAGGCGGTCGAGGAAGAAGGTGATCCGGATGTGCTCGTTCGTGGCGAAGGCGAGGGAGGCGCCGGTGAAGGTCATGAAGACCAGCAGGAAGACCGAGAATTCCTCGGTGAAGGCGAAGGACACGTTGGTGGCATAGCGGACCACGACATTTCCGAGCGAGATCAGGCAGATCACGGCCAGGGCGGCGGCGCCCATCGCCTCTTCGATCCGCACGGGGACGCGGACGTGGTCGGCGCCGGTGTCCGTGCCGGTGACACCGATCTCGCTGGTTTCATGATCGGACATGGGAATCTCCTGCATCGTGCGGGGGCGGATGCAACCTGCGCGCCCGCCCCCGGCCGTCTCGTCGTCAGCGGTTCGCGATGGACTCCTCTGCCATCTTCACGAGGTCCGCGCCGATCATGTCGGTCCATTTCTCGTAGACGGGGCGGGTGATGTCCACGAAGGCCTGGCGCTCCTCCTCGGTGAGGGTGACAACGGTCACGCCCTTGTCGCGAATGTCGTCGAGCAGCGTCTGGTCGTCATCGGTCAGACCCTTGCGGGCCACTTCGATCCCATGGGCCCCGGCCTCGATGGCCGCCTGGCGCACGATCTCCTGGTCCTCGGGGGTGAAGCTGTCCCAGACCTCCTGGTTCAGCGCGAAGATCAGCGGGTCGGCCACGTAGTGCCACAGCGTCACCTTGTCCTGCCCCAGTTCGTGCATGTTGAGCACCGAGTAGATGGTCAGCGGGTTTTCCTGCCCGTCCACCGCACCGGTGGTCAGCGCGGGCTGTGCGTCGGCCCAGCTCATCTGCGTGGGGTTGGCGCCCATTGCCGTGAACATGTCATTGAAGATCGGCGACCCGACCACGCGCATCTTGAGGCCTTCCATATCCGCGGGCTTGCGGATCTCGCGCTGCGAATTGGTCACCTCGCGGAAGCCGTTTTCGGCCCATGCCAGCGGCACCACGCCGTTCTCGCGCAGGACCTCGAAGATCTGCTCTCCGACCGGGCCCTGCGTCAGCGCATCGAGCGCCGCGTAATCGGGCATCAGGAACGGCAGCGAGAAGAGGTTGAGCTCGGTCACCTGCGGCGACCAGTTGATGGTCGATCCCACGGCCATGTCGATGATCCCACGGCGCATGGCGGTGAATTCCCGCGTCTGGTCGCCCTGAACCAGCTGCACGCCCGGATAGACCTTCATGTTGATCCGGCCCTCGGTGCGCTCGCCCACCAGTTCCGTCCAGCGTTCGGCGGCGATCCCCCACGGGAAAGGCGCGGGGACCACGGTCGAAACGCGGTACTCTTCCTTGTAGTCCTGGGCGTGCAGCGGCGCGAGCCCCATCACGGCCACGGCGACCCCTGCCGCCAACATTGTCTTCATCAGTTTCATTCGATTCTCCTCCCTGAGAAAATGACAGGTCTAATGCCCCGCCGGTTCACGAGGCGCAGTCGCGCGGGTCATGTCCCGCACGGCCTCGACGATTCGTTCCTTGCGCACGTGCACCCGCTCTTCCAGCGGGGGCGCGTAAGAGACCGGGATGCGCGGAGCGCCAAGGCGGCGCACCGGTGCTTTCAGGCGGTCGTGCATCTCCTCGGCCACGCTGGCCGCGATCTCGGCGCCGAACCCGGCAACCGACACCGCCTCCTGAACGACCAGAACTCTCCCGGTCCGCTCGACGGAACCCAGCACCGTCTCACGATCCCATGGCCAGAGGGTGCGGAGGTCGATGACCTCGACCTGGATGCCTTCGGCGGCCAGCAGTTCTGCGGCCTCGAGGCTCACGTGGCGCATGGCCGACCATGTCACCAGCGTCACGTCGCCGCCGGCCCGCGCCACCTCGGCCTTGCCGAGCGGCACCAGGTGCTCGCCCTCGGGCACGTCACCTTCCAGTGCCCAGAGGTTCTTGTGTTCCATGTAGACGACGGGATCGTCGCAGCGGATTGCGGATTTCAAAAGGCCGAGGTTGTCCGTCGGGGTCGAGGGCGCGACAACCACGAGGCCCGGGATATGTGCGTACCAGGCTTCGAGCGATTGCGAATGCTGCGCCGCCGAGGACCGCCATATGCCGACCGGCTGGCGGACGACCAGGGGCACGCGCATCTGGCCGCCGAACATGAAGCGCGCCTTGGCCGCCTGGTTCACCAGTTCATCTACCGCGCAAAGCGCAAAATCGGAAAAGCGCATCTCGACCACGGGGCGTGTCTCGGTCATGGCCGCGCCCACGGCGGCGCCCATGATGCAGGCCTCGGAAATCGGCGTGTCGACGATCCGTTCTTCGCCGAACATCTCTTGCAGGTGGTGATACTGGCCGAAGACGCCGCCCCGGCCCAGGTCCTCGCCAAGCGCCCAGACACGCTCGTCCCGCTGCATTTCTTCCAGAAGCGCGCGATGGCCGGCGTTGAGATAGGTCAGCGTCTGCATCAATAGGCCCTCTCTGCCGGATTGCCGATATCCTGCACGTCGTCGAAAGCCTGTGCCGGATCGGGCCAGGGGGCGTCCTTCGCCTCGTCACGGACGGCCTTGAGGTCGGCCCGGGCCCCGTCACGCAGGCGTTCGAGTTCCACCGCCTCGACACCGGCCAGGCCAAGCGCCCTTTCAAGTCGCGCGATCGGGCAGTTACCGCGCCATGTCTCGACCTCTGCCGGGTCGCGATAGGTCGCCGGGTCGACGGCGGTGTGGCCGGTCATCCGGTACGTATTGCAATGCAGAAAGCGCGGACCGTCGCCAGCCCGGATCGCCCCGATCTGCTCGCGGGCCACGGCATCGACCGCCAGCACGTCGTTGCCGTCGACCGACCGGGACGGCAGGCCAAGGCTTTCGGCCCGCGCCACGGCCCCCGGCCCGCCGGTCATCGAGCGGGTATGGGTCGTGGCCGAGAAGTTGTTGTCTTCGCAAACGAAAAGAATCGGCAGGTCATAGATACGCGCCCAGTTCAGGCCCTCAAGGAAGGGGCCCCGGTTGATCGCGCCGTCACCGAAAATGCAGACGGTGATGTCGCCCGATCGGCGCAGTTTCAGGGCATGGGCCGAGCCGACGCCGATCGAGATATTCGCGCCGACCACGCCATTCGCGCCCAGCATCCCCACGCCGAAATCGGCGATATGCATGGATCCGCCCTTGCCGCCGCAGGTGCCGCCTTCGCGGCCAAAAAGCTCTTTCATCATGGCCAGCGGGTCGGCCCCCTTGGCCAGCGTGTGCCCGTGGCCGCGATGCGTCGACAGCAGCAGATCGGTCGGTCGGAGGTTCGGGCAGATCCCTGCCGCGACCGCTTCCTGCCCGATCGAAGGGTGAATGGCGCCCAGCACCAGCCCCTCCTTCTGCGCATCGATCGCTTCCTCTTCGAAAAAGCGGATCTTCCACATCAGCGACAGGATCGGCAGGAACCGGTCCTTGTCCAGATTGGTCATGTCCCGGTTGTCGCCCGCTGCGCCTTCGATCACGAAAATTCCTCCGTTTTCAGCGTCTTGCCTCCGCCAGCGGTCAGCAGCTGGCTCAGCTCCTCGGCCTCGGCGCTCAGCAGCGCGACCAGTTCGTCCGAACGCGGCGCCTGCATCCGCTCGCGGATCGCGGCGATGGACAGCGCCGCAACCGCACGCCCGTCCGGATCGAGCACCGGCACGCCGATGGCTGCCATCGCACTGACGATGTAGCCGTCGTTGAAGGCGTGCCCCGTCGCGCGGGACCGGCGGACCATGTCTCCGAGAGCGTCGGAGGAGAAGCCGTCGAACTGCGCCCGCATGGCGTGGTCGTCCCGCAGGATCCGGGCGATGTCCGCCTCGGTCTGAAAGGCGAGAAGCGCAAGCGACCCCGCCCCGACTCCCAGGGGACGGCGGTCGCCCACGTCCAGGGTCAGGGTCCGGATCGGATACTCGCCGGTGCAGCGGTCGACGCAAAGGGCGTGGTCACCGTCCCGGACGGAGAGATAGACGGTATCCCGCGTCTTCGCCGCGAGCCGCGCGAGGGCCGGACGCGCCAGGTCCACGATCCGGAACCGTTGCGCCGCCGCACCCAGGGCGTAGATTTCGAAGCCCAGGGCATAACGCTTGGTGGTTTCGCTGAACGCGACGAACCCCACATCCGCCAGACCGCGCAGAAGCCGGTGCGCCGTTGCCTTGCCCAGCCCGAGCCCGTCGGTCACGTCCACCAACCGCAGGCCTTCGGACGGTCCGCTTGCGATCGCGCGCAGCACACGCGCCGCGCGATCGATCGTCTGAACCTGTGCGTTCCGACCGTCAGGCATTGTGCTACCGAAACTCCCCCCGCTTCGATCAACTCCGGAAATTCCGTTTACCGGAACATTTTTTACGCTATTTTGGAACAAATGCCGATGTCAACGATAGACCTGCGAACGGGCGAAATTGAGTATAGGTCACGGGTTGGCGGGGGCCGACCGCGTTCCAGGCAGCCGCATTGCACATTGCCACGGGCCGGTATGATCCTGAACTGCATGGTTTTTCCCCAAGTTGCGAAAGCTTTGCAGCCGTAGCAGGCCGCTCCGTCACATCGGCCGAAGTCCGGGATCTTCCCCAACCGCGCGGCCGAAATCCGGCTCGTCGGCGCGTTCATGCTGGAACAGAATGACGAATGGGCCGTCTCGCGCCGCTACATGCCGGTGGAAAAGCTGTTAGCCATGTGCGACGATACTGACGCGGAATGAACGAGCAACACCAGCTATGAAGAAGCAGGTGGGCGCCAGTTCCTGCACCACTTCCCGTGGCACTCCCCCGCGCCCTTCCTTTCCATGCCATTTCAAAGGCTTGGAGGCGTTCGCGCCATGTCGCCAAGTATTTGAAGTTTTGCCTTGTAAATCCATCGCTTGGGCGGCTATACGCGTCGGCGGAGACGTGGCCGAGTGGTCGAAGGCGCTCCCCTGCTAAGGGAGTAGACGGGAAACCGTCTCGAGGGTTCGAATCCCTTCGTCTCCGCCATTTATAGTGACAAACCATTGAAATTAAAGGAATAATTTCCAAGCACGCTTGTGTCCCACCCTCTATACCACCAAAAAACCTTCAGTTGCTTGCCCGTTCCTGCAGTTCGCTGCTGCTCTGGCGCCAAAGGTCGCAACTCATTGAATTCTCGACTGAAAAACCATTTCTCTCATGAGATTCGCTGCTCGAAGCGCAAACTCCTTATCGTTAATGTGCAGGTTGAACTTAATCAATTCCACGTTGGAAGTTTTCGCAATTTCGCTTGCTAGAGCTTCGACAAGGGTTTGATCTGCAGCGGGATCCCAAAAAGGGCCACCATCAATGTCGAGGGCAGAAAAGCCGTTCATTGGGGCCAAGACTTTCACGTGGCCACGACAGCTGTTGAGCTTTCCTCCTATCCATCTGCCGATCTTTTCGCATTCTTCATCCGAAGTTCGCATGAGTGTCACTTCGGGGTTGTGCTTGTGAAACGTTCTCTCTGCGAACTGGGGGGGAACAGACTCCCGGGACCAAAAGTTCACAACGTCCAATGCGCCGAGAGACAAGACGCATGGCACCCCTGTGTCTCGGACGGCGTTCAGCCTCTCTTCCCCGGCTGACAACACGCCCCCGACAATGTGATCCGCTATTTCTGTAGTGGTGAGATCCAAAACTCCTTCTATCAGCCCAGATGCCACAAGTTGCTCCATGGCTCTTCCGCCAGTGCCCGTCGCATGAAAGCTGATGCAGTCAAATTCCCTGCTCAAATGCGCTCGGACGCCGTCTATGCATGGCGTCGTGACGCCGAACTGAGTGAGGCCAATCTCAGGTCTTTCCGATGGCGTCTGGCATACCGGGTTAGCCGCCATGGCAGCTATCGCTGTCGCTGCGTTGCCCAGAATGAGCCTGTTTATCCTGTTGAGGCCGGCAATATCGGTGATTGAGGAAATCATGTTGATATCGCTCGAGCCGACGTAGGTGGATACATCTCCAGAGGCTATGGTGGAGACCATTACCTTAGGAAGACCGACAGGCAGCGAGCGCATCGCTCGGGTCACCATGCCTGTATTCCCGGACCCACCAATGCCGATAACGCCGTCTATGTCGTTCTGCTGGCTCAGGTATCTGGTTAGGGCGAGGCCCATGGCGTCAAGCGCCTCCCCGCGTGTTTGGCGGGAAAAGACGAACTCTTCGCCTTCCGGATGAGACTTGGCTATCACATGGTTGGGGATGTCGACGCCGGTCGTCGGGCCGATGCCAACGTCTACAAGCGCTGCGGCATGGCCTGCCCGGGCGATTTTTTCACGGACGTAATCCAGTTCCTCTCGCTTCGTGTCAGCCGTGCCGACTACGTATACGCGGCCCATAGTGTTTCTCCTCCATGTGATTCGTGAACGTTCACGTGAATATATCATCCTACTGTTGCGGAAACATGTAAAGGTTACCACAGGGCAAGCCGTAATGGACCGAAAAATAAGGAGTTTATCGGAATCTCTGTCGCCTACTTGACCTTTCTGTCGAACTTGCGCTATCAATTGTGAACGTTCACGGGAGGTTATTGATGGCAATCGGGAAAGAAAAGAATGTCACGATCAAGGATGTCGCCGAAAAAGCGGGCGTATCCTATCAGACAGTCTCGCGCGCCATCAACGGTCAGGGCGAAATCAGCGTTGAGACCCGGAAACGTGTCATGGCAGCCGCAAAGGAGCTCGGCTACAGGCAGAACCGCCTCGCAGGCGCGCTGCGCGGACAAAATTCGAAAGTCATCGGATTGGTCGTCTCGGACCTTGCGAACAGTTTCCACTCGGAGGTTGCGGCTGGGGTCGAGGCAGAAGCCGACAGCAAAGGTTATTCGGTCATTCTTGCGAACAGCAATGAAGATCCGCTTCGCGAGCGTCAGGCCGTCGCAAACTTGTATGAACGCCGCGTCGAAGGGTTGATCATCGCTCCGGCGCAGGGCGATCATGAATACATCAATTCGGATCTTCCGTCGGATTTCCCGATTGTGGCGGTGAACCGCCGGCTCGAAGCGGGGCGCAGCGGTGCGGTGCTTCTTCGAAACGTTGAGGCGGCAAAGGTCGCGGCGAACCATTTGATCGCTCTCGGGCATACGAAGATTGGCGCGATCATCGCAAGCCAGGAGCTGATGACGTCGAGCGAGCGATTGATTGGTTTCCGGGAGGCCATGGAAGAGGCTGGTCTAAGGGTGAACTCAGACTGGCTTGGAACTGGTAGTGGGACGATCCATCCGGACGGCGCTCGGGCGTCGGCAATGCGCATCTTCTCCGGAACCGATCGGCCTACCGCCGTGATGACTTCAAGCAGCAGGATTGCAGAGGGTGTTCTGATCGCCCTGCGAGAACTGGGGCTTAAGCGAGGTCGCGACGCCGACGTGATCAGTTTCGACAACGCTCCCTGGTCAGCTCTCTTGGACCCCCCGCTCCCAGTCATCGAACAACCAACAAGACATATCGGTCAGGCCGCCACCAGAATGCTGGTTGGAATGATCGAAGGAACCGGCATCGCAGAGGAGTTGCGGTTGCCAGGCAAGCTGCTCACGCACGGTGAGCAGAAAATCAGCATATCGGTCTGAAAGGACATCAGGCCGACGCATTCCAGGGAGGATCACATGATTAACAGACGGACTTTCACCCGCAGCATAGCAGCTGCGGGAATGGCGGTGGCTTGCGCGTTTTCAGCGACCGCTCAGGAGAATCTGACAATACGCGTCGAACATGATGCGCCAGCGACATCACTGACACATCGCCTGCTCGCGGAGCTTGCCTCATCTCTCGCATCCGAGACCGAGGGCCGTATCAATCTCGAGCTTCACGCCGGGGCCAGCCTGTCCGGCGGAAAGATCGGAACGATGGTTCAGAATGCTCAAGCAGGCAATGTCGACCTCGCGTTCATTTCGAGCGCGTTCTACACGAACATCGATCCGCGGCTCAATCTGCTTAGCCTGCCGTTTATGAATGGGTCGATTGACGATCTGGACTATCTCGCCGGCGAAAGCGGTGTGCTGGATCATGTCTATTCGGATCAGGAAAAGCGCAACCTGGTCGTCGTCGATACCTGGAGTCGTGCGCTTAGGCAAATCGTGAACAACGAGCGTGTCGTCGAAACGCCCGACGACATGCAAGGCTTGCGCTTCCGCGTGCCCGAGATCAAGCTCTGGGCGGATACATTCAAGGCGCTCGGCGCGGTGCCGGTGCCGATGCCGTTTTCCGAAGTGGTCACGGCGCTCGAGCTTGGCGCAATTGAGGGCGCGGAGCGGCCAACGGAGTTTCTGAAGACAGAAGCTTGGTGGGACATGGCGCAATACGTGAGCATGGTGAATTACACAGGTGACGTGCTCATGGTGTCCTTCAACAGGCAGTTTTGGGAACGGCTGGAGCAATCTGATCAGGAACTGCTGACGGAGAAGCTGAAAAAACTGGGCGACGAGACATTTGAGGCCGAAAAGTCCATGGAGGATAGCGTCATCGCGACGCTCAGAGAAAATGGAATGGTCGTCACCCAGCTGACTTCGGATCAGGTCGATGCCTTCCGAGAGCACATGCGCCCGGTCTGGGCAGATTACGAGAGCCAGATCGGCGCCGATCTCATCGCGGCGGCGCAGTCCGCGCTGACCGACCGCTGATCACCCCGGCACGCACATCCAGGAGCTGAATGCAATGATCTCGCTTATCTGGCTGATACTATTTCTGCTGTTCCTCGCGGTGGGCGTGCCAGTTTCAATTTCCATCGGACTAGGTGCGATGCTTGCATTGCTTGCGAGCGAAGGCACCAACGCACTGATGGTGCCGACGATGCTCATCTCCTCGATGGATTCCTTCATTTTGACAGCAGTGCCGCTGTTCATGTTGACCGGGGCTATCATGCAGCGCTCGACGCTTGCTTCCCGGCTGTTCGGCTTCGCTGACAGCTTGGTCGGTTGGTCACGCGGTGGCATGGGGCATGCGAGCATCGTGGCGAGTATGATCTTTGGAGGCATCTCCGGCTCTGCCGTCTCCGATGCAGCTGCATTGGGCCCAATGTCGGTCCAGATGATGAAACGCACAGGATACAGTAAGGGCGCTGCAGGAGCGATTGCGGCCTCGTCTTCCACCCTTGCCGCCATCATCCCGCCGAGCATCATTATGGTGGTTTATTCGGTCGCGGCGGGCGTATCGGCGAGCAAGATGCTTGTCGCAGGCATTGTTCCCGGACTGATGTGCGGTTTCGGGATGATGATCGTGAACGTCTTCGTTGCGCGTGCATCAGGCCTACAACCCGGCGCGTCCTTTTCGCTTCGCCGCATCGGGCGCGAGACCCGGAGTGCCGGCTGGGCAATCTTCGCGCCTGCGATCATCGTTGGTGGCCTATTCAGCGGGCTGTTCACACCGACGGAGGCGGGTCTTGTTGCGGCGGTGTATTCCTTCCTGGTAGCTTGGCTCGTCTACCGGTCGATCTCAATCGGAGACCTCGGAGACATTCTTGTCGATACCGGTCGGGCAACTGGCGTCGCAGTGCTGATCCTGGCCACGGCGTCGCTTGCCGCACACATACTTGCCTCGGAACAGATACCCCAATACGCGGCGGATCTGGCGACACGAGCCTCTGGAAGCAGGTTCCTGGTCTGGGTGGTGCTGGTCCTCTTCTTTCTGATCGTGGGAATGTTCCTGGAAGGGCTCGCCGCAATCATCATTCTGATGCCTGTTTTCCTGCCGTTCATCGAAGCTCTGAACATTGACCCAATACACTTCGGGGTCGTGTTCGTTGTCGCAATGTGTATTGGGTTGATGACCCCGCCCGTCGGCGTCTGCTTGTTCGTTATTTCCAAGATCGGGAAGATCGGGATCGAACGCCTCAGCCTCTACGTCCTTCCGTATGTGCTGGCCATGTTGGCGATCCTGATCTGCCTGATCTGTTTCCCCGGCCTTTCCCTCTTTCTAACGAGGTTCGTATGACCGCGCGTGATCTGCATCCTTTTACAAAGCGTTTGCAACGCATCGATGCTGCAGTCGTCAACATCGAAAAGGGGATGATCATCTTGCTCTTCCTTGGCATCGCCATTCTCGTCGGTGCGGGTATCTTTGCCCGGCTAACCTGGCTTGTGTTGCCGTGGACGAACGAGGCGGCCCAGATACTTCTGGTCTGGATGATCTTCATCGGCGCCAATTTGGGCACGCATTTCCGCGAGCATGTCGGAGTGACCATATTGCCGGACATCCTTGATGGTCGACTACAAGTCATGGTGTTCGTCCTCATCCGCATATGCATTTTCGGGTTTTCGGCATACGTGGTCTGGGCCGGTTGGAACTTTGTATCCTTCCAGAAAATGGTCGGAGGCACGACATTTTCCCTGCCTTGGGATATCCCGAAATATCTCATCGCACTTGTGCTGCCGATGTCTTTCTTTGCCGGTTGTCTCCACGTGCTGACCGATCTTCTGTCCGCATACTCGGATGCCCCCTACGCCAAAATCCTGCCCGAGGCCGATCTCGTTGAGTCAACCTCGAGTTCACCGCAATCATAGAAGGAGTCGGACCATGAAACGAACTGAGGCGCTGGAGCGTCTGCGAAATACGGCCGCGGCCGGTAACGCAATTGTCGGGGCGGGAGCCGGGACAGGTCTGTCCGCAAAATGCGAGGAAGCAGGCGGCGTCGATCTTATCATCGTTTATAATTCCGGCCGCTACCGAATGGCCGGGAGAGGGTCGATGGCAGGCCTGATGCCATACGGAGATGCCAACGCCATCGTCATGGAAATGGCGGGAGAGGTGCTTCCGGTTGTGAAAAATACACCTGTGCTCGCAGGCGTCTGCGGAACTGATCCGTTTCGGCTTATGCCACAGTTCTTGCGGGAAGTCGTAAGCGCCGGTTTCACTGGCGTGCAAAACTTCCCCACGGTCGGCCTATTTGACGGAACCATTCGGGCAAACTTCGAAGAGACCGGTATGGGTTATGGGCTCGAAGTGGACATGATCCGTGCTGCTCACGAGCTCGACCTTCTTACTTGTCCCTACGTTTTCAACGAGGATGAAGCTGTTGCAATGGCCGAAGCCGGGGCAGACGTCTTGGTTCCTCACATGGGGCTTACAACGAAGGGTGTAATCGGTGCGCACACGGCGATGAGTTTGGACGACGCCGTCGCCCGGATCCAATCCATGCACGACGCCGCCAAGCGGGTCCGCAACGATATTATCGTTCTGTGCCACGGTGGTCCTATCGCGGATCCTGCCGACGCAGAATACGTCCTTCGTCGCACCGACGGTATACAGGGCTTTTTTGGTGCCTCGAGTGTCGAGCGGTTGCCAACAGAAATCGCCATCACTGAACAGACCCGAAGCTTCAAGCGTCTCAATCTGAGCACATAATAGGAGATAATAATGCGTTTCGAAGACAAAACGATCATCGTCACGGGCGCTGCACGGGGCTTGGGGCGCAGCGCCGCTCACCTCCTCGCCAATGAGGGTGCCCAGCTTGTGCTGGCCGATATCGACGGTGACCGCGTGTCCCAGGTGGCGGAGCAAATCAACGGTGATGTATCGTCTGGCTCAGCGGTTGCCTTAAATGTGGATGTCACTTCCAAAAGAATGATCGATGACATGGTGGCCCTTGCCGTCAAGACAGGCGGCAAGATCGATGGCATCATAAACTGCGCCGGCGGCTACCACCCTTACAACGGCTTGATCGATACGACAGAACAGGAATGGCAAAGTATCATTGATACAAACCTGAAGAGTATTTTCCTCTGCTGTCAGGGAGTGCTGCCGACTATGGTCAACCAAGGTCACGGCCGAATTGTGAATGTGTCCTCATTGGCTGCTAGGACCTACAGCTATTTCCTGGGTTCACATTACTCGGCGGCCAAGGCGGGAACTTGCGGATTGACGCGCCACATAGCCCACGAATATGGCCCAAGTGGAATTCTCGCCAATGCAGTAGCTCCCACTGCATTTCGGGGCGAGCGCTTGACGGAAATCATGTCTCCTGAGCAGGAGGCAGATCTGATCAGCAAGACACCATTGCGGAAAATACCTGAAGCCGACGATATCGCCTGCGCAATGGTCTTTCTGGCGTCTGACGAAGCACGCTTTATCACAGGCGTGACTCTCGATGTTAACGGCGGTCTCGTCACCCACTAAGGAACTCCGAAATGGAAAAACTCAGGACGGCGGTCGTAGGACCGGGCCGCATTGCAGTCGCTCATCTTGCCGCCATCAAGAACAATTCTGATATAGCCGAACTGGCCGCTGTTGTCGGGCTGCCTTCGGATCGGCAAAGGACCCGCGCGCTCGCCGAACAATTCAATGCGCACCAGGCATCTGATGAATACGAGGCGGTGCTTCGGGATCCGGAGATTGACGCGGTGGTTCTTACGCTACCGAACCATCTACATAAATCTTCTGCGATCGCCGCACTTGAAGCGGGCAAACATGTCTTGGTCGAAAAACCTCTCTGCAACACGCCCGAAGAAGCAGACGCAATGATTGCCGCGGCGGAGAAAGCAGGACGAGTTCTGATGGTCGCCCAATGTCGCCGGTTCTTTCCTGCGGCCCAGGAAGCGGCGCGACGGGTCGCGGAGCTGGGTCGCCCGCTGGATATCGTGCATGTGCTCGGGGTCTATGTAGACGAAGCCCAGGCGGCGTGGTGGAAATCCGCGGATGCAACTGGTGGTTTGGCGATCGGCCTCAATGGTCCGCACGTTGTCGATACAGTGCTTATGCTGATGGGGGAAACGCCGGTTTCAGTTTATGCTCAGTCTTCTCGGTTGAAAGGCGACAAATGGGAAGGGGAAGATCAGGCCACGATAGTGATGCGTTTTTCCGACGGCAGCACCGCAACCGGACACCTATCCTTTAACATGCGCCCCGGCGTGAACGAACGATGGATCGTCGGCCCGTCAGGCATGATGCATTTGAGGGATGATCGCGTGCTGACATACGACGGGGATGTGATTTCCGAGACGCCTTTGACGCCCTACATCGATGGCGATCCGTCGTTCGACGAACAATTCCGTAGATTTGCCGAGTGCATTCGAAAAAAGCTGCCGCCTCAACCATCGGGAAGCGACGGAAGGAACGTTGTCAAAATTCTTAGTGCAGCGTTGCGATCAGCCTCGACCGGGGAACCTGTTTGTTTGTCTGAATGAAAGGACAACCTTTTGTCATCGCTGCAGAAAAGTGAACCGTCTCATGTCGCGATTTCTGGGAAAACGGATACTCGTTACCGGTGCAACCAGCGGCATTGGCCGAGCTGGCGCTCTTCGCCTTTCGGCGGAGGGTGCAACCGTGATCGCTGTCGGGCGAAATTCCGAACGTCTCCGAACACTTGGAGATCAAATGGCAAATGACGGCATGGTCATTGAAAATGATGCATCTTCGTTAAATTCAGGAGTGGCGCTCAATGAGGTTTTGACTGACGCGGAGCAATTGGACGGCCTGTGGCTGAATGCAGGCTTTGCGCGGACGGGTCCAATCGAAGATGTGTCGCCAAGTGAATTTGAAAAGGTCATTTCAACAAACCTTCGCGGGCCGGTTCTTCAGTTGGCAGCATTGGCTCAACGTCTCAGACCTGGCGCATCCGTCGTTGTTACAAGTTCCAGTTCCTCTTTTGAGGGCGCTGCAATGACCAGTCTTTACTCGGCAGCAAAAGGTGCGCTGCTTTCGATTGTGCGCACATGGGCAAGTGAACTGGGCCCAAAGGGAATTCGTGTCAACAGCCTTGTGCCAGGTCCGATCGCGACGGAGTTCAGAGATTTCATGCAAGCGGATGAGCGAACAGAATTCGAGGCCGGCCTGGTCAACAGTCTTGCGCTCAGACGTATAGGCACTGCTGAGGAAGCGGCAGCCGTCGCAATCTTTCTGCTTTCCAAAGACGCTTCATACATCACTGGCTCCCAGATCGCGGTCGATGGCGGACTTGTGATGCGGTGAGTTGTATTTGCGATTGTAACCCATACTTGGAATCGTTGTCGAAGAATACAAGAAATGGTCACTGCCAGCCCGTTACGTCGACTGCGGCTCGTGCGGGGGAACGCTGCTGAAACAGCGAAAACTATTGGCAGGCGTTTTAGTGGCGTGCTTGCCTACGGTTGCTCCATCGTCGCGGATTGGGCGGGTTGGTCAATTACGTAACCAGTATGTGGAATTTAAAAACATTAAGAAATCAATGGCTTATAAGAATCCTATAGAAACCTAAAATAAATCGCCGTCATTCTTGCTATAATCCGCGTAGTCGAAACCAGCACAAATTATCCATCCCGCTCCGGGGAATCTGCGTTTTCCGGTGTGTGGTCGTGTGCGCGAAAAAAGGAGAAGGGCATGACCAACACGTCACCCGAGAATCTTTACCTTTCCGTCGATCAGGTCGCTCAACGCTTTAACGTATCCAAAGATACGATCTGGCGCTGGAAGCGCCATGGTGAATTCCCGAAGCCTGTCAAGCTTGGCGGAACCACCACCCGGTGGCGCCTAGCGGAGATCGAGGCATGGGAAGGTCAACTTGCCTGCGGTTTGGTCACCTGTCTGGATGTCGGTGCCTATGCCTTGAGGGGTTCATAACAACTCCCACTCTCTAGCCAGATACTGACTGCTCCTTTGCACCGGGCGTCAACGATTTCCATGGCGCGACACTGGTCCAGCCAAACGCTCCGTTTGTGCCAATTCGAGGTGACTCTATGACTAGAGCGTTTCTATGAAAACCTGAATCGCCGGGGATTCCCAGAAGACGCTGATTGTGCTTCCCTCTCCCTGGGAGGATCGGATCATGTCAGCACCTTTGCCGAAGGCGCTTCGTGCGCGGTTTCAGCAGTATATCGAGGA
>NZ_JAVKFX010000048.1:0-109113 GCF_040223625.1 Roseovarius sp. | reverse complement strand
CAGGAAAATGCGCATTTTCCAACCCGTTTTCCGCGCGGAAAACGCCCCCAGCCCTCAGCCCCCGGCGCCCGCGTCATACCGCCGTTTTGCCGCCTCGATCCCCTCCAGCTCCCGCGCGATCCAGCCGGTCAGCCCCTCCATGACGCCCAGCAACCCCTCGCCACTCTCCGTCAGCGCGTAGCTCACCCGGGGCGGCACACTGGGCTCCACGTGGCGGGTGATCAGCCCGTGGCGGCACAGCTCCTTCAGGCTGCTCGACAACACCCGCTCGCTGATCCCATCGACCGTGTCGCGGATGCGGTGAAACCGCACCGGCCCCGATTTCAGGGCCCACAGGATCAGAAGGCTCCAGCGGCCGGTGACAAGTTTGAAGACCTCCCGTCCGGGGCAATCCGAATGCATCGGGTCCGCCGACGCGACGGTGGTGTCGGAGGCGGGGCCGGTATCGGCATCGGGGCTTACATTCATGTCAGGGCCTGACTTTCATCGCTGTTCTTCACACGAGTTAGCTACTTACTTATTGTAAGCCTGCACGCAAAATCAAGCTTCAAAGGACAGGCAACCCCGATGACAGAGCAGGCGGAACACACCCTCATCAACACCTTCACCCCCAGGCCCGGCATGGCCGACAGGCTGCTCGAGCTGCAATTGCAGGAAATCGAAAGCCTTGGCGATACCGCCTCCGCCACCGGATGGCTCGGCAACACCATCTACCGCGCGACGGATGGCGTCGCGCTGGTCATCGTCACCCGCTTCCGGTCGGAAGAGGCCAAGGCGCAGTGGCAGGCCTCGCCCGACTTCGCCGCCCATCTCGACCGGATCGCACCGCTCGTGGAATCGGTGAACTCCATGCCCGTCCGCCTCGCCGGTGCCTTCCAGGGCACCGAACCGGGCGCGGGCGACGACACCCCGCTCCGGCTCGCCGTCATCCTCGGCAGCACCCGCGAGGGGCGGTTCGGCGACAAACCCGCCGACTGGATCGCCGGCAAGGCGCGGCAGGCCGGGTTCGACGTGACCGTAATCGACCTGCGCGACGTGCCCCTGCCCTTCCTCGGCGACCCGGCGGCGACCGACGCCCAGACACGGGCCGCCACGGATTTCGCCGCCAGCCTCTCCGCGTTCGACGCCTTCCTCTTCACCGTAGCCGAATACAACCACGCCCCCACCGCCGTGCTGAAGAACGCGCTCGATCACGGCGACTGGTCGCGCCGCCCGGCCGGTCTGGTGGGCTATGGCGGGGTCGGCGGGGCGCGCGCGGTCGAGCATGTCCGCGGCATCGCCGTCGAGCTGGAAATGCCCACCATGCAGGCGGCCGTCCACATCACCATGTCCGATTACCTGCCCGTCTCGAAGGGCGAGACGCAGCTTTCCGATCTCCTCCATCTCGAAGGCTCCGCCGACAGGATGCTGGCACAGCTCGACTGGTGGGCCCGCGCCCTGCGCACCGCCCGCCGCGCCGGATGACGCCGCAACCCCGCCACACGAAAACAGGCCGCACCCCTCCGGGCGCGGCCTGCTTTCCCCTCCGGCATCGCCGGAGATCCTAGTCATCGAGAACGAAGGTCACCGCAAGGTTGACCCGGTAGGCCGAGATCTTGCCGTTCTCCACTTCGACGTTCGAATCCTTGACCCAGGCGCTCTTCACGTTGCGCAGGGTTTCGGAGGCGCGGCTGATCCCCTGCTCGACGGCGTCGTCGAAGCTCTTGGGGGATGTCGCGGAAAGTTCTGTTACGCGTGCAACGGTCATGGAAATCCTCCTTTTCATTGCATGAGGTCAACAAAACCCCCGCCGGACCTGTTCCGCCGACCGGGCGGGCGAAGGCGGGATGCCGCCGGAGCGCAACCGCCGCCCCCGCCCCGTTGCGTTCCGAACCACATCTTGCGCCATTCCCCAACGCGCGCCACATCAACCCGGCCCGGCACCGTGAAAAACACCGACAAAATACCGACGTTATACCGACGCGATACCGAAAACCGGTTTCCCAGCCAAATCAGTCCGTTAACCCCGATTCGCGCCCCTCAGGCCGAAACCGACTTGCGCACCATGTCCCAGTACAACTCCTGCACCTCCGCCAGCGACAAACGCCCGCCTTCCCGGAACCACGTATTCACCCCGTTCAGCATCGCGATCAGCGCCATCGCCGCGATCCGCGTGTCGGCAATGGCAAAGACCCCCTTGTCGATGCCCCGCTGCAGGATGTCCTCCAGCCGCCGCTCATAGGCCCGGCGCAGCGTCTCGATCACCGCGAAATTCCCGGGGCTCAGGTTGCGCAGCTCCATGTAGGCGATGAACACCTCCTCGGGCCGTTCGTTGTGGAAATTGATGTGAAACCGGGTGAATTCCCGCAGCGCCGGAAAGGGCATCTCGCGCGCCGCCTGCGCCTCCTGCGCGGCCAGCAGGTCCTCCAGATGGGTCTTCATCAGGTCGAACAGAAGGCTCTGCTTGTCGGGCGTGTAATTGTAAAGCGCGCCCGCCTGCACCCCCACCTCGGCCGCGATCTGGCGCATGGACACGGCGGCGAACCCCTTGTCCGCAAAGAGTTTCAGCGCCGCCTCGCGCACCTTGGGGCCGGTGATCCCGGAATGAGAGCCTTGGGTTCTTGCCATGTCGCGCAGCATAATTGAACGCCTGTTCAGATCAACGCCCGACTTGCCCTCCCCCACGCAAAAGTGGCAAGGAAGAGACAGTGTGATTTCCAAGGACAGCGCCGATGCCCCTGCGCCTCTCCCTCGTCCTCTGCGCCGCCGCACTGGCGGCGGGCTGCGGCTCGATCCCGCAGCTCGACGCCGTGGTCAGCGACGAGGCCTGGGCGTCCGACTACCCGGCGCTTGTCCCCGCCGAAACCCTCCGCGCCCGCGCCACGGCGCGCCCCCCCTCGGCGGACGGCACGACCCTCGCCGCCGCCTCCCCCGCCCCCGAGATCGACGCCCGCGCCGCAAGGCTCAAGGCCCGCGCCGCCGCGCTCAGGGGCGAGGTGATCGGCGCACAGGACCGGGACCGCTTGAACCAGACCATCGAAATGGACGAGGACGAAGGCTGAGCCCCGCCGGGCAGCGCCCGACCGCGGGTGGGCGCACCAACGGACGTGTTGGTTGATTTATGGCGCGGCCCACATCCGACGTCTGTTCTGCATGGCCAAATTGCAGAAGCGCCCGCCCGGGGGGCGGTCGGGCGCTGCCCGGCGGCGAGCCCGGGGCTCGCCTGGATTCCGGGCCAAGCCAGGCTTCCAAAGGGAATCTGCCACTCCGAACCCCACACTTGGCAAAGCTGCTCACCAACCTCCCCGCCACCCTCCGTACAAAACCCGCGTTGCAAGCCCCGCACCAAGCGTTTACACGCCCATTCCAGACCTTTCCGCGAAGTTGAGTTGTTGATCGGAGCGCCCAAATGACCACCCCCCTGCGCCTAGGCATCGCCGGGCTCGGCACCGTCGGCACCGGTGTCGTCAAGATCATCCGCCAGAAAGCCCAGCTGCTCGAGACCCGCGCCGGCCGCCCGGTCACCATCTCCGCCGTCTCGGCCCGCACCCGCGACAAGGACCGCGGCGTGAACCTGTCGAACTATGCCTGGGAAGACGACCCCGTGGCACTGGCCACCCGCGACGATGTCGACCTCTTCGTCGAGCTCATGGGCGGCAGCGACGGCCCCGCCAAGGCCGCGACCGAGGCCGCGCTGAAGGCCGGCAAACACGTGGTCACCGCCAACAAGGCGATGCTCGCCCATCACGGTCAATCCCTCGCCGAACTGGCCGAGGCGAACGGCGCCGTCCTGCGCTTCGAGGCCGCCGTCGCCGGCGGCATCCCGGTGGTCAAATCCCTCACCGAGGGCCTTGCCGGCAACGAGATCACCCGCGTCATGGGCGTGATGAACGGCACCTGCAACTACATCCTCACCCGGATGCAATCGGGCGGCCTGCCCTATGAAGAGGTCTTCGAGGAGGCCAACGCCCTGGGCTTCCTCGAGGCCGACCCGACGCTCGACGTGGGCGGCATCGACGCGGGCCACAAGCTGTCGCTCCTCTCGGCCATCGCCTTCGGCTGCCAGGTCGATTTCGACGCCGTGGAACTGGAAGGCATCGAACAGGTCACCATCGCCGATATCCGCCATGCCGACGACCTCGGCTACCGCATCAAGCTGCTGGGCGTCGCCCAGATGACCGGCCGCGGGCTGGAACAGCGCATGTCGCCCTGCCTCGTGCCGAAGAAAAGCCCGCTGGGCCAGCTCGAGGGCGGCACCAACATGGTCGTGCTCGAAGGCGACCAGGTGCAGCAGATCGTCCTGCGCGGCCCCGGCGCGGGCGAAGGCCCCACCGCCAGCGCGGTGATGGGCGACGTGCTCGACATCGCCCGCGGCTTCCGCTGCACCACCTTCGGCGTGCCGGCCGCCGCGCTCACCCGCGCCACCCCGGCGAAAACGGCCACGCCCGCGCCCTACTACCTGCGCATGGCGCTCGACGACAAGCCGGGCGCGCTGGCCAAGGTGGCAACGGCCCTCGGCAATGCCGGCATCTCCATCGACCGGATGCGCCAGACCAAGCACAAGGACAACACCGCGCCGGTGCTGATCGTCACCCACCGCACCACCCGCAGCGCGCTCGACGAGGCGCTCGACGCCATGGGCCGGCTCGACGTCATGGCCGTCCAGCCCGTCGCCCTGCGCATCGAATCCGTCTGACCCCGCTGCCCGGCCCTTGTGCCGGGCCGACCCCGCCGCTAATTCTGTTGCCCGACCGTCCGGGCCACGTCCCCGGCCCTTTCCTTGAGGAGTTTCCATGTCCGACGCCGCCCAATTCGACGACACGATCCTGTCGCTCGCCCTCGCCCGGGTCTCGGAACAGGCCGCGCTGGCCTGCCGCCCGCTCATTGGCCGCGGCGACGAGAAAGCCGCCGACCAGGCCGCCGTCAACGCCATGCGCGAGGAGCTGGGCAAGCTGGACATCGCCGGTGTCGTGGTGATCGGCGAAGGCGAGCGGGACGAGGCGCCGATGCTCTATATCGGCGAGGAAGTGGGCACCGGTAACGGCCCCGGCGTCGATATCGCGCTCGACCCGCTCGAAGGCACCACCATCACCGCCAAGGCCATGCCCAACGCGCTGACGGTCATCTCGATGGCCCCGCGCGGCACCATGCTGCACGCGCCCGATGTCTACATGGACAAGCTCGCCATCGGCCCCGGCTATCCCGTGGGCGTGGTCTCGCTCGACATGAGCCCGCGCGAGCGGGTCGAGGCGCTGGCCAAGGCCAAGGGCTGCGAGCCGTCGGGCATCACCGTCTGCGTGCTCGAACGCCCCCGCCACCAGGACACCATCGCCGAGCTGCGCGAGGTCGGCGCCTCGGTCTACCTGATCGGCGATGGCGACGTGGCGGGCGTCATGCACTGCACCGACCCCGAGGCCACCGGCATCGACATGTACATGGGCTCCGGCGGCGCGCCCGAGGGCGTGCTGGCGGCGGGCGCGCTCAAGTGCCTCGGCGGCCAGATCTGGGGCCGGCTCCTCTTCCGCAACGATGACGAGAAGGGCCGCGCCGAGAAGGCCGGGATCACCGATCTCGACCGCGTCTATTCCCGCGACGAAATGGTCACCGACCACGTGATCTTCGCCGCCACCGGCGTCACCACCGGCTCTCTCGTGGCCGGGCTCAAGCCGCGCGGCGACAGCATCGAGACGGAAACCCTGCTGCTCAGGTCGAAGACCGGGGAACGCCGCCGGATGACCTGCCGCCACCCGCTCTGACCGGGCCATGGCGGCGGCGCTGATCCTGATCGATATCCAGACGGGGTTCGACCACCCGGCCTGGGGGGAGCGCAACAACCCCGGCGCCGAAGACGCCGCCGGCGCGCTGCTCTCCGCCTGGCGGGCGGCGGGCGACCCGGTCTGCCATGTCCTCCATGTCAGCACGGAACCGAACAGCCCGCTGGGGCCCAGGACCGGCGGCACCACCTTCAAACCGCAGGTCATACCGCGCCCGGGCGAACCGGTCTTCGAGAAATCCGTCAACTCCGCCTTCATCGGCACCAACCTCGAAGCGCACCTGCGCGAGCGCGACGTGACCGACCTCGTGATCTGCGGCCTCACCACGCCGCATTGCGTCTCGACCACCGTGCGCATGGCCGCCAACCTGGGCTTCACCGTCACCCTCGCCCATGACGCCTGCGCCAGCTTCGCCGCCAATGCCGACACGGGCTGGCAGGCGGGTCTTGCCCCGATGACCGCCGAAGCCATCCACCAGGCCGCCATCTCCCACCTCCACGGCGAATTCGCCACCGCCCGCGCCGTGGCCGACATCCTGCACGGCCGGGCATGAGCTTCCTCGGCGTCGAATCCTCGCTGACCGGCCGCCGCTGGATCGGCCCCACGGCCGAAACCGACCGACTGGCCGAGGCGCTGGTGCAATCCGCCGCCCTGCCCCGCGCGCTGTGCCAGACCCTCGCCCGGCTGGGCGTCGCGCCCGAGGCCTGTGCGGGCTACCTCGAGCCGAAGCTCCGCGACCTCCTCCCCGACCCCCGCCGCCTCAAGGACATGGAGAAGGCCGCCGCCCGCTTCCTCGAAGAGGTGCACCGCAAGGGCCGCATCGCCATCTTCGCCGATTACGACGTTGACGGCGGCGCCTCCGCCGCGCTGCTGATCGACTGGCTGCGCCAGATGGGCCTCGCCGCCACGCTCTACATCCCCGACCGCATCGACGAAGGCTATGGCCCGAACGAGCCCGCCATGGCCGAGCTTGCCGCCGCGCATGACCTCATCGTCTGCGTCGACTGCGGCACGCTCAGCCACGACGCGGTGGCGGCGGCCAAGGGCGCCGACGTCATCATCCTCGACCACCACCTCGGCGGCGAAACCTTGCCCGACGCGCTGGCTGTGGTGAACCCCAACCGGCAGGACGAGCCGGGCGATCTCGGCCATCTCTGCGCCGCCGCCGTGGTGTTCCTGATGCTGGTCGAGGCCGGCCGCCAGCTGCGCGAGGCGGGCCGGAAAGGCCCCGACCTGATGGCCATGCTCGACCTCGTTGCACTGGCCACCGTGGCCGACGTGGCGCCGCTCAAGGGCGTGAACCGCGCCTTCGTGCAACAGGGCCTCAAGGTCATGGCCGGCCGCCACCGCCCCGGCCTCGTGGCGCTGTCCGACGTCTCCCGCCTTGACAGCGCGCCCACCTCCTACCACCTCGGCTTCGTCCTCGGTCCCCGCGTCAACGCCGGCGGCCGCATCGGCAAGGCCGACCTCGGCGCGCGGCTCCTGTGTTGCGACAACCCGCACGAGGCCAGGGCCATGGCCGACCGCCTCGACCAGCTCAATACCGAGCGGCGCGAGATCGAGACCGCGGTGCGCGACGCCGCCCTCGAACAGGCCGAGGCGCGCGGGCTCGACACCCCCCTCGTCTGGGCCGCGAAAGACGGCTGGCACCCCGGCGTGGTCGGCATCGTCGCCTCCCGCCTCAAGGAAGCCACCAACCGCCCCGCCATCGTCATCGGCTTCGACGGCGACGAGGGGAAGGGCTCGGGCCGCTCCGTCTCGGGCGTCGACCTCGGCGCGGCGATCCAGCGGCTGGCGGCGGAAGGTCTCCTCATCAAGGGCGGCGGCCACCGGATGGCCGCGGGCCTCACCGTCGCCCGCGACAAGCTCGAGGCGGCGATGGAGCGCCTCTCCGAATTGCTGGAACGCCAGGGCGCCGGCACCACCGGCCCCCGCGACCTCGCCCTCGACGGCCTCCTGATGCCGGGCGCCGCCACGCCGGAACTGGTCACCCAGATCGAGACCGCCGGCCCCTTCGGCGCGGGCGCGCCGGGGCCGCGCTATGCCTTCCCCGACATGCAGATCGGCTTCGCCAAGCGGGTCGGCGCCAACCACCTCAAGCTCCGCTTCGGCGACGGCACGGGCCCGAAGCTCGACGCCATCGCGTTTAGCGCCTACGACACCGAGATCGGCGCCACGCTGGAAGAGCACGGCGGCGCCCGCTTCCACCTCGCCGGCCGGCTCGACCTCAACACCTGGGGCGGGCGCCAGACCGTGCAGCTTCGCCTCGAGGACGCGGCCCGCGCCGGCTGAGCCGCCCGAATCGTGCCGCCCATACCCGGCCCGGTTCCCCCTCCCGATCGGCCCGGCCCGGGCCATTCACCCGGCCTTAACCCGCCTCCGCCACACCTGACGCCACGTTCGCCACCGGCAGGCCACAACAACGGCGCGCCACGCGAAAATTTTGCATTTTGCCTCTTGCGCAGGGACCGGCTTTTTCATAGGAAACGCCTCACGCCAAGGCATGGCCCGTTCGTCTATCGGTTAGGACGCCAGGTTTTCAACCTGGAAAGAGGGGTTCGATTCCCCTACGGGCTGCCACCCCCCTCCCTTCACGTTTTGTTAACCATCACCCCGGCGCCACCGACCGATTCCGCGCGTCTTGCGGCCGGTTACTTCAGGCTTGAAATTTCAAGCTTGAAATATCACCGAGCTTCTGCCTATCCTTCCCCCAGGTCCCCCGGCCCGGCCAATGAGGCGTTGACGGCAGCGGGGCGTCCTGCTCAGAGTTGGGGACCAGCCAGCCGCAGGACCGCCGCCCGTGACGCCCGCGCACCAGGGCCCGCCCATGCGGACTGGAAAAATACGCGCAAAAACGCGCGAACAGGGAGAAGTACGGATGAAAAAACTAGGCACAACCCTCGCCGCCGGTCTTCTGGGCCTCGGCACTTCCGCCTCGGCCGAGATCGAGGTCGGCATGATCGTCACCCTTTCCGGCCCGCCCGCGGCCCTCGGCCAGCAGGCCGTCGACGGCTTCAACCTCGCCCTCGATGACCTCGGCGGCAAGCTCGGCGGTGAAGAGGCCACGCTCATCGTCGAGGATGACGAGCTGAAGCCCGAAGTGGCCCTCTCGAAGGCCAACGGCATGGTGCAGGAAGAGGTCGATTTCGTCGTCGGCACGATCTTCTCGAACATGCTTCAGGCGATCTTCAAGCCGGTGATCGAGTCGGAAACCTTCCTGATCAGCCCCAATGCCGGCCCCTCGACCTTTGCCGGGCGCAACTGCAACCCCTATTTCTTCGTCACCTCCTACCAGAACAACCAGAACGCCGAGGTGATGGGCGCCCACGCCCAGGCGGCGGGCTATGAAAAGGTCTTCATGATCGCCCCCAACTACCAGGCCGGGCGCGACAATCTCGAAGGCTTCCGCATGCATTACGAGGGCGAGATCGTCGACGAGGTTTACGTGCCGCTCGGCCACCAGGACTACTCGGCCGAGATCGCCCGCATCGCCACCTCCGAGGCCGACGCCGTCTTCGCCTTCACCCCGGGCGGCATGGGCGTGCGCTTCGTTCGCCAGTTCCGCGACGCGGGGCTTGCCGACCGCATCCAGTTCATGTCGGTCTTCACCACCGACGAGACCACCCTGCCCGCCCAGAAGGAGGCCGCCGAGGGCTTCATCGCCGCGGGCAACTGGGCGCCGGATGCCGAGAACGAGGCCAGCCAGAACTTCGTCGCCGCCTTCGAGGAGAAATACGGCTACGTCCCCGGCGGCTATGCCATGCAGGCCTATGACGCGGCCCTGCTGATCGACAGCGCCGTGGCCGCCGTGGGCGGCGACCTCTCCGACAAGGACGCCGTGCGCGCCGCGATGGAGAAGGCCGATTTCACCTCGCTGCGCGGCGATTTCGCCTTCAACACCAACCACTACCCGACCCAGAACTTCTACCAGCTCTCGGTGGAAGAGCGGGAAGACGGCCAGTGGGCCACCGCGACGGGCGAACTGGTGTTCGAGAATTACGGCGACAGCTTCGCCGAAGAATGCAGCATGTAAGCCGATGCGGCGGGGCCGGTCACCGGCCCCGCCATTCGCGGCTCCGGCGGTAAAGGCCTCCCATGTCCTCGATCCTGATCCTGATCCAGCTCCTGAACGGGCTGCAACTTGGCGTGATCCTGTTCCTGATCGCGGCCGGTCTGACGCTCGTCTTCGGGGTGATGGGCTTCATCAACCTCGCCCATGGGGTGCAGTACATGCTGGGCGCCTACCTCGCCGTCTACCTCTACGGGCTGACGGGCAGCTTCCTCGCCGCGCTGGTGCTGGCCCTGCCGCTGGCGCTCCTGCTGGGGCTGGTGCTCGAGTTCCTCGTCTTTCGACATCTCTATGACCGCGATCACCTTTCCCAGGTGCTGGCCACCTTCGGGGTGATCCTGTTCCTCAACCAGCTCATGAAGGTGCTTTTCGGTCCCGCCTCCCTCTCGGTGCCGCCGCCCGCCTTCCTCGATTTCTCCTTCGTGCTGGTCGACGGCCTCCTCTACCCGGCCTACCGCGTGGCCCTCATCGCGGCCGGCCTGCTGGTGGCGCTCGGCCTCTGGCTGGTCATCACCCGCACGCGGGTCGGCATGCTGATCCGCGCGGGCGCCACCAACCCGGACATGGTCTCGGCCCTCGGCGTCAACGTGCGCCGGCTGTTCCTGGTCGTCTTCGGCTTCGGCGCGATGCTCGCGGGCTTCGCCGGCGTCATGGCCGCGCCCCTCTACTCGGTCGAGCCGGGGATGGGCGACAACCTCCTGATCGTGGCCTTCGTCGTCATCATCATCGGCGGCGCGGGCTCGATCCGCGGCGCCTTCGTGGCGGCGCTGCTGGTGGGTCTGGTCGACACGCTCGGCCGCACGCTGGTCACCGACGGGCTGCGCCTTGTCATGGACCCGTCCTCGGCCAACCAGATCGGCCCGGCGATCGCCTCGATGCTGATCTACGTGCTGATGGCGCTGGTGCTCTTCTGGCGGCCCGAGGGCCTCTTTGCCCCCAAGGTGGCGCGATGACCGACCAGACCGACATCCAGGCCCCCGTCGCCGCCACCCCCCGCGCGCCGCTGATCGTCGCGGGCGTGATCTTCGCCGCGCTGGCGCTTATCCCTGTGCTGGCCGAGGCCTGGGGCGGCGCCTGGCTCACCTCGCTGGCGGTGCGCGCCATGATCCTCGCCATCGTCGCCATCTCGCTCGACCTGCTGATGGGCCAGGGCGGCATGGTCAGCTTCGGCCATTCCGCCTTCGTCGCCATCGGCGCCTATGCCTGCGGGATCATGATCACCGAAGGGGTCTACGAGATGGCCCTGATCCTGCCCGTGGCCATCGCCGCGGCGGGGCTCTTTGCCCTGGTAAGCGGGGCGATCTGCCTGCGCACCTCGGGCGTCTCCTTCATCATGATCACGCTGGCCTTCGGGCAGATGATCTACTTCGCCCTCGGCTCGCTCGCGCAATACGGCGCCGATGACGGGCTGACGCTGTGGTCGGGGCCGGACTTCCTCGGCACGCGCTGGCTCGGCTCCGAAATGGGCGTCTATGTCACCGTCTTCGCCGTGCTGCTGGGCACATGGGCGCTGGTCCACCGCATCACCGGGGCGCGCTTCGGCCGCGTCCTGCGCGCGGCCCGCCAGAACCCCACGCGGGTCGCCTCGATGGGCTACTCGGTCTTCCGCTACCGCCTGACGGCCTATGTCATCGCCGGCGTGATCGCCGCCATCGCGGGCGTGCTCTGGGCCACCCACGCCGCCTTCATCTCGCCCTCGCTGGGCGCCTGGCAGCGCTCGGGCGACCTGATCGTGATGGTCGTCCTCGGCGGAATGGCCACCCGCAACGGGGCCTTGATCGGCGCGCTCTTCTTCATCCTGATCGAGGAGACGCTCTCCTCCATCACCCATGACTGGAGGCTCATATTCGGGCCCCTGCTGGTGCTGATCGCACTTTTCGCCCGCGGCGGCCTCGTGGGCCTGCTCGACCGCGTCAGGGGGCCGCAATGACCGAGGCCGTCCTCCAACTCAAGGGCCTGCAAAAGGCCTTCGGCGCGCTCATTGTCACCGACAAGGTCGATCTCGACCTGCGCCACGGCGAATGCCACGCGCTGATCGGCCCCAACGGCGCGGGCAAATCCACCCTGATCCACCAGGTCTCGGGCCTCCTGCAACCCGACGCGGGCCGCATCGCCTTCGAAGGCCGCGACGTGACGGGCCAGAAACAGCACGAACGCGCCGTGGCGGGCCTCGGCCGATCCTTCCAGATCACCTCGATCCTGCCGGACTTCACCGTGCTGGAAAACGTGGCCCTCGCCGCCCAGATGCGCGCAGGCTCGAGCATGCGGTTCTTCCGGCGCGCCGACCGCGAAGAGGCGCTGAACGCCGCCGCCATGACGGCGCTCGCCCGCATCGGCCTCGCCCCCCGCGCCGCCACCATGGCGGGCGCGCTGTCCTATGGCGAGAAGCGGATGCTGGAACTGGCCATCGCCATCGCCGGAAAGCCCCGCGCCCTGCTGCTGGACGAGCCGATGGCGGGCATGGGCCGCGCCGAAAGCGAAAGCCTCACCGCCACCCTTCTGGAACTGAAGGCGACCTATCCCATGCTGCTGATCGAGCATGACATGGAGGCCGTCTTCCGCCTCGCCGACCGGGTCTCGGTGCTGGTCGCCGGTGCCATCGTCGCCACCGGCACGCCGGACGAGGTGCGCGCCGATCCCAAGGCCCGCGCCGCCTATCTCGGCGAAGACCATGCGGAGGGCGCGGCATGAGCCTGCTGTCACTGACGAACATCACCGCCGGCTACGGCGCCGCGCAGGTGCTTTTCGGCATCGACCTGAAGATCGGCGAGGGCGAGGTCGTCACCCTGCTGGGCCGCAACGGCATGGGCAAGACCACCACCGTGCGCGCCATCATGGGCCTCATCAAGCCGTGGTCGGGCGAGGTGCAGGTCGACGGCATGAACTATGCCGGGCAGCCCCCCTATGCCATCGCCCGCGCGGGCGTGGGCCTCGTGCCGGAAGGCCGGCAGGTCTTCCCGACGCTCACGGTCGAGGAAAATCTCCTCGCCGCCGCCAAGACGCCCGAGGGCCGCAACCGCTGGGATCTGACCTCGGTCTACGACTTCTTCCCCCGCCTCAAGGAACGCCGCACCCATCTCGGCGCGCAGCTTTCCGGCGGCGAGCAACAGATGGTCGCCATTGCCCGCGCGCTGATGACCAACCCGCGCCTCCTGATCCTCGACGAGGCGACCGAGGGCCTCGCCCCCCTCATCCGCGAGGAAATATGGGCCCGCCTCGCCACGCTGAAGGCGGAAGGCGAGGCGATCCTGCTGATCGACAAGAACGTCGGCGCGCTCGCCGGCCTCGCCGACCGCCATTACGTGATCGAGAAGGGCGAGATCATCACCACCGTCACCGCCGCCGAGGAAGGCCAGACCATCACCGCCACGCTCGAACGCCACCTGCATCTTTGATCCGGAGCCAATGAGGGAGACCCGAAAGATGACACTGACCCCCGGAATAACGCCTGAGAAAGACGGGCTCGACGGCCTGTCCTGGAACGTCGTCGGCCACACCTACACGCCGAAACTGCATTCCGAGAACGCCATGATCTGGCATGCCGACATCCCCGACGGCACCTTCGTGCCGCCGCATATTCACCCCACGCAGGACGAGTGGATCTGCATGCTGGAGGGCGAGCTGGAGGTCGAGTTCGAGAACGAGAAACACATCGGCCGCGCGGGCGACACGATCCGCATGCCCATGGGGCTGGCGCACGGCATCTACAACCGCTCCGGCAAGACGGCCACCTGCCTCTTCGGCGTGGCGCCCTCGCGGAAGCTCTTCGCGCTCTTCGGCAAGCTCGACGGCGTCACCGATCCCGAGGAGCTGGTGCGCATCTCGGCCGAGCACGAGGTCGATTTCCTGCCCCCGCCCGAATAGGCGGCGCGCGCTCCTGTGTCCCTCTCGGCCCCGGTGCGCCGGGGCCGATCCCCTGCCCCGTCGCCACATGGTGACCGGCGCCCCCTTGCCTTTCCCGCGCCATCCGGGGTCTATACCCGGCATGACCCGCCCGCGCCCCGCCATCATCTTCACCCGCCTGCCCGACATCGCCCCCGAGGCGATCCTCGCCCACATGTCCCACCCGGTGACCGCCCGGCACATGCCGCTCCTGAAAGGCGGCTGGACGCCCGACACCGTGGCGGAGTTCGTCATGGCCAAGGAAGCCTGCTGGCAGCGTGACGGGCTGGGCCATTGGGCCATCCTCGCCGACGGCGCCTATGCCGGCTGGGGCGGGTTCCAGAAGGAGGGCGAGGAGTGGGATTTCGGGCTGGTCCTGACGCCCCAGCACTTCGGCCTCGGCATGGCCGTCACCCGGCAGGCTCTGGCGTTCGCCCGCGCCGATGCCCGCATTCCCTACGTGACCTTCCTGCTGCCGCCATCCCGCCGGCACCTGCGCCCGCTGGAAAGGCTGCGAGCCCGGTATGCCGGGCGGGTTGACCACGAGGGTTGCGAGTTTCTGAAATACAGGTTGGAGACCGGGTAAACGGCGACCTTGCGTTATACGCCCGACAACAGCGCATCCACCGCCCGTGTGATCTGATCCCGCATCATGGAGAGAGAGCCGATGCGTTCACCAAGCTCGGCCAATGTCAGCGTGGCGGCCAATTGCGGCATGATGAGGTAGGTTTCCTCTCCCAGAGAAACAGTGGGGTTCAGGCTGCGCAACACGCGCTTGACCTTGCCAGCGGGAACAAGCGGCGCCACCACGCGCGTCTGAAGCTGGTCGAGCAGATCGCCTTGTATCACGACGACGAGGGCGCCATCCCGAAGGCGGTAGACGTCGTACTGAGCCGCCATGCTTCAGAACTTGCGATAGCCAGACAAGGGCACGCCCTCGGCCTCGACGAAGGCGTTGTAATCCGCGATGGCATCAGCGTTTTCCGCGCGCCATTGCCGGGCCCGCTCGGCCCGGATGGCCGCCTGCACGCCTTCCTCCGCGGCGCGAGAGACATTGATCCCCAGCCGGTGTGCCTCTTCCAGCGTGGCGGCATCGAGGGTCATGGAAGTGGATTTGCGCGGCGTCCTGGACATGTCGGCCTCATGGAAGGCTGTGGAATATACCGCAAATTATACCGCAATTTCCGAAATGGTCGATACGCAGCTTCCTCCAAGCGTCCGGACCGCTGTTTCCTGCGCAAACTCCGGGGCACCCCCGCCTCTAACGCCCCGCCACCTGCAACACCTCGTAATCGCCCACGATGGCCCGCAGCTCCGCCTCGGTCGCCACATCGTAAACGTCCTCGTACCCTTCCGGCGCGCGCTCCTCGACGAAGTCGATCACCCCTTCCGGCCCGCCCTTGCGGTTCGCCGCCACGATCGCCGCCGTCGCCGGGCGGCGCACCGCGTCATAGGCCTCCAGCGCCGCGGCCGGATCGCCCCCCTCGGCCAGCCGGTCGGCCAGGTCGCGGGCATCCAAGATCGCCTGGCTCGCCCCGTTCGAGCCCACAGGGTACATCGGATGCGCCGCATCCCCCAGCAGCGTCACCCGCCCATGCGTCCAGCGCGGCAGCGGGTCACGGTCGCACATCGGGTAGACGAAGATCTCCTCCGTCGCGCGGATCAGCTCGCGGATATCCATCTCCGGCACGCTCAGGTGCCCCTCGGCCATCTCCAGCGCCTCTTCGGCGGAGGCCTTGCGCGACCAGTCGTCCCGCCCCGGAATGGGCGTGTCCGCATCGCCCAGCTTCGAACACACCACCCAGTTGGTCAGCGCCTCACCGGGCCGGTCGGGGTCATGCGCGATTGGGTAGAGCACCAGCTTGTGCCGGAACCCGCCTGCCACGATCATCGACGCGCCATCGAGGAATTGCGGCCACCACGCCGCCCCCCGCCACATCAGCACGCCGTTCCACGAGGGCGGCCCCTGGTCGGGGTAGTAATGGCTACGCACGGTGGAATGGATGCCATCCGCGCCGATCAGGATATCGCCGCTCTCCTCGTACCGCGTCCCATCGCGCGCCTCGAACACCGCGCTCACACCCTCCCCGGTATCCTCGAACGACGCCAGCCGCCGGTCGCATTGCACACCGCCCTCGCCCAGCCGCTCCAGAACCGCGTCATGGATCAGCTTCTGCAACCGCCCCCGGTGAATCGAAAACTGCGGCGCGTCCAGCCCGGCCCAAAGCCCCCGCGGCTGCGCCACGATATCGAGGCCCTGCCCCGTCTTGTAGATCAGCCGCCGCGTCCGGATCGCCGCCGCATCGAGCGCCGGCAACAGCCCCAGCTGCTCCAGCTCGCCAATCGCATGCGGCAGCGTGTTGATCCCCACGCCCAGCTCGCGCACCTGGCTCGATTGCTCGAACACCTGCGCCGCGATCCCCCGCTGATGCAGCATCAGCGCCAGCGTCAGCCCGCCAATCCCTCCGCCCGCGATCAGAACCTTCATAAACCCGTTCCCCCCTGTCAACCGATCACCGCCGTCGCCTCGATCTCCACCAGCGCCTCGTCCTCGACAAGGCCCGCGACCACCACCATGGTCATCGCCGGGAAATGCCGGCCCAGCACACGGCGATAGACCTCGCCCACCTCACGCTGGCGGGCCAGGTACTCCTGCTTGTCGGTGACATACCATGTGAGCCGCGTCAGGTCTTCCGCCGCGCCGCCGGCCGCCTCCACCACGGCCAGGATGTTCCGCAGGGCCTGCTCCATCTGGCCGATGAAATCGTGGCTCTCGAACACCTGCTCTGCGGTCCAACCGATCTGGCCGCCGACATAGAGCGTGCCGTCCTTGGTCAGGATGCCGTTGGCATAGCCTTTGGCCGGCGCCCAGCCTTCGGGAGAGATCACCTGGTGTGTCATGCGTCCTCGCTTTCCATGTAGGGCATCATTGCCTGTCTCAGGGCGTCGGGAAACCCCTTGGGCCGCCCGTCCTCGCCCACCAGCACCATCGTCGCGCGATAGCTCATCCGCGTCTCGCCCCCGCTTTCCGTCAGGATGCGGATGGTGCTGCTCGTCCGACCGATCTTCTCGACCCAAAGCGAGAATTGCAGCCGGTCGCCATGCCGGCTGGGCTTCGGGAACCCGGCCTCGACCTGCACGGTGGGGATGGCGCCCTGATGGTGAAACGCCTCGAACGGGTATCCGATGCTGTCGAAGAACTCCTCCACTAGGTCGTTCATCATCTCGAAGAACCGCGGAAAGAACACCAGCTCGGCCGGGTCGCAATGCTTGAACATCACCTTCGCGTCCCGCCGGAAGGCGCAGGCCGGCGCGCTCATGCCGCGCCCTCCCGCAGCCGGAACCGCTGGATCTTGCCGGTCTGGGTCTTGGGCAGCTCGGCGCAGAACTTGACCGAGCGCGGATACTTGTAAGGCGCGATCATGGATTTCACGTGATCCTGCAGCGTCTTGATCGTCAGCGCGTCGCCCTCGTACCCCTCGGCCAGCACCACATGCGCCTCGACGATGGCGCCGCGCTCCTCGTCCGGGGCGCCCACGACGGCACATTCCACCACCGCCTCGTGCGACAGCAGCGCCGCCTCCACCTCGGGCCCCGCGATGTTGTAGCCGGACGAGACGATCATGTCGTCGTTCCGCGCGGCGAAATGCAGATAGCCGCCCTCGTCCATCACGAAGGTATCGCCGGTGATGGTCCAGCCGTCCTGCACGTATTCCGCCTGCCGGTCGTCGGCGAGGTAGCGGCAGCCGGTCGGCCCCCTTACCGCCAGCCGCCCGGGCTCGCCCACGGGCAGTTCGTTGCCGTCAGTATCAACGATCCTCACCTCGTAGCCCGTCACCGGCCGCCCGGTACAGGCGGGCCGGTGATCGTCGAACCGGTTGGTGATGAAGATATGCAGCATCTCGGTCGCACCGATCCCGTCGAGCATCGGCTTGCCGGTCTTCTTCATCCACTCATCATAGACCGGCCCCGGCAGGGTCTCGCCCGCCGACACCGCCGCGCGCAGGCTGGTAAGGTCCGCCCCCTCCTCCATCGCCCGCAGCATGGCGCGATAGGCGGTGGGCGCGGTGAAACAGACCGTCGCGCGATACTTCTCGATGATCTCGATCATGTTGGGCGGCGAGGCCGCCTCCAACAACGTCGCCGTCGCGCCGAAGCGCAGCGGGAAGACCGCGAGCCCCCCAAGCCCGAAGGTAAAGGCCAGCGGCGGCGAGCCGATGAAGATGTCGTCCGGCACCACGTTCAGCACTTCCTTGGCATAGCCATCCGCGATGATCAGCAGGTCGCGGTGAAAATGCATCGTGGCCTTCGGATTGCCCGTCGTGCCGGAGGTGAAGCCCAGAAGCGCCACGTCATCCCGGCCCGTCTCCACCGCCTCGAACGTCACCGGCTTCTCCAGCGCCAGCCGGTCCAGCTCCGCATCGTGGTTCGACGTCCCGTCGAACCCCACCACCGATTTCAGGAATTTCGACCCCTTGGCACAGGTCACCATCTCGTCCATCAGCCGCGTGTCGCACAGCGCATGGGTAATCTCGGCCTTGTCGACGATTTTCGACAGCTCGCCCGCCCGCAGCATCGGCATAGTGTTCACGACCACCGCCCCTACCTTGGTCGCCGCCAGCCACGCCGCCACCATCGCCGGGTTGTTGGCCGACCGGATCAGCACCCGGTTGCCGGGCTGCACCTTCAGGTCCTCGACCAGCACATGCGCCAGCCGATTGGTCCAGTCGGAAAGCTCCTTGTAGGTCCGCCGCCGCCCGTTGCCGATCAACGCGGTGCGGTCGCCCATGCCACGCTCGACCATCCGGTCGGTCAGCTCCACCCCGACATTCAACCGCTCAGGGTACTCGAACCCGTCCAGCAGGAAGGCGGGCTGCATCTCCTCGGGCGGCAGGTTGTCACGGGTGAACGTATCGACATGAGCAGAAGGGCCAAGCATCGTCATTTCCCTTTCAGTTGATCCAATGTGGCGCGCGCGATGATCACGCGCTGCACGTCCGAGGCGCCCTCGTAGATGCGCAGCGCCCGGATATCGCGGTAAAGCGCCTCGACGGTCTCGCCGCTTCGCACCCCGTCGCCGCCATGAAGCTGCACGGCCCGGTCGATGACGCTCTGCGCCTGTTCGGTCGAGAAGAGCTTGGCCATCGCCGCCTCGCGGCTCACGCGCGGCGCGCCGCTGTCCTTGGTCCAGGCCGCGCGATAGACCAGCAGGGCGCTGGCATCGACGTCAAGCGCCATGTCGGCGATATGCCCCTGCACCATCTGCAAGTCACTAAGCGGAGCGCCTTGAATATGCCGCTCGGTCACCCGCGCCACCGCCTCGTCCAGCGCCCGCCGGGCAAAGCCCAGCGCGGCGGCGGCCACCGTGGTGCGGAACACGTCCAGCACCGCCATCGCCACCTTGAACCCCTGCCCCGGCGCGCCGATCATGTTCGCGGCCGGCACGCGCACATCATTGAACCGCAGCCGGGCCAGCGGGTGCGGCGCGATCACCTGCAACCGCTCCACCACCTCGAACCCGGCCATGTCCGGCGTGACAAGAAAGGCCGAGAGCCCGCGGGCCCCCGGCGCTTCCCCCGTCCGGGCAAAGACGGTGTAGAGATCCGCGATCCCGCCATTCGAGATCCACGTCTTCTCGCCATTGAGGATAAAATCCTCTCCGTCCTTCGTGGCGGTCATCGTCGATGCCGCCACGTCAGAGCCCGACTGAGGCTCGGTCAACGCAAAGGCCGAGATCGCCTGTCCGGCGGTCGTGAGTGGTAGCCAGGCCTGTTTCTGCTTGTCCGAGCCGAAAAGTGACAGTGCCCCGGTGCCGAGGCCCTGCATGGCAAAGGCGAAATCCGCCAAGCCGTCATGCCGCGCCAGCGTCTCCCGCGACAGGGCCAGCGTGCGCACGTCGAGCGGGCTGCCATCGACGCTGGCGGTCGGTTTCAGCCAGCCATCGGCGCCAAGGTCGGCCACCAACTTGCGGCAGGCGGCATCGGTGTCGGAATGGTCGACCTCCAGCGATCCGCACCACCCAGCCAGTGCATCCGCGTGGGCCTTGTGATGCGGTTCGAAGAACGGCCAGTCGAGATAGCTGCGGTCTGCCATCAATCCCCCTCGAAGACCGGTTTTTCCTTCGCCACGAACGCATTGAACGCCCGCGTGAAATCCCCGGTCTGCATGCAAATCGCCTGCGCCTGCGCTTCCGCCTCGATGGCCTGTTCGATCGACATCGACCATTCCTGCGCCAGCATCGTCTTGGTCATCATGTGGGCGAAGTTCGGGCCCGCGGCGATGCGGCGGGCCATCTCCATCGCCTCCGCCTCGAGCTCCTCCTGAGACACCAGCCGGTTGTAGAACCCCCAGCGCTCCCCCTCCTCGGCGCTCATCGCCCGGCCGGTGTAAAGTAGCTCCGCCGCCCGTCCCTGGCCGATGATCCGGGGCAGGATCGCGCAGGCCCCCATGTCGCACCCCGCAAGCCCCACGCGGGTGAACAGGAACGCCGTCTTCGCCTCCGGAGTGGCAATCCGCATGTCCGAGGCCATGGCGATAATCGCCCCCGCCCCGGCACAGATGCCATCGACCGCCGCGATCACCGGCTTGCCGCAATTCACCATCGCCTTCACGAGATCCCCGGTCATCCGGGTGAACCGCATCAGCTCCTTCATGTTCATCTTGGTCAGCGGCCCGATGATCTCGTGCACATCGCCGCCCGAGGAGAAATTCCCGCCGCTCCCCGCGAACACCACCGCATCCACGTCATCGGCGTAATGCAGGTCCCGGAACCAATCGCGCAGCTCGGCATAGCTCTCAAACGTCAGCGGGTTCTTCCGCTCCGGCCGGTCGAGCGCCACGCGCGCGATCCCGTTCTCGATTGTGCACTGGAAATGCTCAACGTCACTCCGCATCGTCGTCTCCTTCCGTCAAAGCATGGTCGAGCATCCGGGCCACCATGGCGCTCTCCTCGCCTTCCAGCCCGCCCAGCGCCTCGTGCACCCAGACCTCGTGCGCGGCGGCCTGCGCCTCGAACAGCTCGACGCCGCGTTTCGTCAGCCGCACCATCGCCGCCCGCCGATCCCCCGGCACCGGCACCCGCAGCGCCAGCCCGTCCTCGGCCAGCCTGTCGACGATCCCGGTCACGTTGCCGTTCGACACTTTCAGCGCCCGCGACAGCTCGCTCATCTTCATGCCGTCGCGGTAACGGTAAAGCGCCGACATCACGTCGAACCGCGGCAGCGTGGTGTCGAACTCCACGCGCAGCCGCTCCCGCAACTCCGCCTCGACCATCCGCTGCACCTTCAGGATGCGCAGCCACAGCCGCAGGCTTTCCTTCGAAGCGGGCGACGGCGCCGGGCGTTCCTTGGCCTTGGTCATATCTCTCCTCCCGAAAGGGCCAGCGCATGCCCGCTGACCGAGGCAGCGGCGTCCGAGCACAGCCACAATGCCGCGCCCGCCACCTCGCCCGTTTCCACGAACCGTTTCTGCGGGTTGCCCGCACAAAGCTGCGCCCGCGCCTCATCATCCGTCTTGCCGGTCTTGGCGGTGATGGCCTCGATGGATTTCTCCAGAAGCGGCGTGTCGATGAAGCCGGGGCAGATGGCATTGACGGTGATCCCCGTCCGCCCCAGCTCCTGCGCCAGCGCCCGGGTCAGGCCCACCACCCCGTGTTTCGACGCGCAATAGGGCGAGACGTAAGGATAGCCCTTCAACCCCGCCGTCGAGGCAATCGCGATCAACCGTCCCCAGCCCGCCGCCGCCATCTCCTCGTGACAGGCCTGCCAGAGGTGGAACACCCCTTCGAGGTTCACCGCCAGCGAGGCTCGGAAATCTTCCGGCGTGACCTTGCGAAACGGCGCCGACGGCGCGGCGCCCGCATTGGCGATGGCAATGGCCACCGGCCCGTTCACTTCCCGCGCCTGCCCCAATGCCGCGTCGAGACTGTCGCGCTGCGTCACATCCGCCGCCAGCGGCAGCGCGCCCGTCTCCTCCGCCACCGCCTTCAACGGCGCATAGCTCCGCCCGAGGATCGTGACCTTCGTCCCCTCGGCGGCAAAGACGCGGGCCATCTCGGCCCCCACGCCCGAGCCGCCACCGCTGATCACGACATGCTGACCGGAAACGCTCATACCCGCACCGCCTCGGCCTCGCGGTCGGAAAGCCGCCAAAGCTGATCGCGCCCCGGCTCGTAGGGCAGCGGCCAGTCGGCATGCCGGTCGCCGATCGCGGCGCCCGCGCGCAGCGTCCAGTAGGGATCGGCCAGGTGCGGCCGCGCCAGGCACACCAGATCCGCCCGCCCCGCCATCAGGATCGAATTGGCGTGATCCGCCTCGTAGATATTCCCCACCGCCATGGTCGCGATGCCGGTCTCGTTGCGGATCCGGTCCGAGAACGGCGTCTGGAACATCCGGCCATAAACGGGCTTGGCCTGCGTGCTGGTCTGACCGGCCGAGACGTCGATGATATCGGCCCCGGCCCCATGGAACGCCTTGGCGATCTCCACCGCCTCTTCCGGCGTCACGCCATCGTCGCCCACCCAGTCATTGGCGGAAATCCTGACGGCCATCGGCTTGCCCTCTGGCCACACCGCCCGCATCGCCTCGAACACCTCCAGCGGATAGCGCAGCCGGTTCTCGAGGCTTCCGCCATACTCGTCCTCCCGGATGTTCGACACCGGCGAAATGAACGAGGAAATCAGGTACCCATGCGCCGCGTGCAGCTCGATCATGTCGAACCCCGCCCGCTCGGCCATCTCCGCCGACGCCACGAACTCGTCTCTGACCCGGTCCATATCCTCCCGCGTCATCTCCCGCGGCACCGCGTTCCGCTCCGACCACGCAATCGCCGAGGCCGACATCGTCTCCCAGTTCCCCTCCGCCAGGGGCGCGTCCATCTCCTCCCAGCCGACCTGCGTCGACCCCTTGCGCCCCGAATGGCCGATCTGGCAGCAGATCTTCGCATCCGTCTCGCCATGCACGAAATCGACGACCCTCTGCCACGCCTCTTCATGCTCCGGCGCATAAAGCCCCGGACAGCCCGGCGTGATCCGCCCCTCGGGGCTGACACAGGTCATCTCGGTGTAAACCAGCCCGGCCCCGCCCTTGGCCCGCTCGCCCAGATGCACGAGGTGCCAGTCGGTCGGGCAGCCATCCACCGCCTTGTACTGCGCCATCGGCGAGACCACGATCCGGTTCTTCAGCCCCATCTTGCGCAGCTTGTAAGGCGCGAACATCGGCGACCGCACCGGCCTCTCCGGCCCGCCCGCCCGCGTCTGGAACCACTTCTCGGCCCCTTCCAGCCATGCGGCATCCCGCAGGCGCAGGTTCTCGTGGCTGATCCGCTGCGACCGGGTCAGCAGGGAATAGTTAAACTGTACCGGATCAAGGTGCAGGTACCGATGCACCTCCTCGAACCACTCCAGCGAATTCCGCGCCGCCGATTGCAGCCGCAGAACCTCCAGCCGCCGCTCGTCCTGGTAGGCCTCGAACGCGGCCTCCATCGAAGGCTTCGTCGTCAGGTACTCGGCCAGCGCGATGGCGCTTTCCACCGCCAGCTTCGTGCCCGACCCGATCGAGAAATGCGCCGTGGCCGAGGCATCGCCCATCAGCACGATATTCTCGTGATACCATTTCTCACACAACACCCGGGGAAAGTTCAGCCAGGCCGAGCCGCGAATATGCTTGGCATTCGACATCAGGCTGTGCCCGTCGAGGTAATCGCGGAAGATCTCCTCGCAGACCGCGATATTCTCCTCCTGATTCATATTTCCGAAACCATAGGCCTCCCACGTCGCCTCGTCGGTCTCGACGATGAAGGTCGCGGTGTCCTCGTCGAACTGGTAGGCATGGGCCCAGACCCAGCCCTTGTCGGTCTCCTCGAAGATGAAGGTGAAGGCGTCGTCGAATTTCTGGCGCGTGCCCAGCCAGACGAACTTGCAGGCGCGCGGCTCGATATCCGGCTTGAACGTGTCGGCAAACTCGGTCCGGGTCTTGGAATTCAGCCCGTCGCAGGCGACCACGAGGTCAAAATCTTGGGCATAGGCCGAGGCACTCTCCACCTCCGTCTCGAACCGCAGCTCGACGCCCAGCTCCCGCGCCCGCTCCTGCAGCAACAAAAGCAGTTGCTTGCGCCCGATGCCGCAGAAGCCATGCCCGGTCGAAACCACCTTCTCGCCCCGGTAATGCACGGCGATATCGTCCCAATAGGCGAAATGCGCGCGGATCGCCTCGGCGCTCTTGGCGTCGTTCTGGTGCAGGTTGTCCAGCGTCTCGTCCGACAGCACCACGCCCCAGCCGAACGTGTCGTCGGGCCTGTTGCGCTCGATCACCACCACATGCGCGTCCGGCTGGCGCAGCTTCAGCGAGATCGCGAAGTAGAGACCGGCCGGCCCCCCGCCCAGACAGGCAACACGCATCGCACATCCTCCCTTTCCCGCATGACGTTTCCCGGTCAGGATAGGCCCAGCCCGAATTTATTTCAAGCCTGAAATTTCAAGCTTGAAATATATCGGCGCATGGGTAGTGTTCCGCCAAGGCGGAACAAGATGCGGAGGAACGAGATGATCGACTGGGACGACGCGTTCGAAAACATGGCCTACATCCCCGGCGGCGCCGCCATGCCCGGCCAATGGGCCGAGGCGGCCGCGGCCTACAGGGCCGAGATGGCCAGGGCCGGCCGTCTGCAGGAAAACCTGGCCTATGGCGACGGGGCCCGTGAGGTGATGGACATCCTCGCCCCCGAAGGCGACAGCCGCGGCCTCGTGGTCTTCGTCCATGGCGGCTACTGGCGCGCCTTCGACAAATCCTCCTGGTCCCACCTCGCCCGCGGCTGTGTCGAAAACGGCTGGACCGTTGCCCTGCCCTCCTACCCCCTCGCTCCCGAGGCCCGGATCAGCGAGATCACCGCCTGCATCACAAGCGCCGTGACCACCGCCGCGGGCCAAGTCTCCGGCCCGATCCGCCTCGCCGGCCATTCCGCCGGCGGGCACCTCGTGACGCGCATGATGTGCCAGGGCGTGCTGCCCGACGCCGTGGCCACCCGCCTCGCCCGCGTCACCTCCATCTCCGGCCTGCACCAGTTGGGCCCGCTCGTCGGCATCAAGCTGAACGACACTCTCCGCCTCACCCCCGAGGAGGCCGACGCCGAAAGCCCCGCCGCCCACGACCCGCTCCCGAACGTCCCCCTCTCCGCCTGGGTCGGCTCGCAGGAGCGCCCCGAATTCCTCCGCCAGACCCGCCTGATCGAGGAGGTCTGGGCCCTCAAGGGCGCCGACGTCACCGCAATCTACGACCCCGGCCACAACCATTTCACCGTCATCGGCGCACTGGAACAGCCCGACAGCCCGCTCACGAAGGAAATCCTGCGATGAGCGGCTACGACCCCTCCAGCGACGGCGCCAGGACCGCCTTCGCGGGCGACATGAGCTATGGCGACTACCTCTCCATCGACACGCTCCTCGAGGCCCAGCACCCGCTGTCGGACGCCCATGACGAGATGCTCTTCATCATCCAGCACCAGACCTCGGAGCTCTGGATGAAGCTGGCGCTCCACGAGCTCGGCACCGCCCGCGACCTGCTGCAACAGGGCCAGCCCGAGCAGGCCTTCAAGCTCCTCACCCGCGTCGCCCGAATCTTCGAGCAACTGAACGGCGCCTGGGACGTGCTGCGCACCATGACGCCCAGCGATTACACCACCTTCCGCGAAAGCCTCGGTGCCTCCTCCGGTTTCCAGTCGCACCAGTACCGGCTGATCGAATTCCTCCTCGGCAACCGCAATACCGCGATGATGAAGGTCCACGACCACCGCCCCGACCTTCTGGCGCTGCTCGAGGCGGAGCTCGACAAACCCACCCTCTACCACGTCGCCCTGCACCTGCTGGAAGACCACCTTGGCCAGCGGTTCGACCCCGCCACCTTCCGCCTGCGCGAACCGCACGAGGCCGACGACGCCGTCATCGCCGCATGGACCACCATCTACCGCGCCCCCGACAAGCACTGGACCCTCTACCAACTGGCCGAGAAACTCGTCGACCTCGAAGACTACTTCCGCCGCTGGCGCTTCAACCACGTGACCACCGTCGAGCGCGTCATCGGCCTCAAGCGCGGCACCGGCGGCACCAGCGGCGTCGCCTACCTGCGCCGCATGCTCGAGGTCGAGCTCTTCCCCGAACTCTGGCACATGCGCGGAGGATTGTGATGCCCACCCTGCCCCGGAAAGACCTGTTCGACCTGCCCGACGGCGTGATCTACCTCGACGGCAACTCGCTCGGGCCGCTCCCCAAACACGTGTCCCCCCGCGTGGCCGAGGCCGTCACCCGCGAATGGGGGCAGGAGCTGATCCGCGCGTGGAATGCCTGCGGCTGGATGGAACAACCGCTGCGCGTGGGTAATGCCGTGGCCCGGCTGATCGGCGCGCCCGAGGGCTCCGTCGTGATGGGCGACACGCTGTCCATCAAGGTCTTCCAGGCCCTCTCCGCCGCGCTGGCCATGCGCCCCGACCGCCGGGTGATCCTGTCCGACACCGGCAACTTCCCCACCGATCTCTACATGGCCGACGGGCTGATCGCGCTGAAGGACGCAGGCTACGAGCTGCGCACCGTCGCCCCCGAGGAAGTGGCAGACGCCATCGACGACAGCGTCGCCGCCGTGATGCTGACCGAGGTCGACTACCGCACCGGCCGCCGCCACGACATGCACGCCATCACCGCGAAAGCCCACGCCGCCGGCGCCGTGATGATCTGGGACCTCGCCCACAGCGCCGGCGCGCTCGAGGTTGATCTGGCTGGCTCCAACTGCGATTTCGCCGTCGGCTGCACCTACAAGTACCTCAACGGCGGCCCCGGCGCCCCGGCCTTCATCTACATCCGCCCCGACCTCGCCGCCACGGCGCAGCCCGCCCTCTCCGGCTGGCTGGGCCATGATGCGCCCTTCGCCTTCGAACAGGGCTACCGCCCCGCCCCCGGCATCGAGCGAATGCGCGTCGGCACGCCCCCCGTCCTGCAAATGACCGCCCTCGAAGCCGCGCTCGAAGTCTGGGACGGCATCGACATGGCCGACATCCGTGCCGCCTCCGTCGCCCTCTGCGAACAGTTCATCGCCGAGGTGGAAGCGGCCTGCCCCGCCCTCCGCCTCGTCAGCCCACGCGACCCGCAGGCCCGCGGCAGCCAGGTCTCCTTCGCCTTCGAACACGGCTATGCCGCCATGCAGGCCCTCATCGCCCGCGGCGTCATCGGCGATTTCCGCGCGCCGGACGTCATGCGCTTCGGCTTCACGCCGCTCTATATCGACAGCGCCGACGTCTCCGCCGCAGTGGCCATCCTCGCCGAAATCCTCGACACGCGGGCTTGGGACAGGCCGGAATACCGCCGCACGAACCGGGTCACCTGAACCGGTGTTGCGCACAATTCTAGTCAAATACCACACGCCCGGTGCTTGACCCGTTCGACCGGCCCGGCCGGTTTTAACCGCATGTAAGCTAATTTTCTCTAGCCCTGTTCAACGTCCACTCTTGAACGGAGGCATTCCATGCACAAACACGTCCTCGCCCTCGCCGCCATGGCGGGCCTGTCTCTTGCCACCCCGCCCGCCGCGGCGGACGAATTCTCGCAGGCCCTGTCGGACTATTACGACAGCCAGATCGCCACATGGGCCAACGACCCGGCGCTGATCGCCGCGGTCAGGGAACAGAACGCCGCCCGCTCCGGCCTGACCCAGGCCGAGATCGACGCGATGGACGGCGAATGGCGGTCGCAGGTTGGCGCGGCCGACGCCCCGGCGATCGATCCCGTGCTGAACAACCCCGCCGCCGACTTCCTCCGCGCCCGGGTCGAGGCATCCGGCGGCGTCATCACCGAGGCGTTCACCATGGATGCCAACGGGCTCAACGTCGCGGCCACCGCCGTGACCTCCGACATGTGGCAGGGGGACGAGGCGAAGTTCACCGAAACCTATACTCGAGGCGCCGGCGCCACCCACCTGGGCGATGTCGAATTCGATGAATCGACGCAGACCTACCAGGGCCAGATTTCCGTGACCCTGACAGACCCGGAAACCGGCGCCGCACTCGGCGCGCTCACCGTCGGCATCAACGCCGAAGCCCTGATGTAAGTCCCCCGGGACAGCGTCGAGGAACTGGAGGTCCGGATGCAAGTCAACGTGTTCTTAAAAGCCATCACCATGGTCTTCTTCACGGCGGTCTGCGTCGCGACGATACCGGCGTTTCACTATTCGTCCATGCTGAAGGACCTGGTCGGCGACCAGCTCACGATGCGCGCCTCCTCCACCACATCGGCGCTCGCCGACCGGTCGGCGGGCGCCATTCGCTTCGGCAAGTTCGACCGCATCAACGCCGAAATGGCCACGCTTCTCGAGAAGGAGCACGGCGATATCATCGGGCTTGCCGCCTACCGTCCAGGCGCCAAGGAGGCTGCCCGCGCAGGGGTCGTCGGGTTCGATCCGGCCGCGGACCTGCGGCCGCTGGCCCTGGCCGCCATGCAAACCGGCGAGGCGCAGCTCAGCGATGACGGCCTTGCCGTCGCCGTTCCGGTCATGATGGGCGAGGAGGCCACGATCGTCGGCGCGGTCAGCAGCCTCTGGTCGTCCGAGGGGCAGATGCAGATCGTCCACGACGCCAGCCGCGAGGCCTGGCTCTGGGCGTTCGGCGTTCTCGTCATCCTGCTCGTCGTCTCGGCCTATCTCCTGCGGCACTGGCTCTCGCGCCCGCTCGAAGACGTGACGGCAGCCATGACCCGCGTCGCCGAGGGCGAACTGGAAACCCCGGTTCCGCATCTCGGCAAGGGCGACGAGATCGGGCGCATCGCCCGGGCGCTCGACGGCCAGCGCGAGAAGCTCGTCCGCGCGCAGGAAACCGAACGCGCCGCGCGCGAGGCCGACGCCAAGGCGCGCGACACCGCGGCCGTCATCGCCCAGAAGGAAAAGGAGCAGCGCATGGTCGTCGACGCGCTGACCGTGGGTCTCGACGGGCTGGCGGAGGGCGACCTGACCCGCCGGATCGACATTCCCTTCGCGCCCGATTACGACGCGCTGCGCAAGAACTTCAACCGTGCCACCACGCTCCTGTCGACCGCGGTCGAGAAGGTGCGCGACAATGCCGGCTTCATCAGCCAGCGCTCGACCGAGATCGCCCGCTCCTCCGACGACCTGTCGCAGCGCACCGAGGGTCAGGCCGCCACGCTCGAGGAAACGGCCGCGGCGCTCGACGAACTCACCCGCAGCATCGCCACAACCGCCAGCGAAAGCCGCGAAGTGGCCGATATCGCCGAAACCGCGCGACGCGATGCCAACGACACCGGCAACGTGGTGAACCGCGCGGTCGACGCGGTCAGCACGATCGAGGAAAGCTCGGCCCAGATCCACCAGATCATCGGCGTGATCGAGGATATTGCCTTCCAGACCAACCTCCTGGCCCTCAACGCCGGGGTCGAGGCCGCCCGCGCCGGCGAGGCCGGCAAGGGCTTCGCCGTGGTGGCCACCGAGGTGCGCGCGCTCGCGCACCGCTCGTCCGAGGCCGTGCTCGAGATCAAGTCCCTGATCGACGGCTCCGCCACCCATGTCGAGGAAGGTGTGTCTCTCGTCCGCAAGGCCGGCGACGCGCTGCAGGCCATCGTGCGGCAGGTCTCGGAGATTTCCGAGCATATCGGCCGGATCGCCGAGCGCACGCAGGAGCAGTCGGTCGGCCTGACCGAGATCAACACCGGTGTCGGTCAGCTCGACGGGGTCACCCAGCAGAATGCCGCCATGGTCGAACAATCGACCGCCGCCACCCACCAGCTCGACCAGGATGCGCGCGACCTCAACGCGGCGGTGCAAAGCTTCCGCACCGACCGGCACGGCCAGACCGCGCGCGTCGCCTGACCGCTCCGCCGCCCCCTGGCCCGCGCCTGCCACGGGCCAGGCGGTGCCATCGGACCACTCCACAGCAACAACGAAAGCGCCGCCGCCCTCTTCAGGGCGGCGGCGCAAATCGTGCTGGCAACCGGCTGCTGCGGGAAGTCAGGCCCGGCGGCACCCGCTGCGGATGGATTCAAGATAGATGCCGTCCACCGCCTCGGGCACGGAAATGATGCAATCTTCAAGCCCCTGTCGCGCGAGGTTCGCCGTGAGGATCCGCAGGCAATCCACCGATTGCCGCATCAGGTCGACATCCTGCAACAGCGCCAGCGGCGGCCGCGTCCCGTCACCGCTGACCAGCCAGTCGCCCACCGCCTCGTCGATCTCGGCCGCCTTGGCCGACAGCACCTCGAGCAATTGCGCCGTGTTCGACAGAACCGCGGCCAGCGGGATCCGGTCCTCTTCGCCCACCGTCATAGCGGCCCCACGACGCGCTCGATACAGGCCTTGAGATCGGCCGAGGAGAAGGGCTTCTTGAGGTAGTTGTTCATCCCAAGCTGGTTCCCCTTGTCGACGATCTCCTGCGAGGCCGTGCCAGTGATCAGGATGAACCCGATCTTCTGCGTCGCCTGGTACTGCCTCAGCCCGGCCAGAAGCTGCAGCCCGTTCGCCCCCGGCATATTGTAATCCGAGATCACCAGGTGCACGGGCTTCACCGCCAGCTTGCGGAACGCCGCTTCGCCGTCGTTGCAGAAATCGATCGTCTTGATGCCGATATCCTCGAGCGCCTGGATGATCAGGCCGCGGCTGACCGACATGTCATCCACCACCATCACGCTCAATCTTTCCTTCAGACTCACCATCTTCTCCTGTTTTGCTCGAATGGCCGCGGACCGGGGTCACAAACGGCGGTACTGCGTGACGCCGGCGGGGCCGAACTGGCTGGCCGCCGGGCCTGACACCCGTTCCGAATGCCCGACGAAAAGGAACCCGCCGGGCGCCAGCACCTCGGCAAACCGGGTCCACAGACGGGCCTGCGTCGGCGCGTCGAAATAGATCACCACGTTGCGGCAGAAGATCACGTCGAAGCGCCCGCGCATGGGCCAGTCCTGCATCAGGTTCAACTCGGTCAGGGTGACCAGTGCCTTGAGGTCCGGCACGATCCGCCAGACCTTGTCCGATGGCTGCGCGGGGCCGAACATCAGCCGGCGCATCTCCGGCGGGATCGGCGCCTCCGCGGCATCCGGATAGACCGCCGCCCGGCCAAGCCGGATCATCTCCGGATCGATATCGGTGCCAAGGATGCGCACGTCATGTTTCGCCGCGTCCGGCATGACTTTCCTGAGCGTCGCCGCGATGCTGTAGGGCTCCTGCCCCGAGGAACACCCCGCCGACCAGATCCGCACCCGCCCACCGGCGCGCGCCCGCTCGGCCAAGGGCGGCAGAACCTGCTGTTCGAGACTGGTAAAATGGTGGGCCTCACGAAAGAACTTGGTCACGTTCGTGGTCAGAAGCGAGATCATCTGCCGCCGTTCCTCGGCCCCGTCTGGCGCCTCGATGAACCGGCAATAGGCATCGAAATCCTCCAACCCCAGGTCGCGCAACCGCCGCGCCAGCCGCGAGGTCACCAGGTTCCGCTTGCCATCGCTCAGGACGATGCCGCAATCGGCATAGACCCGGTCGGCCAGGCGCCGGAACGAGCGGTCGTCGACCTCGTTGATCGCGGCCCCGGCCGCAGGGCTCAGGATGCCGCTCACGTCATGCCGCCTCGATCTGGCCCGAGGGCAGAACCTCGGCCAGGTCCATCTTCCGGATCATCCGGTCCTCGATCACCAGCACGCCGGAAATGAACCGTCGCACCATGTCGTCGACGATATCCGGAATGGGCTGCAGGTCGCTCGGCGACACGGTCAGGATGTCTGAGACCACGTCCGCCAGCAGCCCGACGGTCTGGTTGCCGAGCACGGTGATGATGATCACGTTGCGCGGATGCGGCTCGGTCGGGCCGAGACCCAGCCGCTCCGATAGGTCCACAACCGGAACGACCGATCCGCGCAGGTTGATCACGCCCTTCACATAGCTCTGGGCGCGGGGCAGGATCGTCGTTTCCGTCCACCCGCGTATCTCGCGCACGGAGGTGAGATCGAAGCAGAAATCCTGGTCCGCCACGCGAAAGGCCACCACTTCCTGGTAGGTTTTCGACTGTTCTGGTGCCGTTTGTTTCATGGTCATACCGCCATCTGGATAGAGGAATGCGCCCCGCCCAACCCGACGCTGCCGCGCGTGATGTTGTCGGGGTCGATGATGAGCGCGATGCGGCCGTCGCCAAGGATCGTGGCCGCGGCAACGCCCTGAACCTGCTGGTAGTTAGTCTCCAGGCTCTTGATCACGACTTGCCGCTGTTCCTGGATGTCGTCGACGATCAGCGCGAAATACTGGCTGGCGTCGGATTCGATCAGCAACAGGACATGGGAATCGATATCGGTCACCGGGCTGCGGAACCCGAAGAAATGGCCGAGATCGATGACCGGCACGAGGCCGCTGCGGTTCTTGAGCACCCAGCCGCCGGCGCCGATCGCGTGGATCGCGGCGGAGCGCGGCTGCAGGGTTTCGTGAATGGCAGAGATCGGCACCACCATGGTCTGGTTCGCGACCCGGATGACCATTCCCTCGAGCACCGCCAGCGTCAGCGGCAGGCTGATCGAAAACACAGTGCCCTCGCCCGGTTCCGAATGGATCGCCACCCGGCCGCCCAGTGTCTGGATCTCGCTGCGCACCACGTCGAGCCCGACCCCGCGGCCCGACAACTCCGACACCTCGTCCTTCGAGGAAAACCCCGGCAGGAACAGCAGGTTGTCGATCTCGGAGGCCGACAGCGTATCGGCGGCCGAAATCAGACCGCGCTCGATGGCGAGCGACCTGACCTTTTCGCGATTGATCCCGCCGCCGTCGTCGGCAACGTCGATCATCACCCGGCCCGACCGGTGCGCCGCGGAAATCGTCACCGTGCCCTCGCGCGGCTTGCCGGCGGCCTCGCGCCGGTCCCCCGGTTCGAGCCCGTGGTCGATGGCGTTGCGGATCATGTGGGTCAGCGGATCGACCAGCCGTTCGATGACGGTCTTGTCAACCTCGGTGAACTCGCCGTTGGTGACAAGCTTCACCCGCTTGCCCGTGGCGGTTCCGGCCTCGCGCACGATCCGGGCCATACGCTGGAACATCGGCTTGACCGGCTGGGCCCGGACGGCCATCACCCCCTCCTGGATTTCTCCCGCCAGCTGCTTGAGGCTTTCCAGCGCCGCCGACAGGTCGCTTTCCGTATGCCCGGGCAGGTCGGCGATCGACTGCGACAGCATCGCCTCCTTGATCACCAGTTCGCCGACCAGGTTGATGAGCTTGTCGATCTTGTCGAGATCCACGCGGATGGTCCCGCCGGGCCGCGGCGCGTTCGCGTCGGGCCGCACAGCCGCCTGTTCCGGCCCGGGCGCTTCGGCGCCGGTGGCCGCGGTGTCGCTGCCCCCGTCAGTGCCGATCAACTCGGACAGCGACGGCAAACCGCCAGCCGGCGGCACCTCGGGCAAATCCGGAACGCCGGGTGCCTCGATGTCCAGCCGGCACAGGCCATCGACGAATTCGAACACCTCCATTATCTCGCTTTCCTGGGCCGACGTGGCCAGGGTCGCCGTCCAGTCCAGCCGGCAGTCCATCGGGTCGAGCCCGTCGAGCGGCGGCACGGCCGACAGGTCGGCCCCGACCTCGAGCATGCCCAGCCCGGCCAGCGCGCGGAACAGGACCAGCGGCTCGTTTCCGCAGGCGAACAGGCCCGGCTCGGCGGCGAAGCGGATCGTGTACACCCGCTCTTCCGACGCCCCGAGGCCGATATTTAGCGTCACCGGCTCGAAATCCGGCGGCTCCTCCTCGGCGCTGGCACCGCCGGTGCCGGTCGCCTCGCCCAGCCGCTCCAGCAACTCCTCGCCGCGCGGCGGCACCTCGCCGTCGCTGCGGGCGGCAGCCACGAGGTCGGAGAGATGATCGCCGCAATGCCGGAACAGGTCCAGAAGCTCCTCGTCCGCGTCGCACTTGCCCGAGCGCACGTGGTCGAGCGCGGTCTCGAACTGGTGCGCGAAGGTCACGAGATCGGTGAACCCGAACGCCCCCGCCCCGCCCTTGATGGAATGCACGGCGCGGAAGATGGCGTTCATCGTCTCGCTGTCCTGCGCCCCGTCGGCCAGCAGGTCGAACCCGTCATGCATCGACTCGAGCAGCTCTTCGCATTCCTCGAAGAACGAGCTGCGGAAATCCTCTGTCCCGCCGGAGCTCATCGCTGCACCTCCGGCCCGGCGACCCGGGCGATGGCCCAGAGCAGCTTCTCCTCGTCGAACGGCTTGACGATCCAGCCCGAGGCGCCCGCGGCCCGGGCGCGGCTCTTGAGCTCTGCGGCGCTTTCCGTGGTCAGCACGAGAATGGGCACGACCCGGTTGCGATTGCGGCCGCGCGCCGCCTCGATGAAGCCGAACCCGTCGAGCCGCGGCATGTTGATGTCGGTGATGACGACATCCGGATCGGTCTGGTCGAACCGGCGCAGCCCGTCCTCGCCATCCTCCGCGAGATCGACATCGAACCCGGCCGAGCTGAGCGTCGCGTTGAGCAGGTTGCGCATGGTGCGGGAATCGTCGATCGCGAGAACCTGAACCGTCATGCCGGCGCCCCCTCTCCGGCGGTCGCGCCGATTTCGCCAAGGGGCACGCCAAGCATCCAGCACATGTCGCGCAGGGCCGCGCCCGCGCCCGTCACCTCGAACGCGTTTCCGGCCTCCTGCCACTGCCGGCGCGCGGCGACCAGAACCTGCAGCCCCAGCGCCCCGGCGAATTCCACCTGTCCCGCGTCGATCGTCAGGGGGTGTCCGCGCCTTGCCTGGATATCGTCCGCGACGGCGCGAACGGCGGCACTGTCGAGTCGCGCGGGCAACAATAGCTTTTCGTCCATTCTCGTGGTCCTTCTCGATCGGAACATGAACATCCGTGTCTCGCTTCGTCTTTGCGGCGGTCGGGCGATGGCCCGGTGCCTCATCCGTTCAGCCTGAACTCCGCGACCTGACCGGCCATGGTGTCGGCCTCGTTCGCCAGCGACGCACCGGCGGCCGATGTCTGCTCGACCATGGCGGCGTTCTGTTGGGTCATTTGGTCGAGATAGGAGACGGCGGCGTTGATCTCTTCGATATTCGACGCCTGGGTCTGCGTGGCTTCGGTGATCGCGGTCACCTGGTCGCTGACCTCGCCGAAAGCCGCGATGGTGCGTTTCAGGACGTCCGAGGTGTTCTGCACCAGCTCGACCCCGGCCGAGACATGGTCGGAGCTGGCCCCGATAAGCGACTTGATGGATTTCGCCGCCTCCGCCGAGCGCTGTGCGAGCGTCCGCACCTCCGAGGCCACCACGGCAAAGCCCTTCCCGGCCTCGCCCGCGCGGGCCGCTTCGACCCCGGCGTTCAGGGCCAGCAGGTTCGTCTGGAACGCGATCTCGTCGATCACGCCGATGATCTGGCTCATCTCGTGCGCCGAGGACTCGATCTGCGCCATCGCCTTCTGGGTGTCCTCGACCACCTGGCCGCCGGATTCTGCATCCCGCAGCGCATGATCGACGGTCTGGTTCGTCGTCTTGGCCGAGGACGCCGTCTCGCGCACCGAAACGTTGAGCGTGTTAACCGCGGCGGTGGTCTGCTCGAGATTGGCGGCCTGCTGCTCCGTCCGCTTGGCCAGGTCGTCGGCCGCCTGCGCCACCTCGCGCGAGCTCGACTTGATGGTCTCGGCGCTCCGGCGCGTCTCCGAGATCAGGTCGCTCAGGTTGGTCACCGCCAGGTTCAGCGCATTGGCCAGCCGCTCGTTGCCGTTGAATTCCCCGGTATCGACCGACACGGTCAGGTCGCCATCCGCCAGCGCCCCCAGCGCGTCCGCCAGCTTGTCGAGCGAGAACTCCAGGCAGGTCTGCGCCTCGTCCTTCATCCCCTCGACGCTGTCGGTGTAGACGGAAATCGAGGCGCCGACGTCGATCAGCGTGGCCTTGACCAGCGTGCAGATATCCAGCGTCAGCTCGTCGGCATCGGGCACGCCCGACCGGAACAGCCGCCGCGGCCGGCCCATGTGCCCGGCCACCACGGCGGCGATCAGGTGATCGATGACATGCGAATACCCACCGATGTAATCGAGCGGGCGCAGGCCGATCCGGGCATGCGCCTTGCCGATCCGGCGGGCGCGGTCCTGGTAGTCGTCGTCGAACCGGCCGTTGCACATCGCCAGCCAGTGCCGCCGCTGCGCCTCCTTCGCGCCGGCCATCCGCGTGTCGTCCTCGAAAAACCCGCTCAGGTTCGGATTCGCCCGGATGCTGACATACAGCCCGTCGAGGGCCGGCCCCAAGGCGGTTTCGATCGTCGGCCGCAGCCGCTTCAGCGTCGCCCTGTTGGCGGGATCGAGCCCGAATCCGGCAAACCGCTCTTCCGCTATGTCCTCGACGATGTTCCGAGCTTCCATGTCCTACCTCGTTTCAGATCGTTCTGCCTTCGACGGCCGGGCCGGGCGGCCAGCTTCGGGCCCCGGTCAGGTCCGGACGTTAGGCATCAACAAAGAACAATCAGTTAACACCGGCCCCGGCATCCGAGGGGCAAACCTCTAAAATGCGCGACACCTGTTTTCCGGCTCTTAACCCTCTGGCTGTAAACATCGCCCCATGCCCGGACAGGCCGGGCGCCGCGCCAGAGGTGTTCCTTGCCGTCCAGAAGATCGTCCTGCCTCTCCGTGCTTCTGCTCGATCCGCGCCGGCACCGGTCGAATCGCTACCTGCTGTCGATCGCCGAAACGCCCGAGATTTCCCTGATCGGATGCGCCCGTGACCTGACACAGGCGTACAACCTGACGGAACACGAACATCCCGACCTGGTGCTGCTGTCGGAAGAGGTCACGCGGCTCGGCAACTTTCCCATGTATGCGGCCATGCTGGCGGCGCTCGAGGTTGACTGTATCGTCATCGCCGCCGGGCCGCGCGCGGCGCCGGGGCCCTATGCCGTCACCAACGACCCCGAGATCGACCGGGCGGGCGGCATGGGCCCGTTCCTCGCCGCCCGCTGCGGATTGCGGCCCCGGGCCCGCCTCCCCGAACCGGAGAGCGGGCCGGCCGACGGGTGGAAGACCGTGGTCATCGGCGCCTCGACCGGCGGGGTCGAGGCCCTGATCCGCGTGCTGTCGGATTATCCGGAAACCGGCCCGCCCACGCTGATCGTTCAGCACATAAGCGCCAATTTCCTGCCCGGCCTTGCCCAGCGCCTCGACCGGCACTGCGCCGCCACGGTGCGCCCGGCCGGCCTGACGGACGTGTTGGCGCCGGGGCTGGTGCTGCTGGCCCCCGGCAACGACCGGCACCTCTCGCTCATCTCGCCCGGGCGGCGGTGCCGGCTGTCGCCCGGCGCCCCGGTCTCGGGCCACCGCCCTTCGGTCGACGTGCTGTTCCACTCGGCCGCCGCCCTCGGGTCCGCGGCGGTGGGCGTTCTGCTGACGGGCATGGGCCGCGACGGGGCCGAGGGCCTCGCCGCCATGCGCCGCGCCGGAAGCTGGACCATCGGCCAGGACGAGGCCAGCAGCACCGTCTACGGCATGCCCCGCGCCGCCTTCGACATCGGCGCCGTGGCCCAGCAGCTTCCGATATCGCGCGTCGGCTCCGCCCTCCTCTCCGCCGCCGCGCAAACCACCGAAAGGAGCCGACATGGCTGACCTACCCTTGAACGTCATCCACATCATCCAGGGTCAGTTTCGCGTCTCGGACGCCGCCGATACCGAGATGACCACCGTCCTGGGCTCCTGCGTGGCGGCCTGCCTCTTCGATCCGTTCCGGAAGGTCGGCGGCATGAACCATTTCCTTCTGCCCGGCAACGACCCCTCGGCCGGGAACAACATCCGGTACGGCGCCCATTCCATGGAACAGCTCATCAACGCCATGCTGCGCGCGGGCGCCCATCGCAACCGGCTCGAGGTTCAGCTTTTCGGCGGCGCCAACGTGGTTCAGGGGCTCAGCCGGATCGGCGACAGCAACGCCTTCTTCGCGCGCGATTTCGTCCGGCAGGAAGGCTTCATCCTCCGCGGCGACGACACCGGCGGCACGTTCGGCCGGCGCCTGCGCTTCCGCCCCGCAACCGGCGCCGCCCGGGTCGAACGGGTCGATCCAGCACGCGCGAATATCCCGCAAGCCGAACAGCCGGTCCGCCGCCCGGCCCCGCCCGCCTGCAGTGTCGAACTGTTCTGACAAGGGCAACCTCTCGCCCCTGCCCTGAAACGAAATCTTGGCCTATCCGGCGCCAACCTCCCAAACCGCCCAGCGTGAAGGATGACGCAATGCCCCGCTCCGCCACCAGCCCCCGCACCGCGACCGCTGCCCTCCTGGCTTGCGCTCTCCTGAGCGTCGCGCTCCTGACCCTCTTCCTGACCAGTCCGGAGGCGCGCTCCGCGCCGCTTCTCGCAATCCTCGCCCCTGCCGGGGCCGTGGCCGCGCTGGCCCTTGCTGTCCTCACCCGTCTCACCAATCGGCCCCGCCCCGAGCTGGAGGATATCGCGGCGGCCGCCAGGCGGCTCGGTCAGGGCGAGACGGGCACCGTCATCCCCCATGCCGACCTCCAAGGCACCACCGGCGATCTTGCCCGCAGCCTCCTGGCGCTGCAGGAAAGCCTGCTCAGGGCCCGGTCTGCACGCGCTGCCCCATCAGAAGCCCCGGCCATGCCCGTCCCCGCCGGGGACCAGGCCCGCGACACGGCTGACGCCTGCCGCGAGATCACGCAGGCGCTCGAACGGCTCGCCACGGGCGATGTCTCCGCCCGGGTCGCCGTTCCCCCCCGAACCGCCCTGCCGCCCGAGGTCGAGACCCTCTGCAAAGGCGTCAACACGGCCTGCGCCGCGCTCGAGAACCGGTACGGGCCGCTGCTGGCCACGGTCGGTGCCCTGCGCGAGGGTGCGGCGGAAATCCACCGCGCCGCCGCCGATCTCGAAACCCATGCCGGCTCGCAAGCCTCCATCCTGGGCGAATCCACATCCGCCCTCACGCAACTGACCGAGAACATCCGCGGTGCCAGTGAACGGCTCGACCATGCCGAAACCGTCACCCATGACAGCCGCACCCAAGCCGAGAGCGGCGCCGCCACCGTGCGCGAGGCGATGGAAGCGATGCACCGGATCGAGGAAAGCAGCGACAACGTCCGCCACATCATCGGCGTGATCGACGGGATCGCGTTCCAGACCAACCTGCTCGCGCTCAACGCCGGGGTCGAGGCCGCCCGCGCGGGCGAGGCCGGCAAGGGCTTTGCCGTCGTCGCCTCCGAGGTTCGGTCCCTCGCCCAGCGCGCCTCGGAATCCGCGAAGGAGATCAAGGCCCTCATCACCGATAGCGCCACGCATGTCAGCACCGGCAGCCGGCTGGTCACCACCTCGGGCGAACGGCTCGAGGCGATCCTCGAGAATACCATCAGCTTCGAAACCGTGATTTCCGAGACCGCCCGCGCCGCGCGCGATCAGGCGGCGGGCATTCGCGAGATCAACGACCATATCGGTCAGCTCGGCGCCGCCACACAGGCCACGGCAGGCATCGCCGATCAGGTCACCGCCGCCGCCGCACGGCTGACCCGGGACACGGAAGGCCTGTCCGGCGCGCCGGCGGCGCGGCCTGCCGGGGAGCCGCCCCGCAAGGCACCTGGCCAGCCCCGCCGCACCGACAGGTTGCCGGCGCCGAAACCCCCATCGCAGGGCCCGGAGCCGGCACCTGCCGCCCGGCCAGCGGCCAAGCCGGCCCCGCGTCCCGCCTCTCCGCCCGCAATGGCCACCGGCACCGGCGGCCCTGCGCTGCCGTCACTTTCCGATTTCGACGGGTTCTGACCGGCCGGCCGGGGGCGCCTCCCGCCCCTGCCAGAGCGCGGCAAAGGTAAGCGCCACGAAGACCGCATAGGCCGCCAGCAGAAGGTAATGGATCAGGTCCGGAACCGGGCCGGCCCCGACCCGGCCCAGCACCCAACCGATCGCCACGATCGCGCCCAGCATCGCCAGCCACGCAAGCCAGCGCCAGCCGCGCATGAGGCCGACCGCCACGATCATCGCCGCCACCGTCGGAAGCACCCCGCCCAGGCCCGCCGCCGCCACGCCGGCGAACACCGCCGCGATGGCGTGCAGCCCGCCGATCAGCAGCATCAGCGCCGCGGCCATCCGCAAGAACCCGCTACTCATCTCCCTCTCCCCCGTCATCCTCGCAGGGAAACCCCGCCGCGCCCCAGGCCAGCATGTCGTCGATATGCGCCTGCAGGCTGTAGGGCGCCGGCTCCCGCCCGCCGCCTGGCGCCCAGCCCCAGGCGACCAGCGGCCCGTGCCCCAGGTGTTCGGCCAGCTCTATGTAATCCTGGCCGCCATTGCGCTCCGGGTCGCGCAACTGGTGACAGATCTCGACCGAGCTCTTGCCGAACCATTCCATCTCGACCGGCGCCAGGTGCCAAGCATCCGCCACCTGCGGCGCCTCGTGCGCGCCCCTGTTGCCGCCCGTTTCGCTGAACGCATGACACGCCTGGCACGGCACGAATTCCGCGCCGACCCGGCTTTCGCCCGCGTCGATATTCATGCCATGCGGCCGCGTCTTGCCATAGCTCGGCCCCGACCACATCGGCAGGTTGTCGGGCCCCACGTGGCAATTGGCACAACGCGGGTGCGAGGTGACCTCGTAGATCCGCGCCCACGCCGCCAGCCCGTCCGCCCGGCTGACCGACCCTTCCGCTGGCGGTTCGATCACCAGCTCCTCGCCCGTCGCCTGAACCGGCAGGGCCAGAGCGAGTACCAACACGGCACCTCTCACACCGCCCCTCATGCGAACTCCACGAACTTGCTGAACGGCATTTCTCGCAACCGCTGCCCCGTCGCGGCAAAGATCGCCCCCGCCAGTGCCGGCGCGGCGGGCGGCACGGGCGGCTCGCCCACCCCGGTCACCCGCGCGCCATTCTCCAGTCCCCGCACCATGATCTCGGGCGCCTGCCATATCCGCATGCCCTCGAAAGCATGGTAATTGTCCTGTTCGACCCGGCCACCGGCATAGGTCGTTTCGCAATTCATCGCGTGCCCCAGCCCCCAGATCACCGCGCCCTGCACGTGGTTCTCGAAATTGACCGGGTCGACCACCCGGCCCACCTCGGCCGCCACCCAGACCTTGTCGATGCGGAGCCCCCGCTCGCCCCGGCTGACCTCGACCACCTCGGCACAGCGCACCCCGAAGCTCTGCACGAAGGCCACACCGCGCCCGCGACCGTCGCCCAACGGTCCGTCCCACGAGGACATCTCCGCCACCGCCTCCAGCACCTGCCGCGACAGCGGATCGTCGCACAACCGCAACCGCTCCTCCATCGGATCGGCCCCCGCCGCATGGATCAGCTCATCCAGCGCCGCATTGTAGAAAAACCCGTTCGTCGAGGCCCCCACCGACCGCCACGACGACACCGGCGCCAGCTCCGGCGCACGATAGCCGGTCACCCGGTGGTTCGGAATGGCAAACGGCGCGTTCCAGGCGCCTGCCACGATCTGGCTGTCCGGCCCCGGCACCGGCTGCCCCTGCCGGCCCATCTGCGAGCCCATGACCGACGGCATGGCGATCGACAGGTCCAGCGTCTCGACCCGGCCCTCCGCCACCCTGCCCCGCAACCGGCCCATGGCGATCTGGCGGGGGAAGTCGTGCATCATGTCCTCCTCCCGCGAATAGGTCAGCTTCACGGGCGTGCCCTTCATCGTCATCGCGATCTCGGTCGCCTGCTTGACCACATCGTCCTCCAGCCGGTGCCCGAAACTCCCGCCCATCATCAGCACGTGAACCACGACCCTGTCCGGTTCCAACGCGGCCACCCGTGCCACGTTCTGCTGCACGAAGCGCGGGATCTGCGTACCGGTCCAGACCTCGGCGCCATCGTCATCCACCCGGACGATGGCATTGATCGGCTCCAGCGGCGCATGGGCCAGGTAGGGCGCGCGATACTCCGCCTCGATCACCTCGCCACCGCCCAGCGCCCCCTCGACATCGCCGTCGTCGCGGTTCCGGCTGTCCTGCGTCTCGTCGGCAAAGGCCCGGCCCAGCGCCGCCCAATGCTCGTCCATCGAGGCCGGAAAGGCCGCCTCGCCCCACTCCACCTTCACCGCCTCGGCCGCCCGGAAGGCGCGCCAGGTGTTGTCCGCCACCACCGCCACGCCGCCCGTTACCGGCACCACCGCCTTCACCCCGCGCATGGCCTCCGCCTCGCTCGCGTCGAAGCCGTTGACCGGCCCGCCCTGCGCCGGGTTCAGCCGGATGGCGGCATGCACCATCCCGTCGACCTCGGCATCGATGCCGTAGGCCTGCGTGCCGGTGGATTTCGCCACCACGTCGATCCGCCGCATCGGCTTGCCGATATAGCGCCACTCGGACGGATCGCGCAGCGGCACGTCCTGCACCACCTCCATGCCCGCCACATCCGCCGCCAGATCCGAATAGGACACCCTCGCCCCGTCTGGCAGCACCACCTGCCCCGCCTCGGTCGTCACCTCGCCCACCGGAACGCCCGCCTTCGCCGCGGCCGCCGCCTTCAGCGTCTCCCGCGCCGAGGCGCCGGCCGCGCGCAGCTTGTCGAACCCGTCCGGCACCGTGGTCGACCCGCCGGTGATCTGCAGCCCCATCACCTTCATCGCCGCGCCCACGACATTCGCCGCCCCGGCCTGCATGATCCCCTGCGAGGGCACCATGAACTCCGCCGCCTCCTCTGCCATCGCGGTGTTCCAGTAGGCCCCGCTCGGCGGGCCGGGAGCGACCCGGATATCCTCGAGCGCCACGTCCAGCTCCTCGGCCAGCAAAGCCGCCTGCACGTGATAGGCCCCCTGCCCCATATCGGCCCGAGGGGTGATCAACGTCACGCCGTCCCCGTCGATCCGCACATAGGGCGTCAGCGCCGCCTCCCCCTCGCCCAGCCCCTCGGCCAGAGGGTTCGCATGCGGCTTGCGCACGGTATAAACGCCGAACGCCACCCCGCCCGCCACGGCGGCGGAGCCCACGAGGAAGGCGCGGCGCGTGAGCGTCTTCACCCGGCTCATCTCAAGCCCCCTTCATCGCCGCAGCGGCCGCCTTGATCGCGGCCCGGATACGCGGATAGGTCCCGCAGCGGCACAGGTTCCCGCCCATCACCTTGTCGATCTCTTCATCCGAGGGCTCCGGAGTCATCTCCAGCAGGTATGCCGCCTGCATGATCTGCCCCGACTGGCAATACCCGCACTGCGCCACCTGGTGCTCGATCCACGCCGCCTGCACCGCGTGCAGGCTCTCGGGCGTGCCCAGCCCCTCGATCGTCACAACCTCGGCGCCCTCGGCATCCCCGGCGGCAATCTGGCAGGACCGCACGGCGATCCCGTCCATATGCACCGTGCAGGCCCCGCACTGGGCGATCCCGCAACCGTATTTCGGGCCCCTGATCCGCAACTCATCCCTGAGCACCCACAGAAGCGGCATCTCCGGCTCGACATCCGCCTCGTGCTCCACCCCGTTGACCGTCAGTTTCATGGCCTTACTGCCCCTCCCTCAGGGTTCCGACACGCCTGACGATAGCAGTTTCGCCGTGTCAGTGTGCTCCATTTGACACCCCATAGGTCTTGTTCGGGCGCTGGCCCAGTCGTAATCGTCCTGACCAACCCGTTTCAAGGTTGGCTGACACTTGACTGGCGCGATGGATCACCTTTCGGCCGGGCCCTCAGGACACGCGAGGCTTCATCGCCGAAACCGCCTCCTCGATGGGCACCGCGCCGCCTGTGACTTCCAGAATGGTCCGGCTGATCTCGGGCGCATGCAGCAGTTCGACGACGGTCGCGGCCACGTCATCCCGGGTGATTTCCCGATGGACCTTGGCTAGTCCCAGATCGACCCGTCCCGTGCCGGGATCGTCGCTCAGGGCCGAGGGGCGCAGGATGACCCAGTCGAGATCCGTGGCCACAAGCGCGATTTCGGCCCGCTTCTTCTCCTGGATGTAATGTTCGAAATCCTCGTTCATGTGTCGCTCGCGCCAGGCTTCGGGGAAGACGGACACCAGCAGGAACCGCCGGATGCCCGCCAGCGCCGCCGCCTGCGCCAGCTTGCCCGGGCCGTCGCCGTCGATCGCGGTCGTGGCCTCCAGGCCGCCGCCGCCGGCCCCCGCGGTGAACACGAAGACATCGGCCCCGCGCATCGCCTCGGCCAGTTCCTCGACCGACATCGCGAGCATGTCGCCCAGACGGGCGGACACACCCTGCCCGGCCAACGCGTCGACCTGCTCCTGTCGCCGGACGAGGCCGGTCGCCTCTTCCCTCCGCTCGGCCAGCATGCGTGCCACCCGGCGACCGACGCCGCCCGCCATTCCGACGATGAAAACCTTCATCTCCATTCTCCGTTGGTGGTCTCGAGAAGCGACCCGAGAGAGGGCGATCCATGCCGCCGCGCCTCTATCCCCCGATCCACATCCGCCATGCCGATGAATTGAGGAGGGACAGGATCTCGGCGTTGCTCAGGTCCTTTCTGTCCTCCTGCCGTCGGATGTCGGGAAACCCCCTCCGCGCGGACGGCCTCCCCGAAGTCGGGGCCGATCGCCTCCGGCGCACGCTGCGGAAGGGGCTCGGTCAGCGTCACTGCCGCCGCGCGCGCATAGGCCAGCCGAATGCCCCGTTTATAGCATGGCGGAAATGGTCGATGGACTGGGGTCATGTCTGGTCCATTCCGCGTTGCTCCCTCGCCACTTGGCTGCAAGAACCGTTCGGGCCCGTGAAACCTAGCGAGCGCTCTGGAAGCCTGCGACACGAGAATTGCTGCGCCGGCACCGATCTTGCGGCTTTGCTGGCAGCCACGGTCCACCACTGCCACATGCCGCACCGCCCACCGATATCGCCTCGCCCAACCGACTGAATTTTAACCTTTTCGCACGCCCCAAGGGCCCCACCCCCAGCAAGACACTTTGCGGAAACGGAAATCCGTGTCTTAATCGTCCCATGAACACGCAGGACATTTTCGACGAGATGTGGGGCACGTCCGAGACGCTCCGCCCGCCCTATGCCGATTTCAAGACCTGGTACGACGGCGAAGAGCCCAAGCGCCTGCGCGCCAAGCAGCGCGAAGCCGAGGAACTCTTCCGCCTCACCGGCATCACCTTCAACGTCTACGGCCGGGCCGAGGCCGAGGAACGGCTGATCCCTTTCGACATCGTGCCCCGCATCATCTCGGGCCGCGAATGGCAGAAGCTCGGCCGCGGCATCGAACAGCGGGTCCGCGCGATCAACGCCTTCCTGCACGACATCTACCACAAGCAGGAGATCGTCCGCGCCGGCCGCATCCCGGAAGAGATGATCAGCCGCAACGCCGCCTTCCTGCCGCACATGATCGGCGTGACACCCCCCGGCGGCATCTACACCCATATCGTCGGCATCGACCTCGTGCGCACCGGCGACGACCAATTCTATGTGCTCGAGGACAACGCCCGCACCCCCTCGGGCGTCAGCTACATGCTGGAAAACCGCGAAACCATGCTGCGGATGTTCCCCGAGCTCTTCTCGCGCAACCGCGTCCAGCCTGTGCAGAACTACCCCTCCGACCTGCGCCGGTCCCTCGCCGCCTGCGCCCCGGCCGTGACCGGGCGAAAGCCGACCGTGGCGATCCTGACGCCTGGCATCTACAACTCCGCCTATTTCGAACACGCCTTCCTGGCCGACCAGATGGGCGTCGAACTGGTCGAAGGCCACGACCTGCGCGTCACCGACGGCCGCGTCGCCATGCGCACCACGGAAGGGTACAAGCCCATCGACGTGCTCTACCGCCGGGTCGACGACGATTTCCTCGATCCGCTCAACTTCAACCCCGACAGCGCCCTGGGCGTGCCCGGCATCATGGATGTCTACCGCGCGGGCGGCATCACCATCGCCAACGCGCCGGGCACCGGCATCGCCGACGACAAGGCGATCTACAGCTACATGCCCGATATCGTGGAATTCTACACCGGCGAACGGCCCCTGCTTGAAAACGTGCCCACATGGCGCTGCTCCGAGGAAGACTCGCTCGCCTACGTGCTCGACAACCTCGCCGATCTCGTGGTCAAGGAGGTACACGGCTCCGGCGGCTACGGCATGCTGATCGGCCCCACCTCCTCGAAAAAGGAACTGGCCGAGTTCCGCAAGAAGCTCAGGGCCCGCCCCGGCAACTATATCGCCCAGCCCACGCTCTCGCTCTCGACCGTGCCGATCCTCGGCCGCTCGGGCCTCACGCCCCGCCATGTCGACCTGCGCCCCTTCGTGCTCTGCAGCCCCGAGCGGGTGCATATCACCCCCGGCGGCCTGACCCGCGTGGCGCTCGAAAAAGGCTCGCTGGTCGTCAACTCGTCGCAGGGCGGCGGCACCAAGGACACCTGGGTGCTGGAGGACTGACGATGCTGGGAAAAACCGCCAACGGCCTCTTCTGGATGTACCGCTACCTCGAGCGGGCCGAGAACACCGCCCGCCTGATCGAAACCGGCCAGCGCATTGCGCTGACCCGCTCGGGCAGCACCGACGACGAATGGCGTTCCATCATGCAGACCGCCGGTGTCGATGGCGCGTACCACGCCCATCATGACACGGTCACCAAGGACGCCGCCATCGACTGGATGCTGCGCTCCAAGGAGAACGGCTCCTCCGTCCGATCCTGCATCGAGGCCGCCCGCCTCAACGCCCGCATGGTCCGCACCGCTCTCACGCACGAGGTGTGGGAAGCCACCAACAGCGCCTACATGACCGCCCGCGACCTGCTGGCGCGCAAGGTTTCCGAACGCGACCTGCCCGGCGTGCTGGGCGACCTGCGCCAGCGCAGCGCGCTGGTGCGCGGCGCCACCCACGGCACCATGCTCCGCAACGACATCTACGATTTCGCCCGCATCGGCACCTTCCTCGAACGCGCCGACAACACCGCGCGCATCCTCGACGTGAAATACTACGTCCTGCTGCCCTCGGTCATGTCGGTGGGCTCCTCCATCGACAACGTGCAGTGGGAGACGATCCTGCGCTCGGTCTCGGCCCGCGGCGGTTTCCGCATGGAATACGGCAGTCATTACGAACCACGCGACATCGCCCATTTCCTCATCCTCGACAAACGCATGCCCCGCTCGCTCGCCTTCTGCATCTGCAAACTGCGCGACAATCTCGGCTATCTCTGCACCAACTACGGCGCGCGCCCGCCCGCCTTCGCCAAGGCCGACCATATCGAGCGCAAGTTCCTCAGCCACGACATCGACGCCATCTTCGACTACGGCCTCCACGAATACCTGCAACAAATCCTCGGCCTGCTCTCAGATCTCGGCGGCCAGATCGAGTTAGACTACAGGTTCTACAAGTAAGCCCATGCGCCTCTCCATCAGCCACACCACCCGCTACCAGTTCCCCGAGCCCGTCAGCTTCGGCCTGCAACAACTGCGCAAGACCCCCAAGACCAGCCACCAGCAAAACGTGCTGGGCTGGGCGACCGAGGTGACCGGCGGGCGCAAGGAACTCTCGTTCCAGGATCACCACAACAACGTGGTCGAACTGCTCAGCATCGAGCCGGGCACGCAGGAGCTGTCCATTACCTCCTCCGGCACGCTCGACATCACCGACAGCCACGGCATCCTCGGTCCCCATCCCGGCCCGGCGCCGCTCTGGCTCTACCTGCGCGCCACGGGCCAGACCAAGCCGGGGCAAGGCGTGGCGGGTCTCGTCCGACAGGTCGACGCCGAGGGCGATCTCGACCAGCTCCACGCCCTCTCCGCCGTCATCCGCGATCAGGTCAGCTACCAGCTCGAGGCGTCCGAGCCCAACTGGTCGGCCGAGGACGCGATCACCGCTGGCAAGGGCGTCTGTCAGGATCACACCCACATCTTCCTCGCCGGCGCCCGCCGCCTGGGCTACCCGGCGCGCTACGTCTCGGGCTACCTCATGCTCAACGATTCGATCCGGCAGGAGGCCATGCATGCCTGGGCCGAGGCCCATGTCGACGGCCTCGGCTGGGTCGGATTCGACATTTCCAACGGCATTTCGCCGGATACACGCTACGTCCGCGTCGCAACCGGGCTGGACTATGCCGACGCCGCGCCTGTAACTGGAACCCGGATCGGCGGATCGGGCGAACGCCTGTCGGTCGAGATCGAGGTGGCGCAGCAGTAAGGGCCGACAGATGACATATTGCGTGGGTATGATGCTGGATCACGGCCTCGTCTTCATGTCCGACACCCGCACCAATGCCGGGCTCGACAACATCTCGACCTTCCGCAAGATGAAGATATTCGAGGCCCCGGGCGAGCGCGTGCTCACCCTGCTCAGCGCCGGAAACCTCGCCACCACCCAGTCGGTCATCAGCCTGCTCGAGGAACGCACCAAGGCCCCCGACGAGCGCGACCCCTCGATCATGGCGGCCCCCTCGATGTTCCAGGCCGCCCGGCTGGTCGCCGATGTCCTGCGCGAGGTGATCGAGGCCCATGCCAATACCGGCCAGAAGGCCGACAGCGCCTTTCATGCCACCATGCTGCTCGGCGGCCAGATCAAGGGCGGCCCCCCGCGCATGTTCCTGATCTACCCCGAAGGCAACTTCATCGAGACCGGCGAGGATACGCCCTATTTCCAGATCGGCGAAATCAAGTACGGCCGCCCGATCCTCGTCCGCGCCTACCGGCCCGACATGAGCTTCGAAAAGGCCCTCCGCCTGCTGCTGGTCAGCTTCGATTCGACCCTGAAGGCCAATCTCACCGTCGGCGCGCCAATCGATTACCACGTCTACGAAACCGACAGCCTGAAAAAGGGCAGGACCGGCCGGATCGAACTGGACGACCCGTATTTCCAGACCGTCTCCCGCGACTGGGGCATCGCCCTCACCGACGCGCTCGACCGCCTGCCCGCTTTCGAATTCTGAACCGCGTGACACCCTCGCGCCACCGGGCTAAGAGTTGAAGATGTCCCGCTGGATCAATCGCTTCTTCGCCTTCATGACGCTGATGCCCGTGCTGCTCTGGCTCGGCTGCGTCGCGGGCGTGCTGATCCTCGGCACGCTCTACGGCTGCCGCATCGACGAGGCCGGCGCCTACCCGTGCGATTTCCACGGCCGTGACGTGGGTGAAACCGCCGCCATGCTGGGCGTGCTGGCCGCCTGGGGCCCGCTCATCTTCGGGCCCTTCGTGCTGGCCTCCGGCGCGGCATGGGGCCTGTTCGCCCTCATCCGCCACCTGCGCCTGCGCGCTCGCCGCGGCTGATCAGCCGCCCGCCGCCGCTTCCGTCAGCTTGGCCAGCGCGCCGGTCATCTTGGCGATGTACTCGGCGTCATCATCGATGCCGTCCAGCTCGTCCAGCGTCTCCTCGGGCTCTTCATAGGCCAGCCACACCTGCCCGCCCGCATCCTCGTAAACCAGCACCTTCAGCGGCAGGTAAAGCCCCGCCAGCGGGTTGGCCTGCATCGCCGGCGTGCCAAGCTGCGGATTGCCGAAGATCAGAAGCTGCGACGCGCCAAGCTCCAGACCGGCGCCCTCCGCCCCGGCGCCATGGTCGACCTTCGCGAACACCGTCGCCCCGGCGCCCTCCACCGCCTGCTCCAGCGCCGCCATCGTCGCCTCCACATCGCCCGCGGCCTGCACCCGCACGATATCGTCATCGTCGGCCCATCCCGGCGCGGCCCACACCGCCCCGCCCAGCACCAGCGCCTGCAACAGTTTCCGCATCTTTTCGCTCCTCCGATCCCGTGCTCTAATCCCCCCATCCTCTCCGATACGACAGTCGTTGCCCACCAACATCCCCGTGAGGCAGGCCCGAACGGCGCTCCCCCGCCCGCCACCCCGCGTTGACAGAAAACCGAACACCCCCATAATACCGCCCAGCCACACCGGCACGAGAGGGGCCCCCATGCTGAACGCCGTCCTGCTGTCCTTCTTCTTCGGCATGCCCGCCATCGTCGCGGTCGCCACGGCCCGCAACCTCACCTTCCCGCCGGCCCGCGCGCTCATGTTCTGGGGCGGCTGCGTCGCAGTGATCCTCGCCGCCATGGTGATCCTGCCGCTCCTGGCCTGCGACGGCTCGCTCATGACGGGCTATCCCACCTGCCTTGGCAGCGCCGCACTCGGCGAGGCCGTCACCGGCACGCTTCCCCTGCAGGTCCTCGCCGGCAAGATCTATATCCTCGCCGGCATCCCGCTGGCGATCTTCGCCCACGGCGCGAACTATCTGCTGCGGCGCAGGGCCGGTCCCGCCTGACCGCCCCCTCTGGCATGTCCCGCGCTTTGCCCCTAAACAGCCGGTGACACACCCGACAGGCGGCACACCATGCTCAAGACCCGCATCATCCCCTGCCTCGACGTGGCCGACGGCCGCGTGGTGAAGGGCGTCAACTTCGTCAACCTGCGCGACGCGGGCGATCCGGTCGATGCCGCGAAAGCCTATGACGCCGCCGGCGCCGACGAGCTCTGCTTCCTCGACATCCACGCCACCCACGAGAACCGCGGCACCATGTTCGACGTGGTCCGCCGCACGGCCGAGAACTGCTACATCCCGCTAACCGTGGGCGGCGGCGTACGCACGGCGGAAGACGTGCGCGCCCTCCTCCTCGCCGGCGCCGACAAGGTCAGCTTCAACTCCGCCGCCGTCGCCAACCCCGACGTCGTGCGCGAGGCCGCTGACCGCTTCGGCAGCCAGTGCATTGTCGTCGCCATCGACGCAAAGACCGTCTCGCCCGGCAAGTGGGAAATCTTCACCCATGGCGGCCGCAAACCCACCGGCATCGACGCGGTCGAATTCGCCAGACTGGTCGAGGCCAAAGGTGCCGGTGAAATCCTCCTCACCTCGATGGATCGCGACGGCACCCGCGCCGGCTTCAACCTGCCGCTGACCCGCGCCATCTCCGACGCCGTCTCGATCCCCGTCATCGCCTCGGGCGGCGTGGGTAATCTCGACCACCTCGTCGACGGCGTGACCCAGGGCGGCGCCTCGGCCGTGCTCGCCGCCTCGATCTTCCATTTCGGCGATTACACCATCGCCCAGGCCAAGGCCCACATGGCCGAGGCCGGCATCCCGATGAGAACCGGCGCATGACCCTCGAAGAGCTCGAACAGATCATCGCCACCCGCGCCGCCGCCTCGCCCGAGGAAAGCTGGACCGCCAAGCTCCTCGCCAAGGGCCCCGAGAAGGTGGCCGAGAAATTCGGCGAGGAAGCCATCGAGGCCATCATCGAAGCGGTGAAGAACGACCCCGAACGCCTCACCTCCGAGGCCGCCGACGTGCTCTTTCACCTCCTCGTCATGCTGCACGCCCGCGGCGTTTCCGTGGCCGACGTGATGGCCGAGCTCGAAAGCCGCCAGTCCCGCTCCGGCCTCGCCGAGAAAGCCGCCCGCAAACCATGATCCGCCACATCGTCTTCTTCACCGTCCGCGACAGGGCCGATCTCGACCGCGTGCGCGAGGGCCTCACCCTTCTGGCCGACATCCCCCATGCCAGCCACTGGGAGGTCAGCCCAAACCTCAACGCCGACACGCTCACCGAAGCCCCGGTTGACATCGTCGTCTACGCCGAATTCGCCGACGAGGCCGCCCTGCAAGCCTACAAGGCCCACCCGCTCTACCAGCGCTCCATCGCGATTGTGAAACCCCTCCGCGAAACCCGCATCGCCGCCGATATCGAGGCCGCCCCGGCATAACGCCACGCCCGCGTTTCTTCTGGCCAGAATTATCCCGGGGAGTCGCGCCCCCGGCGCGACGGGGCAGCGCCCCGAACCACGCTCACAGTTTCGAGGAAATCATCCCGGTGTTGAACCCGCCCATGCGCAGTTCCCCGAACAGCCGCTGATATTCGATCTTCGGGCACCGGTTCATGATCACGTCGACGCCGCGCGCCCGCGCCTTTTCCGCCGCTGCCTCGTGCCACACGCCGATCTGCATCCAGATCGTCTGCAATTCCGGAAACGCCTCCAATGCCTCGTCCACCACCTCCGGCACATGCTCCGGCCGGCGGAAGATATCGACCATGTCGACCCCCTCGCCGATATCGGACAGGCTCGCATGAACCTTCCGCCCGAACACCGTCTGCCCCGCATAGGCGGGGTTCACGGGGAAGACCTCGAACTTCTTCAGCGACAGGTAGCGCGCCACGTAATAGCTCGGCCGCACCTCCTTGATCGATACGCCCACCACCGCGATCCGGCGGGTGCGGTTCAGGATGCGGCGCAGGTGGGAATCGGAGTAATGCTCGTCCATGCCATCAGGCATAATCCGCCCCGGCCCGCGAGGGAAGCCCGCCGCGCCCCCGGCGCGCAGCACAAAAAAAAGCGCCCGGGCAATTCCCGGGCGCCAGTCGCGGAACGAGGGACAGTGAAGAGAAACGCCGGTGTTCCGTACCAGCGCCTCTGGGACATTAGATAGGTCCGATTCCAAGAATAAAAAGAGAATGTAATATAGCTGTGAACGGCGCGTTAACGCGCCCCGCCGTCAATCGAAGATATCCTCGACCTCGTCCCAGATCTCCTCAACCAGCCGCCGCAGCATCGGCTTGCGTTTCTTGCGCTTCTGCTTGTGCTTCACCGGGTGCCAGTCGCGGTGATAGCCATGGCCGCCCTCCCGCGGTGCCTCGCGCGGATATTCCGGCAGCCGGCCGCGCGCCACATTGCGGCCAGACGTCGTTTTCCGTTCCCGGCCAGGCTCTTGCGGCATCGACTTCATGTTGTGCAGCGGCGCCCCGCACCCCTGGCAGGTCAGCTCGTGCCGCGCCCGGTCAAACACCAGAACGGCGCGTGTCCCGCAATAACAGCAGGTGGCAATCTTTCGTCCTTCGGGCATCCGTCCCCCGTCAAAATCACCTCTTCCATAAAGGCACTCTCACCCGCCGTTGCAACCGCAACGGCTGGACGCACGCGGCCTCCGCGACGTACCATTCGCCCATAGGTTTAGCCGCCGGGGGTCAATACAATGGATATCGTCTCGCTCAGGGCCCATGCCGACGACGGCCTGCCCTTCCGGATCAAGCTGGAATCGGTCAACAAGGGCATTGGCCTTGCCGCCCTCCTCCTGCCCTTCGTGCTGCTCTTCGTCAGCGCCCTCGGCAACACCTGCCCCGGCATCGATTCGATCAGCCACTACTATTATTCCCGCCTCGGCGGCGACATCCTCGTCGGCACGCTCTGCTTCATCGGGCTTCAGATGACCTTCTTCTACCACCTCCCTGCCGCCCCCGGCGGGCAACAGCAGGCGGTCGACGGCTATCTCGGTCACAACAAATGGGACATCCTTGCCGCCCGCCTCGCCGGGCTCTGCGCCTTCGGCGTGGCGCTCGTGCCCACCACCGGCAAGGGTTGCGAGGATTACGGCGGCCTCGCCTCCCGCGTCTTCCTCACGAACACCCAGGGCGGTCACGCCACGCAAGCCCCCGACACCCCCGTCACCGGAACCGCCAGTTTCGATTTCTGGGCGACCCTCGGCATCAACGACGGCCTGCTCACCTACATGCATTACGGCTCGGCCGCCGGCATGTTCCTCGTGCTGGCCTATTACTCGCTCGTGGTCTTCCCCCGGCCCCAGTCGCCCGCCTCGGTCACCGCCACGGGCCTCTGCCATGGCAACAAGCGCTTGCGCAACCTCGCCTACCGCACCTGCGGCATCCTGATCCTCGTGGCCATCGGCGCGCTCCTCTACAAGTTCCTCCGCTCCTTCGGCCTCGAAGACCCGCTTCAGGGCTTCTCGGCCTGGAACCGCGCCAATCTCACCTTCTGGTTCGAGGCGCTGGGGCTCGTGGCCTTCGGCGTCTCCTGGTGCCTCAAGGGCCGGCTCTTCGGCCTCCTGCGCGACGAGCCGCCGCTGGCCTAACCCTCCGCCCGCGCGGCATAAAGCGACACCGCCGCGGCATTCGACACGTTGAGCGACCCGAACGCGCCGGCAAACGGGATCCGCACAAGCTGGTCCACCGTCTCCCGCGTCTTCTCGCGCAGCCCCGGCCCCTCGGCCCCCAGCACCAGCGCCACGGGCCGGTCCCGCCGCCCCTCCAGCGCCTGTTCGATCGTCGCCTCCGCCTCGCCATCGAGGCCCAGCACCACGTATCCCATTCCCTGCAGCTCGGTGATCGCATCCGACAGGTTCCGCACCCGCAGGTAGGGCTGCCGCTCCAGCGCCCCGCTCGCGGTCTTGGCCAGCGCCCCCGTCTCGGGCGCCGAGTAATGCCGCGGCGCCACCACGGCACAGGCCCCGAACACCTCGGCCGAGCGCAATATCGCCCCCACGTTATGGGGGTCCGTCACCCGGTCGAGCATCACCACCCGCGGCACCCGCTCGCCATCGCCCAAACACCGATCCGCCAGGCTTCCCCAGTCCAGCGGCTTCACCTCCAGCGCCGCCCCCTGGTGCACCGATTGCGGGTCGAGCGGCGCCGCAAACTTCCGCGCATCCGCCATCTCGGGTTCTACCCCGGCCTCCGCCACAACGGCCTCGCCCAGCCGGTCGAGCGCGTTCTTCGTCACGATCAGCCGCAGCTTCTCGCGCGCCGGGTTCTGCAGCGCATCGCGCACCGCGTGCAGCCCGAAAAGCCAGACCGTCTCGGCCGATGCGGCCTTCTTCGCCTGCTCCTTCTCGACGACCCAGCGGGGTTTCTTCGTGGCCATCTCAGCCCTCCTTGTCCGGGCCGCGACAATGCGCGGCCATCGTCCCGCCCGCAAGGCATTTTCCGGTTGACGGGCCAAGGCGGCGCTTCTAAATACGCCGTCACGCCCGGGGCATGACCCGGGGCTCAGTGGGCGACAGGCCGCAAGGTGTGGCAGGGGACTGTAACTCCCTCGCGGAGACGCACGCTAGGTTCGATTCCTAGGTCGCCCACCACTTTCCCCACCCTCACCGCTTGTGCTTGGGCTTCCAGCTGTCCCGCCAGCGCTTGAACCGCCCGCGATGGTGATCCACCCGGTCGCCCGCGGCATCCCAGCTCTCGCCGATATCGTCGAACATCGGATCGATCCGCCGCGCCCGAAACCGACGCCACAGCGCCCAGAGGCCAAGCGCGACCGCAAGAAAACACCCGATTATCAGGATGTTGAACCACGGAATCCCAGTGCCCACATCCGGCCCCGCCACGGCCCGCACGCTGACCGCGTTGGGATAGATCGACATGAACTCGTTGCGCCAGCCATAGTGCTTGATCGACACCCATTTCGGATTATCCGCCGTCGACCTCTGGTCCGCCGCCTCGGCCTGAAGGTTCGACGTGTCGAACTTGAAATAGGGCGGCCAGCCCCAGCCGGTATCCTCGTTGCGATAGACCATCACCCGGCCGTTCGTCCGCACCGCCTGGATGAAGAACACGTCGCGGTTCACCGCGCCGGTATCGTTCCCCACGTCCGGGCTCGCCCAGAAAATCGAGTTCTCCCCGAAATCGATCCGCTTTTCATAGGTGTCGGTGATCCGCGCGATATCGTGCTGTGGCAGGGTGTAATGGAAAAACGCCGCGATCAGCAGCCAGACGATGATCCAGAATCCCCATTTCAGATAAACCATCGCCCCGCCTCAGTGAAAATTCGTAAAATAAATGACCGCGCTGATCACGACGACGGGCACGATATAGACGCCCCAGATCAGCTTGCGGCGCAGCGAGCCCTCGTATTCCTTCAGCCCTGCCTCGATATAGGCCTCCCGGTCGCCCGGCCGGCCCTCCTCCTCCCACCATTCGGCAAGCTTTCCCTTGCGCACCGAACGCGAATAGATCGACAGGCACAGGTATATCACCGTCAAGGCGATGAAGCCGAACACCACGAGCTTGGCCAGTGCCGCCATTGCTTACCTCCTCACCGGGCCCCACGGTCCGACCAGCTCGATCAGCTGGTCCATGTCCCGCTCCGGTTCCGGTTCTTCCATCGGCGCGTCCCTGCCGAAGAGTGCCTTGCGCGCGCCCACCTTGTCCACCTGATATTCCCGCAGCAGATAGTCGACCACGAAGGCCTTCTTTGTCTCCGTCCAGCCGGAATAGCGGCGATAGAACAATTCCTTGTGGCAGATGAAAAGCTGCCGGAAATCTTTCGGCGCAAGCTCCGCCAGCAGCATGTTCACAAGGTCCGCATCCTTGTGGGCCGAGGCCCGCAGCGTATAGAAATAGGCCGGGCTGTCGCTGCCGATGGTGGGCCACGCCCCCCCGCTCTCGGCCCAGTTCAGCAGCGCGGCCAGCGCGTGAAACTCCTCCGGCAACTGCCCCGCATGGGTGCGCGCCAGCCGCCGCATATCGGTCCGCGTGCGCCCGGCAAGATCGACCCCGGCATCGGCCAGCGCATCGACCATCAGGAAATCCATCTTCTGCCGAAGCAGCGCGCCCGCATCGATTCCCCGCGCCTTTACAATGGGTTCCACCAATCCGTTCAGGTCGAGGAAATTGGCGATCCGGTTCCGCTCCTCCAGCCCGAAGACATACTCGATCGGCAATTCACCCAGCCCCTCGGTCCCGGCCGAGGCCAGCACGCCGGGCAGCTCAAGGTCCTGGAACAGGTAGAGCCCGCCGAAATGCGCCGTCCAGAAATTGCGCTGCTCGAACTCCATCTGCTTCAGCGTCACCGGGTTGCGCACGATATCCCCGGTCTCGCCCGCCAGCCCGATCATCTCGGCGATCAGCACGTCGTCGAACCACGCATCCTCCTCGTTGAGGAACCTGTCCACCTTGGCATCGAGCTCCGCCGCCCGCCGGATCCGCCCGTTCGTCGTATCGGCCTCGATCACGATCCGCCGGATATCGAAAAGCCGTTTCGGTTCAGACAGATCGAAGACGGAGTTCACCAACTCCCCCGCTACCGCGTCGCGCGCCGTCAGCGCGAAAAGCGCCGGCTCGTTCTCCTCGATGAACTGCCGCAGGATGCCCCGCGAGGTCGAGAATTTCGCATCCAGAAGCGGCGCCGTCTTCTGCGCCGTGGTCAGCAGAATGAACTGCCGGTTCACCCCCGCATGGTTCAGGTAGAGCGGATCGCCCAGCTCATCCCCCACCTCCGGCGAATACCCCGAAATGTCGATGTAGAAATCGGTAAGGCTGGTCTGCTTCCCAGTCAGGTGCTTCAACGCCCGGTTATACCGCTCCACCAGCGCGGGGCTGTCCACATGGATCAGGTTGCCGAACATCAGGCCGGATGTGATCAGGCGTTTCATCGCTCTCTTCCCGCCCCGGCCCCCGAGCCGGGGCCCCTTTCCAAGTCCGCAACCATCGACCGCATCACATTCCCCCCTTCCGCGCCATGTCCTCGCCGCGCAACCGCTCCACCCGCTGCGCCGCGTTGAACCAGAACAACGCCAGAAGCGGCACCCACAACAAGGCCGATTTCAGCGACGACAGGATCATGAACCGGACATACGGCCAGAGCCCCATGATCTCGATCCCGGCCGCGATACCGCGCTTGTCGAAAAGCGCCGAGATGCCCGCCGAAACCCCGATCATCAACACCGCCGACACTGCCATGCCGGCCGCCACCCGCCGGTGCGACCGCGTCCGCCACGGGATGAGGATGAACGGCAGAACCACCGTCGCCCCGGCAATCAGCGCCAGCGGCAGCCCGGTATTCCAGAAATCTATCGTCGTCTCGTTCAATCGCGCCTCCCGCGCGCCGGCCCTGTGGCGAAGCCGGCCTCACCCGTCCTTCCCCTCCAGGTACCGCCGCTTGGCCTCTTCCGTCCGCCCGAACTCCCGCACCATATTCTCGATCGCCACCTCGTCCGACTTGTCGGCATAGCGGAATTCCGAATCCGCGTAGCGGTTGATCTCCTGGATCACCATCTCCACCGTGATCGGCTGGCGCAGCTCCTCGATCATGCCCAGCTTCTCCTCGTAGGGCTTGAACAGGAACAGCTCCGGCTCCTCCATCCACTCATCCGGCAGCTCGAAATCCATCGCCCGCACCTTCACCGCGTCGGTGATGTTCTTGATCGCCCGCCCGGTGAACCGCTCGTCGGCCTCCTGGATGCCCTTCAGATAGGTGCCCAGCTTGGCAATCGTATCCAGTTTGCCAAGGTCTTTTTCCACGCGATCATAAACCTTTAGAAGCCCATCCTCATGCGGCCGCCCATGGCTCTCGAAGCTATTGGCCACCGCCTTCTTGATCTCCTGCGCGGCGTAAAGCTCGTGGCTCCCGAGCGGGATATCGTGGTTCTTCCCCATCAGCAGATGCAGGATGTCGATGTAATCCTCCCGCGTCTGCGGCCCGTCCACGAGGAACCGTGCCCCCGCCCGCTGCCGCAGCGCATCGTCCACGTTCTCCGGGTAGTTCGAGAACATCCCGAAGGTGCAGTTCCCCCGCACCACCGTGTTCGCCCCCGAAAAGCTCTCCATCAGAACGGCGGTGATCTCAAGCTGCCCCGCGCTCGATTGCCGGTCGCCGCGCTTGCCGGCCAGCTGGTCGATATCGTCGATCGTGCCGAACCCGATCACCGCCGGATCCAGCACCGTATTGATGAAGGTCTTGGCGTTTTGCGCGGATTTTCCCTGATAGGAATCAATGCTTTCCGTCGAAAGGTTCATGTAGCGGAACGGATAGCCCGCCACCTCGCAATAGCCGTTCATCAGCCCCGCCATCATCCGGATCAGCGTGGTCTTCCCCGTGCCCGGCTTGCCGTCGCCCATGAAGGTGAAGATGAACCCGCCCAGCTCCACGAACGGGTTCAGCCGCCGGTCGAAATCATAGGCCATGATCATCTTCGCCAGCTTCAGCGCCTGGTACTTGGCGATATGGTTGCCCACCACCTCGTGCGGCTGCTTGAACTCCATGGTCAGCGTGGTCGATTTGCCCTTCGCCGCCGCCTCGAAGCCGCGAATGGTGAAATCATCCGCCTCAACCCGCCAGCTTGCCCCGGTAAAGGCCCCCAGCCGCCCGGCATTCTGCGCCCGGATCGCGACCTTATCCATCACCTGCTCGGCAAACGCCGCCACCACGGCCACCAGCCGCGCATCGTCCCCCGCCAGCGCCGCGATATGCTGGTCAAGCTCCCAGAGCAGCCCGTGCAGCGCCAGCTGCGCGTTGTCGGTGAGCAGTTCCTCGACCTCGCTCACCTCCACCGACACTTCCGAGCCATGCGGCCCCATCAGGAACGCCGTCGCATTGGCAAAGACATGCGCAACCGCCAACGCCTCGGCCCCCAGCAACTCGGTAAACTCCGTCTTCCGGTCCGCCCCCAGCGACCCCGCCAGGTTCGCCCGCCGCAACTCCGCCAGCCCCGTCGCCTCGGCAAACGCCTCGCCCACCGCCAGCGCAATGGCCAGCGCCCGGCGCAGCCCGTGCATCACCGTCGCCTGCAACGGGCTCGTGAGCGGGTCATCCCCGTCCGCCGCCGCGATCGTGGCCAGCAAATGCACCCCCTCCGCCCGCGCCGTCGAGCGTGTCACCAACCCCGGCGTCGTGGTCCGGAACCGCCGCCGCGTGCCAAGCCCGGCCGAGCGCTCAACCTGCTCCGCCTCCCGCGGCTTGCCCACGCGCGGCGTGTGGTCGAACCCGCCCAACATGGCCTCGGCCGCCTCGTAATGTTTCGCGATCTCCTCCTCGCGAAGCTCCATCGTATCGGCCGTCAGGCTCATCGCTTCAAAATCTCCACCGTTTCATCCGAAATCGCCCCAAGGCCGCTCGGCCCGTAAAGGTTGTAGGACAGGTCGTTGGGATAGACCTCCGTCCAGTAATAGCCCTTGGTCTCGCGCAACAGCACCACCGGGTAACGGTCACCCGCGAAGCACACCCGCGTCACCGTCTTGTCGCGGTACAGCAGTCCTTTCGCTGTCTGGTAACACGGGCCCGTCCGCGGCCAGACCCCGCCGAAACCGGTCCGCTCGATCGGCTGGAACCCCCGCGACACCAGCCAGCGCTTCACCTGTGCCGGGCTCTCCTTGCGCACCGCGAGCCGCTCGGCGATCCGCTGCGCCGACGGCGCCGCCGGCTCCTTGACCTCGGCGCAACCCGCCACAAGAACGGCGGCGGCAATCATCAGGAAACCCAATCGTTTCAACGCGCTGACTCCCGTTCTTTCACTGTTCCGAAAATACTCAAATCCCACCCCTCAATACCGCAGAACGCGGCCGCCGGGGCTCACCACGTATTTCGTCACCGCCGCGAACCCCGCCGGCGCCTTCTCGGCCAGCACCTGGTAGGGTCGTTCTGGCAGGATGATGCTCCGTTCCGTCCGCGTCGCCCCGGTATCCACACCGCGCCCCGAAAACGGGTCGAGCGCGAAGACCTCGCGCTCCACCGTCCCGAACCAGCCCGAACGCTCCTCCCGCACCCGCTCGCTTTCCAGCACCTCGTCGGTCCAGGCCAGCGCCCAGTCCTGCCCCTCCGGCGCATGCGCCTCGGCCAGCACGTCCCGGATCGGCCCGCTCTGCCGCGTATAGGCGTGCGAATACATCGGCCCCAGGTGCAGCCGCCGCAGGCGCTTGGGGTGAATGTCGTCGAACGTCTCGTCGAAGCCCCGCGCGATGGTCAGAAGCTTCAGCCCGCCCAGCGCCTGCCCCATCAGGTGCGCCTGCACCTCCGGCCAGCGCCGCCCGTCCTTGGGCAAGGGCGTGCGCCCGGTATCCTCGATCTCCATCAGGTAGATCGTGGGCAGGTTGACCTGGCTGTCATAGACCGCCCAGTGCATCAGGTAGCGCCGCCGCTCCCCCATCCCGCTCAGCCAGGCAAGCTGTGGATCGTTCTGCGCCCAGAACAGGTGCCCGCGGATAAGCTCCTCGTAATAAAGCCTTTGGGACATTGCAAATTGAAGCTTCGTGGGAATGACCCGCTCGCCGATGATCTGCTCCACCATTTCGCGCTTGAGCGCGTCCGCGCCCGGCATGTTCTGCAAGTGCCGCCCGGCCTGCTGGGCGTCGTTGGCCATCACCATCAGCTCGTTGAAGACAGGAAAGCCGCTCTCCCGCACATCCATCGCGAGCGAGCCGAAGAACCGCCCCGTGTCTCGCCCCACCAGCAGGTATTTCATGCTCAGCGCCCGGAACGTATAGGCAATGCCCTGCACGTAGGCGGTCAGCACCTCCACCTCGTCCTTGGTGAACTTCCCGTCCGCCTGCATCACCGCCGCCACCCGGTTCAGGTGCCCGGTGACCCGCTCGAACTTGGCGAAATACCGGCGCGAGGCGTAAAGATCGGTCAGCCCGACATGGTCGTTGCTTGGCGCCCCGGCCGATCCATTTCGCAGTTCATCAATCAATCTTGTTCCGATCTACCATGATTTGCTGGTCCTTGTAGGCGTCGAGCGTGACCGGCCCGGTCTTCGTCTTGACCACGATCCAGACGATCATGACGCCGGCCCCGGCCACCCCCGCGATACACAGCCAGTACACCTCGTGACGGGCCGCCACCATCGCAACCCCCACGAAGCCGCCCGCCAGCCCGTACCGCATCACAACCCCGGCCACGCGCCTGATGCTCTCCTTCCGGCTCACTTACGCCCCGTACAGGTTCTTGTCGTGCTTCTCGATGATCTTCGCGAACCGCCGCGCGAACCGCTCGTCCGCCTTGGCCTTGGCTTCCAGCACCTCGCGGGCAAACACCATGTGCCCCTCGTGCTGCTCCATCATGTCGGCCATCCGCTGGTTGGTCGCGGCCCCGATCCCGGCCATCGCGCTCTGCGCCTCCTGATCGGTCTGCACGCCGATCTCGTTGATCCGGTGCGCCACGTCCTGCTGCTGCGCGGTCTTCAGCGACTTGGTCAACGCATCGTACAGCACCACCCGCTGCTTGGTATCCGTCTGCAGCTTGTTGATCAGCACCATCTGCGTCGCCGCCTGGTTCTGAAGGCTGTCGACCCAGGTCTTGCCCTTCTCGATATAGCGCTCCAGCGTCTGGCTCTTGGCCAGCTTCACCTGCTCCTGCTGCACCTTCTCGTTGTACTTCGCGTTCATCTCCGCCAGCTGCGTCTCCAGCTTGGTGCGTGCGGCGGCATCCGTCTCGTTGGCGATCTTGTTCTCGAGCTGGATGATCTCCGGGTCGAGCCCTTGGATATCGGCGCGCAGCGTCTCCAGCTCGCCCACCGTCGCCTCCCGCTCGTCCAGCGTCTCGGACAGGTTCTGCTCCACCTTCACCTTCTGCTCCTCCAGCATGGTCAACTGGCCCTCCAGAAGGTTCACGATCACGTCCGACTTCGAAATCAGGTCCTGCAGCTTGTCGTCGATATTCGCCGTCCGGATCCGATCCTGCCGCATGCTGTCTGCCTTGGCCTTGGAAAAGATGCCGACAAAGCTTTCCCACCCGGTCTTGTTGCGCATCTCGTCGAAATCGCGCGAGAACGCGGCGGTCACATCGTCGAGCCCCATGATCAGCTCGGCGATATTCGCATTCATCGTGTCGGTATGCGCATGCACCTCTTCCAGCGTGGCGTTCTCGATATCGAGCGTGGCATCCTCGCCGCCCTTGATCTTGCTGCGCGCCGTCTCGATCCGGCTGGTCAGCTCGGCGATCCGGGCCTGCGCCTGTTCCACCTGCTGCTGGCTTTCGCGCACCTGCGCATCCAAATCGGCCATCGAAAACTCCCTGACTGAAACATCCTCGCGCCCAATATATGCGGATCGCCGCGAAACTTAAGCGGAAACGCATGGCCCGAGGCAAGCCCGCGGCTTCTTCTGGCCGAAAATATCCCCGCCGGAGGCATTCATCTCTTCCCGCGCCCCGTCGCCGGCCCCCGCGTCGGCCGCCCCCCATGCCCGTCCGGAGAATCGCCCCAAACTCCCCCTTCTGCCCCGGCGCCTTGCCCCCTATAGTGGCCTCCAGGCAGACAGGCAGGACCACCCCGAACATGGCCGCAAAGCCGCGCGAGACCCAACCGTTCAACGTCATGATCGTCGGCCAGGGCGGGCGCCTGCAATACGAGGCGATCCTGTTTGCCGCCTCGCTGCGGATGAACGCGCCCGATTTCCCCGGCCGCCTGATCATCGCCGAACCCCAGCCCGGCCCCCTGTGGGAGAAGGATCCGACGATCCGCGGCGACGACACGCTCGACCTCCTCGACCGGCTCGGCGCCGAGATCCTGCCCTTCGAGAACGCCCATTTCGGCGGGGCCTACCCCTACGGCAACAAGATCGAGGCCCTCCTCGCCCTGCCAAAGGGCGAACCCTTCGTCTTCTTCGATACCGACACGCTGGTCACCGGCGACCTCGCCACCGTCCCCTTCGACTTCGACCGCCCCACCGCCTCGCTCCGCCGCGAGGGAACCTGGCCCGAGATCGAGCTCTACGGCCCCGGCTACACCCAGATCTGGAAATCCCTCTACGACCGCTTCGGCCTCGACTTCGAAAGCTCGCTCGACCTGAGCGAACCGGATGAATACTGGCGCCGCTACCTCTATTTCAACGCGGGCTTCTTCTTCTACAAATGCCCCCATGTCTTCGGCCAGCGCTTCCTCGACTACGCGCTGTCCATCCGGGACGACCCGCCGCCGGAACTGGTCTGCCAGTCCCTCGACCCCTGGCTCGACCAGGTCGCGTTGCCCTTGGTCATCCACTCCCTAGGCGGCGGCCGCGACACGCTCCCCGAAGGCCTGCTCGACGGCGACATCACCTGCCACTACCGCATGCTCCCCCTGCTCTATGCCCGCGAATCCGACCGCGTGGTCGAGGTGCTGGAAGAGATCGCCGCCCCCAACCCGGTCAAGAAGGTCCTCAAGAAATACGACCCGATCAAGTTCATGGTCTACCATGGCCGCGGCCGGAAGGCGCGCGCGCTCTTCGACCGTGACAACCTCCCCCGCAAGGAACAGGCGATCCGCAACACCATCCGCCGCAACGGCTACTGGATGCGCTGACCGGGTTTCTCCCACCGGCGGAACCTATCAGCCCGCCGCTGGTTGACCTCGCGATGGTGCAAATCGAAGACATGCTGTTTCAAAGCTGGTCCGACCTGTTCCGCGTGGTCCTTGTCGGCACGCTGGCCTATGTCGCGCTGGTCGCCATGCTGCGCATTTCCGGCAAGCGCACGCTGGCCAAGCTCAACGCCTTCGACCTCGTCGTCACCGTCGCCATCGGCTCGACGCTGGCCACCATCCTGCTCTCCAAGACCGTCACGCTCTTCGAAGGGCTCACCGCGCTTCTGCTGCTGATCGGCCTGCAGTGGGCGGTCACCGCCACCTCGGTCCGCTCGGCCCGTGTCGCCCGGCTGGTCCGCTCCGAGCCGCGGCTTCTCGTCTACCGGGGCGAGACCTGTGACGATGCGATGAAACACGAGCGTATCACCCATTCCGAGCTCGAGACCGTCCTGCGCTCCGCCGGTCTCGCCTCCCCCGATCAGGCCCAGACGGTCGTTCTGGAAAGCGACGGTTCCTTCTCCGTCACCGCCACCCCCGAGGCCGCGAAGGAAGAAAAACTCCCCGCCGGCGTGGGCGAGAAGGGCTCCGGCACCGGCTGAGCGGCCCCACCGGAAACGGAGTTTGCCGCTTTGCGCAACAGACTCCGGAATTTATGTGCTACACTTTCCCCGCCTGCCCGAGACAACAACTGGATTCTGCGCCGTGTCTTTCACAAAGCCCTTTCTTTTCACCGCCCTCTGCGCCGCCACGCTCGGCGCCTGCAGCGAGCCCGCCGAAGTCCGCCGATTCGAAATGCGCGTCGATGACGCCTATTACACCGTCACCGACCACAAGCCGGTCTTCGCGCTCTTCGGCACCCCCGCCGCCCACCGCACCGTGCGCGTGAACGGAACGGACGTGCCCTGCCCGGAAATGCCCTGCACCGGCGCCATCCGGCAGGCCGCCCATACCGACGGGATGGACGAGTTCCGCCTGCCGCCCCCCGGCGCCGACCTGACGACCGAGTGATCGCGCCAACATCGTTGTTGTTCCGGTCCTGAACTTGGCATACCCCTGTCTGCAACGCTTTCAGGGAGGTTTCACATGTCCGACAAGATCCACGAATTCGGCTTCGACACGCTGCAAATCCACGCCGGCGCCCGCCCCGACCCGGCGACCGGCGCCCGCCAGACGCCGATCTACCAATCCACGGCCTACGTCTTCCGCGATGCCGAACACGCGGCCGCCCTCTTCAACCTCCAGGAAGTGGGCTACATCTACTCCCGCCTCACCAACCCCACCGTCGCCGTGCTTCAGGAACGCATCGCCACGCTCGAGGGCGGCTCGGGCGCGGTCTGCTGCTCCTCGGGCCACGCGGCCCAGATCATGGCGCTCTTCCCGCTCATGGGGCCGGGCAAGAACGTCGTCGTCTCCACCCGCCTCTACGGCGGCTCGGTCACGCAGTTCTCGCAGACCATCAAGCGTTTCGGCTGGTCGGCCAAGTTCGTCGACATCGACGACACCGACGCCGTCAAAGCCGCGATCGACGACGACACCCGCGCGATCTTCTGCGAATCCATCGCCAACCCGGGCGGCCATATCGCCGATCTCGACACGCTGGCGAAAATCGCCGACGGTGCCGGCCTGCCGCTGATCGTCGACAACACCTCCGCCACGCCCTATCTCTGCCGCCCGATAGAGCATGGCGCGACCCTCGTCGTCCACTCGATGACCAAGTTCCTCACCGGCAACGGCACGGTCACCGGCGGCTGCGTGGTCGATTCGGGCACGTTCGACTGGTCGGCGTCCGACAAGTTCCCCTCCCTCTCCGCGCCCGAACCCGCCTATCACGGCCTCAAGTTCCACGAGACGTTCGGGCCCCTCGCCTTCACCTTCCACGGCATCGCCATCGGCCTGCGCGACCTCGGCATGACGCTCAACCCCCAGGCCGCCCATTACACGCTGATGGGCATCGAAACCCTCAGCCTGCGCATGCAAAAACACGTTGAAAACGCCGAAACCGTCGCCGCATGGCTCGAAAAGCACGACGCCATCGAGGCCGTCACCTATGCCGGCCTCAAATCCGCGCCCTCCTACGACCGGGTGGCGAAAATCTGCCCCAAGGGCGCCGGCGGCCTCTTCACCATCGCGCTCAAGGGCGGCTACGAGGCGTGCGTCAAGCTCGTCGACAGCCTCGAGCTCTTCAGCCACGTCGCCAACCTCGGCGACACCCGCTCGCTGGTGATCCACTCGGCCTCGACCACCCACCGCCAGCTTACCCCGGAACAGCAGACCGCCGCGGGCGCCGCGCCCAACGTGGTGCGCATCTCCATCGGGATCGAGGATGCCGACGACATCATCGCCGATCTCGACCAGGCCCTGAAGAAAGCGTCAAGCTGACCCGCTTGGAGCCCTCCGCCCCGCGCCGTCTTGTCCCTCCGCACGGGGCGCGGGGCTTTCCCTTTCCCTCGGATCGAAGCTGCGGTAAAATCGGTGGTCTCGACTGTATGTACGCGTGTGAACTCCTTGTGCTAAAGCGTTGCCAATGAAACCGAATTTTGCGCTGACACTTTCTTTCGACGGGATCAGCCTGCTGCACCGCACGCATGCAGGCTGGCACCTCGTCGGCGAGGTCGCGCTCAGCGCCGAGAATCTGACGGCCGACCTGGCCGAGCTTGCCGCCAAGGCGCGCATGCTCGACCCGACCGGCCTGCGCACCAAGCTCGTCCTGCCCGACGACCAGATCAAGTATCTCGCTCTCGAAAGCACTGCCCGCGACGTCAACACGATCGAGGCCGAGGTGCGCGCGGCGCTCGACGGCGCCACGCCCTATCCGCTCAAGGAACTGTCCTACGACTGGTCGGTGCGCGACGGGCGGGTGCATGTCGCCGCCGTCGCCCGCGAAACCCTGGCCGAGGCCGAAAGCTTCGCACAGGAACACGAGCTCAACCCGCTCTGCTTCGTCGCCATGCCCGCCGACGACGCCTTCGCGGGCGAGCCGTTCTTCGGCGAAACCGCCTATGCCGGTAAGGTGCTCGGCCCCGACGAATCGGTCGACCGCGAGAACGAGGTCATCCGCATCGTCGGCGCGGCCCGCCTGCCCGAACCCGCCCCCGTCCCTGCAAGTCCTGCTCCGGCCGCCGAGGCCGACGCGCAGCCGCCCGCCAATGCGGCGCCCGACGCCAAGCCGAAGGCGGACACCAAGCCCGAATCCGACACGAAACCAGAGGCCGACCCCGCCCCGCAGCCTGAACCGGACGTCACACCGAAGCCCGAAGCCGACGCCGCTCCAGACGCCGGTACGGACGGCGACGCCAAACGCAATCGCCAGAATCGCAAGAAGGGCAAGGGCAAGAAGGCCCGTCAGAATGACGCGCAGCCCGAGGCCGGCACCGCCGAAGCGCCCGCCACGGATGACAGCAAGCCGCCCAGGCCAAAGCGCGCCGACAAACAGCCGGCCGGTGACAAATCCGCCGGTGAAGCGCCCGCACCCGACAAGCCCGCCGGCAAGAAACCCGCCCAGGCGGAGGCCGAGCCGAAACCCGCCCCCGCCTTCGCCTTCACCTCGATCCGCACCGCCCCGCGCGATGGCGCCGGCGGCACGCCGCAGCCCGCCCGGATCTCGCCCCTGCCCGGCGCCCGGTTCACGCCGCCGCCCGTCTCCGGCATCCGCAACCCGGCCCCGCCGGCGAACAAGCCGCAGGCAGGGCAAAAACCGGTGGAACAGCCCCCCGAGATGCAGGCGGCCGAGCTTGCCGCCTCCCTCGCCGCCGTCCCCGCGCCCGAACCCGAGACCGAATTCGCGCCGCGCCCGAAAGACGACGATTATACCGGCCCGCCGCCGGCAAGCATCACCCCGGAAGCCACGGACAAGAAACGCAAAACCGGCATCGGCGGCTTCCTGTCCCGGCGCGAGGCGCCCGAAGGCCTGCCCGCGGACAAGCCCCGCGCGAAAGGCCGTCAACCCGCCCCCGCGCCGCTTCATTCCGAGACCAGCATTGCCGCCGCGGACGACCCGCAGCCCACCGCCGCCGCCCGCTCCCTCGACGAGAAGGAGCGGATGACCATCTTCGGCGCCCGCCGCTCCGAAAGCATGCAGCCCGAGAAACCGCGCTACATGGCGCTGGTCCTCACCGCCATCCTGCTGCTCGTTCTCGTGGGTGTCGCCGCATGGGCCGCGCTGTTCCTCGATAACGGCGTCGCCGGCCTCTTCCGCAGCGGCGAGCCCGTCGAAACCGTCGAACAGGCCGAGCCCGATACCGACACCATCGACGAGGCCGTCTCCGCCGCCCTGACCGAACAGCCCGCCGCCCAGCAGGACACGACCGAACCCGACACCGAAATCGCCGCCCTCTCCGGCAGCACGCCCGACGCACCGGCCGACCCCGACGCCCAGGTCGAAGCGCTTGAAGAGCCGCCGCCAACCCCCCGCCCCGAGCGCGTGCCCGAGGAGCTGACCCCGGACGAAGCACGCGCCCGCTACGCGGCAACCGGCATCTGGCAAATGGCGCCCGAGCCTTCACAGGCGCCGGGCGCCACGACTCTGGAAGATGTCTACCAGACCAACCTTGACCCCGACGTGAACTTCTCCGACGCGGTCGCCCTGCCCGAGGCCGAGGAGCTGGCACCGGGCGCCCGGCCCGTCACGCCCTCCGACCCGCCGCCGCCCGGCGTGCGCTACCAGCTTGACCAGCGCGGCTTCATCGCGGCCACGCCCGACGGCGCCGAAACGCCCGAAGGCGCCGTCGTCTTCAGCGGCCCGCCCCCGATCATCCCGCCCGACACGCCGCCGCGCGCCTCGGCCGAAGTGGTCGATGGCCCCGCCGCTGCCGCGCCCGAGGATCCCACGATCCGCCCCCGCGCCCGGCCCGGCGACCTGCAGGAAACCCGCGAACGCTCGGTCCTCGGCGGCATGACCCGGACCGAACTGGCCAGCTTCCGCCCCCGCCTGCGCCCGAAAAGCGCCCAGCAGGAAGCGGTCGAGGCGCTGGCCGAGGAAACCGGCACCGACCCCGACAGCGCCGATCCGATGGCCACCGCCACCGAACAGGCTGTCGCCGCCTCGCTCAAGCCGCAGAACCGGCCCACCGGGTTCGAGACCATCATCGCCGACGCCCGCAAGGCCGCCGCCGCCCGGGAGCAGGCCGCCGCCTCCCAGCCAGTCAGCCGCGAACAGCGCGTCGCCGTCAACATACCCACCGCCACCTCCGTGGCCCGCGCGGCGACAGAGCGGAAACAGATTTCCCTGCGAAAACTGAACCTTATCGGCGTCTACGGCAAACCCAACAGCCGCCGCGCGCTGGTGCGCATGGCCAATGGCAGCTATCAGAAGGTGCAGGTTGGGGATCGTCTCGATGGCGGCCAGGTCGCCGCCATCGGCGAGAGCGAGCTGCGCTATGTCAAGGGCGGCCGCTCCGTCGTCCTGAAAATGCCCCAGGGCTAGCCCCGGGACGGCGAAGGGCGGTTTGCCGCCCCTCGCCCCGGCCGGGTCTCAGCCCGCCTTCAACTCGCCACTGTCGATCTGCTCCTGCTCGATCGATTCGAAGAGCGCCTTGAAGTTGCCCTCGCCGAACCCGTCATCCCCCTTGCGCTGGATGAACTCGAAGAAGATCGGCCCGATCACGGTTTTCGAGAAGATCTGCAACAGGATCTTCGTCTCCCCGCCATCGACCACGCCTTCCCCGTCGATCAGGATGCCGTGTTTCTTCATCCGGTCGATCGGCTCTTCATGGCCCGTGACCCGCTCCTTCGACATCTCGTAATAGGTATCCGGCGGCCCCGGCATGAACTTCACGCCCATCTCGGCAATCGCATCGGTCGAGCCATAGATATCCTCGGTCCCCACCGCGATATGCTGGATGCCCTCGCCGTTGTACTTCTTCAGGTAGGACACGATCTGCCCGGTCTCGCCCCGGTCCTCGTTGATCGGAATGCGGATCCGCCCACAGGGCGAGGTCAGCGCCCGGCTGAAAAGCCCGGTGAACTTGCCCTCGATATCGAAGAACCGGATTTCCTTGAAGTTGAACAGGTCCCCGTAGAACCGGAACCACTTGTCCATGTTCCCCTTGAACACGTTATGCGTCAGGTGATCGAGGTAGAAGAACCCGACCCCCTTCGGCTTCGACACCTCAAGCCACTGATATTCCTCGTTATAGGGCGAGGTATCGTAATACTGGTCGATAAAGTAGATCAGGCTCCCCCCGATCCCGTAGATCGCCGGCACATCCAGCACGCGGCCATCGCCTTCATACGGCTCGGCGCCCTTTGCAACGGCATGCTCGAACGCATGCTGCGCATCCACCACGCGCCAGCCCATCGACGGCGCACAAGGCCCGTGCTCGTCCACGAACTTCTGGCCGAAGCTGCCTTTCTCGGCATTCACCACATAGGTGATATCGCCCTGCTGCCACAGCTCGATATCCTTCTCCTTGTGCCGGGCCACCTTCTGATAGCCCATCGAGGCGAAAAGCGTCCGCAGCTCCTCCGGATCGGGGTGCGCGAACTCGACGAATTCGAACCCGTCCGTGCCGGCGGGGTTCTCGTCGGTGATCTTCGATTGCGGGCGGTCATGCGGGAATGGTCCCATTGGCGCATCTCCTTCGCGGTTGTTCCTGTTCGGATCAAATATACCGCATCCCGCATACGGGATGTGCGCATTCATGGCCGGTTTCCACACGCACCCTGCGGGGGATTTGCAAATCTGTCGCACAGGCCGCATAATATCCGCATATGCTCGATGAAACGGATATCCGCCTGCTCTCGGCCCTCCAGAAGAACGCGCAGCTCACCGCGCAGAATCTCGGCGCCGAGCTCGGCCTCTCGCCCAGCCAGGCTGGCCGCCGCCGTCAGCGGCTGGAATCGAGCGGCCTGATCCTCGGCTACTCGGCCAAACTGAACCCCGTGCATCTCGGCCTCGCCATCCAGGCCTTCGTGCAGGTCGAACTCTCCAGCCACGGGCCCGAGCAATCCCGCTCCTTCACCCGCCTGCTCGACACGAGGCCCGAAGTCGTCAGCGCCTGGACTCTCACCGGCAACGCCGATTACCTCCTCCGCGTCTATTGCGAAGACCTCCCCGCGCTCAACCGCCTGATCCACGAGATCCTTCTGCCACACGCCGCCGTCGCCAAGGTGCAAAGCCAGATCGTCATGGACCAGTGCAAACCCGACGCGCCCCTGCCATTATGACCGAAACACCGTTACCAAGGACCTAAGATTTCATGGAAGGCTTCCTGTTCCAGGCCACGATTTTCCTCGCCGCCGCGGTCATCGCGGTGCCGCTCGCGGCGCGGCTAGGGCTGGGCTCGGTGCTGGGCTACCTTGCCGCCGGCATCCTGATCGGCCCGATCCTCGGTTTCGTCGCCGGGCACGAGACGGAAGAGCTCCAGCATTTCGCCGAATTCGGCGTGGTCATGATGCTCTTCCTCATCGGGCTCGAGCTAGAACCCCGCGCGCTGTGGGACATGCGGCACAGGCTGATCGGCCTCGGCGGGCTCCAGATCGCGCTGACCACCCTGGCCGTCATGGTCGGCGCCATGGCGCTTGGCATCGGCTGGAGCATCTCGCTCGCCATCGGCCTCGTCTTCGCACTCTCCTCCACCGCCATCGTCCTGCAGACCCTGTCGGAAAAGGGGCTGATGCAGACCGGCGGCGGCCGCTCCTCCTTCTCCGTCCTGCTGACACAGGACATCGCCGTCATCCCGATGCTGGCGCTGATCCCGCTTCTGGCCATGCCCAAGACGCCCGACATGATCCTCGGCGAAACCATCCGCCGCGCCCGCGAGGCCGATACCGGCGCCCATTCCGAGGGCGCGCACGAGGCAGCGGCCACCTTCATCCAGTCGCTGCCGGGCTGGGGCGTCACCCTTGTCACGCTGGCCGCCGTGGCCTCGATCATCCTCACCGGCATCTACCTCACCCGGCCCGTGTTCCGCTACATCCACACCGCCCGCCTGCGCGAGATGTCGACCGCGCTGGCCCTGCTCATCGTCGTGGGCATCGCCTTCCTGATGAACGTGGTCGGCCTGTCGCCCGCGCTCGGCGCCTTCCTTGCCGGGGTGGTCCTCGCCTCCAGCGAATTCCGCCACGAACTCGAAAGCGATATCGAGCCGTTCAAGGGCCTGCTGCTCGGCCTGTTCTTCATCACCGTCGGCGCGGGTATCAATTTCACGATCTTGTTTGCCAACTTCTTCACGGTAATCGGCCTTGCGCTTGCAATAATCGTACTTAAGGGCGGCATCCTCTATTTCCTCGGCCGCATCTTCTCACTCCGCGGCCGCACCCTGTGGCTCTTCACCCTCTCGCTGGCCCAGGCGGGGGAATTCGGCTTCGTCCTGATCTCCTTTTCCGGACAACAGAACGTCATTCCCCGCGCCATGACCGAGATGCTGCTTCTCGTCGTGGCGATCACCATGCTGATCACGCCGCTGCTCTTCATCCTCTACGACATCCTCTCCAACCGCATCGACGACGGCACCGAGGCGCAGGAACCCGACGAGATCGACGCCCGCGGCCCGGTCATCATCGCCGGCATCGGCCGCTTCGGCCAGGTGGTCAACCGCCTCGTCCGCTCCAGCGGCTTCGACACCGTCGTGCTCGACCACGACCTCGCCGCGATCCAGCGCATGCGCCGCTTCGGCATCAAGGGCTTCCTCGGCGACCCCTCCCGCCCCGAACTCCTCCATGCCGCCGGCCTGAAGGAGGCCAAGGTCCTCGTCGTCGCCCTCGACAGCCCCGAGGCCACCACCCGCCTCGTCAGCTTCGCCCGCCGCGAACGGCCCGACCTGCACATCATCGCCCGCGCCCGCGACCGCACCCACGTCTTCCGCCTCTACCAGGCCGGCGCCAATGACATCGTCCGCGAACTCTTCGACAGCTCGCTCCGCGCCGGGCGCTACGTGCTTGAAAACATGGGACTATCCGAATTCGAAGCCGCCGAGCTGCAGAAGACCTTCTACAAGCACGACCGCCATTCCGTGCGCGAACTCGCCGCCCTGTGGGACCCCGAAAAGCCGACGATCGAGAACGCGGCCTACATCTCCCGCGCCAAGGAGCTCGAATCGGAACTCGAGACCATGCTGCTCTCGCAACTCGAGGAAACCGCCGCCAACGACCTGCCCGACAAGGACAAGGAAGGCGCCTAGCCGCCCGACACCCCGGCCTCGGTAAATGTCGCCATGCCCGAATGACAGGCCACGGCCCCCTTCAGCACCCCGATCGCCAGCGCCGCGCCCGAGCCTTCGCCCAGCCGCATCCCCATCGCCAGAAGAGGCGCCTTCCCGAGCCGTTCCAGCAAGGCCGGATGCGCCGCCTCGGCGCTCACGTGGCCCGCCACCGCATGGTCCAGCGCGCCCCTCCGCGCGGCCTCGAGACAGGCCGCCGCCGCCGTACAGATGAACCCGTCCAGGATCAGCGGTATCCGCAGCACCCTGGCCCGCACCATCGCCCCCGCCATCGCGGCAATCTCTCGCCCGCCAAGACAGCGCAGCACTTCCAGCCCGTCGCGGCCACAGCCCGCATTTGCCGCCACGGCCCGCGCCACCACCTCGGCCTTCAGCCTCAGCGCCTCGTCGGACACCCCGGTGCCGCGGCCCGTCCAATCGCCTGCTTCGCCGCCATATAACGCCAGCGCCATCGCCGCCGCGGCGGTCGTGTTGCCGATCCCCATCTCGCCGACAACCAGCAAATCCGCTTCCGGATCAACGGCTTCCCAGCCGATCTTCAAGGCATCAACAAATTCCTCCGCCCTCATCGCCGGCCCTTGCGTGAAATCCGCCGTGGGCCGATCCAGTTCAAGCGCGTGCACATCCATCCGCGCCCCGAACGCCTTGGCCAACTGGTTGATCGCCGCGCCGCCGGCCTCGAAATTCGCCACCATCTGCGCGGTCACATCCACTGGGAATGCCGAGACGCCCTGCGCCGTCACCCCGTGGTTGCCCGCGAACACGATCACCTGCGGCCGGGCAATCTCCGGCCGCGCATCGCCCCGCCACGCGCAGTACCATGCCGCAAGATCCTCGAGCCGCCCCAGCGCCCCCGGCGGCTTGGTCAGCTGCCCGTTTCGCTCCTGCGCCCCGGCCCGCGCCGCCGCGTCCTCCTCCGGAAGCGCCTGCAACAGTTGCGAAAACGCCTCGACCGACCCGAAATCCTGATGCATACCTGTCCCCGTCCTGTCCGTTTCCGCCCCCTCTACCGCAGCCCGCTTCCCGAGACAGCCCCAAAAGAGGCACCGGCATGTCCAAAAACGAAACCGCCCTCGCCGCCCCGTCCGACATCGCCACGGCGCTCGGCCTGCTCTCCCGCCTGCCGGTCCCGCCCGCCGACATGGAGCGCACGGCGGCCGCCGCCTGGGCCTACCCGGTGGCCGGGCTGATCCTCGGCGCGCTGGCCGCACTGGCCGGTGCCATCGCCCATGCCTTCGGATTACCTTCGCCCCTCACCGCCCTGATCGCCCTCGTTTTTCTGATCCTCGCCACCGGCGCCATGCACGAGGACGGGCTGGCCGACACGGCCGACGGTTTCTGGGGCGGCTGGACCCGCGACCGCCGGCTCGAGATCATGAAGGATAGCCATATCGGCACGTACGGCGTCGTGGCCCTCATCCTGTCGCTGGCGGCCCGCTGGGCGGCGCTCTCCCTGCTCTACGACCTCGGCGGCGGCACCGCGGCCGCGGCCCTGATCACATCTGCCACCCTCTCCCGCGCCGCCATGCCGCTGCTGATGGCCCGCCTGCCCCATGCCCGCGCCGGCGGTCTCTCGCACAGCGTCGGCCCCGTGCCCGAGCGCGCGGCATGGCTGGCACTGGCCATCGCCGCCCTCGCCGCCATCCTCCTCGCCGGGTGGAGCGGCCTGCCCGCCATCTTCTGGGCCCTCGCCGCGGCACTGGCCATGGGCTTTCTCGCCCGCTCCATGATCGGCGGTCAGACGGGCGACATCCTCGGCGCGACCCAGCAGGTGGCCGAGATCGCCATCCTCTTCAGCCTCGTCGCCTGAGAGCCCCGACACTCCCCCGAAAACGCCAAAGGCCGCGCCCTCAACGGGCACGGCCTTGCGCATTTTCCCAATATCGCCCGGCAGTTACGCCGCGCGCGACACCAGCACTTCGTCGACCTTCTTGGCCGCCTGCACCTCGTCGCCACCGCTCACGGCGGCCACTTCGCGGGTCAGGCGTTCCAGCGCGGCCTCGTAAAGCTGGCGCTCGGAATAGCTCTGCTCGCGCTGGTCATCGGTGCGGTGCAGGTCGCGCACCACCTCGGCAATCGCGATCAGGTCGCCAGAATTGATCTTCTGTTCGTATTCCTGCGCGCGGCGCGACCACATGGCGCGCTTCACCCGGGCCTTGCCCTTCAGCGTGCTCATGGCCTTCGACACAACGTCCGGGCTCGACAGGCTCCGCATGCCGATCTCGGCCGCCTTGTTCGTCGGCACCCGCAGGGTCATCTTGTCCTTTTCGAACGAAATCACGAACAGTTCCAGCTCGATCCCGGCAATCTCCTGCTTCTCGATCGACACGATCTGCCCCACGCCATGGGCGGGGTAGACAACGTAATCGTCGGGCCGAAACTCGGATTTCTTGGATTTGCTCATTCAGTCTTTCCTCATCATGCAAACCGTCGCAGACAGCGCATAGGGCACGTCCCAGGGGATGTGGTGATCCGATGAGCCGATGCAACAGGCGCAGAGATACCCATTCCCAAAGCGGCTCGGGTGAATGGATACCAGGCGGTGTTCTTCATATGTCACAAAATCATAGCATAAAAATGCGACATCTGGAAGCACAATCGCTTGATCCGCCGCATTTCGCCTTTGAATCAAAGGCGTTACACGACAGGTCTCATCCCCTTTTCAGCCCCTTCCCGGGCCGCCGGGGCTCGAATCAGCTGAACCGCCCGGTTCAGCCCCCCTCGCCGGGGGTTTCCGAGAAATACTTGGCCAGCTTGCCCTCTTCCCCGTCACGCTCGTCGGCATTGGGAAGCTGGTCCTTCTTGGTGATGATCACCGGCCACATCTCGGAATACTTCCGGTTGAACTCCACCCATTCCTCCATGTCCGGCTCGGTATCGGGCCGGATCGCGTCGGCCGGGCATTCCGGCTCGCAGACGCCACAGTCGATGCATTCGTCGGGGTGGATCACCAGCATGTTCTCGCCCTCGTAGAAACAGTCCACGGGGCACACCTCCACACAGTCGGTGTATTTGCATTCGATGCAGTTATCGATCACCACGTAAGTCATCTGGCGGGTTCATCCTTGATATCTTGCGCCTGAACTAATCCAGTGCCCCGGATCATTCAAGCGTGTCAGGACGATTGAGATCGAGTTTGCGGCGTTCCCGTTTCGTGGGGCGCCCTTTTCCCTCGTAGCGCGGCGCAGCCGGAACGCTGTTCGCCTCCTCGCGCTCGGGCGGGGCCAGGTCCTCGTAAAGTGCCTGCGCCTCGGGCGCCGGCCCGCGCCGGTCTCCCAGCGCCACGATCCGGATCACCCGCACCTGCCGTGCCTGCGGAAAGGTCAGCACGTCACCCGCGCCCACCGCATGGGCGGGCTTGGCCACCTTCTGGCTGTTCACCCGGACATGCCCGCCCGAGACAAGCTTCGCCGAAAGGCCCCGCGTCTTGAAGAACCGCGCCTGCCACAGCCACTTGTCGAGGCGGATCTTGCCCGGGCCTTGGGTCACCGCAGCATCAGCTCTTGTCCTTCAACCCCATCAGCGCGGCGGCAAAGGGGTTGTCGGGGTCGATCCGGTCCTTCTTCTCGGGGCGCGAGGAATAGTTGCGCGCGCCCTTCTGATCGGGCTTGGCGCCCCGCGCCTTGCCCTTGGGCTTGCGGCCCTGCCCGCGGTCCTGTCCGCGCTCCTGGCCCTTCTCCTGCCCCTGCGGCTTGCCCTGCCGGCGCTGGTGGTTCTGCCGGTTGGCCTTGGGCCGCCCGGCCCAGGTGAAGGTATAGTAGACTTCCAGCTCGGGCTGGGCCACCTCCGCCGGCATCTCGCCGGGCAGGATCTCCTCCTCAGGCGTCGCGGGAATCTCCGCCTCGTCCTCGGGCGCCTCGGCGGGCTCTGCCGCCACGGGCGCCTCGCCGGCGTCGGCAATCTCCTCGACCTTGTCCTCGGCGGTCTCCGCCGGCGCATCCGCAGCCTCCGGCACATGGCCCGCCGCGGCCTCCGCCGTGTCCATTACCGGCCCGGCCTCGGGCTCCGCCGCGTCACCGGCCTCGTCCGTCTCCGCCGGCCCGGCCGCGGGCTCCGCCGCTGCACCGGCCTCGCCTGCATCCATCACCGGCGTATCGCCCGCCTCGGCCGTCGCCGCCTCGTCCGCCGAACCATCCGCCACCGCCTGGTCGACCGGCTTCACCTTCTCGCGCTCGGCCCGCTCGGCCTTGTAGCCCAGCCCCTGCATCAGGTCGGCGAACTGTTCCAGCGTCATGCCGGTGATTGACAGCATGTCGGCCTTGGCCTCGAACCCGCCCCGGCTGTCCTCGGCCCGCAACATGTCGGCCAGCCGCTCCAGCATGTCGATCCGGATCGCCCGCTCGCCAGCCGCGCGATAGCCGGCCATGGCGTAATAGCCTTCCGTCGTCTCGGTCGCGGGCACCGTCACCAGCCCCGGCGGCGGCGACTCGGGGAACTCGTCCAGCCCCTTCGACAGCGACCACAGCACCAGCCGCAACCGCGTCGGCGCGGGCTTCAGCAATAGCGGCATGAAGATCGTGAACTGCCCGAACCGCACGCCGTGCTTGCGCAGCGCCCCGCGCGAGTCCTGGTCCAGCGCCTTGACCTCGTCGGCCACCTGGCCCCGCGGGATCACCCCGAAATTCTCGACCATCCGGAAGCCGAAGCCCCGCGCCAGCCCGGCAAGCGCCTCGTCCCGCTGGATGTTCAGCAGCGGCTCGAACAGCGTGGCGATCTTGCGGTCGATGAAATGCTGCAACCGCCGCTGCACCTTCTGCATCACCTCGGGCCCGGCGGTGTCGTCCACATAGGCCGAAACCCCCGGCTTCAGCGGGTCCGACCCGGCGACAAGCTTACCCACCGCCTGGTCGCCCCACATCAGGCCACCCTGCTCGGTGAAATCGATCTCGGTGTCAGGCGCATTGTAGAACCGGTCGGCCCGCAGGTGGAAATGGGGGCTCAGCGCCTGCAAACTCGCCTGCTGCAGCGTCTTGGCCTCCTGCCCGGCGGCCGCCTTGTCCTGGATGAAACGGAATCCTTCCAGCCGGCCGACGAATTCGCCCTCGACCGTCACTTCACCGGTATCGTTCACTTCGGCCACGATGGCCTCCTTCTGCTTGAGCCGCCTGAGCAGCACCGAGGTGCGCCTGTCGACAAATCTCTGCGTCAAGGCGCCGTGCAGCGCATCCGACAGGCGGTCTTCTACCGCGCGAGTCGCCTCGCGCCAATGGGTTTCGTTCTCGATCCAGCCATTCCGCTGGGCCACGTATGTCCACGTCCGGATATAGGCCAGACGTTTGCTTAACGTATCAATGTCGCCTTCGGTTCGGTCGATTCGGCGAACTTGACGCGAAAACCAGTCTTCCGAGACCCGGCCGCGCTCGTGCAGGTCGCAATAGATCCTCTCCAGAAGACCGGCATGCTCGGCATGGCTGATGCCCCGGAAATCCGGCACCCGGCACACGTCCCACAACAGCCGCACCGACGGCCCGTCGCTGGCCCGCGCCCGCACCTCGGCCACCTCCGCCAGCGTCTTGAGCGCGCCAAGATCGTCGGCCTCCCGCGCCTTGGCCAGCCGCTCGTTGTCGGGCCGCGCCTCCAGCGACGCGATCAGCGCATCCAGATGCCCGAAGCTCAGCGCCGGGTTCCGCCATTCCAGCTTCAGGATCGGCGCGAACCGGTGATCCATGATCGCCTGCGCCACCTCCGGGTCGAGATCCGGCGCCTCGCCCGTCACCCCGAACGTGCCGTTGCGCATCCCCCGGCCCGCCCGGCCCGCGATCTGCGCCAGCTCGTTGGGCTGCAACGCCCGCATCCGCCGCCCGTCGAATTTCGTCAGGGAGGAGAACGCCACGTGATCGATATCGAGGTTCAGCCCCATCCCGATCGCATCCGTCGCCACGAGGTAATCCACATCCCCGTTCTGGTAGAGCTCCACCTGCGCATTCCGCGTCCGGGGCGAAAGCGCCCCCATCACCACCGCCGCCCCGCCCTTCTGGCGGCGCAACAGCTCGGCAATCGCATAGACATTCTCCACCGAGAACCCCACGATCGCACTGCGCGGCGAAATCTTCGGGATCTTCTTCGAGCCGGTGTACATGAGCTGCGACATCCGCTCGCGCCCCACGAACTCGACCTGCGGCACCAGCGCGGCAATCGCCCCCCGCATCGAATGCGAGCCCAGGAACTGCGTCTCCTTCAGCCCCCGCATCCGAAGCAACCGGTCGGTGAACACATGCCCCCGCTCGGGGTCGGCACAAAGCTGGATCTCGTCGACGGCCACGAAATCCGCACCCATCCCCTCCGGCATCGCCTCGACGGTACAGACCCAATACTGCGTCCGCTCCGGCACGATCCGTTCCTCGCCGGTGACCAGCGCCACCACCGACGGCCCCCGCACCTTGACGATCTTGTCATACACCTCCCGCGCCAACAGGCGCAGCGGCAGACCGATCACCCCGGTCCGGTAGCCCAGCATCCGCTCGATCGCGAAATGAGTCTTGCCCGTGTTCGTCGGCCCCAGAACCGCAAGGGTTCTTGACTGCTCGGCCATGCGACCGCTCCGTAATTGATCAGAGATCTGCGCCGCCGGCCCGGCTTCCCAGATTTTCAAGGGTTTCCGTTACCTCCGCATGGTGCGGATGTATAGCCAGAACCCGCTCGAAGGCCTCGACGGCCAGGTCGAACCGGTCGATCTCGCCCAGGATGGCGCCCAGCGCGGCAATCGCCTCGAAATGCCGCGGCTCCAGCGTCAGCGTCCGCTCGAGGTCCGCCACCGCCGGCCCGAACATCTCGGCCCGCGCATAGGCCACGGCGCGCCGGTGCCAGCCCTCGGCGAAATCCGGCGCATGATCGGTGAGCGCGGTGAAATGGCCGATGGCTGCCTCCATGTCGCCCGCCTCCAGCGCGTCCGTCCCGCGCTTCAGAAGCAGGTCCATCGCCGGCGAGCCCGATTTCGACCATTCCATCTCGATATCCCTGGCCACCCGGCGCGCCCCGGCGGGGTCGGCATCCTGCAACTGGCCATACAGCCGGTCGAGCTTCTCCTGATCCGCCGCCCAGGAAATGGTCGACGACAGGACTATCGCCAGAACCGACGCAACGGTACGATTGAGAATTTGGAATGACATGCCCATAACACCCCTGAATTTAGCGCCCGTCGCGGGGAATCATAGCCCCCCGATGGCAATACCGGAGGAAATTGAAAAATGAGTGATGTGATCGACAGCGCCGTCGCGGCCCTCAAGCCCAAGGTCGGCGAGGGTTTCGACGGCGGCACCGCCAAGTTCGTGATCGAGGGCGAAGGCGCCATCATGATCGACGACAAGGGCGTGCGCGCAGGCGACGAGGAGGCCGACGTGACCCTGACGGCCGAGGCCGAGACCTTCCAGGCCATCCTCGAGGGCGATCTCGACCCCACCTCCGCCTTCATGTCCGGCAAGCTCAGCGTCGACGGCGACATGGGCCTCGCGATGAAGCTCGGTTCCGTCCTTTCGTGACCGAAACCGCCCCCTTCTTCGACGAGATGTCCGACGGGCCCGGCGGCGGCCGGGCGTGGTGGGCCGAGACGGAAGACGGCACCCGCATCCGCCTCGGCCTCTGGCGGCCCGAGGGGGCGCGCGGCACGGTGTTCCTCTTCCCCGGCCGCACCGAGTATATCGAGAAATACGGCCGCGCCGCCCGCGACCTCGCGGCGCAGGGGCTCGCCACCTTCACCATCGACTGGCGCGGCCAGGGCCTGGCCGACCGCCTCGTCGATGACGCGATGGCCGGCCACGTGATGCATTTCACCGACTACCAGCACGATGTCCGCGCCATGCTGGCGGCGGCCGAGGAGCTCGACCTCCCCCGCCCGTGGCACCTGCTCGGGCATTCCATGGGCGGCTGCATCGGCCTGCGCGCGGCGATGGAAGGGATGCCCGTGGCCTCCTGCGTCTTCTCCGGCCCGATGTGGGGCATCCGTATCGCCGACGCCCTGCGGCCCGTCGCATGGTCGCTCTCGTGGACCTCCAAGCGCCTCGGCATGGGCCATTTCTACGCCCCCGGCACGGCGGGCGGCAATTACGTGCTCACCGAACCCTTTGAGACCAACAAGCTCACCCGCGACCGCGAGATGTACGACTACATGACCCGTCATCTCAACACCCGGCCCGAGCTCGGCCTCGGCGGCCCCAGCCTGCACTGGCTGCACGAGGCGCTGATGGAAACCCGCGCGCTGGCCCGCCTGCCCTCGCCCGATCTGCCCTGCCTCACCATCATGGGCTCGGACGAGGATATCGTCGACGTCCCCCGCATCCGCCAGCGCATGGCGGCCTGGCCCGGCGGCCGGCTCGAGGTGATCGAGGGCGGCCGCCACGAGGTGATGATGGACGACCCCGAGACCCGCGCCGCGGTCTTCGGCCTGATGGGCGATTTCTTCACGTCACACGGCGCCATCGCCGCCCCCGCCTGAGCCCCCTTTCCCCCCGCCAGAACCGGGCTATCCTTCGCCCATGGTTCTGGAATTCAAACCACAGGGCATCTACTGCCCGGCGGGCGATTTCTTCATCGACCCCTGGCGCCCCGTCGACCGGGCGCTCATCACCCATGGCCATGCCGACCACGCCCGCCCCGGGCACTCCCGCTACCTCGCCACCGCCGCCGCGGCCCCCGTCATGCATCACCGCCTCGGCGACATCACCCTCGATACCATCGATTATGGCGAGACACGCCGGATCGGCGGGGCGAGCGTCTCCTTCCACCCGGCCGGCCACGTCCCCGGCTCCGCCCAGATCCGTGTCGAAGTAAAGGGCCAGGTCTGGGTCGTCTCCGGCGACTACAAGACCGACCCCGACCGCCTCTCCGAACCCTTCGAACCCGTCCGCTGCCACAGCTTCATCACCGAATGCACCTTCGGCCTGCCCGTCTTCACATGGGCGCCCGAACCCGAGGTCGCGGCCCAGGTCAACCACTGGTGGGCCGACAACGCCGCCAATGGCCGCTTCTCCCTTCTCGGCGCCTATTCCCTCGGCAAGGCCCAGCGCGTCCTCTCCCTCCTCGACCCCTCGATCGGCCCCATCCTCACCCACGGCGCGGTCGAGAACACCAACGCCGTCCTGCGCGGGCAGGGCCTCCCCCTCCCCGACACCATCCACGTCACGCCGGACACCAAGGCGGCCGACCACCCCGGCGCCCTTGTCCTCGCCCCGCCCGGCGCCCTCTCCACACCCTGGGCCCGCCGCTTTCGCCCGGCCTCCACCGGCTTCGCCTCGGGCTGGATGCGCCTGCGCGGGGTCCGCCGCCGCCGCGCCGTCGACCGCGGCTTCGTCATGTCCGACCACGCAGACTGGGACGGGCTCAACGCCGCCATCAAGGCCACCGGCGCCGAAACCATCTACGCCACCCACGGCTACACCGACATCTTCGCCCGCTGGCTCACCGAACAGGGCTACGACGCCCATGTCGTCCCGACCGAGTTCACCGGCGAATCCCTCGATGACGACGCCAGCACCGAGGCCGACACCGCCTCATGAAACGCTTCGCCGCCCTCTACGCCACCATCGACCAGACCACCAAGACCACCCGCAAGGTCGAAGCGCTGGCCGCCTACCTCTCCGAGGCCCCCGAGGATGACCGCCTCTGGACCATCGCCCTCTTCTCCGGCCGCCGCCCCCGCCGCACCATCACCACCACCCGCCTGCGCGAATGGGCGGCCGAACGCGCCGGCATCCCCCTCTGGCTCTTCGAGGAAAGCTACCCAATCGTCGGCGACCTCGCCGAAACCATCGCCCTCGTCCTGCCCGAACCCACCGAGACGCAAGACGACAGCCTCACCACATGGATCACCCGCCTCCTCGCCCTCGACGCCGCCTCCGAAGACGACCGCAAGACCGCCATCCTCGACGCCTGGAACCGGATGGAGCCCCTCGAACGCCTCGTCTTCAACAAGCTCCTCACCGGCGGCTTCCGCGTCGGCATCTCCCGCAAGCTCATGACCCGCGCGCTGGCCCAGGCCACCGGACAGGACGAAGCCCAGCTCGCCCACCGCCTCATGGGCGACTGGACGCCGGAAACCACCACCTACCACAGCCTCATCGAGGCCGAGGACAAGGCCGCCCAGCTCTCCCGCCCCTACCCCTTCTGCCTCGCCTACGGGCTCGACGAGGACACCCCCGACAGCCTCGGCCAACCCGCCGACTGGCACGCCGAATGGAAATGGGACGGCATCCGCGGCCAGCTCATCCTCCGCGGCGCCGAACACTTCGTCTGGTCCCGCGGCGAGGAACTGATGACCGACCGCTTCCCGGAACTCGCCCGCGCCCGCGATTTCCTCCCCGACGGCACCGTGATCGACGGCGAGATCGTCGCCTGGAAAGACCCCCACCCGCTCCCCTTCAACGCCCTGCAAAAACGCATCGGCCGCAAGACCGTGCCGAAGAAACTGCTGAAAGAGGCCCCCGTCATCCTCCTCGCCTACGACCTGCTCGAGGAAGACGGCCAGGACCTCCGCGACCTCCCCTTCACCACCCGCCGCGCCCGCCTCGACGCCCTCCTGCAGGACCTGCCCCCCGACGCCCCCTTGCGCCCCTCCCGCCTCATCCCCTTCAAATCATGGGACGACCTCGCGACAACCCGCGCCACCGCCCGCGATCACCGCGCCGAAGGGCTCATGCTCAAACGCGGCGACAGCCCCTACCATGTCGGCCGCAAGAAGGGCGACTGGTGGAAATGGAAGCTCGACCCGCTCACCATCGACGCCGTCATGATCTACGCCCAGCAGGGCCACGGCCGCCGCGCCAACCTCTTCACCGATTTCACCTTCGCCGTCTGGTCCGGCAACGATCTCGTGCCCTTCACCAAGGCCTATTCCGGCCTCACCGATACCGAGTTCCGCAAGATCACCGCCTGGGTCCGCAAGAACACCCTGCAACGCTTCGGCCCCGTCCGGCAGGTCCGCCCCGAGCATGTCTTCGAGATCGCCTTCGAAGGCATCTTCGAAAGCCCCCGCCACAAGTCCGGCATCGCGCTCCGCTTCCCCCGCATGGCCCGCTGGCGCCACGACAAGCCGGTGCAGGAGGCCAATTCCCTCGACGATCTCCACGCCCTCCTGTCGCAATACGGCTGAATCCGCCTTCCCCGGCGTCAAATCCCGCGCTAACATCGCTCTCGATTTAGATAGCGCCCCATTCCATGCGCCTGCTCATTGCCCTCGCCCTGCTGCTCGCCACCGCCTCCGGCGCCCTCGCCGACCGTGTCGCCCTCGTCATGGGCAATGGCAATTACCGCCACGCCAAGCCGCTGAAGAACGCCGTGAACGACGCCACCGACGTGGCCGCCCGCCTGCGCGAGATGGGCTTCACCGTCTACGAAGGCATCGACCTGCCCCGCCGCGACGCCCTCCTCCTCGTGCAACAGGTCGGCCAACGGCTGCAATACGACGACACCGTGCTCTTCTACTTCGCCGGCCACGCCACCCAGCTCGGCAGCCAAAACTACATCATGCCCATCGACGCCTCCCCGGGAAGCGAGAACGAGCTGGTTGACAGCTCCATCAGCATGCAGGCCATCCTCGCCACGCTCGAATCCCGGGCACTGACGCGGCTCATCATCCTCGACGCCTGCCGCAACAACCCCTTCATCAGCAGCGCCGAGGGCAGCCGCTCGGCCGATGAGGGCGCCCGCGGCCTCTTCCGCATGGATGCCGGCGCCGGGTCCTTCATCGCCTACTCGACAGAGCCCGGCAACGTCGCCTCCGACGGCGCCGGCCGCAACAGCCCCTTTACCGAGGCGTTGCTGCGCCATATCGACAGCCCCGGCAAGGATATCCACGCCGTCATGCGCCGCGTCCGCGCCGACGTGATGAACGCCTCCAACAACCGCCAGATCCCGTGGGAGAACTCGGCCCTCGTCGACGAGGTCTACCTCGCCGGCCTGCCCCGCACCGCCGACACCGCGACCGGCACCAACACCGCCCTCGCCCGGCCCGCTGTCACCCACAACCCCCGCCCGGCCCTGATGACCGAGACCTGCCTCTCGGGCCAGATCGACGGCGTGCCCACCAGCCTCTGCGCCTCCAGCGTGCTCGCCTCGCAGGGCGCCAACAGCTACGGGCCGGAAAACCTGATCGACGACAGCCCCGCCACCGCCTGGGTCGAAGGCGTCAGCGGCACCGGCAAAGGCCAGACGCTAGCCTGGGAATTCGGCGCCGATACCGACATCAACACGCTCTACCTGATCAACGGCTACGCCAAGTCCGAGCGCACTTTCACCCGCAACGCCCGTGTCGCCAGCCTGCGCGTCACCGGCTCCACCGGCGCCCAGGCCACCCTCAGCCTGCGCGACACGATGGACTGGCAGCGCTTCGACCTCCCCGGCATGGCGGCGCAACGCTGGCTCCAGCTCGAGATCCTCTCCACCTACCCCGGCACGCATTACGAGGACACGGCCATTTCGGCACTGGGGTACCAGTAGTCCGAGGATAGTTGACGCCGGGCGAGCGCCGGCCCGTGGGGAGGCGCTGCAACGATGATGGCCAGCACTTTATGGCCCCGATCACATCCCAGATGGAGATGCCGCGCAACATCCGCCAAAGCGCCTGCCCGCCGGGACGGGCCGGCGCTCGCCCGGCGCCGCGCCAAGGCGCGGCTTTGTTCCGGGCGTGTACCAGCCACGAGGTCAGGTACGATAATGCCAATAACACCACGCCAACCACCCCAGATCCCACGCCCACCCTTTCCCGCTTCCCTATTCCCGTCCCCTGGTGCATCTTCCCCCGCGATAACAATCACAAGGCCGAGGCCATGTTCCGAGTAGTCTGCGCCGCCCTGGCGCTCTGTATCTGCGTATCCACCGCCCACGCCCAGCAACTCGACATCGACGGCGAGCTTCGTGTCGGCGCCACCAGCCTCTATGGCGGCGAAGGCATCGGCGCCGCCGACATCATCGTTGGTTTCGATTTCTTCCGCACCGTCCCCCTCGGCGCCGAGTTGGGCTTCTACGGCTTCGCCGGCAAGCCCGGCCGCCCGCACGAAACCTATGTCGCGCTCACCTGGAACGACACCTGGCGCGTGGGCTTCACCCCCTCGGTCTACGACACCGTGCTGAAATCCACCTTCGACCACGCCGCCCCCCGCGTCGGCCTCGACCGGGTCGAATACACCCGGTCGCTCGCCACCGTCGAACCCATCCGCCGCGCCGCCGTGCCGGCGGGCGTCTCCTATACCGGCAGCTTCGGCCAGACCATATTCGCCGCCTCCGCCCACCATGCCAACAAGGGCGACTTCACGGCCCTGGCCCTCGCCGTCTCCCGCGAGTGGGAGGATTTCACTCTTTCCGGCGCCGTCGAAGGCGTCTGGGCCGATGCCCTCACCAACGACGGCATCAACGCCAAGCTCGGCGGCAGCTACGATTTCGGCGCCACCCGCATCGGCCTCGCCTATCTCCACCCCGACGCCAACGCCCGGCCCGACACGCTGGCGCTCGACTTCGCCTGGTCGCCCACCAAGGGGCTCGACCTGCTGGCCTTCGGCGAGATCAGCCTCGAGGACACCGACGACGCCTATGGCGTGGCGGCCGACTTCATCCTGCGCGACAGCACGTCCTGGATCCTTTCGGCCACAGACAGCAGCGGCGGCAGCGCCTTTCACGCCACCCTCGAACAACGGTTCTGAGGCGTTAACGGCGCGCAAACCCAACGCCCGCCCGGTTAACCCTGCGTCTTCCGGGGCGGGCACCGCCCAAAATACCGACGTAATACCGACGTAATACCGACGCGATACCGAAACCGGAAATCCCGCCATTTCAGGCCGTTAACCCCGATTCGCTCCATATCGCCGGACTCCGCGACAATCTCCCCGCTTGAGCCCGCCGCCACCTGCTTCTATGTCTGACCCCAAACCTGACAGGAGAGCTTCATGATCCATCTGCCCCGGCCCGCCTTCGACGCCAATGCCAGCTCCGGCTCCGACAACCTTGGCGACCTGCCGGAATGGGACCTGACCGATCTCTACAGCTCCGAGGACGCCCCCGAACTCCAGCGCGATCTCGACTGGCTGGAAACCGAATGCGCCGCCTTCGCCGCCGATTACGAGGGCAAGCTCGCCTCGCTCGACGCCGCCGGCCTCCTGACCTGCATCGAACGCGACGAGAAGATCAGCAACATCGCCGGCCGCATCATGTCCTTCGCCGGCCTCCGGTACCACCAGGTGACGACCGATCCGGGCCGCGCCAAGTTCCTCTCCGACTGCCAGGAAAAGATCACCAACTACACCACCCCGCTGGTGTTTTTCACCTTGGAACTCAACCGGTTGGACGATGACGCCCTGGCCTCGATGTATGCCGAGAACGAAGCGCTCGCCCGCTACAAGCCGGTGCTCGACCGCATCCGCGCGATGAAGCCCTACCAGCTCTCCGACGAGCTTGAGAGGTTCCTGCACGACCTCGGCGTCGTGGGCGACGCGTGGGAACGCCTCTTCGACGAAACCATCGCCGGGCTCACCTTCACCGTCGACGGCGAGGAGCTGGGCATCGAAAGCACCCTCACCCTCCTCACCGAGCCCGAGCGCGCCAACCGCGAGGCCGCCGCCCGCGAACTCGCCCGCGTCTTTGGCGAGAACATCCGCACCTTCGCCCGCGTCCACAACACCTGCGCCAAGGAAAAGGAAGTCGTCGACCGCTGGCGCCAGATGCCCACGGCCCAGACCGGCCGCCACCTCGCCAACCATGTCGAGCCGGAAGTGGTCGAGGCCCTGCGCGACGCCGTCGTCGCCGCCTACCCCAAGCTCAGCCACCGCTATTACGAGCTGAAGCGCAAGTGGCTCGGCCTCGACACCATGCAGGTCTGGGACCGCAACGCTCCCCTGCCGATGGAAGAGAAGAAGACCGTCGACTGGCCCACCGCCCGCGGCATGGTGATGGACGCCTACACCGCCTTCGACCCCCGCATGGGCGAGATCGCCGAACCCTTCTTCGACAAGGGCTGGATCGACGCTGCCGTCAAGCCGGGCAAGGCCCCCGGCGCCTTCGCCCACCCCACCGTGACCAACGTCCACCCCTACGTGCTGCTCAACTATCTCGGCAAACCGCGTGACGTGATGACGCTGGCGCATGAGCTCGGCCACGGCGTCCACCAGGTGCTCGCCGCCGACCAGGGCGAACTGCTCTCCTCCACCCCGCTGACCCTGGCCGAAACCGCCAGCGTCTTCGGCGAGATGCTGACCTTCCGCAAGATGCTCGACGCCGCCAAGGACCAACAGGAACGCAAGGTCCTGCTCGCCGGCAAGGTCGAGGACATGATCAACACCGTGGTCCGCCAGATCGCCTTCTACGACTTCGAATGCAAACTCCACGCCGCCCGCCGCGACGGCGAACTCACGCCCGAAGACATCGGCGCGCTGTGGATGTCGGTGCAGGGCGAAAGCCTCGGGCCGGCCTTCGAATTCATGGACGGGTACGAAAGCTTCTGGGCCTATATCCCGCACTTCGTCCACTCCCCGTTCTACGTCTACGCCTACGCCTTCGGCGACGGTCTGGTGAACGCGCTCTACGCGGTCTACGAGGAGAACCCCGAGGGCTTCCAGGACAAGTATTTCGACATGCTCCGCGCCGGCGGCTCCAAGCACCACAAGGAGCTTCTGGCCCCCTTTGGCCTCGACGCCTCCGACCCGGCCTTCTGGGACAAGGGCCTGTCGATGATCTCGCGCTTCATCGACGAGCTGGAGGCGATGGAGGACTGAGCCGAAAAGCTTCGAACACACGGGCCGGAAAGCTGCCGCTTTCCGGCCCGTTTCACGTCACCCCGGCTCCTGCCGCGCCGTCATCCACCCGTTCAGCCGCCACATCCCCCAGGCCAGCGGAATGGCCGCCAGCCCGCCCACCACGTAGGCCAGCGGCTCGTCCCCGAAGCTCTCGAAGAGCTGCGTATAGGCATGGATGCCCGCAAAGGTCATCGCCGCGTTGAAGATCCCCCGGTTCGCCCGCACGGCCGCGATATAGATCACCACCGCCAGCACCACCGCCCACACGACCGAATAGACGTGGTGCGAGATCACCAGCGTCCCCTCCCGGAACGCCTCGCGCTGCGCCTCGAACTCCTCCCATGTCTGGTCCGGGTCGCTGAACCGCCCCGGCCCCCACATGGTCTCGCCCACGACGTCGCCCCAGAGCGAGCCCACCAGCGCGCACAGGCTCGCCACGATGAACCCCAGCACCGACAGCACCCGCGCATGTCGGGCCCAGCGCTCGGGCCACACGTTCTTGGCCCAGATCAGCAACAGAACCATCACCCCCATCTGCAGGATCGTCAGCGTGGGCTCGGGCGAATAGAACACGTAAGCCGCATGGAAATAGGCCGTCCCGGTGTCCAGCATCTGCGCAAATGGCGCGATCGCCAGCGCCGTGACCAGCCGCACATCTGTCAGCATCCCGGCCCCGGCGATCAGCAGGCTGGCATAGAGATACATCGCCGCCACCGGCAGCCCGGTCACCTCGTACTGGATCAGCACCAGCGCACAGCCGCCCAGATGCAACGCCACGCCCATCAGGAAGATCGCCCCGGTCACGAAATGCGTCGTCCACGCCCCGCGCCACAGCGCCACGGCCCCCGCCACAGCGACCGGCACGCCGGCGAACAGCATCACCCAGCCGGCGCTTCCCTCGTACTTGTCGATCAGTTCGAACACCCCGCCGCCGATCAGCATCCCCGCCCCGATCAGCGCGGCGGCATTGCCGAACATCCGGTACATCTCGCCGCCCCTGGCCAGCAGCACCAGCCCGCCCGCCAGCGCCAGCGCCCCGAACACCGCCACCGACACCGCGTTGGCCAGCCAGAAGATCAGCCCCGCCGTCGCCGCCACGATGCCGAAACACAGGATCGAGTTGATCGCCAGCGCGACCATCGTCTCGCGCGCCCGCGCCTCGATCACGCGCGCCTGGCGCGCGTCGATCACCCCGTCGGCCACAAGGCTTTTCGTATCCGCTATGGCATGCATGCGCCGCCCCTCCCATTGACGCGAACCGCGCCCAAGATGCGCCAATACCGGGAAATTACAAGAGCTTCCGATGGCCCCACGCCGCCTTACATATCGGCGTCGAGCACCATGTAATCCTCGAACTCCTCCGCCCCGCTCTCGAACTGCGAAATCATGCCCTTCAACACCTCGATCGCGGCCGGCGAGGTCACGGCGGTGGCATGGTTCAGCCCCTCGCCATCCCCCAGCGCGGTGAAATCCACCACCCGGACCTCCTCGATCCCCTCGAGCTGCTCGGCACTGTCGATCGTGCCCAGCCGCGGCTTGCGCCCGGTCAGAAACCCGGCCAGCGACAGCGCCCGGTCCTGCTGCGAGACGAAGATCAGGAACGGTTTGGGCAGCCGTCCGATCGCCTCGGCCTGCATGCGAAAGACGTCCGGGTCGATATCCGGCGACATCAGCACCACCCCGTTGATCCGGTTCAGAAGCGCCCGGTCCCCGCGCAGCGCCGCCTGCCGCAGCGTCTCCATCACCAGCTGCGCGCCCATCGAATGCGCCAGCAGGAACACCCTATCATCCCCCGTCCGCGTCAGGGCGCCCAGCACCTGCGCGAAATCATCCCGCGAATACAGCACGCTGTCGCGGTCATAGGCATAACCGCGCGGATCCCCCGCCGAGGGCCACGCATACACGACCCCCGGCCCGGTTGTGCCGAAATCGGCCCGCATCTGCGCAAAACGATAGACCGCGTCGGAAAACGTGTTGTTGTAGCCATGCACGAAGACCAGCGTCTCGGTACCCGGTGTCCGGTGGCGCATCGCGCCCACCATGTCATCGGCCCCGCGATAAACCTGGCTGCCGGTCATCACGAAATCCGTCGCCGCGTCGGGCGGGCCCTCGGGCCATTCCACCTTGCCGGGCGAATGGGTCGGCGGGATCGACACGTCGACATGCAGGTATTTCAGCCCCCTCGGACGCTCCTGCCCGAACTGCCGGCCCAGGTCGTCGAGATCCAGCTCGGTCGCCACGTAGATCCGCTCGATACTGGCCGAGGGGTCGGGCGCAGCGAACTGCGCCGCCTGCCGCGGCGAACAGGCCACCAGCGCCGCCGCCAGCAGGCCAATCACCAGCCGGCGCGCCGCCGTTCCCACGACCGGCCGGACCATTAACGAATTCGGAACGCCGGTCATGAAAAAGCCTCCCCACGGACTACGCGGGAAGGCTACTGCGATTTGACAGATGCTGAAAGACCTCAGACAGCCGGCAACATGCCTTTTTCGTGCGCAAGGCTGCGCATGCGCTTCTGAAGCTTCTCGAAGGCGCGCACCTCGATCTGCCGGATACGCTCGCGGCTCACGTCATACTGGCCGCTCAGCTCTTCCAGCGTCACCGCCTGGTCGTTCAGCCGCCGCTGGGTCAGGATGTCCTTCTCGCGATCGTTCAGCACGTCCATCGCCTCGGCCAGCAATTCCCGCCGCGCGGTCAGCTCGTCCTGCTTCTCGTAATCGGCGGCCTGGTCGGCGTCCTCGTCCTCAAGCCAGTCCTGCCATTGCATCGAACTGTCCTCGTCCGAGCCGACCGTGGCGTTCAGCGACGCGTCGCTGCCCGACATCCGCCGGTTCATCGAGATCACCTCGTCCTCGGTCACGCCAAGATCATGCGCGATCTGCTTGACGTTTTCCGGGCGCAGGTCGCCATCCTCCAGCGCGCCGATGCGCGACTTGGCCTTGCGCAGGTTGAAGAACAGCTTCTTCTGCGCGCTCGTCGTGCCAAGCTTCACCATCGACCAGCTGCGCAGGATGTATTCCTGGATGCTGGCGCGGATCCACCACATCGCGTAGGTGGCCAGCCGGAACCCCTTCTCGGGATCGAACCGCTTCACCGCCTGCATCAGGCCCACATTCGCCTCGGAAATCACCTCGGCCTGCGGCAGGCCGTAGCCGCGATAGCCCATGGCGATCTTGGCCGCCAAGCGCAGGTGACTGGTGACAAGCTGGTGCGCGGCCTCGGTGTCCTGCCCTTCGACCCAGCGCTTGGCCAGCATGTATTCCTCTTCGGGCTCCAGCAGGGGAAACTTGCGGATTTCCTGCAGATACCGGTTAAGCCCGCCCTCCGGCGTCGGTGCGGGAAGATTTGCGTAGTTAGCCAAAGCCTCGTTCCTCCAAGTGAACCGGTTAACCAATGTTTAACCTGTTAACATTGATTTAAGATGACGTAGGGGTCGATTCAACCCAACTGAACCGAATAGTTTAAATTAGCATGAACCTCTTCCGCTGATTTGGCCAGAGCTGTGACAACGTTCTCACGCAACCGTGCAAACGATGTCAGCCCCGCAGCAGTTCCAGAACCCCGGCGAAATCCGCCGGCAGCGGCGCCTCGAACCGCAGCCACTCGCCCGAAACCGGGTGCTCGAAGCCCAGAACGGCGGCGTGCAACGCCTGCCTGCGGAACCCGTAGAGGGCCGAAAAAGCGTTCTCGGACAAGGCATTGGCCGCCGGCTTTCGCCGCCCGCCATACACCGGATCACCGATCAGCCCGTGCCCGGCATGCGCCATATGCACCCTGATCTGGTGCGTCCGCCCCGTCTCCAGCCGGCATTCCAGCAGGCTCACCGCGCCCGGATTTCCGAAACATTCCAGCACCCTCGCCCGCGTCACCGCGTGCCGCCCGCCATCGAACAGCACCGCCTGTCGCTGCCGGTCGGTCCGGTGCCGGGCAAGCTGCGTGGTGATCTTCAGCACGTTGCCCGGCTCGAACGACACCCCCCGCGTCCCGCGCAGCCTCGGGTCGGCGGCATCCGGGCAGCCATAGGCCAGCGCAAGGTAAACCCGTTCCGCGCTGTGCTTCTCGAACTGCTTCGCCAGCCCATGATGCGCCCGGTCCGACTTCGCCGCCACCAGCAGGCCCGAGGTCTCCTTGTCGATCCGGTGCACGATCCCCGGCCTTTTCTCGCCCCCCACGCCCGACAGCGTGTCACCGCAGTGATGCAGCAGCGCGTTGACCAGCGTGCCCTCGGGGCTCCCCGGCGCGGGATGCACCACCATCCCGGCGGGCTTGTTCACGACGATCAGGTCGCCGTCCTCGTAGACCACGTCGAGCGCAATCTCCTGCGCCACCGTCTCGACCTCGCCCGCCTCCGGCACCTCGATTTCCACCAGGTCGCCCTCGGCCACCCGCGCCTTGCCATCGGTCACCACCGCGCCGTTCACCCGCACCTGCCCCTCCGCGATCAGCCGTGCCAGCCGCGTGCGCGACAGCGCCGCCCCCTCTGGCACATCGCGGGAAAGCGCCTTATCAAGGCGGGGCGGCGGCGCGGCCGCGATCCGGAAAGACAAGGGTGACGACCCCATGGCGGACAACTCCCACGAACAGCCGGTCGATGCCGGAACCGTGAAATACCTGCGTATTCTGGTCACGGTGCTGACCGCGACGATGATTCTGGGGTTCATAGTGATCGTCGTGCTGTTTGTCATCCGCTTCTCGGATGCCTTCGGCCCCGAACTGCCCGATGTCATCACCCTGCCCGACGGCACCACCCCCACCGCCTTCACGAAAGGCGCCGACTGGTACGCCGTCGTCACCTCCGACGACCGGATCCTGATCTTCGACCTCGACAGCGGCGAGCTGCGCCAGACCCTCCAGGTGGAATGACCGCCGGACATGCGAAACTGGGGGGAAGATGGTACCGCCTCCCCGGCTCGAACGGGGGACCTCTAGATCCACAATCTAGCGCTCTAACCTACTGAGCTAAGGCGGCACTGCCAATCCGTCCCGGCACAGGCGAAACCGTCAGATGCCGAGACTGGAGCCTCGTATGCCAAAGCTCTCCGCCCGATGCAACCGGGAAAAGCGCCTGTGTGACAGCGCCTCACGCCAAATTTCCGCCTGGCTCACCCTCCGCCCGCGGCGATCCTCCAGAACGGGCCGCGAAATATCACGCCGGGCTCAGAGAGCGATCGACCAGCTCTGCTCGACCAGCGCCTGCCCGAAGGACCGCACCGGAACCGAGCTTTCGCAGGTGAACCCCCGCGCCTTGTAGAGCGCACAGGCCGCCCGGTGGCTCTCATGCGTCCAGAGCCTCAACCGCCGGTATCCGCGCGCCTTCGCGAAATCCAGGCAGGTCTCCAGCAGCCGCTTGCCCAGCCCCGTGCCCCGCGCCTCGGGCTCCACCAGGAACAGCCGCAGCTTGGCCACCTCCCCCTCCAGCCGCACGCAGAAGATGCAGCCCAGCCGCCGCCCGTCCCGCTCGGCAATCCAGCCCCGCTCGCAGGCCGGGTCATGCGAGGCCACGAAATCCGCCACGATCTCGGCCACCAGGGCCCCGAAACTGTCGTCGAACCCCGCCTCCTGCGCATAAAGCACGCCATGCCGCGCGACGATCCAGTCGGCGTCGCGGGGCGCAAACGGGCGGATGGCGATGGTCTCCATGGAACAACCAAACCGTTTGCAGGCTTGTCTTTCAAGCCGGAACGATATACCTGCAGAGCGCTTTTTCAGGAGGGCACCATGGGCATCAACACCGAACGTGACATCGAGGCGAACCTGCAGATCGGGCCGACCGATCAGGGCATGGTGCGCATCTACGTCGAGGCGGACGGCGTTGAAATCCCCATGGATTTCGAGCCCGACGAGGCCCGCGAGATTGCCGAGGAAATCATGTCCGCCGCCAAGGCCGCGGAAAAACGCGGCTCATAAGACAGGATCGCGCAGCGCCTGAAGCCGCCGCGCCGCGTGGCGGGCAAAGCGCCGCGTCAGCGCCGTGCGCCGCGCCGCCGGCAGCTTGTCCTCCGGCGCCATGCGGATGATCTCGGCATCATAGGCATCGGCCATGATCAGCCCCGTCTCCGGCGGCAGCAGGTCCGACGGGAACGCCTCGTCGACCGCCCAGAAATACCGGTCGCACCAGCCCAGGTAGCCTTCCCATTTCCCGTCCGACATGAAATCCGCGCGCGAGGATTTGCACTCGATCACCCAGATCTCGCCCTTCGGTCCCAGCGCCATCACGTCTACCCGGCGGCCCCGTTCCGGCATGAACTCCTCGACGCAGACGAAGTCATGGCTCGCAAGGTGACGGCACACCCCGCGGGCCAGCAACTGGCCCGGCAGCATCGTGTCGGAGGGGTACAGCACCTGCGTCATGGCCCCAATTTATGAACAATACGTGAACATTGGCAACCCCTTCCTTCACGTGACCGTAAGGCCCGCCTTTGTGAGCTTGATGTTTGTCTCAACCAATTCATACTTCCCAAGGGGTTCCGCCCCGTTCCTGCCCAACCGAAAGCGCCAGACCATGTCCGAAACGAAATCCGAAACCGCCCGCAGCCGGGGTGTGCGCTATGCCCGCGAACTGGAAGGCCACGTGGACTGGCTCAACAGCTTCTCCGGCACCGCGCTTGGCGTGCTGGCGGTGGCCTCGGGCATCTACACCTATCTCGGCGTCTCCTCGCTGCTCGACGACACCGGCGCCATGTCGGCCTTCGCCGCCATCGCCTACTCGGTCGCCGTCTCGGTCGGCATCTTCGTCTTCTGGTCCTACCTCCTCCGCCTCTTCCCGGCGGTCAATTCCCGGCAGGCGCGGCTGGGCCTTCTGGGCGCCATGGGGCTCGGCTCGCTGGCCATCGTCGCCATGTCGAGCTGGCTCAACGCCGCAGCACTTGCCGGGTCGGCCGCTGTGGAACAACACCTCGCCAAGACCGTGCAGGATTACCAGACCAGCCTCGAGCGCGCCCACGAGGTCGCCCTGACCGGTCAGGCCCTCGAACGCGACGTCGCCCGCGTGCGCCAGTCTTTCGAGGATCTCAGCGAACAGGAGGCCACCGGCAACCTCTCCGGCCTCGCCGGTCGCGGCGCCGTGTTCCGCGTCCTGCGCCAGAAAGCGGCGGAGCTTACCGCGCTGGAAACCCAGATCGCCCAGCAGACGCCGCTTGTCGACAACGCCTTCACCGAGGGCAACCAGATCCTCAGCCGGATGCGCGCGCTCACGGTCGAGCCGGGCCCGGTCGAGGCACGCTCCATCGAATTCTCCGAACTGGCCGTGCGCCTTCAGGGCCTGATCACCCAGCTCCGGCAACTCACCGTCGCCCCCCTCGTCGCCCGCGCCGCGCAGGACCTCGCCGATTCCGTCGTCCTGCCCGAGCTTGACGGCAGCACCGCCGAAAGCCGGAACAGCCAATCCTCCACCATCACCTCCGTCCTCGAAGTGCTGGGCCAGCGTGCCGCGACGCTCGAAAGCGCGGCACAGGAGGTGGCTAACCTCCCCTCCGCCCCGGAAGTGACCTACACGCCCATCTCCGCCGCCGACGCGGTGATCCTCTATGCCGGCAATTTCGTGCCCTCCTGGGCCGGCGCCATCGCCATCGACCTGCTGCCCGCCGTGCTGGTCCTGATCCTCGCCATCACCCAGTCGGCCATCCGCACGGGCCGCGACGGCACCACCGTCGAGGACATGCTGACACTGGCGGAACTGCGCGCCGCGCTGGCCGCCGCACGGGAGGTCGACGCCGCCATGGACCACCATGACGAGCCCCCCGCCCGCGATGCCGACGGCAACAAGATCAAGCGCATCACCGGCGGCTCTTCATGAGCAACGACCCGCGTGAAAAGCCGAACCCAAAGGAGAAGACGGGCAACGGCGTCGGCCGCATCCTCACCGCTATCCTGATCTTCCAGCTCGGCATCGGCGCCATGCTGGTCCTGGGCGACGTGCAGTTAGGCCGCCTCTCCCTTCCCGGCCTCGGCCCGAACGCCCCGCGCCTGACCGAGCCTGTCCGACCCGGCGACCAGCGCCGCACCTACCGCCCCGAGCGCGACCGCCCGCCGACCCAGCCCGCCCGCGACCCCGGCCAACTGCCAGAGCGGCTGATGCTGACCCAGATCGAGGGCGCCACCTACCGGCTCGAAGGCGCCGTGGCCGAGGGCGACGGCGCCCGCGTCAAGAAACTGCTGTCCGAGGCCACGCCCACGCCCGAAACCCTTGTCCTGCAATCCCCCGGCGGCTCGGTGCAGGACGCGCTCGAGCTTGGCCGCCACCTGCGCGACCGTGAGATCGGCACGCAGATGCTGGCGGGCGAGTTCTGCCTCTCTGCCTGCCCCTACATCCTCGTCGGCGGCGCGACGCGCGACATCGACGACAGCGCGCAGGTCGGCATGCACCAGCATTACTTCGGCCAAAGCACGATCCTCCCCGCCTCATTCGCGGTCGAGGACATCCAGGCCGGACAGGGCGAGGTGATGGTCTACCTCAACGACATGGGCATCGACCCGATGGTGATGACCCACGCTCTGGCCACCCCGCCCGACGAGATCTACGTGCTGCTGCCCGAGCAGCTTCGCGAATACGGTTTCGTGACACAAGAAGACTGACAGACCCCTTGCTCTGGGCCCTTCCGCAGCTTACCTATTGCGCGTGACGGGTGCTGCCCTTCTCGTGAACGGTTGCATTCCGGTGGCCTTAAATAATTCCGAGGGAGCTGGCTCTGTCCGGGCCCTGGTCCGGTTACCCGGCGCCCACCTGTACATGCAGGTCCTCGGGAATGAGATAACCAAACGGTTGCGTGCGGGCCCGTCACACATTCCGCACAACGACGAAATCGCAAAGAAAATGCCGCGTCGGTTGACCCGCGCGGCATCATCACGTGCAATATATCGGAAGCCCTACCGCTTTTCCCAGAACGCCCGGTTCCCCTGGTCGGCCCGCACCGGGATGGTCGCGTATTCGCGCCGCATGTCGACTTGCTGACGCAGCCCGCCGCCGGGGCCGTCATCGTCGTCGTCATCCTTCATACGCATCACCGCGATGCCGAACTGCACGCCGGCAAATATCACGCCGTTCGAGACCCACAACACGAACAGCGCGATCCAGCCCTTGTCGGACGTGCTGATCAGGTGCCAGAGATTTGCGATGTCGAACCACAGCAGCATGCCCACGAACACCCCTGCAAGTCCGAAGCCGATGGCGACATTCTTGATATAGAGGCTGATAAGCTTGGGCATGGTGTGCGACTCCTTTTCGAGGTGCGCCATTGACTCTAGCACACCATGCCCCGTTCTCAAGGAATTCTCCGGGCGCGCCCCCGCGATTTCACGTCGCACGCGTATTTCTGCCACCGGATTCCGCTCTGGCCATTGCATCGCCCCTGCGCTATCTGGCAGTCCTGCACCGCCCCCGGGGAGCCGAGATGTCCGAAACCCACGCCTTTGAAAAACCCGGACCCGTCGAAAACGAGCTGCGAAGCGCGATTTCGTCCACCGAGGAAATCATCGCCGCCGCCCGCAAGGGCGAGATGTTCATCCTCGTCGACCACGAGGATCGCGAGAACGAGGGCGACCTCGTCGTCGCCGCGGAATTCGCCACGCCCGAGGTGATCAACTTCATGGCCACCCACGGCCGCGGCCTGATCTGCCTGCCGATGACGGCCGAACGGATCGACAGGCTCGGCCTGCCGATGATGGCGGTGAACAACTCGTCGCGGCACGAAACCGCCTTCACCGTCTCGATCGAGGCGCGCGAAGGTGTGACCACCGGCATTTCCGCCGCCGACCGCGCCCACACCATCGCCACCGCGATCAACGACCAGAACACTTCGGCCCAGATCGCCACGCCGGGCCACGTCTTTCCGCTCCGCGCCCGCAACGGCGGCGTGCTGGTCCGCGCCGGTCATACCGAGGCGGCGGTCGATATCTCCCGTCTCGCCGGGCTGCACCCTTCCGGCGTGATCTGCGAGATCATGAAGGAAGACGGGACGATGGCCCGCCTCCCCGACCTCGTGGAATTCGCCGAGGCCCACAACCTCAAGATCGGCACCATCTCCGACCTCATCGCCTATCGCCACAAGCACGACAACCTGATCCGCGAAGTGCGGCGCGACACGGTCACCTCCTCCCACGGCGGCGAATGGCAGATGCGCATCTTCGCCGATCAGATCACAGGAACGGAACACGTGGTCCTGACCAAGGGCGACATCTCCGACGGCAAGCCTGTGTTGGCCCGCGCCCATGCGCTCAACGCGCTGGAAGACGTGCTCGGCATCGGTCTCTCGGCCGCCGAGGGCCGCCCCACCGGCAAGCTGCCCCGCGCCATGGACATCATCGCCGAGGAAGGCCGCGGCGCCGTCTTCCTCTTCCGCCAGCCCCGCCCCAAGCTTGCCGGCGAGATCGAGGAAGACGAGGGCCCGCGCACCATCAAGCAGACCGGCCTCGGCGCCCAGATCATGTCGACCATGGGCCTGCACAAGCTGATCCTGCTGTCCGACAACCGCGACACCCGCTATCTCGGGCTCGACGCCTACGGCATCACCATCGTCGGCACAAAGCCCCTCAGCCAAGGAAAATCCTGATGGCCGGAACCGAATACACCCTGCCCCGCGCCACCTTCACCGACCCGGTGAAACTCCTGATCGTGGTGGCCCCCTTCTACCGCGACATCGCCGACATGATGATCGCCGGCGCCGTGGCCGAGATCGAGGCCAGCGGCGGCACGCACGAGATCGTCGAGGTGCCCGGCGCCCTGGAAATCCCCACCGCCATCGGCATGGCCGACCGGATGGCCAAGTTCGACGGCTACGTCGCGCTCGGCTGCGTCATCCGGGGCGAGACGACCCATTACGACACGGTCTGCAACGACAGCTCGCGCGGGATCACCCTGCTGGGGCTTCAGGGCACGCTGGTGGGCAACGGCATCCTCACGGTCGAGAACCGCGATCAGGCCGTCGCCCGCGCCGACCCGATCCAGATGAACAAGGGCGCCGGCGCCGCGGCGGCAGCCTTGCATCTGGTCGCGTTGGGCCGTAAGTGGGGCGGCCGTCGCAAGGGCGTGGGCTTCCTGCCCGAGCCCGACACGACACGATCCGATCACGACAAGGACGCCCCAAAGGCATGACCGACGACGTCAAAGCAGTTTCCGGCAACCAGAAGCGGCGCATGCGCTCGGCCGCGCGGCTCTATGCCGTGCAGGCGCTATTCCAGATGGAGCATTCGCAGCAAAGCGTCAATTCCGTGGTGCAGGAATTCCTCTCGCACCGGTTCGGCGCGGAACTCGATGAAGGCGTCGACATGGCCGACGGCGATATCGACCTCTTTCGCAAGCTGCTCGACGACGCGGTGACCTGGCAGGCGAAGATCGACCAGATGACCGACCGCGCCATCGTCGCCGAGTGGAAGATCGACCGCATCGACCCGACCCTGCGCGCCCTCTTCCGCGCCGCCGGGGCCGAGATGGTCAATTCCGACACCCCGCCCAAGGTGGTGATCATGGAATTCGTAGACATCGCCAAAAGCTTCTACCCCGAGGGGCGCGAGTCCAAGTTCGTCAACGCCGTGCTCGACCACATGGCGCGCGAGGCGAAGCCCGAAGCGTTCTAGACCGCGATTACGCCAGCGCGTCGTTGGCCACCCAGCGGAACAGCACGAAGACCCCGCCGATCAGGGTCATCGGCAGCAGGATCAGGTTGAACAGCAGCACCGCCAGCAGTTCAATATAGCTCTGGATCAGCACATCCGCCTCCGACACGATCCGCGAGGCCATCGAACTGTAGCGGGCAATGGCATCCCCCTGCTCGAACCAGCCCGAGAACCAGCCCTCATCCTCCGCCTCCGGCGGCGCAGTCTCGACCCCGTCGATGATTTCGCTGACGATGCGCTGGTTCTCGGTCCATGTCCGCTCCGTCATCAAATCGGCCAGCGACCCGGACAGCCAGTAAGACAAGGGCAAGGCAACTGCGAAGAACGCCCCATACAGCAGAAGCTTCCGCCCCACCCGCATGCGCGTCACCACCACCATGGTCAGCAGGCCCAGCCCCGCCATCGCGAACCCGATGGCGCCGACAGGCCCCATGGCGACCGACAGCACACCCGACACCATCATCATCGCGAAAACGACAGAGGCGATTCTCTCGATCGTGTCGTCGATCGGCTCCAGCGTCTTGAGCGGCTGAACCGAGGCCGACGCGCCCACCGACAGGCCGACCTCGGCCTCCTGCGCGGTCGACAGGAACGCGTTGAGCGTGCGCAGCGAGACATAGGTCACCGCACTCGCCGCCGCGACCCGGCTGGCATAGCTCTCCGCCCCGTTGGACAAGGGGTTGAGCGGATAGAAAAATGCCAGCGCAAAGCAGAGAACCGCCGCCACCGGGGCAAGAAAGTACCGATGGCGGCCGGGTTTATCCATCCTTGCGGATCACCTCGTTCTTCGGATCGTAGGGGCTGTCACAGGTCACCACGGCATCCCACAGCTTGTCCTGCATCTTGACCTTCAGCTTCGTGCCTTCCACCGCCTGCTCGGGCTTGACGTAACCCATGCCGATGGACTTCCCGAAGTGAACCGAATACCCGCCCGAGGTCAAGCGGCCCACGCGGGTGCCATCCTCGGTGTAAAGCACCTCGCGGCCCCACGGGTCGGCATCCTCCGGCCCGTCGATCAGCAGGGTGCAGCACTTCACCCGCACGCCGGTTTCCACCAGCTTGTCCTTGCCGTGGAACTCCTTGTCGAGATCGACGAAGCGCGGCAGATCGGCCTCCAGAGGCGTCGCGTCCCGGCCAAGCTCGTTGCCGAAGGCGCGATAGCTCTTCTCCTGCCGCAGCCAGTTCTGCGCCCGCGCACCGACCAGCTTCATGCCGTGGTTCTCCCCGGCCTTTTCCAGCAGGTCGAACAAGTAGTTCTGCATCTCCATCGGGTGGTGCAGCTCCCAGCCCAGCTCGCCGGTATAGGCCACGCGGATCGCGTTGACCGGGCACATGCCCAGCTCGATCGGCCGCGCCGACAGCCACGGGAACCGCTTGTTCGACAATGCGGTCGCCGGGTCGGCATCCTTGATCACCTCGTTCAGCACATCGCGCGACTTCGGCCCGGCAATGGCGAACACGCCCCACTGGCTGGTCACGTCCTGCAGCTCGATCCGGCCGAACTCGGCCTCCTTGTCCTCGATCGCCTTCTTCAGGTAATCGGCGTCATACTCCGTCCACGCCCCGGCCGAGACGAGGTAATACTTGTCCTCTTCCAGCCGCACGATCGTGTACTCGGTGCGCGTCGTGCCATTGGCGGTCAGCGCATAGGTCAGGTTGATCCGCCCCACCTTGGGCAGCTTGTTGCAGGTGAACCAGTCAAGGAAGGCGGTCGCCCCCGCACCCTTGACGATATGCTTGCTGAAGGCCGACGCGTCGATCAGGCCCACGCCCTCGCGGATCGCCTTGGCCTCCTCGACCGCGTATTGCCACCACTCGCCGCGGCGGAAGCTGCGGGCGTCGTGATCGAAACTGTCCGGCGCATCGAGCGGCCCGAAATAGTTCGGCCGCTCCCAGCCGTTGACGAAGCCGAACTGCGCGCCGCGCGCCTTCTGCCGATCATAGGCCGGCACGGTCCGCAGCGGGCGGCAGGCCGGGCGTTCCTCGTCGGGGTGGTGCAGGATGTAGACGTGGTCGTAGCACTCTTCGTTCTTGCGCGCCGCGAACTCCGTCGTCATCCAGTTCGACGAATACCGCTTGGGGTCAAGCGAGGCCATGTCGATCTCAGCCTCGCCATCCACCATCATCTGCGCGAGATAGTACCCGGTGCCGCCGGCAGCGGTGATCCCGAAGCTGAACCCCTCGGCCAGCCACAGGTTGCGCAGCCCGGGCGCCGGGCCCACAAGCGGGTTGCCGTCCGGCGTATAGCAGATCGGCCCATTGAAATCGTCCTTCAGCCCGCATTCCTCGCTCGAGGGCATGCGGTGGATCATCGCCATGTACTGCTCCTCGATCCGCTCGAGGTCGAGCGGGAACAGGTCGGCACGGAAGCTGTCGGGCACACCGTATTCGAAGCAGGCCGGCGCGTTCTTCTCGTAAACGCCCAGAATCCAGCCGCCCCGCTCCTCCCGCACGTAGGATTGCGCATCGGCATCGCGGATCACCGGATGCTCGCCATTGCCCTCGGCCCGGTATTTCTGCAGCGCCGGGTCGGCGTCGGTCACGATGAACTGGTGCTCGACGGGGATGGCCGGCATCTTGATACCCAGAAGCTTCGCGGTCCGCTGCGCGTGGTTGCCCGACGCGGTCACCACGTGCTCGGCGCTGATCACCGTCTGCTCTTCGCCGGGCACGAGGTTGCCGCCCTTCTCGACCATCTTGGTCAGCGTCACGTCCCAGTGGTCGCCCATCCACTCGAACTTGTCGGCCTGCCACTTGCGCTCGATCATCACGCCGCGCTGGCGGGCGCCCTTGGCCATGGCCATGGTCACGTCGGCGGGGTTAATGTAGCCGTCGGTCTGGTGATAGATCGCGCCGGCCAGATCCTCGGTGTTGATCAGCGGCCAGCGCGCCTTGATCTCGTCGGGGCTCAGGAACTCGTAGGACACGCCACAGGTCTCGGCGGTCGAGGCATAGAGCATGTACTCGTCCATCCGCTCCTGCGTCTGCGCCATGCGCAGGTTGCCGACCACGGCGAACCCGGCGTTCAGCCCGGTTTCCTCTTCCAGCGTCTTGTAGAAATCGACCGAGTACTTGTGGATATGCGTCGTCGCATAAGACATGTTGAAGAGCGGCAGCAGACCGGCCGCGTGCCAAGTCGAGCCTGAGGTCAGCTCGTCGCGCTCGACCAGCATCACGTCCTCCCAGCCAGCCTTGGCCAGGTGATAGGCGATCGACGTACCGACGGCGCCGCCGCCGACGACCAGGGCTTTCACTTGCGTTTTCATGGGCTGCGACTCCTTCGTGCATGCGTTGGCGCATATGTACCATTCCTGCATGGCCACGGCGGTTTCAGCCGACATAAACAGGCTTAAAACCGACGCCGCCCGAGGTGGTGAAACCCCGGGCGGACGGTGCATGTCACGAAAAGGCGTGGATCAGTCGCAGAGCCGGCCGCTCGAGGCGCCCAGGCAGGACCGGCCGCCGGAGAGTTGCAGGCGGCTCACGCCGCTGTCTTCCGTGCGTTGGCCAAGCGCATTGCCGCCGTTCAGCTTAACGACCGTCGCCGCCGGCGCCTCCGGCTCGGGCGCAGCATCCGCTTCGCCCTGACCCGTCGTCGGGGCGAGAGTCTTCTCGCCATAGCGCAGTGCGGCGGCACTTTCGGCAAGCTGCAATTCTTCGGCCGTGGTCAACGCCGGGGCCGCGCTGCCGACACCGGCAACCGGCTCGTCAAGCATCAGGTTGAGGCTGTCGTAATCGATTAGCTCGAGGAAGGCGCGCACCGTGTCGGCCTCGGCATTGGCGGCCACCCCGATCAGGATGTCCTCGCCGATGAAGGCTTCCAGCGCCAGCTGCGCGCCGCCCTGCACGTCTTCTCCGGTGACTTCGAAGAACGGCACACCCTGCACGACGGCATAGGGCACATAGGTCGGGCCGGTAGAGCCGTAGAAAGATTCCGACACGAGGTGGCCCAGCGCGACGATCCCCCGCCCCTCGGAATCATTGCCTATGTAGCGGGCCGAGAGGCGCACCATCTCGTCACCGCGCACGTAATCCCACGTGTCGAACAGCGCGACCTGCGCCGCCTTCTTGAGTTCCTTCCGGACCGCCATCTGCGTCGTCAGCGGCAGGCCTGCCAGCTTTTCGTCGGCATCGGGGTTCGGATCCTTCCACGCCCGGCGCTCCCAACCCTCGGGGGCCTCCGGCAGGTGGATATGGGCCTCCTTCGACTGGCGGCGCGCGGTGTCGATGGCGCTTACCGTCTCGCCGAGGCGAGCATTGTAGGAGCCGACATACTCGGAAAACGCGTACTCGCCGGGGAACGAGCCGTTGGCCTTGGCCTGCACGACGTAATCCGCGCCCACGACGAAACTGGCGGCCACGCAGACGAACCCGATGGCGTAGGGATTGAACATTGAATAGCTCCGCTCTTTCTCCGGTTGGCGTGGTGATCGCACCGGATTGGGGCGGAAATCGGGATCAGGGGCGGCGATTGGGTGGCGCGGGCCTACCGCCCGATGGCCACCCCCTCCCGGCGCGGGTCGGCCCCGCCCAGCAATCCGCCCTCCTGAAGCGAGATCGCGTGCAGCCCCGAGGTCAGCACGTTCCGGTTCACCTCGAACCCCATGCCGGCCAGCGCGCCGACCAGCTCGTCGCTCACCAGCCTGCCTTCCACGTCATAGGTCCCGAACCGGTTCACAAGGTGCGGCAGCGCCACCGCCTCCTGCACATCCATGCCCCAGTCGAGATGGGCGATGATCGTCTTGGCCACGTACCCGATGATCCGGCTGCCCCCGGGCGAGCCGACGATCAGCACCGGCTTGCCATCCTTCAGCACGATGGTCGGCGCCATCGACGAGCGCGGCCGCTTGCCGGGCTCCACCCGGTTGGCCACGGGCCGCCCGTCCTCGTGGCTGGTGAAGGAGAAATCGGTCAGCTCGTTGTTCAGCAGGAACCCCCGCACCATCAGGCGAGAGCCGAAGCCGTTCTCGATCGTCGTCGTCATCGAAAGCGCGTTGCCATACCCGTCGACGATGGAGATATGCGAGGTCGAGGGAAACTCGATCGACGCATCGTCGGCCCAGTTGAGCGCGTGGTCATACTCCGGCGCGCCCGGCGCAACCTCCTCCAGAGCCGCCTCACCCTTCAGCAGCTCCGCCCGCTCCGCCAGGTAGCCTGGCTCGACCAGCCCCTCCACCGGCACCGGTACGTAATCTGTATCGGCCATGTACCGCCCCCGGTCGGCGAAGGCGAGCCGGCTGGCATCGCCGATCAGCCGCCACGCCTCCGCGCTCTCCGCCCCCATCGCGGCCAGGTCGAACGGCGCCAGCAGCCCCAGGATCTGCCCCACCGTCAGCGCCCCCGACGAGGGCGGCCCCATCCCGCACACCTCGTAACCGCGATAGGGCACGCAAACCGGCGCGCGCTCCTTCACGCTGTAGATGGCAAGGTCGATCTCCTCCATCACGCCCGGGTTGCCGGGCGCCCCCTGCACGGTTGCCACGATGCCCTTGGCGATATCGCCCGTGTAGAACGGCGCCGGCCCCTCGCTGGCCAGCGTGCGCAGCGTTTCGGCATAGTCCGGGTTCCTCAGCACCTGCCCCACCTCCGGCAGCTTGCCCTCGGGAAAGAAATACGCCCGCGTCGGCGCGAACCGCGTGAGGCGTATCGCGTCCCCCGCCACCATGGTCGACAGCCGGGGCGATACCGCGAATCCCTCGTCGGCCAGCCGGATCGCCTCGTCGAACAGCCCCGGCCACTCGGACCGGCCCCACGCCTCGTGGGCCGCCTTCAAAAGCGCGGGCGTCCCCGGTACCCCCACCGACCGGCCGCCCACCACGGCATCGTAGAAATCCAGCGGCTCGCCCGCCTCGTCCTGGAACAGCCGCGGCGTCGCCGCCAGCGGCGCGGTCTCACGGCCATCGAGCGTCGTCACCTCGCCGCTCTCGCCATCGTACCAGACAAGGAACGCGCCCCCGCCAAGCCCCGAGCTTTGCGGCTCGACCAGCCCCAGCACCGCCTGTACGGCCACCATCGCGTCCGCCGCCGTGCCGCCCTGCTCCAGCACCCGTGCCCCGGCCTCGACGGCCAGCGGGTTGGCCGCGGCGACCATCCAGTCCTGCGCCTCCACCGGCCGCCCGGCCGCCTTCGCCTCGAGCGCGTGCATTGTCTGCTCGGATACGGCAACCTGCCCCGCCCCCGCGGCCTCCGGCTCGACGGCATCGGCGGCCTGCTGGGCCGTAAGGGCCACCGGCGGAAGACAAAGGGACAGGCAGAGGATGAAGCGGCGCATGACGGCCTCCTGTGGCAAGGGGAGTTGCCAGAACTCTGTCGCAATGCGCGCTCGCAGGCAACCGGTTGAGCCTGCCCCGCAATCCATGCACTAATGCCGCGCAAATCCACGCAACATCCAAGGAAGCGCCCATGTCACGTAGCGTCATCATCGAACAGGCCGGCGGCCCCGAGCAACTGAAACTGACCGAGGCCAAGGTGGGCGACCCCGGACCGGGCGAAATCCGCATTCGCCACAAGGCCTGTGGCCTCAACTACATCGACGTCTACCAGCGCACGGGTCTCTACCCCCTGCCCCTGCCCCACGCCCTCGGCATGGAGGCCGCCGGCATCGTCGAGGCGGTGGGCGATGGCGTGACCCACCTGAAGGAAGGCGACCGCGCCGCCTATGCCGCCGTGCCCCCCGGCGCCTATTCCGACGCTCGCGTCATGCCCGCCGCCCAGGTCTGCCCCCTGCCCGACGGCATTTCCTTCGAAGACGCCGCCTCGATCATGCTGCAGGGGATGACCGTCGAATACCTCTTCCACCGCACCTGGCCGCTGGAGAAAGGCCAGACCGTGCTCTTCCACGCCGCCGCCGGCGGCGTCGGCCTGCTCGCCTGCCAATGGGCCCGCTCCGAAGGAATCGAACTGATCGGCACCGCCGGAACCGACGAAAAGTGCAAGCTCGCCCTCGACATGGGCGCCAGCCACTGCATCAACTACCGCGATAAGGATTTCGCCCCCGAGGTGAAGAAGATCACCGGCGACAAGGGCGTCGACATTGTCATGGACGGCGTCGGAAAGGACACGTTCGACGCCTCGCTCGACTGCCTCAAGCCGCTGGGCATGATGATCTCCTTCGGCAACGCCTCAGGCCCGGTCGAGCCGGTCAGCCTGCTGACGCTGGCCTCCAAGGGCTCGCTCAAGATGACCCGGACGACGCTCTTTACCTTCCTCGCTGATCACGATCGTTGCCAGGCGATGGCGAAACACCTGTTTGAGAAGGTCGAAAGCGGCGACGTAAAGACGAATATCGGCCAGCGCTACAAGCTCGAGGACATCGCCGAGGCCCATCGCGCGCTCGAAGCCCGCGAAACCACCGGTTCCACCATCATCACCCTCTGAGCAAACGAAGAACGGCGCCCTCGTGGCGCCGTTCCCCCGTCAAAGCATCGATGGAACCACCTGGTCGGGCGGGCGGTGCCCATCATCGAAGGTCTTGATGTTCAACAGCACCTTCTCGCCCATCTCCATCCGCCCCTCGTTGGTCGCCGAGCCCATATGCGGCAGCAGCACCACGTTCTTCAGCTCCCGCAGGCGCGGGTTGATCTCGGTGCCATGCTCGAACACGTCGAGCCCCGCCCCGGCAATCTCCCCCGCCCGCAGCATCCTTGTCAGCGCGTTCTCGTCGATCACCTCGCCGCGCGAGGTGTTCACGATCACCGCATCGGGCTTCATCAGCTTCAGCCGCCGCGCGTTCATCAGGTGAAAGGTCGAGGGAGTGTGCGGGCAGTTGATCGACATCACGTCCATCCGCGCCACCATCTGGTCAAGGCTTTCCCAATAGCGCGCGCCCAGTTCCTCCTCGGTCTCCTCCCGAAGGCGGTGGCGGTTGTGGTAGTGGATCTGCATCCCGAAGGCCGCGGCCCGGCGGGCCACCGCCTGCCCGATCCGGCCCATCCCGAGGACACCCAACCGCCGCCCGGCCACGCGCCCGCCCAGCAGCGCGGTGGGCGACCAGCCATGCCATTCGCCCGACTGCATGGTGGCCAGCCCCTCCGGAATACGGCGCAGAACCGCCAGGATCAGCGCCATGGTCATGTCGGCGGTGTCATCGGTCAGCACGCCGGGCGTGTTCGACACGAGAATCCCGCGCTGGCGGGCCGTGTGCACGTCGATATGGTCCACCCCGGCGCCGTAATTGGCGATCAGTTTCAGCTTCTCGCCGGCCTGCGCGATCAGCCCCGCATCGATCCGGTCGGTGATCGTCGGCACCAGCACGTCTGCCGTCGCCACCGCCTCGGCCAGCTCCTCGCGCGTCATCCGCGTATCGCTTTCGCGCAGGCGCACGTCGAAGAGCTCCTGCATCCGGCGCTCGACCGGCTCGGGCAGGCGTCGCGTAACGACAACACTCAGACGGGCAGATGGCATGAAGCTCCTCCTTTGACTTCCAAAGACCGCGCGATGATGCCAGACTGGCGCAGGAAACAGCGGGGCACAAGAACCCCATTGGCATTGAAGAGCAGGAATTCGAACATGTCGCTGAAATCGGCGTTTCCGGGGGTGGCCCCGGCCATTTTTGCCTGTGTCATCTCCGCCCTGGCCACCGCCGCGCCCGCCCGGTCACAGGAGCGCGGCCCGGTCACCAACCTTCCCCTGCCACGCTATGTCTCGATGAAGGCGGCCGAGGCGAACGTGCGCCGCGGCCCCAGCCTCACGCACCGTATCGACTGGGTCTTCAAGCACGAGGACATCCCGCTCGAGATCACCGCCGAGCACGGCCACTGGCGCCGCGTGCGCGACCGCGACGGCGCGGGCGGCTGGGTGCATTACTCGCTCCTCTCCGGCGTGCGCACGGCGATTGCCGAGACGGACATGCTCGAACTCCGCGCCCAGCCCGACCCGGCCTCGCTCGTCGTCGCCCGGCTCGAGATCGGCGTGATCGCGCGCATCGAAACCTGCACCGCCACATGGTGCCGTCTCGAGGTGGCCGGCTACGAGGGCTGGACCCCGAAAGGCACGATCTGGGGCGTCGCGGCGGACGAAATCCTCGAGTGACCGCCCCCGATCGCATGCCGACATCAAAAGCCGAGAATTTCTGCCAATCCGGGCTTGAACAGCCGCACCGACCGGAGTAATACGCGCGTCACGTTGGGGTGTAGCCAAGTGGTAAGGCAGCGGTTTTTGGTACCGTGTACCGTAGGTTCGAATCCTACCACCCCAGCCATAGCTTCTCCGAGATTTAAACCGATGGACGGCGCGACCTGCGCTTGGTCCGGAAGTGCCCCGATTTGTGCCCCTCGCGTCGGGTGTGTCGGGTGAGCTGCTCGGAGCACGCGGCGGAGGCTTGT
>NZ_JAVKFX010000047.1:0-74496 GCF_040223625.1 Roseovarius sp. | reverse complement strand
GTCCAGCGCCCCAAGCGCGGGATGCTCGAAAAGCTCATGGGAGGCGAAAAGGGCGGGTTGGGTTGTGAAGCTCTGTCTCATGGCCAATCATACCACTTCGACGGAAACAGAAGAATCCTCAAAGTTTCGCTGAGGTCTCTTTAAAGAAAACGGCATGTTGCGCAACGCAGCTAATGTAGAGACGCCGGAAAATTCCAATTTTCCGGCCCGTTTTCTTCGAAGAAAACGCCCTCAGCCCGCCCCCCGCGCGTGAAACACGAACCCCAGCAGGTTCAAGAGCACCTGCGCCGCCAGGATCGACGTGCCCCCCGTGGGGTCGTAATCCGGCGCCACCTCGACAAGGTCGATGCCCACCACCTCGTGGTCCTTCGCCACCTGTTGCAGGATCTCCAGCACGTCGTAATAGAGAAACCCGCCATGGCTGGGCGTGCCGGTGCCCGGCGCGATCGAGGGGCAGAAGGCGTCGATATCCAGCGTGATATAAACCCGAGCGCCCTCCGGAATGCGCGCCGCCGTTGCCTCCGCCCCCAGCTTGCGCACCTGCCGCACCGACAGGATGTCCGAGCCCATGGCGCGGGCGTCGTCATAGCCTTCCTTGGCGGTGGAGCTGACATTGCGGATGCCGATCTGCGTCAGGCCGGTGACATAGGGCTTCTCCGCCGCCCGGCGCATCGGGTTGCCATGGCCGAAGCGCACGCCGTGACGCTCGTCGACGAAATCGAGATGCGCGTCGATCTGCAGGATGTGGATGTCGCCCTGGCCGTCAAAGGCGTTGATGCAGGGGATATTCACCGAATGATCCCCGCCGATCACCACCGGCAGCGCGCTGGCCTTCAGGATCGCCCGCACGCCCGCCTCGATATTGGCATGGCTCTTCACCGTGTCGGTATGCACGATATCGGCATCGCCCAGGTCGACGATCCGCACGTCCCCCGGCAGATAGGTCACGTCATCCTCGTGATCATAGGCCCCGGCATGGCCGAAGCTGAAGAGCGTCGAGGCCTCGCGCACCCCGCGCGGTCCGAACCGGGCGCCCGCCCGCCATTGCGTGCTGAAATCGAACGGCGCGCCGAGGATCGCGGCATCCGCCTCGATCGCCGCCCAGTCGGCCACGTAGGGCCGCTTGCCGAAGGTGGAGATCCCCACGAAGGGCAGGTCGAGCCGCCCCGCCTCGTAGCCGTGTTTCGTCATGCCGCATCCTCCCGTCCCGTAACGCTCGCCGCCACGGTGGCCGGATTTCCCGCCCCCGGCAAGGCCCGAGACCCGGCGCCGCCTGCAACCCCGCCTTGTCCTCCCGCCAACGAATTGGCCTTTCACCCGCCCCCGATCCATGTAATAGGGAAGCGCCAAACGATCCCTGCCATGGAGACCCCCAATGGAGATTCGTGAGGCGCTGACCTTCGATGACGTTCTGCTCGTACCCGCCAAGTCGAGCGTGCTGCCCAACACCGCCGACACGCGGACGCGCGTCACCAGGTCGATCAATCTCAACATCCCGCTTCTGAGCTCGGCCATGGACACGGTGACCGAATCGCGCATGGCGATCACCATGGCCCAGGCGGGCGGCATGGGGGTGATCCACCGCAACCTGACCGTCGAGGAGCAATCGCGCGAGGTGCGGCGGGTCAAGCGCTTCGAATCCGGCATCGTCTACAACCCGGTGACGCTGACCCCGAACCAGACGCTGGCCGATGCCAAGGCCCTGACCGAGCGCTACGGCTTCACCGGCTTCCCGGTGGTCGACGAAAAACGCCGCGTCGTTGGGATCGTCACCAACCGCGACATGCGCTTCGCCACCTCCGACGAGACGCCGGTGCACGTGATGATGACCTCGAACGATCTGGCCATCCTGCGCGAGCCCGCCGACCGGGAAGAGGCCAAGAACCTGATGCGCGCCCGCCGGATCGAGAAGCTGCTGGTCACCGACAAGGATGGCAAGCTGACCGGTCTCCTGACCCTCAAGGATACCGAGCAGGCCGTGCTGAACCCCACCGCCTGCAAGGATGACCTCGGCCGCCTGCGCTGTGCCGCGGCCTCGACCGTGGGCGATGCGGGCTTCGAACGCTCGGCCGCGCTGGTCGATGCCGGGGTGGACATGATCGTGATCGACACCGCGCATGGCCATTCCGAGGGCGTCGCCAAGGCGGTCGAGCGGGCCAAGGGCCTGTCGAACGAGGTGCAGATCGTCGCCGGCAACGTGGCGACGGGCGAGGCCACGCGCGCCCTGATCGGCGCCGGGGCCGATGCCATCAAGGTGGGCATCGGGCCGGGCAGCATCTGCACCACGCGGATGGTCGCGGGCGTGGGCGTGCCCCAGCTCACCGCCATCATGGATTGCGTCGAGGCCGCCGACGGCACGCCGATCATCGCCGATGGCGGCATCAAGTTCTCGGGCGATTTCGCCAAGGCCATCGCCGCCGGGGCCTCCTGCGCCATGGTGGGCTCGATGCTGGCCGGAACCGATGAAAGCCCGGGCGAGGTGATCCTCTACCAGGGCCGCAGCTTCAAGGCCTATCGCGGCATGGGCAGCCTCGGCGCCATGGCCCGCGGCAGCGCCGACCGCTACTTTCAGAAGGACGCCGCCAGCGACAAGCTGGTCCCCGAGGGGATCGAGGGGCAGGTGCCCTACAAGGGCACGGCCAATGCCGTCGTGCACCAGCTTGTCGGCGGCCTGCGTGCGGCGATGGGCTATACCGGCTGCGCCACGGTCGAGGAGATGCGCAACAATTGCACCTTCGTCCGCATCACCGGCGCGGGGCTGAAGGAAAGCCATGTGCACGACGTCCAGATCACGCGGGAGAGCCCGAACTATCGTATTGGATAGTCAAAGGGTTATCGGGCGACGTTAAACCCGGTTCACGCCCACCTGAGCCTGAATCCGACCTGTCCGATCGCGCCCTCTGGGGCGCGATCTTTTTTCTCGCACGCCACGCGAACAGCATCGCACCACGCCGCCAAAGCCACGACACCCGGCGCAGGGGGCACCGGGTTTCACCACATCGTCAACATCAGGAAATAAATGGCGGAGAGACAGGGATTCGAACCCTGGGACCCCGTGAAGGGTCAACGGTTTTCGAGACCGCCCCGTTCGACCACTCCGGCACCTCTCCGCGGGGGTCTGGAGGGTGCGTTTAATCGCCTTTCCGGCGGGGGACAAGGGGGTTTTGCATTGTTTGCCGCCAGAATTTGCCTAGATTCAGAGAAGAGCAATTCGGCCATAGGAGTGCCCCCTTGTCGCGACGGTCCCTGATCCACGCCCCGTTCATCGCCATACTCACCGCCATCGCGCTGCTGGCGCCCCCGCAGGCCCGCGCCGCCGACCGCGCCAACCTCGAGGCGTTCCTCGAGGTCACCGGCTTCGACGTGGCCCTCGAATCGATCAAGCAGTCGGCCTCCGACGCGCCCGAGATGCTGGGCATGTCGCCCAACGATTTCGGCCATGACTGGGCCCGCGTCACCAAGCAGGTCTTCGACACCGATACGATGCACGACATGGCCATCGACATCCTCTCCGAGACGCTGAGCGACGAGCTGCTCGGCCACGCCGCGGGCTTCTACGCCTCGCCGCTGGGGCAGAAGCTGGTGCAGCTGGAAAACGCCTCGCACATGGCCGAGGACAGCGCCGCGCAACGCGCCGAAGGGGCCGAACTGCTGGCCGAGGCGCGCGCCGAAGGCAACGGCCGGGCCGAGATGTTCGAACGCATGGCCGACGCCATCGACACCGAGGACCAGTCGGTCCGCGCCGTGCAGGAGATCATGGTGCGCTTCCTGATGGCCGCCTCCTATGCCGGGGTGCTGGATTACGAGATCGACGAGGGCTCACTGCGCGCTGTCATCCGCAACCAGGAGGACGAGATGCGCGCCGACATGACCGAGGCCGGGCTCGCCAATGCCGCCTATACCTATCGCGACCTGACGCTCGAAGAGCTCGAGACCTATACCGAGGCGCTGGAAGCCCCGGAAATGCAGGAGGTCTACGAGCTGATGAACGCCATCCAGTACGAGATCATGGCCAACCGGTTCGAGGTTCTGGCCGCCCGCATGGCCGAGATGCACCCCGGCGAGGAGCTGTGAGCATGGGGCCGATCCGCGCCGCCGCCTGGGCCCTTGCCGCCGCCGCGATCTGGGCGATGCCCGCACAGTCCGAGGGGCGTGCCGAACTCGACACGCTGCTTCGGGCGCTGCGCGTGGGCGACACGGTCGAGATCATGCGCGAGGAGGGGCTGGCCTATGCCGACAGCCTCGCGCAGGAGATGATGCCCGACGCCGTCCCCTCCGGCTGGCAGGCCACGGTCGAGCGCATCTACGACACCGGCAAGATGCGCAACCTCGTCGAGGAGCGCATGGCGCAGGGGCTGGACGGGGTGGACCTTGCCCCGCTCAACGCCTTCTTCACCTCCGATCTGGGGGCGGAGGTGGTCGAGCTGGAGCTCTCCGCGCGCGAGGCCTTCCTCGATCCGGAGGTCGAGGAGGCCGCCCAGGAGCAATACGAGAAGCTCGACCGCGAGGGCGCGCTGATCGTCGACCAGATCGACACGCTGATCGCCGACAGCGACCTGATCGAGCACAACGTGATGGGCATCCTGAATTCCAACCTGATGCTCTATCGCGGGCTGGCCGATGGCGGCGCATACGACCTTTCGGAAGAGGACATGCTGCTCGATGTCTGGTCGCAGGAAGAGGGCGTGCGCGAGGACAGCACCGCCTGGATCGGGGCGTACCTGCTGACCGCCTACCAGCCACTCGAGGATGACGAGGTGCAGGAATATATCGACCTCTGGCGCAGTGACGAGGGGCAGGCGCTGAACACCGCGCTCTTCTCCACCTTCGACCGGATGTACGAGGAGCTGTCCTACCTCGTCGGCCAGGCCGTGGCCCAGCACCTGCGCAGCCAGGAGCTGTAGGGCAGGCGAGCGGCGTCTCGCGGGGGAGGGCGCGATGCAATACCATTTCGACGGTTTCACCCCCGGTGATCCGCGCGTCCGGCCCGAGGCGCAGGGGGCGGGCGAGCGCCCCACCGAGGTCGATGTGCTGATCGTCGGCTGTGGCCCCGCCGGGCTGACGCTGGCGGCCCAGCTTTCCGCCTTCCCCGACATCGTGACCCGCATCGCCGAGCGCAAACCGGGCCCGCTCGAGATGGGGCAGGCCGACGGCATCGCCTGCCGCTCGATGGAGATGTTCCAGGCCTTCGGCTTCGCGACAAGGGTGATGGAGGAGGCCTACTGGGTCAACGAAACCGTGTTCTGGGCGCCGGGAGAGGGCGGCGCTGGCCTGCGCCGCACGGACCGGATCGACGACGTGGCCGCCGACCTCTCCGAGATGCCCCACACCATCCTCAGCCAGGCCCGCGTGCATGATTTCTACCTCGACATCATGCGCAAATCGCCCCGCCGGCTGACCCCCGATTACGGCTTTCACCTGACCGGGCTCACGCGAACCGACGCCCCCGATTACCCCGTGACCGCCACCTTCGAAGCCCCGGATAGCGCCACCGAAACCATCCGCGCGAAATACGTGGTCGGCTGCGACGGCGCCCGCAGCACGGTGCGCGGCTCGCTCGGGCTGACGCTCAAGGGCGATGCCGCGCGGCAGCTCTGGGGGGTGATGGACATCCTCGCCGTCACCGACTTCCCCGATATCCGCCTGAAGGCCGCGATCCGCTCCGCCCACAGCGGCAGCCTGCTGATCATCCCGCGCGAGGGTGGCGCGATGGTGCGGATGTACGTGGAACTGGACGAGTTGCACGAGACCGAGCGCGCCGCCGACCGCAACGTCACCGCCGACATGCTGATCGGGAAGGCGCAGGCGATCCTGACGCCCTTTACACTGGATGTGCGCGACGTGGCGTGGTGCTCGGCCTACGAGATCGGCCAGCGGGTCTGTGACAGTTTCGATGACCTCGGCACCGAACCGCGAGATGCCCGCACCCCGCGCATCTTCATCGCCGGCGACGCCTGCCACACCCACAGCCCCAAGGCGGGGCAGGGGATGAACGTGTCGATGGCCGACACGTTCAACCTCGGCTGGAAGCTGGCGGCGGTGCTGCGCGGGCAGGCCGTGCCCGAGCTGCTGCATACCTATTCCGGCGAGCGCCGCGCCAAGGCGCAGGAGCTGATCGAGTTCGACCGCGACATGGCCCGGCTCTTCAGCTCCCGCTCCTCCGACCCCGACGCCTCGGCCCGGTTCCAGCAGTATTTCCAGAAGCACGGCCGCTACACCGCCGGGGTCGAGGCGCGCTACGACCCCTCGATGATCGTGCAGGCGGGCCACCAGCCCCTCGCCACCGGCCTGCCCATCGGCATGCGGTTCCACTCCGCCCCCGTCATCCGGCTGGCCGATGCGAAACCCATGCAGCTTGGCCATGCGATGCCGGCCGACGGGCGCTGGCGGCTGGTGGCCTTTGCCCCGCGGGGCGACACCGGCGCGCCGGGCGGCGCCATCGCCCGGCTCTGCCACGCGCTCGACACCGCGCCCGACAGCCCCCTGCGCCGCTACACGCCCGATGGCGCCGATATCGACGCGGTCATCGACTTGCGCGCGGTCTTCCAGCCCCATCACCGCGACATGGACCTTGCCGCGCTCCCCCGCCTACTGACCCCGCCCAAGGGCCGCTTCGGCCTCACCGATTACGAAAAAACCTTCTGCCCCGATCTGAAAATCGGCCCCCAAATCTTCGACCGGCGCGGCATCGACCGCGAGAGCGGCGCCCTGATCGTCGTCCGCCCCGACCAGTTCACCGCCGCGATCCTGCCGCTCGAAGACATTCCCGGCCTGACCGCCTTCTTCGCCCGCTTCATGCTCCCGCAACACTGAGCCATCCGGGGCGGAAACCCCGGATTTCCCCCTTGACTTTGCCCCCTCATCCCCCGATAAGCGCCCATCCCGGCAGGTGTCTGACCTGCGCGGGGTTTGATGGAATTACGCCCACGACATGGGGCGCGCCGTCCGAGGCGGGGGAGAGACCCCCACGCAACACCCGGAACCGGGGGCCACAGGACGCGGAAGTTGAAAAGGAAGACGAACATGTTTGCGGTCCTCAAGACCGGTGGCAAGCAATACAAGGTCCAGTCGGGCGACATGCTCCGCGTGGAAAAGCTTGCAGCCGACGCCGGTGAAAAGGTGCAGTTCAACGAGATCCTGATGCTGGGCGGCGACAACCCGGTGATCGGGGCGCCCCTCGTCGATGGCGCGGCCGTTCAGGCCGAGGTCGTCGATCAGGTCAAGGGCGACAAGGTCATCCACTTCGTCAAGCGCCGCCGCAAGCACGGCTCGCAGCGCACGAAGGGCCACCGCCAGCAGCTGACCCTGCTGCGCGTGACCGAGATCCTCGAGAAGGGCGCCGACAAGTCGGGCATCAAGGCCGCCGTGGGCGCAGGCGCACTGGCCGCCGGCATGGGCAAGGAACGCTATGCCGACAATGCCACCGACCAGGCCGAGATGGCCAAGCGCGTGAAGAACAAGGAAGCCGGCGAGAAGAGCGTCGCCAAGAAGGCGGACAAGAAAGCCGACAAGCCGGCCGAGAAGAAGGCCGAACCCAAGGCCGAGAAAAAGGCAGAGCCCAAGAAGGCCGAGCCGAAAAAGGCCGCCGCGGACGATCTCACCGCCATCACGGGCATCGGCCCGGCGGTCGAGAAGAAGCTGGTCGAGGCCGGCATCACCACCTACGCCGACCTGGCCAAGGTGGACGCGGAGAATTTCGAGGCCGTCAAGGTCAAACCCGAATGGATTGAACAAGCCAAAGAACTGGCTAAGTAATCCGGCGAGATAGGAGACAACGAGATGGCACACAAGAAAGCAGGCGGTTCATCACGTAACGGTCGCGATTCCGTCGGCCGCCGCCTTGGCGTGAAGAAATACGGCGGCGAAGCCGTCATTCCCGGCAACATCATCGTGCGTCAGCGCGGCAACAAGTTCTGGCCGGGCGACGGCGTGGGGCAGGGCAAGGATCACACCCTCTTCGCCACCGTCGAAGGTTCGGTGACGTTCCACAAGGGCCTCAAGGGCCGCACCTTCATTTCGGTCACGCCAGTGGCGGAGGCCGCAGAGTAAGCCGACCGAAAAGGTGTAATGAGAACATCGGGGGATCGGCAAGGGCCGGTCCCCTTTCTCGTTCGAGGATTGCAGCCCCCCTTGCCAGCCAATCCCCGGTTCGGGCCCGGTCACGGGCCACCGCGTTTGGGAGGAAAACGCAATGAAACTGGAGACGATCGACACCCAACCCACCATAGCGGCCGGCCGGTTCGACCTGCGCCCGCCGCGCGCCTCGGATGCGGGGCTTCTGGCGCATTACGCGGGCGACGAGCGCGTGGCGCGCAACACGTCGAGCATTCCGCACCCGCTGCCCCCCGGCACGGTCGAGGCGTTCCTGACCCGCGTCACCGCCCCCGACCGGACCGAGACGGTCTGGATCATCGACGGCTCGCGCGACGGCGGCGAGGAGGTCATGGGCGCCATCGGCCTGAAGCGCGTCGACGAGGGCCAGTGCGAGATCGGCTACTGGGTGGCGCACGCCTTCTGGAACACCGGCGTCGCCTCGGAAGCCGTGGGCGCCATCGTGGCCGCCAACCCCTGCAAATGCCGCACGATCTTCGCCTCGGTCTTCCAGGACAACCCGGTCTCGGCCCGCGTGGTCACCAACCACGGCTTCAGCTACCTGGGCGACGCCGAAACCTTCTCGGTGGCGCGCAACGCCAAGGTGCCCACCTGGACCTACAGCCGGAAAATGGATTGAGCCAGACCGGACCTTTGCCTAAAGGATGACAGCATGAAATTCCTCGATCTCGCAAAGGTCTATATCCGGTCCGGTTCGGGCGGCGGGGGCTGTATCAGCTTCCGGCGGGAGAAGTTCGTCGAGTATGGCGGGCCCGATGGCGGCGATGGCGGCAAGGGCGGCTCGGTCTTTGCCGAGGCGGTCGACGGGCTGAACACGCTGATCGACTTCCGCTACCAGCAGCATTTCTTCGCCGATAACGGCCAGCCCGGCATGGGCCGCCAGCGCACCGGCAAGGATGGCGAGGATATCGTCCTGCGCGTCCCCGTCGGCACCGAGATCCTCGACGAGGACCAGGAGACGGTGATCGCCGACCTGACCGAGGTGGGCCAGCGGATCGAACTCGCGCATGGCGGCAATGGCGGCTGGGGCAACCTGCGGTTCAAGACCTCCACCAACCAGGCGCCGCGCCGGTCGAACCCCGGCCAGGACGGGGTCGAGCGCACGCTCTGGCTGCGGCTGAAGCTGATTGCCGACGTGGGCCTCGTGGGCCTGCCCAACGCGGGCAAGTCGACTTTCCTCGCCGCCACCTCCAACGCCCGGCCCAAGATCGCCGACTATCCCTTCACCACACTGCACCCCAATCTCGGCGTGGTCGAGGTGGACGGGGTCGAGTTCGTGGTGGCCGACATCCCCGGCCTGATCGACGGCGCGCATGAGGGCCGGGGCCTGGGCGACCTCTTCCTCGGCCATGTCGAGCGCTGCGCGGTGCTGCTCCACCTGGTCGACGGCACCTCCGGCACGCTGGTCGAGGATTATCACACCATCATCAACGAGTTGGAGGCCTATGGCGGCGCGCTGGCCGACAAGCCGCGCGTCACGGTGCTCAACAAGATCGACGCGCTCGACGACGAGGAACGCGCCTTCCTGCGTGACGAGGTGCAGGCGGCGGGCGCGGAAAACGTCATGCTGATGTCGGGCGTCTCGCGCGAGGGGGTGACGGAGGTGCTCCGCGCGCTCCGGGCCCAGATCGACGATGGCCGCCTGCGGGAAAAGGCCAAGGACGAAGAGCCCGAGCCGTGGCAACCCTGAGCGACGCCAGGCGCATCGTCGTCAAGATCGGCTCGGCCCTGCTGGTGGACCGGGGCAGCGGCCAGTTGCGCGCCGAGTGGCTCAAGGCGCTGGTGGCCGACGTGGCCCGCATCCGGGCGCGCGGGACGGACGTGATCCTCGTCTCCTCGGGCTCCATCGCGCTGGGGCGCGGCGCCCTGGGCCTGCCGATGACCGAACTCACGCTCGAGCAATCGCAGGCCGCAGCCGCCGTGGGCCAGATCCAGCTCGCCCATGCCTATGACCGGGCGCTCTCCGAACACGGCCTCCGCGCCGCGCAGGTGCTGGTGACGCTGGAGGACAGCGCCGACCGCCGCCGCTATCTCAACTCCCGCGCCACGCTGGAACAGCTCCTCAAGCTCGGCGCCGTGCCCATCGTCAACGAGAACGACACCGTCGCCACCGACGAGATCCGCTATGGCGACAATGACCGCATGGCGGCCCAGGTGGCGGTGACGGCAGGCGCCGATCAACTCATCCTGCTCAGCGATGTCGACGGGTTCTATTCCGGCAATCCCACGATCGACCCGGCGGCGACCCGCTTCGACGTCATCTCCGAGATCACGCCCGAAATCGAGGCGATGGCGGGCGATGCCGGCTCGGGTCTCTCGAAAGGCGGCATGAAGACCAAGCTGATGGCCGCCCGCACGGCGACGGCCGCCGGCTGCGACATGGCGATCACCGAAGGATCGGTGCTCAACCCCTTGTCCGCGCTTGAAAAAGGCGCCCCGGCAACCTGGTTCACCGCCCAGGGCGACCCGCACCAGAAGCGCAAGGCGTGGATCGCCGCGATGAAGCCCAAGGGCCGCATCACCGTCGATGACGGCGCCGCCCGCGCCCTCCAAGGCGGCAGCAGCCTGCTGCCCGCCGGCGTCACCGCCGTTACCGGCCGGTTCGGCCGCGGCGACCCTGTCGAGGTGGCCGACACCACCGGCCGCACGCTGGGCCAGGGGCTTACCCGCTACGACGCGCGCGATGCCGCGCTGATCAAGGGCCTCAAGACACAGGATATCGAGCCAATCCTCGGCTACCCGGCGCGCGGGCCGCTCATCCACCGCGACGATATGGCGTTCTGACCGCCTTTGATGCTACGCTCCCGCCGACCCGCGAAGGACCGCTGACCATGAAAGACCTCGACAACATCCCCGCCCTGATGGCCGAAATCGGCGACCGCGCCAAATCCGCCGCCGCGACGCTGGCCACAGCGAAGGCGGAGACCAAGAAACAGGCGCTGGAGGCCGCGGCCGATGCGCTCTGGGCCGCCTGCGCCGAGGTGATCGCCGCAAACGGGAAAGACCTCGACTATGGCCGCGACAAGGGCCTGTCCGAGGCGATGATGGACCGGCTCCTTCTCAACGAGGACCGGGTGAAATCCATGTGCGACGGCCTGCGCGCCGTGGCCGCACAGGACGACCCGGTGGGCGAGGTGCTGGCGGAATGGGACATGCCGTCGGGCCTGCATATCCGCCGCGTGCGCACGCCGCTGGGGGTGATCGGGGTGATCTATGAAAGCCGGCCCAACGTGACCGCCGATGCCGGCGCCCTCTGCCTGAAATCGGGCAATGCGGTGATCCTGCGGGGCGGGTCGGAAAGCTTTCATTCCTCGGCGGCGATCCACGCGGCGCTGGTCGAGGGGCTGCGCGCGGCGGGCCTGCCCGAGGACGCGATCCAGCTTGTGCCCACCCGCGACCGGGCGGCGGTGAAGGAGATGCTGACCATGACCGGCACGATCGACGTGATCGTGCCGCGCGGCGGCAAGGGCCTTGTCGGCCTTGTCCAGCGCGAGGCGCGCGTGCCGGTCTTCGCCCATCTCGAGGGGATCGTGCATATCTATATCGACAAGGACGCCGACCCCGAGAAGGCGCTGCGCGTGGTGATGAACGCCAAGACCCGCCGCACCGGCATCTGCGGCGCGGCCGAGTGCCTGCTCATACATCGCAAGGTGGCCGACACGATCGGGCAGGGCCTGATCCGGGCGCTGATCGACGCGGGCGTCGAGGTGCGGGCCGATGCCGCGCTGCAGGTCATCGCCGGCACCCGTTCGGCCAGCGACGAGGATTGGGGCCGCGAGTATCTCGACAGCATCATCGCCGCCAAGATGGTCGAGGATATCGACGGCGCCATCGCCCATATCCGGCAGTACCATTCCCAGCATACCGACTGCATCATCACCGAGGATGACAAAGCCGCCGAACAGTTCTTCGCCGAGCTCGACAGCGCCATCCTGATGCGCAACGCCTCGACCCAGTTCGCCGATGGCGGAGAGTTCGGGATGGGCGCCGAGATCGGCATCGCCACCGGCAAGATGCATGCCCGCGGCCCGGTCGGCGCGGCCCAGCTCACCAGCTTTAAATACCTGGTCGAGGGCGACGGCGCGACCCGGGCCTAGAACCGGATTTCTACCGCGCTTTCCGTAGCTTGGAAGTCGATCTTCGCGTTTGTCCCGATCACGTGCGGCAGCAGCAGGAACTGCACCGCCGCCGGCGGTATCGCCTCCGGCCCCGGCGCGCCGCGCAGCAGGTCCCACAGCGCCGGGTCGGGCGACAGCCGCTCGGCCTCGGCCCGGATATGCCAGCGCGCGCCGGCGCGGGCCACCACGATCCGCCCGCCGGCCACCAGCGCCTGTTCCACGCACATCAGCGCCAGCAGCGCCGCCTTGACATCGGGCCGCGCGAACTCGCCCGCGGCCTGCCAGTCGATCCCGATCCGCCCCCCTTCGTAGACGGCGGCGAGGATGTCGGCCACCGCCTGCCCCGACACCGCCTGGCCCGGCTCGGCATCGCCGAAGGCCAGCCGGAAATACTGGATCCGGGCCGAGGCATGGCCCGCGCTTTCCGCCACCAGCGAGAATTCCGGGCTTTTCGGCAGGCCCGACAGCTCGAGCAGTTCCAGCCCGTTGGCCACGGCGCCCACCGGGCTGATCAGGTCGTGGCAGATGCGAGACCCTATGAGAGAGGCGATCTTGTCGCTAGGATGGGGCAATTGGGTCCTCCACGAATGGCTGGAAAGCGCATGTCAGATCTTAACAGTTTCCTGGAACCCGGCATGCTTGTCGAGCATCCGCAACAGCCCGACTGGGGCACCGGGCAGGTGCAGTCGAATATCGGCGGCCGCATTACCGTGAATTTCCAGGAAGTCGGCAAGGTCGTGATCGATGGCTCCCGTGTCGAATTGATCCCGGTGATCAAAACATGAAGGAGGTTACGGAAAAGTTAAGGCACCCGGAAGTGGACATGGGCGCGCATGTGCCAAGTGCCGTTGCTTTCGTGGCCGCAGCGCCATAAAACCGCGGCGAACAAGGGCGCGAGGGCAGCGATGGGCGTGAGCCAGGATCAGTTCAGCGTCAGGCTGGCAGGCTCGGACGAGGATCTGAGGGCCGCGCAGCGCCTGCGCTACGAGGTATTCGTCGAGGAGCTGGGCGGCGACGGGCCGCTGGTCGACCATGACGCGCGGCTCGAGCGGGACCGGTTCGACCCCTATTTCGACCATATCATCCTGACCGACGGCGCCCGGGGCGGCGACGTGGTGGGCGTCTACCGCGTGCTGCGCGACGACCAGGCGCGCGCCGTGGGGCAGTTCTATTCCGAGGACGAGTACGACCTGACGCCGCTGAAACAGAGCGGCCGGCGGCTGATGGAGCTGGGCCGCTCCTGCCTTGCGCCGCCGTATCGCGGCGGGGCCGCGATGTATCACCTCTGGAACGGGCTCGCGCGCTACGTGCTTGAAAACGAGATAGAAATCCTGTTCGGCGTGGCCAGTTTCCACGGCACCGACGTCAACGCGCTGGCCCAGCCGCTGTCGATGCTGCATCACCGGCATCTCGCGCCCGAGGCGCTGCGGGTCCGGACGCAGGCGGCGCATTATCAGACCATGAACCTGCTGCCCGAGGACCGGATCGACCGGCGCGCGGCGATGCTGCAGGTGCCGGCGCTGATCAAGGCCTACCTGCGGCTGGGCGGCTATGTCGGCGATGGCGCGTTCATCGACCATGCGTTCAACACCACCGATATCTGCCTGGTGATGGATACCGAGCGGCTGAGCCAGACACAGAAAAACATTTACTCCAAGGGCATTACGGCGTGAGCTTCACCTGGTCGCCCGAGGAGCCCGCGCCGCCCCACCGGATCACGGCGGCGGGGTGGATTCGGGCCGGGCTGCGCGGAGTGGTGCTGGTGGCGGTGCTGCTGCTGGGCGTGGTGGCGATGATGGCACTGCGGTTGGTCGAACGGCCGCTCTACGGGCTGCACCGGCCGTGGACGCCGTTCATCACGCAGGTGGTGTGCCGGACGGCGTTTTTCGTGCTGGGCATGCGGCACGAGGCGGTGGGCGAGCGGATGGCGGAACGCGGCGCGGTGGTGGCCAACCATGCGTCCTGGCTCGATATTTTCTCGCTCAATGCGCGCAAGCGGGTGTATTTCGTATCGAAGGCCGAGGTGGCGGGCTGGCCCGGTATCGGGTTCCTGGCGAAGATCACCGGCACGGTCTTCATCACCCGCGATCCGAGGGCGGCGAAGGCGCAGCAGCAAGTGTTCGAGGAGCGGCTTTTGGCGGGGCACAAGCTGTTGTTCTTCCCGGAAGGCACGTCCACTGACGGGTTCCGGGTTCTGCCTTTCAAATCAACGCTGTTCCAGGCGTTCTTCAACGAGAACCTGCGCGACGAATTGCATATCCAGCCGGTGACGGTGATCTATCATGCGCCCGAGGGGGAGGACCCGCGATTCTACGGCTGGTGGGGGGATATGGATTTCGGCTCTCACGCGCTGAAACTGCTGGCGGCGCGGCGGAATGGCGGGGTGAAGGTCGTCTACCATGCCCCTGTAAAGGTTGCCGATTTTGTAAGCCGCAAGGCGCTGGCGGCGCATGTGGAGAGGGTCGTCCGTTCCGGCATGCCGACAGAGCGGCAGGTGGCGGGCGGCGAGGCGCGGCTAACCCGTTGAAAACGCTGCAAACGTAACGTCGGTATCACGTCGGTATCTTGTCGGTTTTCCGTCGGTGCCGGAGACCGTCACCCGACCTGCATCGCCGCGACCAGCCGGCCCAGTTCGGCGGCGGGGTCCTCGGCGTTCCAGATCTCGGCGCCGATGCCGAAGAAATCGGTCACCGGGGCGAGGCGGCGGATCAGATCCTCGTCGAGCGCGCCCTCGGCCACGACCGGCACCTCGATCATCTGCGACCACCATTCGAACACCTCGAATTCCGCCCGTGACCCGTCGCCCAGCACGGTGTCGCCCGCCGGGCCGAAGCTGACATAGTCCGCGCCCGCTTCGCCTGCGGTCATCCCGTCATGGCGCGACGTGCCGCAGAAGGCGCCCACCACCGCGTCGGCCCCAAGCGTCTTGCGAGCGGTGCGGATCTGCCGCGCGCCGTCGGTCAGGTGGACCCCGTCGAGGCCCAGCCGCTCTGCGAGAATGAAATGGGTGTTGATGACGATGGCAATGTCGCGGGCATGGGCCACCTCGCGACAGGCATCGGCGGCATGCGAAAGCTGGGTCTCGTCATGGGTCGAAAGCGCCAGCCGGATGCAGGCCACCTCCTGTGCATCAAGCACCCGGGCGAGCGTGTCGGGAAACCGGCTGAGCTCGATCTCGGGCGGGGTGATGAGATAGATCTGCGGCTGCTCGGGCTCGGCCATCCGGGCGCTCCTCGTGTGTTTATCCGGGGTGCTATAACTTGGAAAAACGGGGGCGTCCATGGCATGCGGCGGCGGAGATCGTTGTGAGGACGGGAGCCTCCGGCGGGGATATTTTTGCCAAGAAGAAGCCGGGGGCGGATTGAGTTAAAGAGGGGGGCGCGCGATTTCGCGGGTTCCGGCGCTGGACGTCGACAAGCCCTCGGGCTGTCCGAACCACGACAGCATGCTGGGCAAATGCCCGCGCCACGATCTGCGCGGTCCGCCAGGTGACGGGGCGCCTCAGCCCGGGTAGAGGGCGCAGAACTTGTCGGCGAGGTAGCTCATCAGCGGCCCGGCCGAGGGCTCCTCCCCGCCACAGGCGCGGGTGATCACCTCGCGCGGGGGGTAGCGGCCGCCATGGCGCTGGACGTTCTCGTGCAGCCAGCGGGTGGCCGGCCCCGGATCGCCGCGCTGGAGGTGGCCGTCGATATCCGGCACCGCCTCGCGCAGCGCCTTGTGGAGGCAGCCGGCATAGACATTGCCGAGGCTGTAGGTGGGGAAATAACCGAAGAGCCCCACCGACCAGTGCACGTCTTGCAGCACGCCGTTGGCCGCACGGTCCACCTTGTAGCCGAAATCCGTCTCGAACCGGTCGTTCCACGCCGCCTCGAGATCGCGCACCGCGAGGTCGCCCGAGACGAGCGCCTTTTCCAGATCGAAGCGCAGCATGATATGCAGGTTGTACTGCACCTCGTCCGCCTCCGTCCGGATATAGCCGCGATGCACGCGGTTGACGGCGCGGTAGAAGGCCGCCTCGTCCGCCACCCCGATATCGCCGAAGCGTTCCCGCATCTCGCCGAAAAGCCAGTGGCAGAAGGCGGGCGAGCGGCCGAGCTGGTTCTCGTAGATCCGGCTCTGGCTTTCATGCACGCCCATCGACACGCCCTGGCCCAGCGGGGTCAGGCGGAAGGCCGGGTCGATGCCCTGTTCGTAGCAGGCATGGCCGGTTTCGTGGATGGTGGAATAGATGCAGTTGAACGGGTCGTCCGCCGCCGTCCGCGTGGTGATGCGCACGTCGTCGCCGGAGCCGGAGGAGAACGGGTGTACCGCGAGGTCGAGCCGCCCGCGCGTGCCGTCATAGCCGAACCGTGCGGCGAGGTCGCGGGCGAAGGCAAGCTGGGTATCGGCGGGGAAGTCGCCGCTCACGCCCTCCGCCGCCGCCCCCTCGAGCGCGCGCTTGCGAAGCTGGACAAGGCCGGGGCGCATGTCGTCGAACATGGTCTCCAGCATGGCCGCCGTGGCGCCCGGCTCGAAATCGTCGAGCAGCGCATCGTAGAGCGTGCCGGTCTCGGCCAGCGCCGCCGCCTCCTCGCGCTTTAGGCGGACGACCTCCTCCAGCGTCGGCGCGAAGGCGGCAAAGTCATCCGCCACCCGGGCTGCCGCCCAGATGCCCTGCGACCGGCTGGTCAGACGCGCCAGCGCCGTGGCAAGCTGGGCGGGCACCTTCCGCGCCCGGTCATGCGCCCGCTTGATCTGCCGAAGCTGCGCCTCGCCCACGTCATCGGGTGCCTCCGCCGCCGCCAGCCAGTCGCCCACGCGCGGATCGGTGCGGCGGGCATGGAGCACCGCCTCCATCGCCCCGGATTCCTCCGACCGTTGCTCGGCCGCGCCGCGGGGCATCACCGTCTCCTGGTCCCAGCTCAACCGTCCGGCCACCTGGGCCAGCGCCTGTGTCTCGCGCTCATGCGCCATCAGCTCGTCATAGGCCGCCATGGTCTTACCCCCTGACCGATTGCGCCAGCGGATACTGGCTGTGGAACCTTGCCCGGATGATCAGCACCCAGACCGCCACCGCCAGAAGCTGGTGGACGATCGCCACCTGCCAGGGCGCCGCGTAAAGCACCGTGGCGATGCCCATCACCACCTGCGCGCAGAGCGCGATGAAGGCGCCGGTGAAGGCCGCGCGCGTCGCAGTGTTGGCGCTGCGCCGGCCCTTGAGCCAGACCATGACCGAGAAGGCCAAGAGCAGGTAGCCCGCCATCCGGTGGGTGAACTGCACGAAACCGGGGTTCTCGAACAGGTTGCGCCAGCCCAGCTCGGGCATCCAGAAATCGACGGGCAGGAAACCGCCCGCCATCAGCGGCCAGTCGGTGAAGGTCCGCCCCGCGTCGATCCCGGCGACCAGCGCGCCGATCAGGATCTGCAGGAAGACGAAATGCATCCAGCCGGTCGACAGGCTGAAGAGCTTCGGCTCGCGGCCCCGGCGGGCCTGCATCAGCTCCCGCTCCTCGCGCCCGAGGCAGAAGACATACCACGCGATCAGCCCGAGGATGACGAAGGCGAGGCCCAGATGCACCGCCAGCCGGTAGCTCGCCACGTCGAGCATCTGGCCGGTCAGGCCCGAGGATACCATCCACCAGCCGATCGCCCCCTGCACGCCGCCCAGCACACCGAGGCCCAGCAGCCGCCCGGTCCAGCCCGGAGGAATGGTCCGCGTCAGCAGGAAGCCCAGGAACCCCAGCGCCCAGACAAGGCCGATCACCCGGCCAAGCTGCCGGTGGCCCCATTCCCACCAGTAGATCGTCTTGAACTCCTCGAGGCTCATGCCTCTGTTCTGCAACTGGTATTCGGGGATCGCCTTGTATTTCTCGAACTCGGCCTCCCACGCGGCCGGATCGGTCGGGGGCAGGGCGCCCTTGACCACGTTCCACTCGGTGATCGACAGCCCGCTATCGGTCAGCCGGGTGAGCCCGCCCACGGCGATCATCACCACCACCAGCGCGAAAAGCACCAGCAGCCACGCCCGCACCGCGCCGCGCGCGCCGCGCCGGCCCTTGTCGATCATGCCGCCCTTCGGCGCCTCGCGCCGGGGCGTGTCCTCGGCCACCTCTTCGAAAATGCTGCGCTTGCCGCTCATCCCCGGCCCTTTCCCTTGTTCCGGCGGAGGGTAGTGCCGCCACGTACCCGCTTCAAGCTCACTCGGCCCGATCCTTCCAGCGGACCATCTGCCGCAGAACCCCGTGCAGCATCCGCACATCGGCGCCGGTCAGCGGCATCCGGCTCCACATGTTGCGCAGGTTGAGCTTCATGCCCTCGCGCTTGTGCTCGGGGAAGAAGAAGCCGGCCTCCTCCATGCGTTGCTCATAGTGATCGGCGAGCTTCTCCACCTCGGTCTGGGTGGCCCAGTCGGCGCCGGCCATGTCGGTGCGCTCCATCTCGACCTCGCCAGAGGCCCTGCGCCACTCATAGGCGGTCAGCAGCACGCATTGCGCAAGGTTGAGGCTGGCAAATTCCGGGTTCACCGGCACGCTGATGATCGCGTTGGCCCGCGCCACGTCCTCGTTTTCCAGACCCGCACGCTCCGGCCCGAACAGAACCGCGACCTTCTCGCCCGCGGCGATCTTTTCGGCGGCCACCTGCATCGCCCGCTCCGGCGCATAGACGGGCTTGGTCAGCCCCCGCACCCGGGCGGTGGTGGCGAAGACGTAAGAGCAATCCGCCAGCGCCTCCGGCAGATCCTCCGCCAGCACCGCCTCGTCCAGCAACCGCCCCGCGCCGCTTGCCATCGCCGCGGCCTTGGAGTTGGGCCAGCCATCGCGCGGCGCCACGATCCGCATACGGTCCAGCCCGAAATTCCACATCGCCCGCGCGGCGGCGCCGATATTCTCGCCCATCTGCGGGCGGACCAGCACGAAGGCGGGCTGCGGGGTCTCGGTGGGCATGGGCATTCTCCTTTACCGCACGCCTCTTAAGCGAGCGCCTCGCCGCTGAAAAGCCCTCGGGTATCAGGAGAGCGGGCGGAAACGGAATGCCCCGGCGCGGGGGATCGCGCCGGGGCCGGGAATGGTGGCTGAACGAGGGGGGAGGAGGGGTCAGGCCACCATTTTCGCGACAACCTCACCGAAGGAGGAGGGCGTGGGGACAATGGTCACGCCGGCCTCCTTGAGGATGTCGACCTTTTCCTGCGCCGATTCGCCGAAGGCCGAGACGATGGCGCCGGCATGGCCCATCCGCCGCCCCTTGGGCGCCGAGAGCCCAGCGATATAGGCCGCGACCGGCTTCGACATGTGATCGCGGATATATTCCGCGGCCTCCGCCTCCTGCGGGCCGCCGATCTCGCCCACGAGAACCACGGCATCGGTGTCCGGATCGTTTTCAAACAGTTCCAGGATGTCCCTGAAGCTCGACCCGTTGATCGGATCGCCGCCGATCCCGATCGAGGAGGAGACGCCGATGCCCCGCTCCGACATCTGGCTCGCCGCCTCGTAACCCAGCGTGCCGGACCGCCCGACGATCCCCACGCGCCCCGGTGTGTAGATCGACGGCGGCATCAGCCCGGCAAAGGCCTGGCCCGGCGTGATGATCCCCGCGCAGTTCGGGCCGATGAGGCGCATCCGCCGGTCTTCCTTGTACCGGCGCATGTAGCGTTTCACCTGGATCATGTCCTGCGCCGGGATGCCGTCGGCGATGCAGACGCAGGTCTTTATCCCCGCATCCGCCGCTTCCATGATCGAATCCGCGGCAAAGGGCGGCGGCACGAAGCTGACCACGAGGTCGGCGCCGGTCTCGGCCACCGCGCCCTTGACGGTGTTGAAGACCGGCAGGTCGAGATGGGTGGTGCCGCCCTTGCCGGGCGTCACGCCGCCCACGACATTGGTGCCGTGCCGGATCATGTCCTGCGCGTGGAAACTGCCGATCCGGCCGGTGATGCCGGTCACGAGAACGCGGGTACTGCTGTCGATCAGAATGGCCATCACGAGGCCTCCTTCATATGGGCCGTCTTCCAGGCGCCGACGACCTTCTCGGCCGCCTCGGCAAGGGTGCTGGCGGTGATGATGTCGAGGCCGCTGTCGGCGATGAGCTTGCGGCCTTCCTCGACATTGGTGCCCGAGAGGCGCACGACGAGCGGCATCTGCAGGTCAAGCTCCTTCACCGCGCGGATCACCCCCTCGGCGATCCAGTCGCAGCGGTTGATGCCGGCGAAGATGTTGACGAGGATGCCCTCGACATTGCGGTCGTTGAGCACGGCCTTGAAGGACATCAGCACCCGCTCGGGGCTCGCCCCGCCGCCCACGTCGAGGAAGTTGGCCGGCTCCCCGCCCGCCATCTTGATCATGTCGAGCGTCGCCATGGCGAGGCCCGCGCCGTTGACGATACAGCCGATCCGGCCGTCGAGGCAGATATAGTTGAGGCCGCGGTCGCTAGCGTAGGTTTCGCGCGGGTCTTCCTGGCTCTTGTCGCGCAGCTCCGAGATATCCGGGTGGCGGAAGAGCGCGTTGTCGTCGAAGGCCAGCTTGGCATCCAGCGCCACGATCTCGTTGGCCGAGGTGACGACCAGCGGGTTGATCTCGACCATGTTGGCGTCGGTCTCGCTCATCAGGCGGTAGCAGCCGATGATGGTTTTCACGGCGGCCGGAATGAGCGCCGGTTCGAGCCCCAGCTGAAAGGCGATCTCGCGCGCCTGGAAGTTCTGCATGCCGACCGCCGGGTCGACCACGCTGCGAATGATCGAGTCGGGCTCGTTGGCGGAAATCTCCTCGATCTCCATGCCGCCCTGCGCCGAGGCCACGACGACCACGCGCTCGAGCTTGCGGTCCATCACGAAGCCCAGGTAGATCTCCTGCGCGATATTGGTGGCCTCCTCGACATAAAGCCGGTTCACCAGCTTGCCCTGCGGCCCGGTCTGGTGGGTGACAAGGCGGCGGCCCAGCATCCACTGCGCGGCCTCGGCCACCTCCTCCTCGGTCGCGCAGATGCGCACGCCACCGGCCTTGCCGCGCGCGCCGGAATGGATCTGCGCCTTGACGGCCCACTTGTCGCCCGACAGCTCCGAGCAGCGATAGACGGCCTGTTCCGGCGAATAGGCGATGCCGCCGCGGGGCGTGTTGACACCGAAGCGGCGCAGCATCTCCTTGGCCTGGTATTCGTGAATGTCCATGGGGTGACCTCCTTGTTATCCCTTGGCCGCGATGGCGTCGGCGACGGTGATGACGTTGTTGGCCATCCGCTCGCTGGCGGCGTCGATCATCTTGCCGTCAAGCGCGGCGGCGCCCTTGCCCTGGGCGGCGGCGGCCTTCAGCTCCTCGATGATGCGCCGCGCCTTGGTGACTTCGCCCTCGGGGGGCGAGAATACGTCGTTGGCAAGCTTCACCTGGCTGGGGTGGATGGCCCATTTGCCCTCGATCCCCAGCGCCGCGGCGCGCTTGGCCGAGGCGATATAGGCCTCGGGGTCCGAGAAATCGCCGAACGGCCCGTCGATGGCGCGGAGGCCATACGCCCGGCAGGCCACGGTCATGCGCGACAGGGCGAAATGCCACTGGTCGCCCGGGTAGTCGGGGTTGAGCCCGCCGATCACCACGGTGCGCGCGCGGGTCGAGGCGGCATAATCCGCCACGCCGAAATGCATCGCCTCCAGCCGCCCGGGCGCGGCGGCGATGGCTTCGACATTGGCCATGCCCAGCGAGGTCTCGATGAGCGCCTCGAGGCCGATCTGGTGCGAGAACCCCTTCGCCTCCTCGATCTGGCTGAGCAGGGTCTCGACCGTGTAGAGATCCGCCGGCACCCCCACCTTGGGCACCAGCACGGTATCGAGATGCTGGCCCGCCTGTTCCACGATCTCGACCACGTCGCGATACATGTAATGGGTGTCGAGCCCGTTGATCCGGATCGACATGGTCTTGCCCTTGGCCTTCCAGTCGATGTCGTTCAGCGCCTGGATGATGTTGGCCCGCGCCTGCACCTTGTCGGGGGGCGCGACCGCATCCTCGAGGTCGAGGAAGATGTAATCGACCTCCGAGTCGGCCGCCTTGTCGATCATCGACGGGTTCGAGCCCGGCACGGCCAGTTCCGACCGTTGCAGGCGCTGCTTCTTGAGCGGGTGGAGGGTGTAGCTCATGTCCGTGATCCCTTGTTGCGAGTTGGGACCAGTGTCGCGCCGGGCGGGCCGGGGCGATACTTCCCTGCGGGTAAGAATGGCCGCGCGGGGAGGGGCGCGGGCGACGAACGGGTAGGGCGGGCCTACCCGGCGCGGGGGTTGCGGGATGCGGTGGGATGCACTCGCCGCGGCGCAGAGAAGTGGATGGATGACAGGGGTTTACGATCGGAAACTTTTGGCGCGACGCCAGCGGCGGAAACCCGGAATTTTCGAACCTTCCGGGCTCGGGAAATGCGCATTTCCCGAGGGTACTTTCCGCGCGGAAAGTACCTACAGGATCACGCGGATCGGTTCCTGGTTGCAGAAAATGACCATTTGCCCGGCATTCTCGACCGCGTGATAGCCGCGCCGGGCCAGCTCGGCCTCGAACCGGTCGCGCCCGATATAATGGTCGATGTCCCGCAATTGCCGGCGGATGACGCGCCCCTCGCGCGCCGCGCGCGAGGAGAACAGCTTGCCCAGCCATTGCTCGGGCGTGATCGGACCATGATCTCTCATGCCCCGATCCTTCCCTCACCTTGGTTAATGTCCGGTTTACGTCACCAGGTCCCCCGGCGTTTCACCTGCTAGGAACGCCCTCAGATTGTCGATCGCCCGGTGGCCCATGGCAACGCGCGTGGCCTCGGTGGCAGAGCCCAGGTGCGGCGCCAGAACCACGTTTTCATACGTCAGAAACCGCGCATCCAGCGCTGGCTCGCCCATGTAGACGTCGAGCCCCGCCGCCGCCAGCTTCCCTGACTCGAGCGCCGCGAACAGCGCGTCCTCGTCCACCACGTCGCCGCGCGCCGTGTTCACGAGGATCGCGCCGGGCTTCATCGCCTCGAAGACCTGCGCCCCGATCAGCTTGACCGTCTCCGCCCCGCCGGGACAGTGGAGCGACAGAAAATCCGCCTCCGCCGCCACCTCGGCGATCGAGCCGAGCTGCTCGGCCTGACCGTTCGCTGCCCGGATCTCCGCCGGCACGGCCCAGGCATCGTGGAACACCACGGGCATGCCGAACCCGCCATGGGCCCGCCGCGCCATCGCCTGGCCGATCCGGCCAAAGCCCACGATCCCCAGCGTCGCGCCCGAGACCTTCTTGCCGATCATGTGGGTGGGCCGCCAGCCGTCCCATCCGCCGGCCCGCGTCTCGCGCTCGCCCTCGCCGATGCGGCGGGCGGCGGCGAGCAGCAAGCCCATCGCCAGGTCGGCGGTGCAGTCGGTCAGAACGTCCGGCGTGTTGGTCACCGCGATGCCGTTGGCGCGCGCGGCCCCGATGTCGATATGGTTGAACCCCACGCCGTAATTGGCCATCACCCGAACCTTGCCCTTCGCGGCCCCGTAGAACTCCGCCGGGATCCGGTCCGACACGGTGGGCAGGATGGCGTCATAGCTCTCCGCCGCCGCCATCCACTCCTCCCGGCTCATCGGGCTGTCGGGGTGGCGCAGGGTGACGGTGCCCAACCCCTCGGCCACCAGCCGCTCCTCCGCCGCCTTCGGCCAGGCGCGGGTGACGAGGATCTGCCGCTCCGCCATGGCTCAGGCGGCCTTCGCGGGCAGGGTCACCGCCGCCGGGGTGGTCTCGCGGAAATGCGCCTGGGCGGCGGCCACGCCCGAACCCGGCACGATCTGCGCGCCCGCATCCACCAGCGCCATCTCGGCGGCCGAGATCGCCCCGCAGAGCATCACCGGGTTCAGCGACCCCAGATGCCCGATGCGGAACGCGCGGCCCATCAGCTTGTTGAGCCCCGAGCCCAGCGAGGTCTGGTACTTGTAATAGGCGCCGGAAATCACGTCGCGCGCATCGACCCCTTCGGGCGTATAGATCGCCGTCACCGTGTCGGAGGCCCATTCCGGCCCGGCCGCCACCAGCTCGCAGCCGTCCCACGCCGCCACGGCGGCGCGCACGCCGCCCGCCAGCCGGTGATGCCGCGCCCAGACGATTTCCATCCCGGCCTCCAGCAGCATATCCAGCGAACAGCGCAGGCCCCGCAGAAGCTGGGTCGCGGGCGTATAGGGAAAATAGCCGGTGTCGTTCAGCTTGATCATGTCCTCGAAGCTGAAAAAGCACCGCGCCATGCCACGGCCCGCCAGCGCCCGGTTCGCCTCCAGCGCCTTGTCCGACACGCCGAGGATGCCCAGCCCGGCGGGCAACATGAACCCTTTCTGCGAGCCCGAAACGGCCAGGTCGACGCCCCATTTCTCCATCTCGAACTCGATCGAGGCGATGGAACTCACCCCGTCGACATAGAGCATCGCCGGATGGCCACAGGCATCGAGCGCGCGGCGCACAGCCGCAATATCCGAGGTCACGCCCGTCGCCGTCTCGTTCTGGGTGGCGAAGACCGCCTTGATCTCGTGCTCCTTGTCGGCCTCGAGAATACGCGCATAGGCCTCCACCGGCACGCCCTTGCCCCATTCGACCTCGCACAGCTCCACCTCGAGGCCCAGCCGCTCGGCCATGTCCACCCACAGAAGCGAGAACTGCCCGAAGCGCGACATGAGCACCTTGTCACCGGGGCGCAGCGTGTTCTGGATGGCGCTTTCCCACGCGCCTGTTCCGGAGGACGGGAACACGAAGACGCGCCCGCCCTCCATCCGGTAGACCTTCTTCAGGTCCGCCAGCAGCCCGCTGACGAAACCGGGGAAATCGGGGGCGCGCATGTCTTCCATGGGCAGGTTCATCGCCTGCCGCACGGGCTCGGGCACGTTGGTGGGGCCGGGAATGAAAAGGTGCTGGTAGCCGTTCATCTGGGGTCTCCTCGTCTCGATCGCCCCTTGTATCGGCGCTCGCGCCCGGCGGCGTAACGCCCAAGGGGATACCCCGTGCCCGCCGGTGGCGGAGGGGCGCCACCGAACGGGTAGCCACGGCCCACCCTTTCGGGTGAGCCCGGCCCGACGGGACACCACGGCATGCGCTTGCATACAGATTTTTCGTTTGATTTCATCGGTTTCCGGCGCCGAAGTGTCGCAAACCATTCCCTCCGGGCCCGCCCGGTATGGTGTATGCTCGACCGATGACACACGCGCAGGACCACGCAGAAATGACAGCCGAGACCATGGCAGAGCGCCCGCAGGTGATCGTCGCCGACCGGCAGCTCATCGTCTGCCAGGGCATCGGCTCGCTCGTGGCGCAGATCCCCGAGGTGCGGCTGGGCCCCTTCGCCACCGACAAGGCCGGGCTCAAGCAGCTCCTGTCGAAAACCGAAGGCCCCGCCATCCTGATCCTCGGCGTGCGCCTCTCGGATGGCGACCTGACCTCGGTGCTCGATACGGTGCGCAAGAGCTACCCGCAGGTGATGATCGTGGTCGTGGCCGAGGATACCGAGTTCGCCTTCATCCGCACGGCGATCAAGTCGGGCGCCAACTCGGTCTGCATGATGAGCCAGATCCTCACCAGCCTGCCGCGCATCCTGGGCAAGCTGGTCGAAGGGCATTCCATCGTGCCCACCGACATCCTGCGCCGCCTGACCTCGGAAAACGCCGACAGCCTGTCGCGGCGCGAACACGAGATCCTCGCGCTGCTGGTCGACGGGCTGACCAATTTCCAGATCTCCGCCCGGCTGGGCCTGTCGGAGAACACGGTGAAATATTACCTCAAGGCGATCTACCAGAAGCTCGACGTGAATTCGCGCGGGGCGGCCATCGCGAAGTACGTGGCGGGGAATTACTGACCACCTCGGGCGGCGGCGCGGGGGGCGGGCCGGGGATTTGAGTATTTTTGGAACAATGAAAGGGCAGGGTGCGCACTCCGCCACCCGGCGCGAATTGGCGCTCGGGGCGCGTGAAACTGTGCTAGGCTCGCGCGCAGGGATATTCTTCGGGGGGATTGTCATGCGCCTTTTTCTGATCGCCATCTGCGCCGTTCTGTGGGCTGCCGCGCCGGCCCGGGCGGATTTGACCTTCTGCAACGACAGTGCCGGGCGGGCCGTGTTGGCCATCGGCTACAAGGGCGCCGAGGGCTGGACCTCGGAAGGCTGGTGGGAGGTGACGGCGGGGGACTGCGCCACCGTGGTGCCGGGGCCGCTGCCGCTGACGCATTACTACTGGCGCGGCTCCACCGGGGAGGAGGATTTCCCGGCCGGCGATTTCTACTTCTGCACCAGCGAGACGTCCTTCACCATCGTCGGTGATACCGAATGCGAGGCGCGGGGCTACGCCCGAGAACGGTTCAGCGAAATCGTCGTGGGCCAGACGGGCGAAGCGACCGTGCGGATCACCGGGGCGGCGGCGCCGCCGCCCGAGCCCGAACCGGCGGCGGAAAACGTGGACCTGCAGGCGGTCCTCCAGTCGTTGCAGGGGGTCTGGCACGACCTGGAGGAAAGCTCGGCCACCACCATCATCCGCGAGGACCGGATCGAGGACCGCTACCTCGGCATCGTGGTGGGCAACGCGACCTTCACCTTGGCCCCGACCTGCGACGGGGCCGGGGGCGCCGGGCCGGTGATGCTGGTCACCTACGAGGGGACGGATGCCGGACCGATCTGCTGGATCATCCTGAAGCTCGACGACCGCGAATGGCAGTTCGTCCCCGCCGGTTATGACGAGCCCAGCCGGATGCGCCGGGGCGTCTGACACGCACGCCCGACGCAGCGTCATCCGGACGTGATGGAAACATCTGCCGCGCCATGCGTTGCCCTTCAGACACCCCGCGACACACGCGACTGGAGGATCCCATGACGAGCACGCTGAAAACCATCAACCCCGCCACGGACGAGACGATCGACACCTACACCACCATGAGCGACGAGGAGATGCGCGCCGCCATCGACCTCTGCCATGGCGCGTTCGAGACATGGAAGCTGGTCTCGCTCGAGGAGCGGGCCAAGATGATCAAGGCCATCGGACAGGCCCTGCGCGACAACAAGGAAGAGTTCGCCCAGCTCATGACCCGCGAGGTCGGCAAGCTGATCAACGACAGCCGCGAGGAGGTCGAGCTCTGCGCCGCCATCTGCGACTACACCGCCGAGAACGGCCCGAAGGAGTTGGCCGACGAGGAGCGCGACATCCCCGGCGGCACCGGCATCGTCGCCTATGCGCCGGTGGGCGTGATCTATGGCATCCAGCCGTGGAACTTCCCCTGTTACCAGGCCGTGCGCTACACGATCGCCAACCTGATGGCGGGCAACGGCGTGATGCTGAAACATGCCGAAAGCTGCACCGGCAGCGGCCTGTTCCTGCGCGACGTGATGAAACAGGCGGGCCTGCCCGAGCATCTCTTCACCATCCTGCTGATCGATCATGACCAGTCGGACAAGGTGATCGCCCACAAGCGCGTCCGTGGCGTCACCCTCACGGGCAGCGACGGCGCCGGGCGGATCGTGGCCGAACAGGCCGCGAAACACCTCAAGAAGACGGTGCTGGAGCTGGGCTCGAACGACGCCTACGTGGTGCTCGACGATGCCGATCTCGACCTCGCGGTGAAGACCTGCGTGGCGGGCCGCATCTACAACAACGGCGAGACCTGCGTCGCCGCCAAGCGCTTCATCGTGACGGAAAAGAACTACGACGCCTTCGTCGAGCGCTTCACCGAGCAGATGAAGGCCATCGCCACCGGCGCGCCAACCGACGAGGACACCAAGCTCGGCCCGATGGCGCGGACCGACCTGCGCGACACGCTGGCCGAGCAGGTGCAGGAGAGCGTGGCGAAAGGCGCACGCGTCCTCTGCGGCGGCGAGGTGCCGGCGGGCAAGGGGGCGTACTACCCCGCCACCGTGCTGGTCGACGTGCAACCGGGGCAGCCGGCTTACGATGACGAGCTCTTCGGCCCCGTGGCCTCGATCATCAGGGCCAAGGATGACGAGGACGCCATGCGCATCGCCAATGACAGCCGCTACGGCCTCGGCGGCGGCATCTTCTCGAAGGACACCAAGCGCGCCCGCAAGCTGGCGGCGCAGCATTTCGACACCGGCATGGTCTGTATCAACAAGTACAACGTGGCCCTGCCCAACATGCCCTTCGGCGGCGTCAAGGACTCGGGCTATGGCCGCGAGCATGGCGGCTTCGGCATGAAGGAGTTCGTGAACGCCAAGTCGCTCTACATGGCGGCCTAGCCTTTCCGGGGGCGGTCAGGCCGCGACGAGCTGGCCGCCCTCGACCCGCAGCACCCGGTCGGCATCCTTGATGGTCTGCGGCCGGTGCGCGATCACCAGAGAGGTGCGCCCCTCGGAGAGGCGGTTCAACGCCGTCTGGATGCGCTTCTCGGTCTCGAGGTCCAGCGCCGATGTCGCCTCGTCGAGGATCAGGATCGGCGGATCCTTCAGGAAGGTCCGGGCAATCGCCACCCGCTGCTTCTGCCCGCCCGACAACGCCACGCCGCGCTCGCCCACCACGGTATCGAGCCCCTGCGGCAGGTTGGCGACAAGCTCGCTCAACTGCGCCTGCGCCAGCGCCTCGAGGATCTCCGCCTCGCTCGCGCCCAGCCGGCCATAAGCCACGTTCTCGCGCAGCGTGCCGCCGAACAGGAACACGTCCTGGCTGACCACGCCGATCTGGCGGCGCAGGCTGGTCAGGGTGAACTCGCGGATATCCACCCCGTCGATCAGGATGCGCCCGCCCTGCGGGTCGTAGAAGCGCGGCACCAGCGACACCAGCGTCGACTTGCCTGCGCCCGACTGGCCGACGATGGCAATGGTCTCGCCCGCATTCACGGAGATCGAGATGTCCTCAAGCACCGGCATCGCCGGGTCGTAGCTGAACGAGACATTCTCGATGGTGATGTCGCCGCGAAACGCCGGCGCTTCCTGCGCATCGGGCGTCTCGGCCACATCGGGCTTCAGCGCCATCAGCTCGCGGTAGCGTTTGAACCCCGCAAGGCCGCGCGGATAAAGCTCCATCACCGCCGCGATCTTGTCGAGCGGGCGGAAGAACACGTTCACCAGCAGCAGGAAGGCCACGAACCCGCCGATCGACAGGTCGCCCCGTGCCACGAACAGCGCGCCGGCCACCAGGATCGCCACCTGCACCAGCCGCATCCCCATGTAGTTCAGCGTGGTCGACGCCGCCATCAGCCGGTAGGCATCGAGCTTGGTGCGCCGGTAATTGGCGTTGTCCTGCGCGAACAGGTCCTTTTCATGCGCCTCGTTGGCGAAGGACTGCACCACCCGGATGCCACCCACGTTCTCCTCGAGCCGCACGTTGAAATTCGCCACGCTGCGGTAGATCTGCTGCCATGTCTGCGTGAGCCTGCGGCCATAGACCGCCACAAGCACCACCACCGCCGGGAAGATCACCGCCGTGATCAGCCCCAGCTCGACATTGATGAACGCCATCAGGACGAAGGCACCCACGAAGGTCATCAGCGCCACGAACAGGTCTTCGGGCCCGTGATGCGCCACCTCGCCGATTTCTTCGAGGTCCCGCGTCACCCGCGACACCAGCGTGCCGGTGCGCTGCCGGTCGAAGAAGGCGAAGGACAGCCGCTGCAACTGGTCGAACGCCTTGCGCCGCATCTCCGTCTCGATATTGATGCCCAGCATGTGGCCCCAATAGGTCACCACCGCCATCAGCCCGGCGTTGAACAGGTACACCACCAGCAGCCCCAGGGCGGCAAGAATGATCAGCGGCAGGTCGCCGCTCGGCAACAGCCGGTCGATGTAGAACTTGATGGCGATGGGAAAGGCCAGCTCCAGCAAGCCACTGGCGATGGCACAGCCGAAATCCAGCAGGAACAGACTCCGCCACGGGCGGTAGTAGGACAGGAAATGTCTGAGCATCCGTCGGTCGCCCGCGCTGTTGGGTCGTGATTTGGCTGGCGTCCGCGTCTGGCGCGGGCCGGCTGGCTGAGCGGGGTGATAATCGCTGAACGGGAAAGGGGCAATCCCCGCCGCTTGAAGGATCGGCCCCTTTGGTTGACACCCGCCCGCCACGCGGTACAACACCCGTCAGCCAGCGCCCCCGCCAAGCCACAAAGACCCAGAGGCGAGGCGCATGAGTTTTCACCCCAGGATGTACGCCGCCGTTCAGGGCTTCCAGCCGCTGGGCGAGCTGAAAAGCCTGTCGCTCGACCGCATGGTCGTGGATTACTGGCGCGTCCGGGGCCGGGCCGGGGCAGGGGGGCGCTATGCCTCGCTCCACCCCCGCTTCGTGCTGATCCTCGACGACCGCCGCCTGTCGCTCTCCCGCGCGCGCGGCGGGGCGGCGGAGCCGGCGGCGGGCTGCTACATCCCGGCCGGTCTGGAAATCTGGGGCACGCTGCCCGAGGCCGGCGAGCTGCGCCATGTCGACATCCACCTGCCACGCTCCCGCCTGCGCGAACTGACCGAGCCCGGCACGCCGCTCGACCGCCCGGTGATCCTGCCCGATCTCGGCCCGCTGGCGCCGCTGGCGGGCCTCTTGCGTGACGAATGCGCGGCGGCCAAACCCTCCGCCCCGCGCGGCGAGGCGCTGGCCCGCGCCGCGGTGACCGAGATGTTCCACCTCGGCCGCGCGGGCCAGCTCGGGCACGGCGAGACATGGCTCGACACGCTGCGCGCCCACGTGCTCGACCAAATGGCCCACCGCATCGCCATCGACGACCTCGCCCGCGCCGCCGGCCTCTCGCGCACCCATTTCAACCGCACCTTCCGCCGCGCCACCGGGCAATCGCCCTATCGCTGGGTGCTGGGGCTGAAGCTGGGCTATGCCAGGCGCCTGCTGGTCCACGGCGTGCCCTGCGCCGAGGTGGCCCAGGTCACGGGTTTCGCCGACCAGGCCCATTTCTCGCGCAGTTTCCGGGCGGAAACCGGCGCGGCGCCCGCCCATTGGGCGCGGGAACAGGCGGCGGGGCCGAATGGTCCGATTGTTCAAGACAATCCTTCCCGATAGTTTTTATCAGGAACTCGGATCGCCAGCTGTCAGACCCTCCTTTCCGGTCGGGCCAGCCGCGAAATGACTTTCAGAGGGACGCCGACATGGCCAATACCAACACCCGCGCCCGCGGACCCGCCCGACTGGGCGCGCTCGGGCTTCTGCTGCTCACCACCGCCACCACCGCCCACGCCCAGGCGGAGGAGGAGAATTTCGACCTCGGCACGCTCACCCTGCGCAACCAGGAAGACGCGACAGGCCCCGTGGGCGGCGACACCAACCCGCCCACCGTGACCGGCACCAAGGCCCCCGTCACCGTCAGCGAGGTGCCGCAATCCGTCTCGGTCCTCGGCCGCGAGAAGATCGAGCGCTTCGGCGCCGACCGCGTCAGCGAAGCCCTGCGCTACACCGCCGGCGTCACCTCCGACGTGTTCGGCGACGACAACGATTACGACTGGCTCCGCATCCGCGGCTTCCAGGCCGACCAGACCGGCATCTACCTCGACAACGCCCAGAACCTCTCCTTCGCCTTCGGCTCCTTCTTCATCGACCCCTACACGATCGAGCGGATCGAGGTGCTGCGCGGGCCGTCCTCGGCGCTCTATGGCGGGTCGAACCCGGGCGGCATCGTCAACTACGTCTCGAAACGCCCCGGCGGGCGGATCCGCGAATTCACCCTCGGCGCCAACGACGCCACCGCCGCCTATCTCGAATTCGACTACGGCGACGATCTCGGCGACAGCCGGTCCTACCGCCTGACCGGGCGGCTCGAAGGCGGCGACACCTACGATGCCCTCAACGAAGGCCTGCGCGGCACTTTCGCGCCCTCCTACCGCTTCACCACCGATGGCGGCACCGAGGTCACGCTGCTCGCCAACATCCACGTCGCCGACGAAAAGCACAACGGCAGCACCTTCCTGCCCTATTGGGGCACCGTCGCGCCGACCGCGCAGTTCGGCTATATCGACCCCGACGCCAACTTCTCCGACCCCGGCTGGGACAAGTACGAGCGCCGGCAGGCCTCGGTCTCGGCCATCGTCGAGCACGAGTTCGCCAACGGCTTCACCTTCACCGGCATCGGCCGCCTCGGCTATGCCGACGTGCACGAACGCTACTACTACCCGTTCGGCTATGCCGGCTTCTCGCCCACGCCGACCGATCCGCAGGGCACGCTCAGCCTGATCGCCTTCGAGCATGACACGCAAGTCGCCACGGCCCAGACCGACCTGCGCTATTACGGCACCGTCTCGACCGGCGCGGTCGAGCATGACCTGCTCTTCGGCCTCGACGCGCGCTATTACGAGATCGACGAGACCCAGGCCTCGGGCTTCGGCTCCAACCGGGTCGTCGGCCCCACGCCGCCGGGCACCCCGGTGCTGGGCGCGCCCTACCAGGACTCGACAACGAAACAGCGCCAGGTCGGCCTCTACGTTCAGGACCAGATGCGCTGGGGCAGCGGCTGGATCGCCACGCTCAACCTGCGCCACGATATCGTCAAGACCAGCCAGGACGGAACCGGCGCCTTCAGCCGCGACGACAGCGAAACCTCCTGGCGCGCGGCACTGGCCTATGAAACCGCGTCGGGCTTCACGCCCTACGTGACCTATTCCACCTTCTTCAACCCGCTCATCACCTCGCCCGCCAACGGCGTGACCAAACCGGAAACCGGCGACCAGGTCGAGCTGGGCTTCAAATGGGCGCCCGAGGGCGGGAATTTCTCGCTCACCGGCGCGGCCTTCGAGATCAACCGCGAGAACGTGGTCGTCGGCGTCTTCCCGACCTTCAGCCAGCTGGGCGAGGTCCGCTCGCGCGGGGTGGAGCTGGAAGGCGAATACGATTTCGGCAACGGCTTCTACCTGCAGGCGGCGGCCACCTGGCTCGACGCCGAAGTGCGCCGCGACAGCAACCCTGCGCTGATCGGCACGACGCCCACGCTCATCCCGGAAACCGAGCTGTCGCTGCTGGGCACCTATGCCTTCTCCGGAAGCTTGCAGGGGCTGGAACTGGGGGCAGGGGTGCGCCATCGCGGCGAAAGCTTCGCCGATGCGGCCAACACGCTGACCGTGCCCGACTCGACCATCTACGACCTCTACGCCAGCTACGCCTTCAGGAACGGGCTCGAGGCCAACCTGTCGGTCACCAACGTCGCCGACGAGCGCTATGTCACCGGCTGCCAGACGGTCTATGTCTGCTCCTACGGCTCGGGGCGGGAGTTCAACTTCTCGGTGACCTCGCGGTTCTGAGGGCTTCCGTGCGACGGAAATGGGGCGCGGTCTGAAACGGCCGCGCCCCGCGCCGTTTCACCCGCCGCTATCCCGCACATTGATCCCGTAGAGCGAGGTCGACGTGAAATCGCAGGTTGTCGCCATCCGGCCGATCCGGTCCTCGGTCGCGATCAGCGACCCGGTCCCGTCGAACCAGAAAAGCCGCATGTCCTTGTCATCATGGGCGCGCTCGCCCCATTCCTCGGTGCTGATCAGCGAGACGGTCACCAGCAGATTGCCGGCCAGATAGGGATCGTCGGGATCGATGAAGCGGTTCGGCCCCGTGGCCGCGCACCTGCCGTGGATCCATCCCCCCGGCGGAACCAGCCCGTCTTCCCGCATCCGGGCGTTCATGTCGATCACCCGGCCTTTGGCGGTGTAAAGAAAGGTCTGCCGGATCAGCAGCGCCTTGTCATTGAGCCGCGAGGGCCGCTTCGGGAACTGCGTTTCCTTCCCCGCAACCGGGCGCCCCAGCACCAGAAGCGTGCCATCCTCGACCTGGTAGCGACCGCCCACGATCGGCAAGAGCATCCGGTGCACGGCGGTGGAATCGAGCGCGACCAGCTTCTGCACCTGCGTGACATAGGACAGCGCCGACAGCGGCAGCGCAATCAGCAGGGCGGAAAACGCGGTCGCGGTCGCGGCGGCGGCCACCGGCACGAAGGCCATGACGACAAGCGGCACCACCAGCGCGGCGGCAATCGCGCAAAGACCGATCCAGAGCGGCAGCGGCGAATGCGCGACATGCAGCGCCACGTAGGTGGTGACAAGCGGCAGGGCAAAGCCCAGCAGCACCAGAGCCGCCTTCAGCACCGCGCGACCCGCCCGCGGCGGCGGGTCCGCCGGGCGGGCAGGGTGCGCCTCCGCCGTGCCGGCCGTGCCCGTCTCGCGCCCCGCGGGCCTCGCCTCCGTCCGGGACACGCTGTCGCCCGGCTCCTCCGCCACGTCGGCAAAGATCTCCTCGGGCCCGGGATCGTCGTCGATCGAGGCCAGGATCTGCGGCGCCTCCAGCACCGTGCCTTCGCCTTGAACCGGGCCGGTCAGACGCCCCGACAGGGGCGAGCGGATGCGGATCTGCCGGCCCGTGGCCGTCGTCAGGTCATAGAGCCTGTCGCCCTTCGCAACGGTCTCCCCCGCCGAAACCGCCACCGCCGCCACCGTGATCGGATAGTCCACCGATTTCGGCGACATGAGTTTCCTGATGGCCATGGCCCGCTTCCCCCGCGTTTCCCCTTCGTCAACCGCCGAACGAAGCGCAATTATCGCCCATTGGCAAGGGGTTGGGCATGTTGCCTTTGCCCGACCGTGTCCGATAGGCTGCAGGCAGGAACATCGTTTTGGGGGTCTCGGGGATGCGTTTGGCGGGCGGTTCGTGGTGGAAGTTGGTATGGGTCTGCGCCCTGATCTTGGGGGCACTCGCCCCGGGCGCGCGCGCCGAGACGCTGACGCTCAAGGAGTATTCGGCCCGCGAGCTGCTCGAAAGGGTCACCTGCGAGGGCGGCTTCCGGGAAAACTTCTGCACGCTGCTGCCGGTGTTCGAGACGGCGGAGGATTTCGGCTTCTGGCTCGGCCGGTGCCATGCCCAACCGGGTGTCGAGGCGCTCTACGAACAACCCGATTTCGCCTGCACCCCGGATCAGGCCGCGGGGCACACCGAGCCGATGGGCCTTTTGACCCACCTGTCGATCCGGTTCCTCGACGCCAACACACGGATGCGGTCCGTCTTCCGGCATTACCTCGAACAGGGCCGGCCGGAGGCGTTTTCCGCCCTCCTGAACCGCCGCGATACGAAGGGCCGGACCCATCTCGACATTCTGCACGAGCGGGAGGCGAGCGGGCGGTATAACGGCCACGCCTCGATTGGCATGGAGGATCGCAAATCCTATGCCTGCGTACTCGGCGGACGATATGCCATGCGCCCGCAACCGCCCGACTGCCGCCGCCGCGACAAGCTCTTTTCCGAAGAGTTCATCCAGCGCGCCCGCGACCGTGCGACCGAGTAGGCCGAGGCCGGGCGGCGCGCCCCGTTGCGCCCCACACAACATCTCGCCTGTTGCGCCCGGGACGCCGCATTAACACCCCGCCTCACAGACCGGAAAACCGACGCGATACCGACGAAATACCGACGTGATACCGACGTCGAAATCCCTTCAAAACAACGCCGTTAACCATCGAATCGCTTTTACGCCGTCCAGTAGGCCGACAGGTACATCTCCTGCCGCTTCAGCCCGGCCTCCTCCCGGAAATACTGCCGCGCGGCCCGCACCTCCCCGGCCTCGGCCGCGAACCACACGAACCGGCTCTCCTCCGGCCCCGGCAGCTCCGCGGCCAGCATATGCGCCTTCAGCGGCGCATCCTCGCCCCGCGTCAGCCATGTCAGCCGCATGCCCTCCGGCAAGGCCAGCGGGCAGCGGTCGGCGGGGTCGGCAAGCTCGATGAAAACCTCGCCCCTCTGGCCCTTCGGCGCGTGTTCCAGGATCCGCCGGATCGCCGGCAGGGCGGTTTCATCTCCGCCCATAACCATATGATCCGCCTGCGGAAAATCTCCACCACCGGGCCCCATCACGCCCACGATATCCCCGGGTTGCGCAGCCCTGGCCCAGCCGGTTGCCAACCCACCCTCATGCTCGAACACGTCGAAGCTGAACCGCCCCTCCGCCGCATCCAGCTCGACGAAGGTATAGGCCGCCCGGTGCAGCGCCTCCTCCCCCGTGGGCCAGACCGTCCGGCCCTTCTCGTTGACCTCCGGCCAGCGTGGCTCCGGCCCCGGCGGCAGTAATAGCGAGAAGTGCATCCCCCCGGTCAGAAGGTGTAACACCCCCTCGCAACCCATTGTCACCCTTAGGAAATGCGCCGACACTCGTCGCACCTCAAGCACCGTGCCGAGGTGGAAATTCGGCGGCCTGACATTCCGCGCCATCTCCCCCGTCCATTCCAGCCCGGCACAGGCCTCCGGGCTGATCTGGTCGAGCACCACCAGCACCCCCTCGCGGGCCTGGTGAAGCTGCGCCGAATTGCCCGCCCGGATGTCGAGCGAGAAGCCTCCGTCGTCCATTGAGAGTTCGACGTAAGCCTCGGAAAACCTTGCGGAAAGCCCGGTATCGCCCAGCTCGATCGGCAGGTCGTAGGCGCGCAGGTAGCCGGCTGTCTGTTGCAGAAGGCCCTCGGGCGGGGCGCCGTCGAACCGGGCGGTGCTGCGGTGGGTGTCAGTCATGCGGGAACCTCCGTTTCAGGGGTATCGAGGGGCACCACCATCGGCGTACCGGTCACCGGGTCGGGCATCACCTGCGCCCGCAGCCCGAAAGCCGCGCCGAGATGCTCCGGCGTGAGGACGTGCTCCGGCCTCCCGGCGGCAATCACCCCGTTTTCTCCAAGCAAAACAAGGTGATCCGAATAGCGCGCCGCAAGGTTGAGATCGTGCAGGACGCTCACCACCGCCGTCCCGGATTGCCGGTTGAGCCGCCGCAGCAGGCCCAGAACCTCCATCTGGTGGGTGAGGTCGAGATAGGTCGTGGGCTCGTCCAGCAACAGCCACGGCGTCCGCTGCGCCAGCACCAGCGCCAGCCACGCCCGTTGCCGCTGCCCGCCCGACAGCTCCGCCAGGTCGCGATCGGCCAACTCCGTCATCCCCACCGCCGCCAGCGCCTCGGCACAGGCCGCCCGATCCTCCTCGCGCCATGGGCTCAGCAGCCCGCGCCACGGCAGCCGACCCCGCCGCACAAGGTCGGCCACGCGGATCCCCTCGGGCGCCCGCGGCGCCTGCGGCAGGATCGCCAGCCGCCGTGCCAGCGCCCGCGGGGGCAGGTGCGCCATGTCCTCGCCATCCAGCGTGACGCGGCCAGACCGTACTGGAAGTATGCGCGCCAATGCCTTGAGAAGCGTGGATTTTCCACATCCATTGGGCCCGATGATCGCGGTGACCCTGTCGCCCGGAAGCGACAGGTCGAGCGCCTCGATCACGGGCCCGCCATCATAGGCCAGCGTCAGCCGGCTTGCCTCCAGCATCACAGGTCTCCCTTATCCATTTCGCGCGACAGGCGCCACAGCAGGTAGGGCGCGCCCAGCAACCCCGTCGCCACTCCCACCGGCAATTGCAGCCCTGGCACCGAGGCCCGCGCCAGCAGGTCCGCCAGCACCACGATCAACGCCCCGGCCGCCGCCCCCGCCGCCATCCTCGCCGCGGGGCTCCGCGCGCCCGTCATCCGCGCCCCGAACGGCCCCGCCATCAGCGCCACGAACGGCACCGGCCCCGCCACCGCCACCCCCGCCGCGGCAAGCAGCACGGCAATGCCGGAAATGCGCCAGCGTGCCGGCTCCGCCCGCACGCCAAGCCCGGTCGCCAGCTCGCCCCCCAGCTCCATCACCATCAACGGCCGCGCCTGCGAAAAAGCCAATAATGTCAGGGCCATGCCGAACCCCCAGACCTGCGCCGCATGGGCCCAGTTGCGGGCGGCGAGCGACCCGGTCAGCCAGCGCTGCGCCTCCGCCGCTGCGGTGCCGGGCAGGAGCGTCATCAGGAAGGTGGCCAGCGCCGTCGCGGTGAACCCGGTGCCGAGGCCGACGAGGATGATGGTCAGCGCCGGCGTCCCGCTGCCCCGGCGCCAGGCCAGCGCGCCCACGACCCCCGCCACCGCCAGCCCGCCGATGGCGGCCAGCACCGGTGCGGGCAGGGCGATGCCGAAGGCGATGCCGGCGATGATGGCAAGGCCCGCGCCGGCGTTGAAACCCAAAAGATCGGGCGCGGCCAAGGGGTTACGGAACAGCGTCTGGAAGATCGTGCCCGACAGGCCAAGCACCGCGCCCGCGCCAAGCGCCGTGGCGACGCGCGGCCCCCGGATCGTGTCGAGGATCAGCGCACCGGGACCCTCGCCGGTGACGAGGCCCTGCCAGAGGACCGAGGGCGCAGCGTCGATCTGCCCGTGCAGCAACGCCGCCACGCTGGCCAGCACCAGCAAAAGGGCCAGCGAAGCCGCCCCCCTCATGCCATCGCCCCCGGCCGCAGGCGCCGCGCGATCCAGACGAAGACCGGCCCGCCCAGGAGCGCGACCATGATGCCCGCCCGCACCTCGCCCGGCGCCAGGATGATCCGGCCTGCCACGTCGGCCAGCGTCAGGATCAGCGCGCCAAGCGCGGCCGATGTGCCAAGCTGCGCTCGGAGGGAGGCGCCGGCGAGGGGGCGGGCGAGGTGTGGTGCCATCAGTCCGAGAAAGGCGATCGGCCCGGCAATCGCAACCGCCGCGCCGGTGGTCAGGGTCACCGCCAGAAGCCCGCCCGCCTGTACTCGCGCTGGCCGCGTGCCAAGGCCGCGCGCCATGTCGGCGCCCATCGACAGCGCCTCGATCAGCGGCGCGATAAGCAGCGCCAGCGCCGCGCCCGTACAGGCGAGCAACGCCATCTGCGCCACCGGGCGATAGACCGCCTCGGTCAGCGACCCGGCCACCCAGAAGCGCAGGATATCGAGCGACTCCTGCCGCACCAGCACCATCGCCGTGACCATCGACAGTAGCAGCGCGTTGAGCGCCGCCCCCGCCAGAGTCAGCCGCACCGGCCCCGCATCGCCCCGCAGCCCGCCACCAAGCGCGAAGACCGCGACCGAGGCCAACGCCGCACCGGGAAAGGCGAAAAGCGCGATGGCAGCCTGGTCGGCGCGCCCGAAGACCGCCGCGCCCAGCAGCAGGGCAAAGGCTGCGCCGGCGTTGATGCCGAGGATGCCGGGATCGGCCAGCGGGTTGCGGGTGAGGGTCTGCATCACCGTGCCTGCCACCCCCAACGCCGCGCCCGCGATCAGCCCCGCCACCAGCCGGGGCAGGCGGATCGCCATCAGGGTCACATGCGCCGGGTCATGCGGGTCATAGGCGGTGAGGGCGGTGTGGAAGTCGGACAGGCCGAGCGCCCGCGGCCCGGTGGTCAGCGACAGGGCGGCGCCCAGCCCCAGCAGCAGGGCGAGGAGGGCGGCCTGCCTCATGGCAGAAGCCCCGCGGCCCGGGCGGAGGGCACCACGGTCTGCGGGTCGCCATCGAGCGCGGCTGTGATCTCGGCCTCGAGCCGGTCGAGGGCGAAGGGCAGGGAGAGGACACTGCCGAAGGAGAGGGCGGCGGCGGTCACCTCGTCGGCGAAGACCTCGCGGCCCTCTAGGTGGGCCTGAAGCGTGCGGCGCATGGGCAGGGTGGCGATGGCCTCGGCTCCGCTGAAGGAGGAGATCCAGACGAGCAGGTCGGCATCGAGCGGCGAGAGATCCTCGGGCGAAAGCGTGGTGTAGAACCCGTCGACCGCCGCCAGTTTCTGCAATTCGGCGAGCAGGGTGAAGCCCAGCCCGGCGAAGAACTGCGCCCGACTGTCACCGGGCATGAAGGCGCCGGTCTGGCCGCCATTCTGCCAGGCCGCGACGACGGTGGCGCCCCGCCAGCCGGGATGGCGGCGGCGGGCGGCGGCGAAGCGCGCCTCGACCCCGGCGATCAGGCGTTCGGCGCGGTCCGCCAGCCCCGTGGCGCGGGCGATGCGTCGGGTGTCGTCCTGCCACGGCGTGCCGAAGGCGGGCTGGTCGGGCGCCTGCATCAGCACGGGCGCGATCCGCGACAGAAGCTCGTACTCCGCCCGCGATATCCCCGAACCGATGCCGACGATCAGGTCGGGCGCGAGGCCCGCCACCAGCTCCATCGAGACCTCGCCCGTCAGCACCTGCGGCGCGGCGTCCCCCAGCCGCTCCTCGGCCCAGGGCCAGACGGCATGGGGCCGCCCGCCGAACCATTCGCGCACCGCCAGCTGCACCACGCCGAGCGCCAGTAGCGGATCCTGCGTGGTATAGCCCAGCGACACGACGCGCCGCGCGGGCCGGTCGAGCATCGTCTCGCCCCAAGGCCCGTCAAACCGGAGCGCCTCCGCCGCCCGCAGCAGGGACGGCGCAGACAGCAGGGCGCAGCCGGCCGCGGTCAGAACCTGCCGCCGGGTGCGGGCCGATGCGGCGCGGGCGCGGGTAGGGGAAGGGGGAGTCATGGCATCCGGACAATCGGCAACGCTGTGGTTTTTCGGGTCGGTGGCGGATGACGCCATCGCGGTCGGAAAGGTGCAGCGGGGTTTCGGGAATGAACCAGATGCCTAGTCGTCACCAATTGAGCGGCACCTTACCGCCCGTGCGGGGGCGGTTCAAGGCCGCGCGGGGCGGCGCACCGGGGCCGACGATTTCCCCTTTCCCCGCGCCCCGATCCGCGCTACCAGAACGGTGCTTCGGTCCGGGCGGTGCGCCGTCCGGTGAAAAGGGAACACGGTGAGGTGTAGCCATCAGGCGCCAATTCCGTGACTGCCCCCGCAACTGTAGGCGGAGAGCGAAGCCGGACCATGTCACTGCTGCGCGTGAGCGCGGTGGGAAGACCCGGCCAAGCATTGACCCGCAAGTCAGGAGACCTGCCGCAGCGATCACCCTGTCCGGGCGCGGGGCGCGCATGGGCAACGGAGCTTTCCGTAGAGGTGATGATTCACCGTCTGCGGGGGCCATTCCTCCGAGACCAACCAAGTTGAATCGCACCGCCACGACGGTGCGATACGGAGGGAACGACATGAAACGCCACGCGCGTCTTGGCCTGCTGGCCAGCACAATCCTTGCAGTACCCGTTGCCACGCCAGTTGCGGCCGAGGAGGTCTATGACCTGGGTACGCTGGTCTTCTCCGGCGGCCTGACACCGGTCGAGGCCCGCGAATACGGCCGCGCCGCCACGGTGCTGACCGAGGAGGAGATCGAGGATCGCGGGGCAAGATACGCCGTCGACCTGATCCGCGCGCTGCCCGGTGTGTCCGTCTCGCGCACCGGGTCCGCCGGCGGCCTGACCCAGGTGCGGATGCGGGGACACGAAGGAAACCACACGCTGGTCCTGATCGACGGTGTCGAAGTGGTCTCGCCAAGCCAGGGCGAGTATGACTTCAGCGGCCTGCTGAGCGCCGATATCGAACGCATCGAGGTGCTGCGCGGGCCCCAATCCTCGCTCTACGGCTCGAACGCCATCGGCGGGGTGATCTCGATCACCACCAAGCGCGCGACCGAGCCGGGCATCTCCGGGCGCGCCGGCGTCGAGTTCGGCTCCGACGGGACGGCGCAGGTCAGCCTTGCCCTGCGGCAGCGGTCGGACAAGCTGGCGCTCAGCTTTTCGGCGACGCGGCGGGATACCGGCGGCTACGACGTGTCGGGCCTGAACGGCGAAGACGACGGCGATATCAATGAAACCTACAACCTCAACGCCCAGTATTTCGCCACAGAAAACCTGACCTTTGGCGGCACGCTGCGGCACGTGAAGAGCAGATCCGATCTGGACAGTCAGGTCTACACCGCGCTCACGCCCGCGGGGCAGATCCTCGTCGACGACCTTTCCGGCTCCGATACCGCCGAGACCTTCGGCTCACTCTACGCCGAGCTCGACACGTTCGACGGGCGTTTCCGGAACCGCCTCGACCTGTCCTTCGCGGATATACAAACCGACCGTTTCAACGGCACCGGGGCGCAATCGGGCGACACGACCGAGACACGGCAGAAGATCAGTTACAAGGGCAGCGTCGCACTGGATGGCGGCACGGTCGAGACGGCGCGGCACGTCGTGACCGTGGGGGCCGAGTGGGAGCGGGAGACCTTCGTCAACAACAATCCGGCTTTCGTGTCCGCGCCAAGCCAGCTCATCAAGCAGACGCGCGAGCAAACCGCGCTCGTGGCGGAATACCAGGGCAAGCTGACCGACAGTTTCAACATGCAGCTCAGCCTCCGGCATGATTTCAACGACGCGTTCGAAGACTTCACGACCTACGCGGCCGGTTTGTCCTACACGCTGCCCAACCGGACCACGCGCTTGCATGCCTCCGGCGGCACGGGTGTACAGAACCCGACCATGTTCGAACAGTTCGGTTTCTCGAACGACTTCATCGGCAACCCCGATCTGAAACCCGAGCAAAGCCAGGGCTGGGATATCGGCATCGAACAACAGTTCCTCGGGGGTCGTGGCCTCGTCGACATCACCTATTTCCAGGACGAGTTGACCGACGAAATCTCAACCACCGTCGATCCTGCGACCGGCCGTTGGAAACCGTTCAACCAAATGGGTAAGAGTGACCGCAAAGGCGTGGAAATCGGTGCCAGCCTGCAGGTGACCGCACGGCTCGACCTCGGGCTGAACTATACCTGGTTGGAGGCGGAGAACCCGAACGGCAGTACCGAGGTGCGCCGGCCGGAACACGAGGTGCTCTTGCAGATGGGCTACAATTTCCCCGATGACCGGACACGGTTCACCATGGATGTGCAGCACGTGGCGAATAATGTCGACCTGTTCTTCCCGCCCAGCTTCATCTCCGTGCCCGTCACCTTGCCGGACTATACGCTTGCCAATATCGGCCTGCGCCACCAGTTGACCGACAGCGTGGAAATCTACGGCCGGATCGAGAACCTGACGGATGAAAAGTATCAGGAAGTTCTCGGCTACGACACGCCGGGCCGGACGGCGTTCATCGGCCTGAATGCGACGTTCTGAGGTGATTTGCGCGGGCTGGATAACCCGGCTGGGCGCCCTTGCGCTGGCGGTTCTCACCGCCGGCAGAGCGGTAGCGCAGCAGGAGGCCCCGGCCCGCGTCGTGTCGATGAACCTTTGCACCGACCAGCTTGCGATGATGCTGGCGGGCGAGGGGCAGTTGCATTCGGTGAGCTACATCGCCCGGGACAGGCGCGCCTCGGCCATGGCCGAGGAGGCGGAGGCGTATGTCACCAATCACGGGCTGGCCGAGGAGATCTATCTCATGCAGCCCGACCTGGTGATCGCGGGCGAGTTTTCCACGCAGGCCACCACCGCGATGCTGAAACGGCTGGGTATCCCGGTGGTGGTGTTTCCCGCCGCCTCCTCGCTGGACGATGTGCGCGAGCGGATCACCCGGATGGGCGCGGTGCTGCATCGGAAAGACGCCGCGCAAGACCTCGTCGCGTCGTATGACCGGCGGCTCGCGGCCCTGCGGGCGGAAGTAACAGAGCGGCCGTCGGCGGTGCTCTACTATGCCAACGGCTACACCTCGGGCGAGAACACGCTGGCGGGGCAGATCCTGACGGCCGCGGGCTTCGGCAACGCGGCGGTCGAGGCGGGCTATGGCTCGGGCATGAAGCTGCCGCTGGAGGTGCTGGCGATGACCGACCCCGACGCGGTTATCACCGCGCGGCCCTATCCCGGCGCCTCGCGCTCGGAGGAGGTGATGGACCACCCGGCCGTGCGCGCCTTCCGCGAGGCCCGCGTCGGGGCGACGATGACCGATCACGACTGGGTCTGCGGCACGCCTTACGTGCTGCGCGCGATCGAGGGGCTGGGCGCGGCGCGACGCGAGATCACGGGGTCCGTGGAATGAGCCGGGTGATGATCCCACTCGGGCTTTTGGTGGCGGCGCTGATGCTGGCCTCGCTGCTGATCGGGCCGGCGGGCGTGGGCGTGGGCGAAAGCCTGTCGGCGCTGGTGGCCGGCGATGGCGGGCCGCTGACGCTGGTGATGCGGGAAATCCGCCTGCCGCGGATGATCCTGGCGGTGATGATCGGCGGCTCGCTGGGCCTGGCCGGGGCGGCGATGCAGGGCTACCTGCGCAACCCGCTGGCCGAGCCGGGGCTGATCGGCGTCTCGGGCTCCGCCGCGCTGGGGGCGGTGCTGGCGTTGCAAACCGGGCTTGCGGGGGTCTTCGAGCTTGGCCTGCCGCTGATGGCGCTGGCCGGGGCACTGGGGGGCGTGACGCTGGTGATGCTGCTGGCAGGGCCGCGGGGCGGGTCGCTGACGCTGATCCTGGCCGGCATCGCGGTGTCGGCGCTGGCCGGTGCGCTGACTTCGCTGGTGCTGAACCTGTCGCCCAACCCGTTCGCGGCCAACGAGATCGTCTTCTGGATGATGGGCTCGCTGGCCGACCGGTCGATGACCCATGTGTGGCTGGCGCTGCCTTTCATGGCGGTGGGCGTGGCGATCCTTACCTCGCTGGGCCGGGGGCTCGATGCGCTGACGCTGGGCGAGGACGCGGCCGAGGCGATGGGCGTGCGGCTCAAGCGGCTGCGGCTGCAATTGGTCTTCGGCACGGCCTGTGTCGTGGGGGCGGGCACGGCGGTGGCGGGCGCGATCGGCTTCGTCGGGCTGGTGGTGCCGCATATCCTGCGCCCGCTGGTCGGCGCGCGGCCGTCGCGGCTGCTATGGGCCTCGGCCTTGGGCGGGGCGGCGATGGTGCTGGCGGCGGATATCGCGGTGCGGGTGGTGCTGCCGTCGCGCGACCTCAAGCTGGGCGTGCTGACCGCGCTGGTGGGCGCGCCGCTCTTCCTGCACCTGATCCTCAAGCTGCGGAAGGAGCGGATATGAGCCTGCTGACACTCTCCGACCTTTGCGTTTCGCTGCGCGGGCGGGACGTGTTCCGGGATGTCTCGCTGTCCATCGGCGAGGGCGAGCTGGTGGGGCTGATCGGCCCCAACGGCGCGGGCAAGACGACGCTAATGCGCGCCGCGCTGGGGCTTTTGCCTTGCACCGGGACAAGCTCGCTGGCCGGGCTGTCGCCGTCCGAACGGGCGCGCAAGGTGGCCTGGATGCCGCAATCGCGCGAGATCGCCTGGCCGGTCAGCGTCGAGGACGTGGTGATGCTGGGGCGGATGCCGCACATGACCGGCCGCCGCCCGTCGGAGGCCGACCGCGCCCGCACCGAGGCGGCGCTTGACTGGATGGAACTGAGCGAAATGCGCCACCGCGCCGCCACGCGCCTGTCGGGGGGCGAGCAGGCCCGCGTGCTGATCGCCCGAGCGCTGGCGCAGGACACGCCGCTCTTGATGGCCGACGAGCCCGTCGCGGGGCTCGACCCGGCGCACCAGATTTCGACCATGCAGACCTTTGCCGGGCTGGCGCAAGCCGGCAAGTCAGTGCTGGTCTCGCTACACGATCTGAGCCTTGCGGCACGACATTGCAGCCGGATCGTGATGCTGGGCGAGGGCAGGGTGATCGCTGACGGCCCCCCGGCCGAGGTGCTGACGCCCGAGCGGCTGGCGCATATCTTCCACATCACCGCCTGGTATCGCGACACCGAGGACGGGCCGATCTACCAGCCGCTGGAGGTGATCCGGTGAGTGCCGTGACCCTGGACCGCCCGTGGCTGGAGTTCGACCTGGGCCGCGAGATGCAGGTGCTGAGCTGGGCCGTGCATCGCCCCGGCCTGGTACAGGCGCGGCGCATCCTCTGGCGCGAGGTGCGCAATGCCGACCTGCCGGAGGAGCTGGATGTCGAGACGTGGCTTCAGGGCGAACTGGCTGCGCGCGATGCGAGCGATGCCGTCACCTTCCTGACCTCCCGCGACATCCGGCATTTTACCCGCGCCACCGCCTCCGCCGGCGCGACCGAGGCGCAGGCCGTGGCGACCGTCGGCCTGTCGAATGCCGAGCGGGTCGGCCACCGGCTCGACCACGCGAACCGCGACTGGGGCACGATCAACGTGGCCCTGCGGCTCAACCGCAGCCTGACCGAGCCGGCGCTGCTGGAAGCGATGAGCATCGCCGTTCAGGCCCGCACGGCGGCGGTGATGGATGTGGACATGCGGCTCGGCCCCGGCCGGGCCACCGGCACCGGCACCGACTGCGTGGCGATCGCGGCATTGACAGGGCCCGTGCGCTATGCCGGGCTGCACACCGATATCGGCGAGGCGGTGGGCCGCGCCGTCTATGAGGCCGTTCTGGACGGCGCCCGCCACTGGATGGCGACACGAGGGGAGACCACCAATGCAACACCTTGAAGACGTCCTGCGCCGCGGGCTGAACGACCCGGACGCGGGTTGGAACATGGGCTCTTTCGGCGCGATTGCCGAGTTTCACCATGTCGCCGGCGATGCCGCCCCGCCACGGGCCACGGCACTGGAGCAGGGCACGACCCGCGGCGCCATCCGCATCGACCGGCTCGAGGGGGTGCGGCCCGTGGCCTATGAAACGCTCAGTCCGAAGACCCATCGCTGGACCCAAGGACTCTCCCTCTGCCTGCCCGAGGCGGAGGCCGCGATGCACCGCCGCGACGCGCTGACGGAGCTTGGCCCCGACGAGGGTGCCATCCGGCCCGAGGATCGCGAGGCCGTGCTCTTCGACATGGGGCTGGCGCAGCCACAGGTGGATTTCTGCATCCGCACCGCCGATCCGGCACTGCTGGCCACCCTGCGCGCCCAGGCCGGGCGGTCGCTTTTCGAGGCGGACAACCCGGCGATGCCCGCGATCCTCAAGGCGCATCCGCACCGCGTGGCGCTGACCCGGCTGGGGCGGGTCGAGGTCTACCAGATGATCGGCGGGCCCGAAACCGGCGGCACCTCTCCGGAAGGGCCGCACACCCATGTCCTGCCCAAGCTGCTGCGCGCCGGGCGGACACATTCGGCCAATACGCCCATCCCCGAAGGCTGGGTGCCCTGCGCGGGCTTCCACCCGAAAAGCCCCGTGATGGGCCGGCTGGGCGAGGACAAGAGCTTCGACGAAGTCGCGTTCGAGGCGTTCCAGTCGCTGCTCGCGGCCTGGGGGCCCGAGGCGTACACCGCCCAGAAAGAACAGGTCTGGCAGGCGCTCGGCACCGGCACCGGGCCGGAGGCGTGGCGGGAGCCGGATGCCCGCGTGGCCCGCGCCGGCCTGCGCAACGCGATCCGGCAATGGCGCCGGCGGCATGGCGACAGCGACCTCGTCGCGGCCTGGGCCCGCGCCTTTGACCGGGGCGAGGGCGAGGCCGACCCGGAGAATCCGGGGCACTGAACCGCCCCCGGTCCCGCGCCCCGAATCCGCGCTGGCCCGACGATGCCCGTTGCCGCGGCATAGCGCCGCGAAAGGGTATCGCCGATATGACACACCCGGCGTTTGCCGGGTTCCGCGCATTGACATAGAAAAATAGTCGGGTATCAGGCATGAAACTGTCGGAAAGGCAGTCTCACGTCAGCCAGAACGCCCTCTTCGTCGCGTTTCAGCCAATCGAGAAACACGACGAACACGAGGGTAACGATGAAATACTACGGATGGCTTCTTTCCAGCGCGGTCGCGGCGCTCGGAACCGCGCAGGTACAGGCACAGGAGGCGGACCCGTTCTTCCTGGGCACGCTGCGGATCGAATCGAGCCAGGCGCAGGCGCTGCTCGGCAACGAGGAGATTGACGAGGAAGACCTCGAGAACCGCAACGCCTCGACCACCAAGGATGTCTTTGCCGGCGAGTCCTCGATCGTGGCCAGCGGCGGGGCGGCGATTGCCCAGAAGGTCTTCGTCAACGGGATCGAGGAAAGCCTGCTGTCGATCACCATCGACGGCGCGCGGCAGAACAAGTCGGCCTTCCACCACACCGGCAACGTGCTGCTCGACCCTGCGCTTCTGAAGCGGGTCGAGGTGAGCGAGGGGATCGCGCCCGCCGATGCCGGCCCCGGCGCGCTGGCCGGGCGCATTGCCTACGAGACCAAGGATGCCAAGGACCTTCTGGACGAGGGCGACAATTTCGGCGGCATGGCCTCGGCCACCATCGGCTCGAACGAGGAGAGCGGGCGCGGTACGCTGACGCTTTTCGGCAGGCAGGGCGGGTTCGAATGGCTGCTGAGCGCCACCCGCCACAAGAGCGGCGATTACGAGGACGGCTCGGGCAACCGCGTGCCGGGCACCGAGGCCGATCTGACCGACTATATCCTCAAGCTGGCCTATGAAAGCCAGGGCGGCGAGCGGCTGGAATTCTCGGCCTCGCAGACCGAGGATACCGGCACCCGCTCGGCCCAGGCGGGCCCGGGCGGCATCCTGTTCACCCGGCCCGACTTTGCCGCCGTGGTGGGCCGGCCCAGCGTCTTCGTCGACGCCCTGTCGCGCCGCACCTCCTACACGATGACCTATACCGACGAGCAGCCCGAGGGCTGGTTCGACCCGCTGATCCAGCTCAGCTACAACGAACAGGAAATCGACGCCTCGGGCGTCTGGGGTGTGAATGACAGCCTGAGCGGGATCGTCCAGAACGAATGGGATATCGGCAACGGCACCCTGACGGCCGGGCTCGACTTCTTCCACGAAACCGCCCGGGGCCGGGGCCGCGGGCCGGGGCCGTTCGGCAGTTCCGGCAAGGAAGAGCTGACCAACGTGGGCCTCTACGCGCAGGCCCGGCAGGATGTCAGCGAGCGGGTCTCGGTCTCCTACGGTGCGCGGATCGACACGCAGGAATTCACCGCGGCGACCGGTCAAAAATTCGACGATACCGGCGTCAGTGCCAACGCGGCGGTCGACGTGATCCTCAGCGACCGCTGGACGCTCAACGCGGGCCTCGCCTCGAGCTGGGGCGGCTACGAGCTGGGCGAGGCGGCACTGATCAACTTCGGCGGCGCGTGGACCTATGCGGGCATCACCACCTCGCGCGCCAACGCCGCGCGGATCGGCCTGCGCTATGCCAGCGGCCCGTGGGAGGCGAGCGGCGCGCTGTTCTACACCGAGGTGAACGACATCAACGCCGTCCTGCCCACCGGCGGCAACCGCGGCGCGGTCTCCGACCTCGTGTCGCGCGGCTTCGACGGGTCGTTCGGCTATTACGGCAGCCGGGGCTTCTTCCGGGCGAACTACACCTATGCCGATGTCGAACTGGACAACGCCACCATCGCCTCGACCGCCTATTATTTCGGGCGACCGATGGGCAGCATCGTCGGGCTGGAAGCGGCCTATGATGTCAGCCAGCAATGGCGCCTCGGCGGCACGGCCGAGATCGCCTTCGACAATCACGACACGCCGGTCAAGCTCTCGGGCTACGAGGCGCTGGATCTCTACGCCGCCTACACGCCGAAAGCGGCGCCGAATGTCGAGCTCCGGCTGGACGTGCGCAACGTGCTCGACGCCACCTACGCCTCGCGCAGCTCCGACGGCGTGGGCCTCGGCAACGTGGTGCCGCTGAACGAGCCGGGCCGGACGTTCGAGCTGACGGCACGGGTGAAGTTCTGAGGGGTTTCCTTCGGTGAAACGAAGACGGGGCGCGGGTTTCGCGCCCCTTTTTGCGTTTCGGGATGCATCACTTGGCCGAGCCCCGAGGTCGATTAGATTGCTGGACCTAGACCCATTCCCGGCCTCTCCACTTTTCAAGGGGATGCGCGGTCAGCCAGGTGTCGAACTTTCCTCGAATAATATCGTCTATGTTTGATGGATTGGCCTCCGGCCAATGAGGTGCGAAGTTTCCAAAACTTTTCAAATCCTCCACGGCACAATCGAGAAAGTAGAAGTCGAGCGCGTCAGGCGGGAACTCTTCCTCATTGGCCAGTCTGGAGATCGCCGCCAATGTCTGCGCGCGGCTTGTCCATCCCTTGGCATGCCTTCTGATGTGACACGTAACGAGGATCTCCAGCGCTTCTTTGTCCGAGGAAATCGGGGGCACTTCAAGTTCCCGCCCGGTTCGTTGGAGCAGTTCCTTGAGTTCAAATTCATTGTACGGTGGAACTTCGCCGACCAGGATAATCAGGTTATCGCTATCGAACCCGGCCAGCAGCATCGCCTCGGCCCATGCGACAACTTGAGGTCCAGCGACGCGGTTCAAAACGAGTTCCGCAAAAACCTCTGCCGTATAGGGTGTGCCTTCTGGTGCGCTCATGGAGGTTTACTACGACGTTCGTTGCTGAACTCGAAGACAAACTTGGGCTCGAATCCGACATTGCACGTCGATGTACCTGATACTCGTCTGTACCACGAACTGCAAAGCGCCAAACCGGAGCGCCCGTTCAGACCGCCTGCCAGTCCATCGTCTCGAAATTCTCGCGGAAGGCGAAGCGGGCGAGATGCGAGTCGATGATGTAGCGCGCCACCTTCAGCGCCTCTTCATCCTTGCCGGTGATCCGCACGGTCAAGTCGCTGTCGGTGGCATGCATTTCCGCCGGGCCGGGGGGCAGGGCGGCCGAGGCGGAGGTGTCGTCAAACTCGACCTCGATCTTGTGGGCAAAGTGCTTGCAGAGCTGCTTCATGTACTTGCTGGCGTTCGGCGTGGGAAACACGCCGGTTTCGGTCTTGAGCTCTTCGGTCATGTGCAAATCCTGACTGTTTTGGAAAGAATTAAGCCTTGCGCCGCTTGCTGGCAAGAGCGTATCCAGTGCCCGACCCGCGCCGCCAGCGATCCGCAAGCCACGCGCACAGAGTTGATCAGGAGCGTCCTGCGATGAAATCCCTTGTGGCGGCCGGGCTGGCCGCATTCCTTTGCGCCTCGGGCCCGGCATGGGCCGAAGAGGTGACGGTGGAGACCGCGCGCGGCGATGTCGCGCTGCCATCCGAGCCGCAGAGCGTGGCGGTGTTCGACATCGCGGCGCTCGACACGCTGGCCGCGCTTGGCGTGACGGTCGACGGGGCGCCGCGGCCGCTCTACCTGCCCTATATCGAGGCGGCAGCCGGGAACACCACGCCCGTCGGCACGCTCTTCGAGCCGGATTTCGAGGCGCTGGCGGTGATGGGCCCCGACCTGATCGTCGCCGGCGGCCGCTCCTCGCCGCAGGTGGACGCGCTGTCGCGCATCGCGCCCACGATCGACATGACGATCTGGGGCGCCGACATGGTGGGGCAGGCCAAGGCGCGGCTGAGCTCCTATGGCAAGCTTTTCGGCAAGACCGAAGAGGCCGACGCGCTTCTGGCACAGCTTGACGCGAAGCTGGCCGAGGCGCATGAGGCGATCGCGGGCAAGGGCGACGGGCTGATCCTGCTGACCAATGGCGGCAAGATTTCTGCCTACGGCGATGACAGCCGCTATGGCTGGCTGCACACGGCGACGGGCCTGCCTGAGGCCTATCCGGGCGTGTCGGCGGAAACCCATGGCGAGGCGGTCTCGTTCGAGTTCCTGGCCGAGATCGACCCCGACTGGCTCCTGGTGATCGACCGGGGCGCGGCCATCGGCGACGCGGCGCATGCCGGCAACGCGGCCGCCGCGACGCTGGACAACCCGTTGGTCAGGGGCACCACGGCGGCGAAGGAGGGGCGGATCCTCTACCTCGCCTCCGGCCCGCTCTACATCGCGGGCGGCGGCATCCAGTCGATGCTGGGCACGCTGGATGAGCTGATCGCGGCCTTCGGCGGCAAGGGGTCCGGTTCTTGAAGCGATGGGTTGCCTGGGCGCTGCTGCTGGGCGGGCTGTCGGCGGTCAGCCTGTGCGTCGGCGCCACCTCGATCTTCACGGGCCAGCTTGACGCGGGCTGGCTGCTGGCGATCAGCCGCTTTCCCCGCACCGCCGCCGCGCTGCTGACCGGTGTCGGGCTGGCGCTGGCGGGCGTGGTGGTGCAGCAATCGGTGCAGAACCGCATGGTCGAGCCGTCGCTGATCGGCACGCCCGAGGCGGCGATGCTGGGGCTCTTGGCGATCACCCTGCTGGCGCCCGGGGCGGCGATCGTGACCAAGATGTCAGTGGCGGCGGTCGCGGCGCTTCTGGGCATGGCGCTTTTCCTTCTGATCGCCCGCGCCATCCCGCGGCACGACCCGATGCTGCTGCCGATCATCGGGCTGATCTATGGCGGCATCCTGTTTTCCTCGGCGATCTGGATCGCCTGGACTACGGACCTGATGCAATACCTCGGCACCTGGCGGCTGGGCGAGTTCTCGGGCGTCATGCAGGGCCGGTACGAAATGCTCTGGATCGTGGCGATCATCGCCGTGCTGCTCTACGCCATCGCCGACCGGATCACGCTTCTGGGCTTCGGCGAGGCGCAGGCGCGCAGCCTGGGGCTGAATTATGCCCAGACGCGGGGCCTCGGGCTGGCGGCGGTGGCGGTGATCACGGCGGTGATCGTGGTGACGGTGGGGTATCTGCCCTTCGTCGGGCTTCTGGCGCCCAACATCGTCTCGCGCTGGCGCGGGGACAATTTGCGGGCCAACCTGCCGGTAGTGGCGGCGCTCGGGGCGGCCTCGGTGCTTTCGGCGGACATCCTCGGCCGGGTCCTGCGCCCGCCCTACGAGATCCCGGCGGGCACGATCTTCGCGGTCTTCGGCGCCTGCGTCTTCCTGTGGATGCTCAATGCCCGGCCGGCACGGCGCGCCCATGGCTGACCGCCGCGTGCTGATGCTGACGGGCGTGCTTTTCGCCGCCGCGCTCCTGTTCCTGACGTGGCACCTGCGCGAGCCGATGGGCTTCATCCTGTCGCTGAGGGCGGGCAAGCTGGCGGCGCTGGTCCTCGTCGGCGCGGCCACCGGGGCGGCGACGGTGCTGTTCCAGACCATCGTCGGCAACCGGCTGCTGACGCCCGGCATCGTGGGGTTCGACGCGCTCTTCATCTTCCTGCAGACCATGCTGGTTCTGGTGCTGGGCGGCGTGGGGTTCACCCAGCTTCACCCCAACCTCACCTTCCTTGGCGAGACCGCGCTGATGACCGGCGCGGCGCTCCTCTTGTTCCACGTCCTGCTGCGGCGCGGGGCCGAGGATATCGCGCGGATGGTGCTGACCGGCATCGTTCTGGGCCTGCTCCTGCGCGGGCTATCGGATTTCGCGCAGCGGCTGCTCGACCCGTCGGAATTCTCGATCCTGCAATTCGTCACCTTCGCCAGTTTCAACAGCGTCGAGACCGCCAATCTCGGCGTCGCCGGGGGGCTGATCGCGCTGGCCATGCTCGGCGCGCTGCGGCTCGCGCCCTCGCTCGACGTGGCCGCTCTTGGCCGGCCCGTGGCGCGGGGGCTGGGGTTGGGCTATGACCGGGTGGTGATGCAGGCGCTGGCGCTGGTCGCCATACTTGTTTCGGCGGCGACCGCGCTTGTGGGGCCGATGACCTTCCTCGGGCTCATCGCCGCCAGCCTTGCGCGCGAGGTGGTGCCGGAAAGCCGCCACGCGCTGCTTCTGCCCGCCGCCGCGGTCATCGGCGCCATCACCCTCGTCGCCGGGCAGTTCCTGTTCGAGCGCCTGCTGGGACAGCAGGGGGCGCTTGGCGTGGTGGTCGAGTTCCTTGGCGGACTGCTCTTCCTCGCACTCGTTTTCGGCCGGAGGCGCCTTTGATCACGGTTTCCAATCTCAGCCACGAGGCGGGCGGCGCCCGCATCCTGTCCGATGTCTCGGTCGAGATCCCCGCGGGCGGCATCACCGCGCTGATCGGGCCCAATGGCGCGGGCAAATCGACGCTGCTGCACTGCCTCGCCGGGCTGATCCGCCCGGCGGCGGGAGATGTGCAGATCGATGGCGCGCCGGTCCTGTTGCTGGCTGATCGCGACCGAGCCCGCGCCGTGGCGCTGCTTCAGCAGTCGCAGACCATCGTCAACCGCCTGACGGTGCGCGAACTGGTGGCGTTCGGTCGCTGGCCGCATCACCAGGGGCGCCCGGGACCCGAGGATGCGCGGCTGACGCAGACCGCGCTCGAGACGTTCGAGCTGGACCAGATGGCCGACCGCCCGCTCGAAACTCTCTCGGGCGGGCAGCGACAGCGGGCGCAGGTGGCGATGGTCTGGGCGCAGTCGACGCCGTGGCTGCTGCTCGACGAGCCGCTCAACGCGCTCGACCCGAAATATGCCCGCGACCTGATGCACCGGCTGCACGAGTTGACCCGGCCGGGGCCGGCGGCACGCTCGGTTGTGGTTGTGCTGCACGACATCAACGCCGCGGCCACTTGGGCCGACCGGGTGGTGGCGATGAAGGACGGGCGCATTCACGCCAGCGGGGAGAGCGCCGAGATCCTGACGCCGGATGTTCTGGGCGAACTGTACGAGACGCCCTTCGACGTGCTCGATCACGCGGGCCGTCCGGTGGTGGTGTCACGCTGAGGCGCGCCTACTCCGACCGGCGCATCCACAGCCGCGTGACCAGCCAGAGCGCCACGCCGATCCCGATCAGCACCGCCGAGATCGTGTATTGCGACGGGTCGCGCCCTGTCCACGGGCCCACGAGGAAGGCACAGCTCAGCGCGCCCGCCACCGACACGGCCGTCGGGCTCTTGAAATGCTCGTGCTCGACCTTGTCGCGCCGCAGCACCAGCACCGCCACGTTGACCACGGTGAAGACCGCCAGCAGCAGCAGCGCGGTCGTCCCGCCCAGCTCCGGCACAGCGCCCACGAAGGTCACCAGCCCCGCCGCCAGCAGCGAGGTGAAGAGGATCGCCGTCACGGGCGTCTTGCGGGCCCTGTTGATGCGCCCGAGCACCCTTGGCAGCACGCCTTCCTCGCTCATGCCATAGACGAGCCGGCTGGCCATCAGCAGGTTGATCAGGGCCGAGTTGCCCACCGCGATCATGGTGATCAGCCCGAAGACCCACGGCGGAAAGGCCGGCGCGCCGGTCTCGACCACCTTCAGAAGCGGCGTGTCGCCCTCGGCCAGATCCTCGACCGGAACGATGGAAATCGCCACGATCGAGACGATCAGGTAAAGCAGCGCCGCAATCGCCAGCCCGGCAAACAGCACCTTGGGAAAGGTCCGCGCGGGCCGCTTCGTCTCCTCGGCCATGTTCACCGAATCCTCGAACCCGACCATGGCGAAGAAGGCCAGCGTGGTGCCCGCGATCACCGGCCAGAATATCCCGTCAGAGCTCTCGAACTCGAACGCCTTGCCGATATCCGCTTCGCCCTCGCCGAAAACCATGACGCCGATGCCGATGATGATGATCAGGCCGGTCAGCTCGATACAGGTGAAGACGGCGTTGAGCAGAACGCTCTCGCTGACCCCGCGCAGGTTGATGAGCGCGATGGCCCCGATGAAGGCCAGCCCGATGATCGTCACCGCCACCGGCCCGAACTCGAAGGCGAAGCCGGTCGAGAAGTTCTCGGCAAAGGCCCGTGCCGCCGTGGCCGAGGAGGTGAGGCCCGAGGACATCACCGCGAAGGCCACGAGGAAGGTCACGAAATGGATGCCGAACGCCTTTTGCGTGTAAAGCGCCGCGCCCGCCGCCTTGGGGTACTTGGTGACCAGTTCGAGATAGCTGCAGGCGGTCAGCGTGGCCACGGCAAAGGCCACGAGGAACGGCACCCAGACCATGCCGCCGACTTCCTCGGCCACCTTGCCGGTCAGCGCGTAGATGCCGGTACCCAGCACGTCGCCCACGATGAAGAGCAGAAGAAGGCCCGGGCCGATGGCGCGCTTGAGCTTGGTATCGGTCGCGTCTGACGGGACGGAGGGGCGGGTCGGATCGGTCGTCTGGGCCATGGCCGGCACTCCGCGAAGGCTGGGTCACGGGATCAACCCGGCCTGGCCCGGCCCGGTTCCCGGCTCCGCTCACGAAATCGCGATCCCGTGTGAGCGGCCGGGGCAGGGGGCGGCATTCCGCCGATGGCGCCACGGCCTGGCGGGGAACGTCACGCAGGACGCCCGCGTTTCCCCTCTGACCAATTCCGGCAAAAAGGAGAATGCAGATGATCGAGATCGGCCATACCCCCGCCAAAAGGCTCGTCACCATCCGCGTGAGCGGCAAGCTGACGTCGAAGGAATACGACACCGCCGTGCCGGAGATCGAACAGGCGATCAAGCAATCGGGCGGCAAGCTGAACGCCGTGGTCGAGCTGGACGACATGCGCGGCTGGGATATCGCGACGCTCTGGAAGGACCTGAAGTTCGATGCCCGCCATTTCGACGATTTCCGCCGCATCGCCGTGGTCGGCGGCACGGGCGGCGAGCGATTGAGCGCCAAGGCCGCCGGGGCGCTGACCAGCGCCGAGGTCGAGTTCTTCCTGCGCGACCAGGTGGACAAGGCCGAGGACTGGGCCGCCGCCGACTGAGCGGCCATGGATAGGAGAGTTACAATGTTGGAACCAACCCCTCATACCGTGAAAGCCGGACGCCAGCCCAACGAGGTCCCGGCGCCAAGCCCGGATGAACTGCCCGGCCAGCCGGACGAGGTGCCGCCCGAGCCGCGCGAAGTGCCGAACGAGCCGCGCGAGACGCCCCGCTGGCCCGACGAAACGCCGCCCGAGCCGGAATAGGGCTCGGGAAAGGGCAGTTTATCGGATCAGCCTGTCCCAGTCGCCATAGCTGTCGTTGACCGCCCCGCGCGGGATGCTGAGCGCAATCAGCGCCAGCCCCGACAGCGCCGATATGGCGAACACGCCCCAGCTTGCCTCGACCACGAAGGGCGCGAAGAGCAGCGCCACCCCGATGACCATGTTGAACACCCGCGCCAGCCGCGCGACCGGCGCCAGCGCCGTCGCCGCCGCCGTGATCGCCAGGGCACCTGCCACGTGGAAGGTGCCGGCCATCGGGCTCTCCCATGTCACGAACAGCGGCAGCAGCATGAGAACCACCCCCAGCGCCGCACTTGCCGCCAGCGTCCAGGGCAGGGTCATGCCGCCCACCAGCATGTCGCGGATGATCTCGCGCGGGCCGCGCTCGAAATCCTCGGCGGGGAAGCGCGTCGGCCCCTCGTCGGTATCGCCGGTGAAGAACACCTTCAGCCACGGCTGCCCGGCCTTGTGGCGGCGGCGCAGGAACTGGTAGGTCGCGACCATCTCGTCGACCGAGAAGGGGATCTGCAGCACCATCGCCGCCGCCGCGATCAGGCAGAGCGTGCAATAGGTGCCGATCAGGATCGGCTGGATCACGATGAAGAAGATCGACACCGCGCCCAGCGGCACGATCATGATCCCGAACAGCACCGTCAGCCACGGCATCGTCCGCCAGCGCGCGGCCGAGCCGATGGCGCCCACCAGGATCTCGAGCCCGTAGGTCAGCGCGCCGACGCCCGCATCCGGAACGGGCCACGCCTCCGACACGTCCGAGGTGGTGATCTGTTCCGAGCCGTTCTTGCCCGGCTCGGTCCCCTCGAAGAACGGCTCCCATATCCCCGGCAGGCTTTCGAGCTGGTAGCCCGTCAGGTAGCGCGAGATGATCAGGCCTACGACGGCCAGAAGGATCACCGGCAGGCGCTGGAACCAGTCCGAGGGCGAATAGCTCCACCCCGGCGGCACCACCGGCCCGGATTGTGCGGCGGCGGCCGACACGCCCGGCGGCGGGCGGATCGCCACGGCGAAGCCCGCGACCAGCATCCCCACCAGCGTGCCGTTGGCATAGGCCGCGGCCGTCGGCGCCCAGAACAGCAAAGGCGCCGCCATCACCCAGACGCCCAGGCCGGCCGTCACCCACCGCGCGGGCCAGAGCCGCCATGACATCGACAGGAAAGCGAAAACGATGACCAGCGCGCCCGCGACCACGTCGCTGACGGTCATCCACGTGTCCTCGTAGCCTAGAAGTGCCGGCGCGCTCATCAGCCAGACGCCGAGCCCGGCATTCACCCAATGCGCCCACAGCCCGTCGCGATGCGCCTCGCGGTACCGCCGCTCGTGGCGGACGCGCAGCGCCTCGGCGTCCTCGCTCCGCTCGTCGGCCGAGCGCAGCCATGCCGGCGGCTTGATCCCGTTGGCGCGGTACCAGCCCGCCGGGTCCGCCTTGAGCGAGGCGACCAGTGCCTCCAGCCCGTCCTCGATCCGGTGGTCCGGCGACCAGCCCAGCCGCTCGCGCGCCCTCGTGATGTCGAGCGCGTAATGGTCCGAGGCCATGTCGATCATGAAGGGCCGGATGAACGGCGTCTCGCCCTCGTCGAAGGCATCCGGAACGACCGGCTCGGCCCGCACCTGCAGCTTGGCGCCCAGCCTCGCGACGGAGGGCGGCAGCGACAGGGTCTGCCAGTCCTCCTCGCCATGGATCAGCCCGCCGATCCGGTGCTGCAGGGCGTCGTAATTCATCACCTCCGGCTCGCCCGCCAGCACCTCGAGCCCCGGCTCCAGCTCGCCGCGCTTGTCGACCGCCCGCTCGAACAGGTCCAGCATGTCCTCCTGGTGCAGGAAGGCCTGCCCGGCGGAGGTGTCGCCGGCATAGACATGCGATTCCATGTCGCGCTCGTAGATCCGGGCGATCTGGTGCGACAGGGTCGGCACCGCCGTGGTGTCGTCGTAGAGACCGGCCAGCCGCAGGAACAGCACCGGAATATCGCCCGCCTCCTCGCGCAGCACCGCCTCGGTCTCGGCCTTCGATTGCGGATAGGCCCAGCGGGGGCCCATGGGCGAGCTTTCGTCGATCAGCTCGCCGGGGCGGGTGGGGGCATGCACCAGCATCGTGCCGGAATAGATGAACTGCTCGACCTCGAAATCCTGCAGGCCCCGGACCAGGTTGCGCGTGCCGCCGACATTGACCTTCTCGTAAAGCGGGCTTTCGCGGCCGGAGAAGTCGAAATAGGCGGCCAGGTGGATGACCGAGGCGATGGCGCGCCCATGCTCCTCGGCCAGCGTGCGAAAGGCCAGTTCGACTGAGGCCGGGTCGGTCAGGTCGCAGCCGATGCACTTGCCCTCGGCCGCATCCGGCAGGTCGAGCCCGACGACGTTGTACTGTCGCGACAGGCGCGCGCGCAATTGCTGGCCGATCCGGCCCATCGCGCCGGTGATGACGACTGTCGGGCGTGTGCTGGTGCTCAAGCCATACTCCTGTGAACGCCTTGGAAGGGGCCGCGGGCATGTCCGCCCGCAAGGCCAACGTCCCCGTCGGCCACGATGTTCCCGGCATCGTGCCGATTGCCGCGGCGCCGGCTCGGCAGATTTCCGGCAAAACGCAGAGGGGGCCGGAACTTCCGCGCGGCGGGCTTGTTGGAAACACATGACGCAGGACAGCCGGAAACCCAGCCCACCCGACACCGACGCCGCCGAGGAAAACGGCGCGGCAGGCGCCGCGCGCCTGCGTGACCACATCGACCGGGGAGGGGCCGCCGACAAGGCCGCCGCCTCCGATCCCGCCGCCGCGCCGCTCGGCACCGATGCCGAGGCCGCCGGCACGCCCCCCACGCGCGAGGAAGTGGCCGTGGCCGAGAAGGCGGAGGCCCACCGCGCCCCGCCCGCCGACCACAAGCGCGGCCCGGCCGAGCTTCAGGGGGCGCGCCTGCGCCCGGGCCGCCTGCTGGCCCTCGCCGCAGGGGCGGTCGCCCTCATCGCCATCCTCATAGCCTTTGGAGCCTTCTCATGACGCAGTATTCCGACAACCGCGTACAGAACCAGCAGCCGGGCCTCGAACACGAGATGTCGCCCGCGCCCGACTACATGCCGCGCTATCCCGGCTCCGGCCGGCTCAAGGGCCGGGTGGCCCTGATCACCGGCGGCGATTCCGGGATCGGGCGCGCCACCGCCGTGCTCTTCGCCCGCGAAGGCGCCAAGGTCGCCATCCTCTACCTAAACGAGGACCGCGATGCCGAGGACACGCTCGATGCCATCCGCGCCGAAGGGGCAGAGGGCATGGCGATCCGCGGCGACGTGGGCGACCGGCGGTTCTGTTTCGACGCCGTGGCCCAGGTGGCGGGCGAATGGGGCCGGCTCGACGTACTTGTCAACAACGCCGCCGAACAGCACGGGCAGGAAGAGTTCGAAGACGTCTCGGAAGAGCAGATCGAGGCCACCTTCCGCACCAACATCTTCGGCCAGATGTTCATGGTGCAGGCCGCGTTGCCGCATCTCGACGACGGCTCGGCCATCGTCGCCACCACCTCCGTCACCGCCTACCGGGGCGAGGACCTGCTGATCGACTATTCCGCCACCAAGGGCGCGATCCTGTCCTTCACCCGCGCGCTTGCCCACAAGCTGGCGCCGCGCGGAATCCGGGTGAACGGCGTGGCGCCGGGGCCGATCTGGACACCGCTGATCCCCGCCTCCTTCCCGCCGAAGAAGGTCGAGGGCTTCGGCGAGGGCAGCCCGATGGGTCGCCCCGGCCAGCCCAACGAGGTCGCCCCCTCCCTCCTTTTCCTCGCCTGTCAGGACAGCTCGTTCATGACCGGCCACGTGCTGCACCCCGACGGCGGCGCGCCGACGGCGGACTAGGCCCGCGACCATGCCGAAGCTGATCCTGATCTCCGGCCCGTCCTGCATCGGGAAAAGCCCGTTGGTGAAGGGGATCGGCACGCTCTGCCCGAAGGTCGCCGAAACGCTGGAAACGCTGGTCCTGACCACCGACCGCCTCCGCCGCCCCGGCGAGGAGGACGGCAAGGCCTACCATTTCCGCACGCGGAAGGAGCTGGAAAAGCTGCGGAAGGACAAGGGCCACGTGGTCGTCGACAATCGCGGCGACTTGCACGCGCTGGAGCTGGCGGCGATCGACCGTATCCACGCCACCGGCCGCCACGCGCTTTACGAGGGCAATCCAAGGATGCCCGCCGCGCTGCGCGAGGCCGGCGTGCTCGACCGCTACGACACGTGCTCGGTCTTCCTCTCGCCGCTCTCGCGCGACGAGGTGCGCGCCGCGCAGGAGGCCGGGCTCGACATCGAGGCGCTGGTCACCGACATCCAGCGCCGCAAGCTCCTCCATCGCGCCACGCGGCAGGAAGGCATCCTCTCACGCCCCGATCTCGACGATATCGAGACCCGCGCCACCAGCGCCTATGGCGAGTTGCGCGAGGCATGGCGCTATGACGTGGTCGTGCCGCTGCATGACGGCGAGGGGCATGACAACTGGTCGCGCTTCGGTCTTCCCATCGGCAGCGCCCGCGCCGCGATCCGGACGGTGGCCGCCCTGATCTCGGGCCGGCACACCGACGGAAAGGAATACTGGGAGGCCGACCTGCTGCAATGAGCCGTCGATGCTCCTGACCCTTCTCGTCGTCGCCGTCGCCGCCTCGCTTCTGATCGGGGCGGCCTGGGGCTATTTCCTGCCGCTGCCCGAGCGGGTGAAGGGCAACCTGCTGGCCTTCGGCGGCGGCGCGCTCTTGAGTTCGCTTGTGCTGGAACTGTTCATGCCGGCCATGGACACCGCCGGGGCCGGGCCCGCGTCGCTGGCGCTGCTGGCCGGGGCGGCGGGGTTTGCCATCGTCGATCACTGGGTCGACGAGATCTGGGGCGGGCAGAGCGGGCTGAGCCTGCTGGCCGCCATCTCGCTCGACGGTATCCCGGAAAACCTGGCGCTTGGGGTCGACCTGATCGGCGCCGGCGCCCGCGAGGTCTCGGCCTTCGCGGCGGCGATCATGCTCTCGAACCTGCCCGAAGCCGCCGCCGGCGCCCGCAACATGCGCGAGCGGGGCTGGTCCGGGCGCCGTGTGGCCCTGATCTGGGGGATTGCGGCGCTGATCCTGTCCGGCGTGACCATCGGCGGCAATCTCCTGCTGCAGGAGGCGGGCGACGGGCCGCTGGGCCTGATCCGGGCGGTCGCGGCCGGTGCCGTCGTCGCGTCGCTGGTGACGGAACTGTTTCCGCAGGCCCACCGCGACGGCGACGACCTGACCGGCGTCGCCAGCGCCTGCGGCGTGATCTGCGCCGCGGTCCTGAGCCGCGCGGCGGTCTGAGCGGGCAGGGGCGTGGCCGGCCGGTTTCGGCGGGCCAGCCGCTCCGGTCAGGAACCTGCGCCTTGACCACTTTGTTTTGTTCCTGAAACCCACCGCCGGTTCCCCGGCCCGTTTCGCAAAGGAGGCCCAGATGCCCCGCAGACCCGATCCGATGACAGAACACGAAGCCCGCATGGAGCTGGCCCGCCGCCACCGGCAGGAGCGGCCCGGCCCCTATGGCTACGAAGACCCCTATTACGGCCGGCATGACGCCGCGGCCTACGGCGCGGGCACATATCCCGCCGCCGGCTACCCGTGGCCCGTGCCGGTCTACCCGGCCCCCGAACCGGGGATGCCCACCGGCTACCCCGGCCACGCGCCAAGACGCTCGGATTACGACCACCGCCAGCCCCCGCGCGGCTATGAAGAGCGCGGCATGCTGGCGCGCGCCGAGGACGAGGTCGCCTCTTGGTTCGGCAACGAGGCGGCGGAGGAACGCCGCGAGGCCGACCACCGCGGGCGCGGACCCAAGAACTATGTCCGCTCCGACGCCCGGATCGAGGAGGACGTCAACGACCGGCTGACCGAAGACCGGTATGTCGACGCCACCGAGGTCACGGTCAGCGTCAGCGACCGCGAGGTCACGCTCGACGGCACCGTCGACTCGCGCCGTGCCAAGCGGCATGCCGAGGATTGCGCCGACAGCGTCTCGGGCGTGGTTCACGTGCAGAACAACCTCCGCGTCAACCAGGCGACCGCCTAGGCAGGCGCCCTTGCACCGGCCGGGCCTGCCCCTGTGGCGGGTCGCCGGCCGATGTGCGCGCTTATGACCCGCGCGACCGTCTCGGGAACAACGACCGCTCGCTTTCGGTTTTCCCCTGAGCAGCCCGCAACCTCCCGTCGAGGGCCGCCGGGCCTGCCCACCACAGAAAGGACACTCCAACATGACCCATCGCCACCCGTCACCCTCACGCACCCCGCGCGCGCTTTGCGGCGGCGCCATCGCCGCGCTCTGCCTTGGGCTCGCCCCCGCCGCCGTCGCGCAGGACGGCGAAAGCGAGATGCCTACGCAGGAGGTCACGTTCCTGTCGGCCGAGGGCGAGGAAACCGGCACCGCCACCCTCACCGGCACGCCCCACGGCCTGCTGATCGAGCTCGACCTGCAGAACCTGCCGCCGGAAAGCTGGCACGGCTTCCACATCCATGAAGAGGGAAGCTGCGATCCCGAAGACGGGTTCAAATCCGCCGGCGGCCACTTCAATCCCGGCGACACCAAGCACGGGTTCTTCGTGGACGGCAGCCCCCATGCCGGCGACATGCCGAACCAGTATGTCGCGGCCGATGGCACGCTGAAGGCGCAGGTGCTGAACACCTTCGCCTCGCTCGGGGAAGGGGACAACGACGTCTCGGGCCGCGCCCTTCTGGTGCATGGCGGCTCGGATGATTACGAAAGCCAGTCCTCGGGTGACGCCGGCGAGCGCATCGCCTGCGCCGAGATCGACTGACATGGGAGCGGCCGGGCAGGTCACCCGGCCCGGCCGCTTCATCCTTCACAACGCTGACCGCCTCAGGCGTCGTCCGCCATCGGGGCATTGCCCTGCTTGTCCTGTTCCTGGGACAGGATGTCATGCACCTCGCGCAGCAGCGCGTCGCGCCCGTCACGGTGATGCTCGTGCTCGGCCTCGGCCCGCGACAGTTCGGTCAGGAGCGATTTGAGATACTGCTCGCGATTGCCGGCGGAATAGCCTTCATCCAACAGCAGATCATGCAGTTCCTCGGGACCGACAAAGTCGCCTTCGCGGGTGCGGAACCTGGTGATATCGGGCGTGTTTTCCATGAAAGAGCCTCCTGTCCAGCCAACAGCGGCACCGGCGGGAATGTTCCGTGCGCCGCGGCCACTCAGGCTGGTTTCCGCCTGCGGGGAAGAGGCAATCCGCTGGCACTTCGAATAGGGCCGGAAACGGGCTAACTTTCCTTCATGGGCTGTTTCGCTTCTGCTGCAAGGCATCCCTTCAAACCCGTTGTGGCGGCCTCCGCCGCGCCTGGACCCTGCCAGATTTTGCCTGCCCGGTTGTGTCCGCAGGTCAAAGTCCCGACATCAGGGAAAGACGGAACCTCTGGAAAGGTACGCCAATGTCTGCCCGCAGAATACTGATCCTCGAAGACCAGAATGTCGTCGCGCTCGACGTGGCCTCGATGCTGGAGGACAGGGGGTATTACCCCGTGATCGTCTGCAACTCCGCCGAAGGCGCCAACCGCGCCATCGACCTTGCCCTCCCGGATCTCGGGATCGTCGATCTCGGCCGGCGCGAGCGGCGCAAGCGACTCGACACCGCGGCGCGGCTGGCCGATCATGCCTGCCCGGTCCTGTTCCTCACCGACGGGGCCAACCCGCTGCACGATCTGCCCGAGGCGATGCGGGATTACGAGGTCATCGTGAAACCCTTCAGCGACACCTGCGTCCTGCGCACGGTCGAGACCCTTGTCACGGGCACCGGCCCTCTGGATCTCGACCTTCCGGGGGATGCCGTCGCCGCCGCGCTCACCCGGCCCGACCGATCGGATGAGCGCCTGTCCTGAGGCGGGCGGCACCAGGACCGCAATTCCAAGCCAAGTCTCCGAAAGGCGGCAACCATGACCGGCGACAGCCAGGACGAGGTGATATCCTTTCTCGAAAACCCCGCCACCCATGACGGCACGGCGCCCGACCACGTCGAAACCCACGGCGCGCATGTCTTCCTTGCGGGGGACACGGCGCTGAAGGTGAAGAAGGCGGTGCATTTCGATTACCTCGACTTCACCGATCTCGACACGCGCGAGGCCATGCTCCGCCGCGAGCTGGAGCTGAACCGGCCCGCCGCGCCGCAGATCTACCGCGATGTCCTGCCCATCACCCGCGAGGGCGAGGGCCTCGCCCTCGACGGCGAAGGCAAGCCCGTGGAATGGGTGCTGCGGATGCACCGCTTTCCGAAGGAGAACGAGCTTTCCGAACTGGCCGCGCGCGGCGACCTGACCGACAATCTGGCCGACAGGCTCGGGCGCGAGATCGCCGCCTATCACGACGCCGCCCCGCGGCGCGCGGGCGACGGCGCCGCCCGGATCGGCGCCATCATCGACGAGCTGGAAACCGCCTTCTCCGAGATGGAGGAGGTATTCGGCCCCGAGCGTGTCGCCGGCTTCTCGGCCCGGACCCGCGCCGCCTTCGACCGGACCGCACCGCTCCTCGACACCCGCGCCGGGGATGGTCACCTGAGGCGCTGCCACGGCGATCTGCACCTGCGCAACCTGGTACTGATCGACGGCAAGCCGGTCCTCTTCGACGCGCTGGAATTCGACGAGGAACTGGGCACCTGCGACGTGCTCTACGACCTCGCCTTCCTGGTGATGGACCTGCTGAACCGCGGCCTGACCCGCCCTGCGAACATCGTGCAGAACGCGTGGCTGCACGCCCAGGAGGGGAGGCAGGATGCGGGGCTCGCCGCCTTGCCGCTGTTCCTCGCCCTGCGGGCGGGCATCCGCGCCATGGTGGCGGTCCAGACCGGCGCGGGCGACCGTGGGCAGGTCCGGCGCGAGGCGCGCGGCTATCTCGACACGGCCTTCGATGCCCTGTACGACACCGGCCCGCACCTCGTCGCCGTGGGCGGGTTGTCGGGCACCGGCAAGACGACCCTGGCGCGCCGGCTGGCCCCCGGGATCGGTCGCCGCCCCGGCGCGGTCCACCTGCGCAGCGACCTGGAGCGCAAGGCGCTGGCGGGCGTCGCGCCCGGCGACACGCTGCCGGCGGACAGTTACACGAAAGACGCCGCGCGCGCCGTCCACACCCGCCTGACCGACCGAGCCCGCTACCTGCTGGCCGCGGGCCAGTCAGTGCTGCTCGACGCCACCTTTCTGTCACCCGACGAGCGGGACGGGGCAGGGCGGCTGGCGCAGGAGATGGAGGTGCCCTTCACCGGCCTCTGGCTCGATGCGCCGGTCGACACGCTGACCCGCCGCGTCACCGAACGCCACGGCGACGCTTCCGACGCCGATGCCGATGTGGTGCGCGGGCAGTCGGAGAAGGATATCGGCACGATGACCTGGGCCCGGATCGACGCCTCCCGCGGGATCGAAGCGATGGCGGACGCGGCCGAACCACTTCTTGAGTCCGGTCGGAAAAGCTAGCCGTTCCGGGACCGCCCCTGGCTTTGCCCGGCCTCCGCGTCGCGGACGGGGCGCGCGCCGGCTTCCGACGCCCGCAGGATATGCTGGCGCATCAGTTCGGCGGCATGCGGCATCTCGCCGGCGGCAACCGCGTCGATGATCGCGATATGCTCGTCACAGGCGGTGCGGATCCGCGCGCGGTCTTGGTAGTGGCGGTACTCGTTCATCCGGCCCGAGGGCTCGTGGAAATCCAGCGCGTTGAGGATGAAGCGGTTGCCGCAATAGGAGATCAGCGTGTCGTGCACCCGGTCGTTTGCCTCGTAGATCAGCGCCACGTCGAAGTCCGAGGCAAGGCTCTGGCGCAGGGCCACCAGTTCGGATTTCCAATGAATTCAGTAGCTTAGGGAAGTTTTGGCTCCGGCGGTAGGGATCGAACCTACGACCAATTGATTAACAGTCAACTGCTCTACCGCTGAGCTACGCCGGAACACGAGGCGCGATATAGCAATAGCCTCCGGTGGCGTCCAGTGGGTTTGTGACAAAAATTTCACCGATCCGGGCAGGGGCGGTCAGACCAGCCGGAAGGGGACGTGCTGGGACAGCGCCCCCACCGGTTCGACACGGTTTTTCTGATAGAGGTCAATGAGATGCGCGAGCACGTTGCGCTCGGCCGCCGGCCACATCTGCGGCGCGACGTCGGTATAGACCGCCGCCGTCAGCGTGGCGGTGTCCGCAGCCCCGGCCTCCAGCGCCTTCAGGATCGCGGCCTCGCGCCCCTCGCGGTGGGCGATCAGCCAGTCGAGCCGGGCCATCGGCGCGGTGATCGGCGCGCCGTGGCCGGAATGGAAGATCTCGGCCCCCCGCACGCGCAACCGCCGGCACGACGCCATGAAATCGGTCAGGTCGCCATCGGGGGGCGAGACCAGCGAACTGGCCCAGCCCATCACCAGGTCGCCGGTAAAGACCGTGTCGCCCATGGCCAGGCAAAGGTGGTTGCCCAGGTGCCCCGGCGTCCAGAGCGCGGTGAGCGACCAGTCCTCGCCCGTCACCGTCTCTCCGTCGGCCAGCTCCCCGTCCGGCGCGAACCCCGCGTCGATGCCTTCGCCGGCCTCCTCCAGCCCCTGCGCCGCCAACTCCCGCATCACCGCGCTGCGGCCCGAGCCCGACGGTCCGAAGCCCAGCACCCGCGCGCCCGTTTCCCGCGCCAGTCGCGCGGCCAGCGGCGAATGGTCGACATGGGAATGGGTCACGATCACATGCGTCACCTGCTGCCCCGGATTCAGCGCACCGAGAATGGCGGCCAGGTGCGCCTCGCTCTCCGGGCCGGGGTCGATCACCGCCACCTGCCGCGCGCCCAGCAGGTAGGTGTTCGTCCCCCGAAACGTCATCGGCGACGGGTTCGGCGCCAGCACCCTGCGCACCCCGCCGCCCAGATCCTCGGCCACGCCCGGTTCCGGGTTGAAATCGCTCTCGTTCATGGGCCTTTCTTACGCACATTTCCTTGGCTAGGTTCAAGCATGTCCTTTCGCTGGCTCAAACTCTACATGCCCCGCAGCCTCTATGGCCGCGCCATCCTGATCCTGCTGCTGCCGGTGATCTCGGTGATGCTGGTGGTATCGGTGATCTTCATCCAGCGCCATTTCGAGGGCGTGACCATACAGATGACCAACTCGGTCAGCCGCGAGGTCCGGCTCATGCTCGACAGCGGCATGACGGCCGAGGAGGTGTCGGATTCGGCGCTCGCCCGCACGCTGCTGATCCGGGTCGACCCGGTGCCCCAGAGCGTGGTGCCGGAGGAGAGCTACCGCCGCTGGTACGATTTCACCGGCGCCACCGTGATCCGCGAGTTCAAGGCGCGGCTGCCCGACCTGCTGGCGGTCGACCTGCCCGACGACAAGCGCGTCTCGCTCTTCTTCACAAGCGATGACGGCCCGATCCGCATGAGCTTCGACCGCCGCCGCGTCTCGGCGTCGAACCCGCACCAGCTTCTGGTCAACATGGTGGGGTTTGCGGCGATCATGACGGTCATCGCCTATTTCTACCTCCGCAACCAGCTGCGCCCGATCACCCGCCTGGCCCGCGCGGCCGAGGCGTTCGGGCGTGGCCGCCACCTCGATTACCGGCCCGCCGGCGCCGTCGAGGTGCGCGCCGCCGGCAACGCCTTCCTCGACATGCGCGCCCGGATCGAGCGGCAGATCGAACAGCGCACCCTGATGCTCTCGGGCGTCAGCCACGACCTGCGCACGCCGCTCACCCGGCTCAGGCTCGGCCTTTCCATGCTGGAGGACGAGGACCGCCAGGCGATGGAACAGGACGTGGCCGACATGGAGCGGCTGATCGACGAGTTCCTCGATTTCGCCCGCGGCGCCAGCGAGGGCGAGGCGAAGCACGTCGACCCCGTCGCCCTGGTCACCCAGATCGTCGAGGACATGCGCCGGGCCGAGCGGGACGTCACACTCTTCCTCGCCGAGGGCGAGGGCACCGTGGCGCTCCGCCAGGCCGGCATCCGCCGGGCGGTCGAGAACCTGATCAACAACGCCGTCCGATACGGCACGAAGGCCGAGGTCTCGGTGCTGCTGACCGACCGGTCCCTGCGCATCCGGGTCGAGGATAACGGCCCCGGCATCCCCAAGGAGCGGCGCGAGGAGGCGGTCAAACCCTTCGTCCGGCTCGACACCGCGCGCAACCAGAACCTCGGCTCGGGCGTGGGGCTGGGCCTTGCCATCGCCACCGACATCGCCCGCGCCCATGGCGGCATGCTGCGGCTGGGCGAAAGTGAGCGCCTGGGCGGCCTGCGCGCCGAGCTGGTGATCGGGCGCTGAGGCGGGCAGGGGGGCTTTACTGCGTCGACAGGCAAAACTGTGCGGACGCGGTTTTCGTCGTATGTCGGTGCCGGTCCGACCCGACCCGCTTCAATTCCAGGTCGGTTCCGAACTCGTAGAGCTCTACGTCGAATGCCGTCACCTCGCTTTGCCCCCAGTCACTGCAATCCCCGGCGCGGTAGCGTTTGACGATCTGCTTCCGCCCGGCGTGAACCGCGATTTTCAACCGGTCCGCTGCCGGCGGGGCCTCCTTGTCAACGTCAACGAAGTGGATCCAGCTGTTGCAGTCGAACTCGTGTTCGAACACCACCTCTTCGCTCTTCGGGTCAAATAGCTCAAGGCTGCATTTCCGGGTGCGGGCCACGACGGATTTGGCGAAAAGAAACTCCTCATATTCCAGAAAGTAGACCTCCTCCCCGGACAGGTCCGCAACCCAGAAAGCCCCGTCGTCTTCGACCAACTCATAGCTGTTGCCCGCCGCCCGCACGTCATGCCCTTCCTCGAACTCCCGCGGCGACAGCCCCAGTTTCAGCGGATAGTCCTTCAACCCCCGCTCGGTGCGCTGCTCCGCAAGCGCCGCGATGTCCGAGCGCAGCTCGGCCACCGCCGCGTCGAAGAGGATCAGCTCGCCCGTCGGCTCGAACTTCTTCGGCATCGCCAAGAGCTTGCCCAACCGCTCGCTCAGGATCTGGTAGTCGATCTCTGACGACCGCAGCCCCTCTTCCTCGGGCAGGCCACTCATCCCCTCGGTCTCCCAGCGGTCCTCCGGCGTGACCTCGGCGAACTCTTCCGCGTCGAGGTCATAACCGAACCCTTCCCTGATCCCCTCGGCCAGGTTGCCGATCGCCTTCCGCGTCACCGCCACCTCCGGCGCCTTGCTCTGCTGCACGTACCAGCGCACGAGGTCATGGGTCGACACCTTCACATCCACCAGCCGCGCGGTATGCAGGTGCAGCCCCTCCTTCCAGATCCGTTTCGCCTCCGTCTCCGAGACGTAATCGGCCCGGTCGTCCGGCCCGTCCAGCGGGGTGCGGTAGAACATCTCGCTCCAGTCGGGCGAGCCGGGCACGTTGAAGCTCCACGTCTCGCCATCGCCGGGCCCGGGGTCGCCGCCATCGGCCAGCAGGTAATAGACACCCGTCGCCCCCGACATCTCGAACTCGATATCCACGTCGTAGATCCGCGCCTTCAACTGTGCCTCGCGCGGCAGGTTCAGCAGTTTCACCCGCCGCCGTTCCTCCGTCACCAGCTCCGAGACCTCGACCTCGCTGAAATTGGGGTTGAGCTGCCAGCGGAACCGCGTGCCCACCACCGGCTCGCCCAGCAGAAGCTCCAGCCGCAGATGCACATCGTAGGTGAAACTCAACCCGTCGGTCGCGCCGCGCGGGTTGCCCGAGCCGATATTCTCGATCTTGTAGGTCTCGGCAGGGGCAGGGCCCGTGACCAGCACCATCAGCGCACAAAGCGCCGCCCGTATCATCGCCGCACCCATCAGTTCAGCCAGTCGCTGATCAGGTCCTTGCGCGCCTCCGACACCTCGCCGGGCATCTCGCCCTGGGCGGCATCCAGCACCTTCTCCAGCGGGCTGAGCGAGGCGCTCACGATCCCCTCCGGGGCCCCCTTGTTGGCCAGCCTGTAACCGGTGCCTTCATAGACATCCTGCACGAACCGCTCCCAGTCCCGGTCGCCGCGCAGTTCATCGGGGTAGGGCTCGTCCTCGCCACCCACGTAAAGCGATTTCTCTACCACCATCGGGCACCGTATGGCCGCCCGGCACTCCGCGTCCTGCGGCCAGCTCGGACAGTATTCGCCCCACTTGCAGCTCGGCCCCTCGACCAGCTCCCCGGTCGTGGTGACCAGAAGGCTCGCCACCCCTTTGTCATACCCGTATTTCGAATAAAGCCCGTCCCACCACGAATAGGAGTAGGTGGTGTATTACAGTCCCTTCTCCGGCTCCGGCTCGCCCTCGGGCCAGTGCAGGAAATTCACCGACGCCGTATAGGTCCCCGATCCGCCGCCCTGCGTGTAATACCGGATCTCCGGCTCGCCATCGCCGTTCAGGTCGGTCTCGTCCACCCCGTTGACACAGGCCTTCTCATCGCTCCAGACCTGCGCCGCGCCGTCATCCTGCAGCCGGAAAACCGCCAGCTTCCCGAAGGATGTCGCGCTGCAATGGCGGAAGTAATACACCCCCGCCTTCTCCAGATAGCCGGTCTCGGCCCCGAACCCCTCGCCGAACTGCTCTCTCAGCTCCGCGAACACCGCCTCCGCCGCGCGCGCCTCCCGCTTCGCCGCGGCGCCCGGTATCTCCGGCGCCTCCGGCACGGGCACGCCGTCCTGCGCCGCCGCCATCTCGATCTTGCCACGGGTGAACTCGACCGTATTCGCGTTCACCCCCTCGACCTCGGCGATGGCAAGGTATTCCTGCGCCTTCACCAGGTCACGCGGCAGCAGCGTGCCCAATGCATACCAGAAGGCCAGCTTCTGCGCGCTTGTGCCATGGCCCGACCGCGCGGCACGGTCCAGCATCGCCGCCCCGCCCTCGGGGTCATGCGGGATATGCGTCGAGGTGCCATCAATCATGTTGATACCCCAGTAATACTGCGCGCCCGGATAACCGGCCTCCGCCGCTGCGCCCAGCTTTGCGCTGATCGCCGCGTTGTCATACTCGCGAAACAGCCCGCAATGGCGGCGGATATAGCCGATACTGGTCATCGAATAGAAATCGGTGCCAGCCTCGACTCCCTCGACGATCTGCCGTCGCGCGGCCTTGTCCCCGTCACAGGCCCGCTCCATCCTCGCACGTCCCTCGACCCGCATGCTCTGCCACGGGCTGGCCAGCGGCTCCGCCGCCACCGGCGCCGAACCGATTGCAAAAAGGCCGAAGATCGTCACGGAAAGGACGCCGAGCGCCCCCGGAAACAAAGTCTGACTCATGACAAATACCCTTGTGCTGAAATCCGTTTGAAAACCGGTAATGTGGCCGAGCGTAACAGGCCCGTCACCGCCCGATCAACCGCTCCGCCCGAAAAATTCCGAACAGTCCGGCCCGTTTAGCCGGACGGCGCGGGCAAGCCTGCCCCGCCACAGATTGACCTCCACCAGGCCCGATCCCGCAAGCCCTCAAGCGTCCCGAAAGGTTGAAGGAGCGGACGCAAAGCTACTGCAGCATGCGACAGGGGAAAGGGGTATCGGGGCAGGGGGAAGCTGCCCTACGTCAAACAAGCCGCCGCAAGGAAACGCCGGCTCAATTCCCCACGCAATAGGTCGACCCGCGATACAGCACCGACGCCCAGGGCGGGCAGATACTGTCGACCTTGCGCACGCGCTTGACCGTGACGACCGTCGTGGTCGCGGTCCCCCGCCCCAGCCGCGCATCGGCGCAGGCGTTGATCCACGCGGCCTCGCCGGCGCCCACGCTCCCGTGCGGCAGGATGCGCAGCACGCTGTCGCCGCCCCACGGATAGGCCACGTAGGTCGCCTGGATCTTCGGCGCCCCGCGCAGGCCCAGCTCGTACTTGCAGTCGATGATCGCCTGATGCTGCTCCGTCGCGGGGATATGCCCGGTCCTGACGGCAGGATCGGCCTGGGCCGGCTGGAGCGACAGGGGCAGGGGCAGGGGCAGGGCGACAGTACAGGCAAAAGCAAGGGGTGTGAAAAGCTGTTTCATAATCTACCTTACCTCCGAATAACCGGCCGCCTCTTCCCACGTTGGCGCAAGAGCAGGTGCATCAGACGGCTCAAGTGCTAACCTAGCGTATTTTCGGCCAAGGTGAAGTCTTTGCGATCCAGAATTGCCGGCCGCCTCCCAAGGATGGCGCGCCGGTTCTGGCCAGCACGCCTGACACGCCGGCAACGAAGCCCGCGCGACGTTTGCCGCGCGTGTCGATCTTTTCGTTCAGAAGGAACATCAGCTGGGTGACACGGGTGTGGCTCGCCCCGTCCTCCCTCACGTATGCCGGCTCGCCATCGTCCTAGATCTCAAGACCGCTCAGCCTGATGTGTCCGCGCGCGAGTCGATCCTCCTATCCATGGCCGGTACTCCGAGCGACAATGCGGCAAACAGGGCCGGGAAAATCGCCGGTATCGCCCTGTCTCGCTTGTCACGAAGGGTTGCGAGCTGCTTTTGGGCCACAGACACCAGATGGTCAGACAATAACCCTTGGTACTTGACCTCAGCAAGGAGAGCTGAACACTCGCCAAGGAACTGATCGGAGACCAGTCGCGGTACGGGCCGTGCCACACGATTGGCGCGTTCGGCTTCCGAGAATTGGCTCCCGGCCATCAAACCATCCAGATATATCTCACGCTCGATAAGATCGGATTCCGAGAACCGAACCTGCCGCCAATCCATGGGAATCGGACCAGCGAAGCCTTTCTCCTCCTCGTCGAACTCATGTTCCAAGACCTCTTTCCCGCCGAGTTCGAATATCAGGCGATGCAGTGGTTCATTCGCGCCGCGTCCGGTGTCATTGGACAAAAGCGCATATACCAAAGGAGGAAACCCAAAAATCGTCTCACTAAGCGCCGACCCGAAGTGAAACCGATTTCGAAACATTTGATAATGCTTGTTTTCAACCGTGAGCAAATCCTTGCATTGGCCATCAAATCGCGCGACCGCAGCCGCAATGTCATCGGAAACCTGCTCTCTGATATCCTCCGGGATAACATTCGGCATCCGGATGCCGCTGACCGTTCCGTCCCAATCATAAAACTCCCTCGCGAGCTCACCACACGCTCCCGTGAAGCCAGGAAAGGGGGGGCCGTAGGTTAGCTGTTTGGCAAAATGCGACCGACTGCCTAAATGCGCGCGCTTCCAGTCGGACCAGTCAGTCCGCCCAATGGAAGGAATTCGGTCAATCTCCTCGAAAGGCGTATACTCAATCATATCCATCACGATCCGCCTCTCGTGCGCCCGGTTCTCCTGCCGGCTTGTCTGCAACCCCACGTACTTTAGGCAATCGTGATCCGAAATGCACAACATGGCAGCCAGCGTGCAGCGTGAATCCAGGCCCGCACTCATTCGGATGAACGGCCTCATTCCGGCTTCAACATACGATCTCAACAATGACGCAAAGAACCGCCCGGCCTGCCAGTTCGCTTCGCGGAGATCCTGTGTCCATTTTACATCCGGTTTTCGTTCGAGCTCAAGTTTTCCGGTACACAGAACAACGTCGCACCAATGGGGCACCAGTTCGATCTCTGCTACTGGCGTCCTGAATGAAGAAAGCTGCTGGCCCACGCCTTTACCGATGAGGAATGCATGGGCAGCCGGTGCGTAGGGCGTGACTGGTAGACGATTGGTTCGGGCAAACTCGACAAGCTCGAGAATGCTGTCCGAGACTGCGAAGGCTTCATCAGAGCGATAAACATACAGGCGGAAGAGACCGAAATGATCAGTTGATATCCGGGTCGCGTCTGGCGTCTTTGAGATTATCGCATAGTTGCCGTAGATGGGGTTGAAGTCTTCCAACCGATGGCGTTGGGCGAAATTCCTGTAACCTTCTTCCCCGAAAATGGAAACGCTTTCAGAATGTGCGGCCCCAAGTACGGTCTCTTGAACCTGGCTGATGTTGTCGAGGGAGGTTAATATCATTCGCAATAAGCTTCTTACTTTAACTGCATTGCCGGAAACCGTGCGACTGTACTACAGCGTTTGTTTCGGTTTCAAGAAATCTTCCTTTGATGCGCCGAAATACTGGTAGGCCCGGAGGGACTCGAATTCTGCATTCGCCAAATAAAATCAATGATTTACGAGACGTTTTGTAACCATGTAACCGGCTTAAAAATGGGCTAAAGCGTTTCGATTTTAACCTGCGACATATCCGGCAGCCTTGAAGAAGTTCCAACATTCGTTGGGTGAGAACATATCGCAGATGTCTCCGAGGACTTCGAAGAGGTCTGTAAAGGTTCTGGCGCCGATCCTGCGCAGGTGCGCCTTGAGTTTCGAGAAGGCTTGCTCGATGGGGTTCAGGTCCGGGGAGTATGGCGGCAGGTAGAGG
>NZ_JAVKFX010000046.1:0-7675 GCF_040223625.1 Roseovarius sp. | reverse complement strand
GAAATCTGACGTACATCATTACCGCCAGCCGGATGATTTCACGGCTTGTTCGAAAGTAGCGAAACGGATTGGGCTTACTCATTCAGGAAGGGTAGGGGCCAGCGAGGTCGCTCGCAAGCTCATCCCTCTGACACTGCCACCGCGGGCGATTTCGGACGAATGGGGCAGCGTCCGTCAGGATTGATTCCAATCGTCGCCGATGGCGCGTTTCGCCGTCGGCCCCCCGCGAAACGAGACGGGATTTTCGGCTTGTCCGTGCCTTGCGGTGCGGTCCGCCACTGCGCCATCGGCTGCAAAAACAGACACCGGCGCTTGCCTCTTTGCCGAAAGACGCTTTGTCCGGGGTCCGTGCTTGCATTTCGAGGGAACACAAAATACGGATCATGTGGCTCATGCCCCTGGGACACGATGGAGATCGATTTGCACGTTGAACAGACCGAGCTCGGGGGGGTCGTGATCCTGACGCCGCAGCGTCACGGCGATGCGCGGGGCTTCTTTTCCGAAAGCTGGAACCGCCGCCGGCTGATGGATGCGGGCGTCGAGGCGGAGTTCGTTCAGGACAACCATTCCCTGTCGGCAAAGCCCGGCACGGTGCGGGGCTTGCACTTCCAGTCGCCGCCGCATGCGCAGGCCAAGCTGGTGCGTTGCGGGCGGGGCCGGCTGTTCGATGTGGCCGTGGACATTCGCAAGGGCAGCCCGACTTTCGGCAAATGGGTGGGGGTCGAGCTGAGCTTCGAGAACGGCAGGCAGTTGTTCATTCCCGAGGGCTTTCTGCACGGGTTCGCGACGCGGGAGCCCGATACGGAGATCATCTACAAGTGCACCGATTACTACGCGCCCGAGTGTGACGGGGCGGTGCGGTTCGACGATCCCGAGATCGGGATCGACTGGGGCCTTGAGGCGGGCGAAGCCGTGCTTTCCGAGAAGGATGCCAAGGCGCCGTTCATGAAGGATTTCGATAGCCCCTTCGTGTGGGAGGGGCCGGCATGAAGCTTCTGGTGACGGGCGGGGCCGGGTTCATCGGGTCGGCCGTGGTGCGGCTGGCCGTGTCGCGGGGGCACGAGGTGGTGAACCTCGATGCGCTGACCTATGCGGCCTGCCTGGAGAACGTGGCGGAGGTGGCGGGCAGCCCGCTTTACGCCTTCGAGGAGGCGGATATACGCGATGCCGCGGCGCTGGACCGGGTGTTCGCGGCGCACGAGCCCGACGCGGTGATGCATCTTGCGGCGGAAAGCCACGTGGACCGGTCGATCGACGGGCCGGGGACCTTCGTCGAGACCAACGTGACCGGGACCTATACGCTGCTGGAGGCGGCGCGGAAATACTGGGTCGGGCAGGGGCGGCCGGAGGGCTTCCGGTTTCACCATATCTCGACCGACGAGGTGTTCGGCTCGCTGGGGGCGACCGGCAAGTTCACCGAGGAGACGCCCTACGATCCGCGCTCGCCCTATTCGGCGTCGAAGGCGGCGTCGGATCACCTGGTGCGGGCGTGGCACGAAACCTACGGGCTGCCGGTGGTGCTGTCGAACTGTTCCAACAATTACGGGCCCTATCATTTCCCCGAGAAGCTGATCCCGGTGATCATCCTGAACGCGCTCGCCGGCAAGCCGCTGCCGGTCTACGGCAAGGGCGAGAACGTGCGCGACTGGCTTTACGTGGAGGATCACGCGGACGCGTTGCTGACGGTATTGGAGAAGGGGGCGCTGGGGCGGTCTTACAATATCGGGGGCGAGAACGAGGCGACGAATATCGAGATCGTCCGGCGGATCTGCGGCATCCTGGATGAGAAGCGGCCGCGTGAGGCGGGGGGCTATGCCGAGCTGATCACCTTCGTGGCGGATCGGCCGGGGCATGACCTGCGCTATGCGATCGAGCCCGCGCGGATACGCGAGGAGCTGGGCTGGCGGCCTTCGGTGACGCTGGCGGAGGGGCTCGAGCGGACGGTGCAATGGTATCTCGACAACGAGGGCTGGTGGCGCGCGTTGCAGGGCCGGCAGGGTGTTGGCGAGCGGCTGGGCAAGGCGGGCTAGGCGATGACGGTTCTGGTGTTCGGCAAGACGGGACAGGTGGCGACCGAGCTGGCGCGGGCCGGCGGCGATGTCGTCTGTCTCGGCCGGGACGCGGCGGACCTGAGCGATCCGGAGGCCTGTGCCGAGATCATCCGCGAGACGGAGGCCACGGGCGTGATCAACGCCGCCGCCTATACCGCGGTCGACAAGGCCGAGGACGAGGAAGCCCTTGCCACGGTGATCAACGGCGACGCGCCGGCGGCCATGGCCCGGGCCGCGGCGGCGCGCGGGCTACCCTTCGTGCACATATCGACCGATTACGTCTTCGACGGCAGCGGCACGGACCCGTGGCGGCCGGAGGACGCGACCGCGCCGCTGGGCGCCTATGGCCGGAGCAAGCTGGCGGGCGAGCGGGGTGTCGTTGCGGCGGGCGGAGCCTTTGCCATCCTGCGCACGTCGTGGGTGTTTTCGGCCCATGGCAACAATTTCGTCAAGACGATGCTGCGGCTGGCAGAGACGCGGGATCACCTGACGATCGTGGAGGACCAGGTCGGCGGGCCGACCGAGGCGGGCGATATCGCGCGGGCCTGTCTTGCCGTTGTCCGGGGCCTTGGCGGGGCGGCCGGGCCGGGCGGCATCCACCATTTCTCGGGCCGGCCGGATGTGAGCTGGGCCGATTTCGCGCGGGAGATCTTCGCGCAGGCCGATCGGGGCGTGACGGTGGAGGGGATCCCGTCTTCCGCCTACCCGACCAAGGCGAAACGGCCCGGCAATTCGCGGATGGACTGTTCGTCGCTGGAAGACATGTTCGGGGTGGCCCGGCCGGATTGGCGCGAGGGCCTTCTCCGGGTGCTGGCGGACCTGTCGGCGTAACATGCGGCGGCGGCTTCTCAGGCATGCAAGGAAAATGAACGTGGGTCTGGGCGCGAACGAGGCCCACGGCTTTGCGGCGGGCCATGCGCTTGTCTGCTATCCGACGAACGCGGTTTACACCTTCATACCGAAGAATGCCTGTTCGACGATGCGGGTCAGCCTTGCCATGGCGAACGGATGCATCGAGGGGGTGGAGGACTGGACGTGGATCCATCCCAACAACAGGACGTTCTCTGCGAGTTTGCGCGAGCTGGTGACGGCGAATTTCACCTTCGTGATCCTGCGCTGTCCACATGCCCGGCTGGCGAGCGTGTTCCTTGACAAGATCGTGTCGAAGACGCCGGAGTTCTGGGCCCTGTACCGGCTGGAGGGCGACCAGCTTGACGAGCACGGCCTGACGTTCCGGCAGTTCGTCGATGCGATCGCGCGGCAGGAGAGCCTTCGTGCCAACATCCACTGGCGCCCGCAGGAGGATTTTCTGGTCTACGAGGCGTACGATGCCTACTATGCGCTGGAGCAGTTCGGTTCGGCCGTCGGGGAGATCGAGAGGAAAAGTGGAATGGACATCACCGATGCCCGGCCACTCACCCGTCATGGCACCGACCAGGTCGAGCTGGTGACAGACGAATGCCACGCCGACACGCCGCTTTCGGCGCTCGCCGAGATGAAGCGCGAAGGACGGGCGCCGGCGCATGCGTGTCTTTACGATGCGGCGCTGGCGGAGCGGGTCGGCGCGTTGTATCAGGCGGACATTCAGATTTATGCGGAGCGTTTCGGCACGGCCGACCTGCTGTTCCCGACGAGTCTCATAGCACGAAAGGAGTGACGTTCGATGTCGCAATCGCGCAAAGGCATAATCCTCGCCGGCGGCTCGGGAACGCGCCTCTACCCGATCACGATCGGTGTCTCGAAGCAGCTTCTGCCGATCTATGACAAGCCGATGGTGTATTATCCGATCTCGGTGCTCATGCTGACGGGCATTCGCGAGGTCGCCATCATCACCACGCCGACCGACCAGGCGTCGTTTCAGCGGCTGCTTGGCGACGGAAGCCAGTGGGGGATGTCGTTCACCTATATCGTCCAGCCGAGCCCCGACGGGCTGGCCCAGGCCTATCTTCTGGCGGAGGATTTCCTTGCCGGTGCGCCTTCAGCGATGGTTCTGGGCGACAACATCTTCTTCGGGCACGGTTTGTCGCAACTGCTGGGGCGCGCCGATGCGCAGGAGAGCGGGGGGACGGTGTTCGGGTATCGCGTGTCCGACCCGGAGCGGTACGGCGTGGTCGGTTTCGACGCGGAGGGGCAGGCCACGAAGATCATCGAGAAGCCGGAGGTGCCACCCTCGAATTTCGCGGTGACGGGCCTGTATTTCCTCGATGGCGATGCACCGAAGCGGGCGCGGGAGGTGCGGCCTTCCAAGCGAGGCGAGCTGGAGATCACCACGCTTCTCGAGATGTATCTGGGCGAAGGGATCCTGTCGGTCGAGCGCATGGGGCGGGGCTATGCCTGGCTTGACACGGGCACGCATGGCTCTTTGCTGGATGCGGGCAATTTCGTGCGCACGCTGGAGAAGCGGCAGGGCCTTCAGACGGGTTGCCCCGAGGAGATCGCCTTTGACAAGGGTTGGATCGGGCGGGACGAGTTGCGCGAACTGGCCAAGCTGTACAGCAAGAACGAGTATGGCAAGTACCTGATGAAGAGGCTGGACGAGTAAGGGTTAGCGTGCGGGGAGCCGAGGGCCGGGATGAAACCTGTCCGACCGGCTTCTGTCGATGGGACGGAGGATCATGGCATGAGATCTGACTGGACCGGAAAGGAGGCGTTTTCGCAGTCCGGTTCAGCCCTGCAGTTGACCGAAGACCTTTCGCTCGAATGGCGAGACACGGCCGGCGCCCCGCCGGCAAGGGCCGACTTCATCTTCTATCAGGGGCGGCCGGTCATTCGGATTGCCACGTCACCCGGTCAGGGCTGGATCCGGTTGCATCTGAAGGTGAAGCCGGAAAACAAGCCGGCGCTGGGGGCCCGGTTCGTCATGTTGCCGTTGCATGCCGAAAAGCGCGCGATCGTGAAGCCTTTCGTTGCGGTCACGAACCTCCGTACCCGACACCGCACGGATCTTGCCGCTGCACCGGGTGCCCGGATGCCGCTCGAGCGGGGATACTGGTACGACATTGCCGGCGCGTTCCTGTGCAAGAGGATGGATCGCAAGCATCGTATGGACATCCTTGTCGATGTGCCGAGGGATGCGCAGTTCCTGCTGGCGGAGTGCGCCTATGACTGGTTCGACGGGGACCTCGATGCCGGGACGAGGCAAAGCGTTAAGAGGGAAGAGGCGCTGCCCCTGTCGAGTTTCGCGCCACGGCCGGTCGGCGATCTTGGCGCGCACCTGGCGTCGCCGCCCGTCTATGCCATTTCCGTACGGGCCGATCGGCAGCAGCTTGCCGGCGGGGCGCTGACAAGGGCCGACAGCCTCTACTGGTCTGTGCATGACACCGGCTTGTCCGGCGCAATCAGGCGGGAAGGAGATGCGCAGTTCGGCGGCTTTCAGGCGTCCGACGCGGGGATCGGTGCCGTTTTCGGGCGGGAGCTGGGCGACAGTCAGTTGCTGAAGGTAAGTCAGGCCGAGGGGGAGGGCCATCCATTGTGGATGGCCGAACCTGGTGCTGCCGAGATCACCAAGACGCCTGTATCGGAGCACCTGCGCATCCGGACATGCAAGATCAAAGGCCATGAGCTTCTGGTCGAGGGGGAGGCCGTTCACCCGGTCTACCCGGGGATGCCGGTTCGGGTTGAATTGAGGATCGGGGTAACGGCGATTGCCTCGGCACTGGCCAACCCACCGTCTTCTGGGTCGCTGCCGGGGGCCGGATCGTCATGTCAGTTCGCGTTCAGGCTTCCGTTGCGGCCTCACCAGCGCGATCGCCTGGTTGTCGTCGCGTTCGAGGATTTCAGAACGCTGACTGCGGTGGCGTCCTGGCCCCTCGACCGGCCCGTCGACACGAGAGGTTTCGAGCTGGAAACGGCGCCCCCGGCCATGCCCGCCGATGCCACGGTGGCAGGCGAGGTCGAGACCTTCGGCCCGCAGGACGTGACGGGCTGGGCCGTCTGTGAAGAGCAGCCGGATGCCCCGGTCGAGCTGGTTCTGAAGCTTGGCGAAACGCCGTTTGCCTATACAAGGACGCGGTTCTACCGAAAGGAGGCGCAGACCCGGTACGGGGGGTGGGGGTTCTGCGGCTTCAAGTTCGAGCTGCCGCCGAACATGGCGCCGCTCGAAGAGGTCCGGCTTTCGGTCGTGCCCATCGGCGCGGCGGGCGGCCTTGTCAACGGCAGCATTCTTCTCCCGGCCCCGGAGGGCCGGGTGGACCGCGCCACAATGGATGCGCCGCGACGCGTGGAGCCGCGCGGTGCGGCGGAGCCGGGAACAACGATCTCCGTGGTCGTTCTCAACCGCGATGGTGCCGACCTGCTGGACGCGATGTTCAGGTCCTGCGCGGAGGGGGATCTTTCGGACAGGACAGAGTGGATCATCGTGGACCACGGCTCGGTCGACGGGTCGGAGGACGTGTGCAGGGAACACGCGAAAGGGGGCGCGACCATCCGCTTCCTTCCACGCGGGCGGAACGACAGCTTTTCCGCGTCGAACAATTTCGGGGCCCGGCAGGCCAGCGGCAGCATCCTCGTCTTCGCCAATAACGATCTTGTCTTTACCGAGGGGTTCGGTGACCGGGTGCGCAGCCATCTTTCCGCGGCCAGTAGCGGTGTCGTGGGGGCGCGGCTTCTCGATCATGTCGGTGCGGATGCGGGGCTTCGGATCGACCAGCATCTCGGCGTGTTCCTGGACAGGCGGACCACGGAGGAGGGCCTGATCCGGCCCTACGAGGCGCGCAATGGGTCGGAAACGGATGCGCAGGCGCCTGCGACCCGCTGCATCGCGGTGACCGGTGCGTTTCTTGCGATGCGACGGGCGAATTTTCTGCGCGTCGGCGGATTTGACGAGGCCTATGTCTATGGGCTGGAGGATGTCGACCTGTGCCTCAGGGTTCGGCGCGACCTGGGGCTGAACGTGATATGCGCGAACGATATCGTGATTGCGCATCACCGGGGGTACAGCCGCCAGAAAACCGCACTTACCGGGGTGCGGATCGGTCGGAATGCCGAGGTGTTCACCTCTCGCTGGGGGGCGTCGATCCGGCGGTTGGCAAGGGCGACGCGATTGACCGATCCGGCTTTGGTTGCCGGGGCGAGACCGGTTGTGGCCTTCCTGAGCGATGCGGATGACGGCGCGGTGATGGCGCGCGAGCTTGGAGCGGCGTTGCAACGGCAGGTGGCCTGTCATGTCCGTCACATCCCGGAGAGCGGCTGGACCGATCTTGCGGGTGTGGACATCGCAATTGTCCTGACCGAGCGGTTCGATCTGCGGAAGGTCGGGAATGCCGGGCCATGGCTGACCCTGGTCAGGTGGATGTGGGCGCCGGGCGAGGACGCGGCGGATGTTGATGCGTTCGACCATGTTTTCGTCACCTCGACAGCGGGGGCGGCGCAGCTGGAACGGACGGTTGGGCGACGCGTTCAGGTGCTTCCGGCGGCGGCGTCGCAGCGGGCCCTCACGACGGCCGCGGCACGGAACGAGTGGGTTTGCGATTATTGCCTGACGGGTGTTAGTTTCCGCTGAGAAGTGACCCGGTAGGCTTCAAATTTTTCACTGAGAATTGACCCATGTGAACACCTTTCCCTGACGGGTTTTGTCGGGGAGACATGGAGTGATCGACATGGGATTTTTGAGTGTCATTCGACGT
>NZ_JAVKFX010000045.1:0-107669 GCF_040223625.1 Roseovarius sp. | reverse complement strand
GCCCGCCATTTATTACCAACACGGGGGGGGGGGCCCTGACCCCGCGCCCCCCGCAACGCGGTCAGATGTAGAACAGGTCGCGGAAGACGTAATATGGAATATCGTCCCGCTTCAGGCCCATCTTGGCGAGTTCCTCGTCGGATTTCGCCTCGAGCTTCTCGATCGCCTGCCGGCGCGATGCCACCCGGTGATGCGCTTCGAGCCCACGCATGAAGGATGCGAAAAAGCGGCTCAGGACGCCCTGCTTGGCGTCGGTTGCATGAAAGTTCGTCGTTGCAGTAGCCATTTGGAAACCTCGTCTGGTTCAGGTTCGGTTTCCTCCCTGCCACCCAAGCTAGGTCAGCAGTACTGACATGAGAAGGCTCAATTCGGTATGGCCGGTTTGCATCTGCTGCATCCCGGCCGGACCTGCCCTCACACGCCGGTCTTGCCGCTGTCGCTGCCGGTGGGCGGCATCGCCGGCGGGGCCGAGGGCTGGCGCGTGCGCTTGGCGGCAGTGTCGGCGGCCTCGGCCTTCGGCGCGTCGGATTTGGGCGCCTCGGCCTTGGCGGCGGGCTTGGGCGCATCGGATTTGGGTGCCTCGGCCGTGGCCGCAGGCTTGGGCGCGTCGGACTTGGCGGCGCCGGATTTGGGCGCCTCGGCCTTGGCGTCCGGTTTCGCCGCCTCCGCCTTTGGCGTGGCCTTCACCGGCTCGGCCTTGGCATCCGGTTTCGCCGCCTCATCCTTGGGCGTGTCCTTCACCGGCTCGGCCTTGGCCGCAAGCTTCGCCGCCTCCGACTTCTTCGCAGGCGCAGGTTTCGCCTCTGCCCTCTTCGCCGGCGCAGGCTTGGCCGCCGCTTTCCTGGCCGCCGTCTTCGCGGCCGCAGCCCGCGTCGCGGCCGGCGGCGTCGCATCAGCGGCCGGCGCCGCCTCGGCCTTCACCGTGCTCCGTGCGGCGCAATTATACGGCCGGCCCATGAACGGGTTCGTCGCAAGCGCCGCTTGGCCAAACACCTGCGCCACGCGCAGGTTGCTCTCGATCACGTATCCGGCCATCCGCATGCTGGCGGCCGACAGTTTCAGGGGGGCGGAGACAGGCAACATCGTCGTGTATCCTCTAGCTGTGGTGGCCCGCGCGGGATAGCGCGGAAACGTGACAGCAAGATAAACCCTGGCGCGTATCCACGAAACCACCCGTACCGCGACACGGGCGCCCGCTGACACGATCGCGCAAAAATCAGCCGAACCGCGCGCGAACCGCCCGGGAATCGCTCATCGGCACAACCCCAACGCCGCCGCCTCAGCCGACGTGGAACAGCGTCTTGAAGATCTTCGGATCGATGCTCTGGGCGGCGAATGTCTCGCCCTCGGTCAGGATGCTCACCGCGTCATGGCTGTGCAGGCTCTCCTGGTGGCTGGCCATGATCCGGAAATCCCCGATCCGCGCATCCTTCTGCAATTGCTCGCAAAACAGCCGCGCCGCATCCTCCACGAAGATCGGGTTCGCGGCGTTCAGCTCGGCAAAGGCCTGCTCGTCCTCGCGCTTGACCATCACCTGCGTCTCGGTCGGCACCGCCTTGCGCGCCATCTCGATCAGGTCCTCGAACCACAGGCAGCCCGTGCCCTCGCAGTTGATCTCGACCGAGATGCGCGCCACCGACCGCTGCGAATGCGGCGTGGCCAACTGCCCCCGGGCCTGCCGCGCATGTTCGCTCAGTTCCAGCGAGCACGGGCAGGTCGACGAATAGACATAGTCGAGATGCATGAACTTGCGCCGCACGCCCCCGGTCTCGACCAGCTCCAGCGCGATATCATAGAACTGGAACCCCTCCAGCCCCGACCGCAGCGAGCGGATCTTCATCGGGTAGGAAAACCGCATCTGGATCCGCGCATCCACGCTTTCGAGATCCGACATGTAATCGTCCAGCGCCGCCTCGATCACCTCGAAGCTGAAGGTCTTCTCGGCGTGCTTGTAGAAGCTCCGCATGATCCGCGACATGTTGATGCCCTTCTTGCCGGGCTCGAGGCTGACCGTCCCGGTCACCGAGGTCTCCAGCGTCAGGTCGCCGTTGTCGCGGGTATGAAAGCTGATCGGCAGGCGGAAATTGGAAATCCCCACATGCTCCAGATGCTGCTTCGCCCCCCGGATAAGCGAGGCCGGCCCGTTCTGCAGATCGGGCATCGACTTACGATAGGCGTCGTCCGGCTGGAAGGCCTCCGGATAGGTGCGGCTCAGCGCCGGATAGTTCGTCACCTCCCCGCGCGGCAGCAGCCGGGCAATGGCAGGGTCCAGATCGGCCACTTCCTCGGGGCTGGCGCTCGCCGCCCACGCGCGCAGCACCGACAGCGCCTGTTCGGCGTCGTCCCGGTCCAGCGCGTTCTCAAGCTTGCTCCGATGGATATTCATCAGCGGCCATCCCCTTCTGTCCTGCCGTCTATCACATAGTGCGTCCCGGCGGAAATTCCCAATCTCGCATAAATTTACGCCGAATGCGACAGACCGGATCATTTCCGCTCTCCCCGCTTGACATGCAACCATATGGTTGCATACATGGCCCCCATGACCGATGTCTTCCACGCCCTCGCCGATCCGACCCGCCGCGACCTGTTCGACCGGCTGTTCCTGAACGGCGGGCTCACCCTCTCCGAGCTGGCCGAGGGCGCGCCCATGTCCCGGCAGGGCGTGGCCAAGCACATCGCCATCCTCGAGGCCGCCAACCTCGTCACAACCGAATGGGAGGGGCGCAACAAGCGCCACTTCCTCAACCCCGTGCCGCTGACCGGCATCGTCCACCGCTGGGTCGGCAAATTCGAAGACGCCCGCCTCGACGCGCTGGCCGAGTTCAAATCCCGCCTCGAAACACCCCCGGACAAAAAGGAAACCAAATGCCATGGCTGACGACCTCACCCCGGCCCACGACACCCGCGCCTCGACCGGCCAGCCCACCGCCTCGGATTTCGTCTACGCCGTCTACATCCGCGCCGATATCGACACCGTCTGGAACGGCCTGATCGATGGCGAGCTCACCCGCCGCTACTGGGGGCATGAGAACCGCTCGACCTGGAAGAAAGGCGCCCCGTGGGAGCATGTCCGCACCGATGCCGACGGCACGGTCGACGTGCGCGGCCGCGTGATCGAGATCGACCCGCCCCACCGCATGGTCTGGAGCTGGGCCTTCGGCAAGGAGGCCGACAACCCCGAAAAGCTCTCCCGCGTGACCTATGAACTGGTGGCCCTCGGCCCCGACACCAAGCTCACCGTCCGCCATGCCGAGCTCGAACCCGGCTCGCCGATGGATCAGGGCGTGCGCGAGGGCTGGCCGGCGGTCCTGTCGAACCTCAAGTCGATCCTCGAAACCGGCGAGGTGCTGCGCGAGGACCAATGGCCCGACCCCGGACAGGTCGAGCACCCCGACACCTAGGCGCGGCCCTTTGGGCCCGCTCACACCCATCGCGAGGCCGTCCGCAAGGACGGACGAGCCCCGCCCGCACCGATACGCCACCGACGCAATACCGACAAAATACCGACGTTATACCGACGTCGGAATTCCCCGTCTCAGACCGCCTCCAGCGCCTGCATCACGTCGGCAATCAGGTCGTCCGTATCCTCGATCCCCACCGACAGCCTCACCAGCCCCGGCGTGATCCCCAGAACGTCCTTCTGCTCGTCCGACAGCCGCTGATGCGTCGTGGTGGCGGGATGCGTCGCGATCGACTTCGCATCGCCCAAGTTGTTGGAAATCAAAACGATTTCCAAGGCATTCAGAAACCGGAACGCCGCCGCCTGCCCGCCCTTCACGTTGAGCGAGATCACCGTCCCCCCGGCCCCCATATCGCGCTTGACCAACTCATGCTGCGGATGGCTCCCATGCCCCGGGTATATCACCCGGTCGAGCTTGCCATGCCCCTGCAACGCCTCCGCCATCGCCAGCGCCGTCTCCGCCTGCGCCCTGACCCGCAACGCCATGGTTTCCATGCCTTTCAGCATCACCCACGCGGTAAAGGGCGACATCGACCCGCCGGTATGCTTCATGTAGGGCTCGACCGTCTTGCGGATGAACTCCCGCGAGCCCAGGATCACGCCGCCCAGCGTCCGCCCCTGCCCGTCGATATGCTTGGTCGCCGAATAGACAACCACGTCCGCCCCAAGCGCGATCGCCTTCGAATAGACCGGCGTCGCGAACACGTTATCCGCCACCACCTTGGCGCCCTTGGCATGCGCAATCTCCGCCACCGCCTTCACGTCCACCACGTCCAGCGTCGGGTTCGCCATCGTCTCGAAGAACACCAGCTTGGTGTCCTCCCTGACAGCCGCCCGCCACGCCTCCAGATCCGTGCCATCGACGAACGTCACCTCGACCCCGAACCGCGTCAGCACCTCTTCCAGGACATACAAACACGACCCGAACAGCGCCCGGGCCGAAACCACGTGATCCCCCGCCCGCAGCATCGAGATCAGCGCCCCCGACACCGCCGCCATCCCGCTGGCGGTGGCAAACGCATCCTCGGCCCCTTCCAGCGCGGCGATCCGCTCCTCGAACATCTTCACCGTCGGGTTGCCGTAGCGGGCATAGATGAACTCGTCCGGCCCGGCCTCGAGGAACCTTGCCTCGGCGGCCTCGGCGCTGTCATAGACAAAGCCCTGCGTCAGGAAGATCGCTTCGCTGACCTCGTTATACTGGCTCCGGCGGCTGCCCGCGTGCACCAGCTTCGTACGTGTATTCCAGTCTGTCATAATTCCGTCCTCCGGGCCCCTTTTGCCCATGAAAAAACCCCCGACGCGGCCAAGCGAAAGGGGGTTCCTTCATCCTGACCTCTTTAGCGGTGTTGTTTTACGTGGCCCGCAATCCGGTAACAAATCGCCACGCCGAACGCTTTAGCCCCGGCCCGCCGCCGCGTCAATCCCGCGCGGGCATTGTCACGGTCCCTTAACCGTAGGTTCAAATTAGTTTCGTATGGTGCGCGTAACCCCTCGCCACAAGATGTAGTGGGATTACGAGCAGTGCCGCTTCTTCAGATCTCCGCCGGCCCCGACGGGCCCGAACTCTACGGCGCGCCGCGCCCGCTCGGCCCGGCGCTGGCCGAGGGGCTGCAACACCCCGGCCCGGTGATCGTGATGATCCACGGCTTCAAGTTCGCCCCCGGTGACGCCTTCGACTGCCCGCACCGCCACATCCTCTCACTCGACCCGGCCCGCGACTGCTGGAAGGCGATGAGCTGGCCGCGCGCCCTGGGCTTCGGCTCGGGCTTCGCCGACGAGGGGCTGGGCCTCGCCTTCGGCTGGCCCGCCCGCGGCACCATCTGGCAGGCCTACGACCGCGCCGAAAAGGCCGGCCGCGCGCTCGCCACCCTCATCCGGCAGGTCCGCCACCTGGCGCCCGACCGCCCGGTCCACCTGCTGACCCATTCGCTCGGCGCCCGCGTGGCGCTCTCCGCCCTGCCGCACCTGGCCGAGGGCGACGTGGGCCGCGCCATCCTGCTCAACCCGGCCGAGTTCGGCGGCCGCGCCCGCGCGGCGCTCGCCACCCCCGCCGGCTGCGGGGCGGAGGTCTTCAACGTCACCAGCCGCGAGAACGACTTTTTCGATTTCCTGCTCGAACGCCTCATCGCCCCGCCCGAACGCGGCGACGGCACGCTGGCCCAGACCATGCCGCGCCGGCCCAACACCCTGACCCTGCAACTCGACCACCCCGGCACGCTGCGCGCGCTGAATGCCCACGGCTTCCCCGTGGCCCCGCCCAGCGGGCGGATCTGCCACTGGTCGTCCTACCTGCGCCCCGGCGTCTTCAGCCTCTACCGCACGCTCCTGCGCCACCCCGAGGCACTCTCCCAGGCCCGGCTCCGGTCGATCCTCCCCGACCGCCCCGACCCGCGCTGGTCCCGCGTGCTGCAATGGCCCGACTGGCGCGTGCCGTTCCCGGTCCGCCGCAATGCCTCGCTCTGAAGCGGCGCGGAAAACGCCCCTGCATTAACGGTTTGTTAACCTTCGCCGCACAGCGGCCGAACCGACAAGCCTCACGCCTTGTCGTCGCTCTCCCCTTGGGTGCCATGCTCCTTGAACAGGCCGCCCTGGAAGATGAAGAACAGGAAGATCGCCGCCGTCAGCCCGAAGGTCTTGAAGTACACCCACGTCTCCTCGGTCATCGTCCGCCAGATCACCTCGTTCAGGATCGCCAGCCCGAAGAAGAACAGCATCAGCCGCTTCGTCAGCAGCATCCACCCCCGATGGGTCAGCGGCATCACCCCTTCCATCACGTATTCCAGCCACGACTGACCGCGCAAAAGCCCGATCCCCAGCAGCCCGCCGAACAGCAGGTAGATGATCGTCGGCTTCATCTTGAAGAACCGCGGGTCGTTGAACCACACGCTCATCCCCCCGAAGACAAGGATCAGCACCGCCGTGATCATCTGCATCTTCGACAGATGCCCGGTCAGCTTCCACAGGATCGCCATCGACAGCAAAAACACCGGGATGAACCCGGCGGTGACCACGATGAACCCGTCATACTCCCGCCCTGCGATAAGGAACGTCCCGTCCTTGAGCCAGAGATACGCCACGAAGAACCCGATGATCGGGCCCAGTTCCAGCGCCGTCTTGAGCCCCTGGTTGATCTGCCGTCCTGCCATGTCCTGCCTTTCAGCCTCCGAATTCCACAATCACCGCGCCCACTGCGATCAGCGTCATCAGCGCGATCCGCCGCGGGCCCACCGTCTCGCGCAGCACCAGCCAGCCAATGAGCGCGGCAAACACCGTCGAAGTCTCGCGCAGCACCGCCGCCTCGCCCACCTTGTCCAGCCGCGTGGCCAGCATGATCGACCCGAACGACATATAAGCCACCAGCGCCCCGATCACACCCCTCGCCAGCAACCCGCCGGTCTCGGGCCGCACCTCCATCCGCCGCCAGCGCCAGAGCGCATAGATCGGAATGCAGATGCCGTCGACCAGGAACAGCCAGACGATGAAGGTGAAGGGGTTCGCCGTGGCCCGGATGCCATAGGCGTCGATCGTGGTGTAGAGCGCCACGAAGATCCCCGTCATCACCGCCAGCCCCAGCGCCGCGGGCAAGGTCTCCCGCGCCACCCGGATGGTCCGCAGGTTATAGACCGCCAGCCCGTAGATCCCCGCCAGCAGCACCGCCACGCCCAGCCACTGCACCGGCGTGAACACCTCGGAAAACAAGAGCCACGCGCCGATCACGGTGAACAGCGGCCCCGTCCCCCGCACCACCGGGTAGACCACCGTGTACGCCCCCCGCATATAGGCCATGCCCTGGAAGATCTTGTAGACAAGGTGCACCACCGCGCAGAGCGCGAAGATCGGCCACATATGCGGCTCCGGCCACGGCACCACGAACAGCGCCAGCGGCACCGACAGCACGAAATAGCTGGCGTCGATCGCGCCCCGGCTGGTCCACGGGTCGAACCGCCCCTTCTGCAGCGCCCCCATGACGGCGTGCAGGAAGGCCGCGAACACCGCCAGGCACATGGCCAGCGTATGCCCCGCCCCGGTCCCCTCCAGCGAGATCAGCCAGTCACTCATCCGCGCCCGGCCCCCCGGAACCGCAGCGCCCCGAAATCGTTAGACTGTCAGGTAGGAGACAAAGGGCACCATGTTCGACCATTTCGCCGACGTGTTCACTGGCAATTTTTCCGCCGTCCCGGCCTCGATGGCCTTTGCCCGGCTCACCGCGGCCGTGTTTCTCGGCGCGCTGATCGGCTTCGAACGGGAATGGCGCCACAAGCCCGCGGGGCTGCGCACCCATATCCTCGTCTCGGTCGCCGCCTGCCTGTTCGTGATCATCGGCCAGGAGCTTGCCGCCCTCGAATTCGGCGGCGACGGCGAACAGCAGAACGACCCGATCCGCATGATCGAGGCGGTCACCGCCGGCGTGGCCTTCCTCGCCGCCGGGCTGATCTTCACCTCCAAGGGCGAGGTCCAGAACGTCACCACCGGCGCCTCGCTCTGGCTGGCAGGCGCCGTCGGTCTCGGCTGCGGCGCGGGCCAGATGCCGCTCGCGGCCATGACCACCGCCATCGTGATCGTCGTCCTTCTGGTGCTCCGTCAGATCGAGAAGTGGATGGGCACCCACTGACGGGCTCACCGCGCCTCGAGCCCGGTCAGCGCGGCGGCGAACTCCTCCGGATCGAACGGCGCCAGATCGTCGATCTGCTCGCCCACCCCGATCGCATGGATCGGCAGGCCGAACTTGTCGGCCAGCGCCACCAGCACGCCGCCCTTGGCGGTGCCGTCCAGCTTGGTCATCACCAGCCCGCTCACATCCGCCAGCTTCTGGAAGGTCTGCACCTGTGACAGCGCGTTCTGCCCCGTCGTCGCATCCAGCACCAGCAGCGTGTTATGCGGCGCGCTCTCGTCCTTCTTGCGGATCACCCGCACGATCTTGGCCAGCTCCTCCATCAGGTCGGCCCGGTTCTGCAACCGCCCCGCCGTGTCGATCATCAGCAGGTCGGCGCCATCCTTCTGCGCCTTGTCCATCGCGTCCCACGCAAGGCTCGCGGGGTCCGAGCCCTCCGGCGCCGTCAGCACCGGAACCCCGGCCCGGTCGCCCCAGATCTGCAGCTGCTCCACCGCCGCGGCGCGAAACGTGTCACCGGCGGCAATCACCACCGACTTGCCCGCCGCCTTGAACTGGCTCGCCAGCTTGCCGATCGTCGTGGTCTTGCCCGACCCGTTCACACCGACCACCAGCACCACCTGCGGGCGGTTGGGATAAAGCGGCATGGGCTTGGCCACCGGCTCCATGATCCGGGCGATCTCGGTTGCCAGCAATTCCTTGATCTCCGGGCTGGACAGGCGCTTGCCCATCCGCCCCTCGGCCATGTTCGCAGTCACCCGCAGCGCGGTATCCACGCCCATATCCGCCGTGATCAGCAGCTCCTCGAGCTGCTCCAGCATGTCGTCATCCAGCGCCCGGCGCACCACCTTCTTCGCCTCGCCCCGGCCGAACAGCCGGTTCAGCAGGCCGGGCCGTGGCGCCGCCTCCGGCGCCAGCTCCCCCTGCGGGCCCGGAAGGGGCTCCGGGATCGGCTCCGGAATGGGGGCCGGCATCGCCTCGGGCGCCACGTCCCGCGCCGGCGGCACGTCGCGTGTCGGCACTTCCTGCGGCGGCTCCGTGGGCTCGGGCAGGTCCGGCTCCGGTGTCTCAGGGGGCGATCCGGGCGCGGGCGGCAGGTCGGGCTGCGGGTCTTCCCTCGGCGCATCCGGCACCGGCGGCTGGTCCGGCTGCGGCGCTTCCGGCGGGGCCTCCGCGGGCTTCGGCAGGTCCGGCTCCGGCGCCTCCTGCGGCGGATCCGACGGCTCCGGCAAATCCGGTTCCGGAACCCCCGGCGGCGCCTCCGGCGGCTCGCGCGGCTCGGATGGCTCGGGCGCCGCGGCCTCTTCCTCGCCCCCGTCCTCGACGATCGCGTCCAGCCCCTCCTCCAGCTTCGAGGAAGATTTGAACAAGCGTTCCTTTAGTTTCGAGAAAAACGCCATGGGCCCTCCGGGTTGCCTGCCCTTTTCACCTAATCCCATTGTCCGGGATTTGGAAGCCTCAGCCCGCCAGCGCCACCGCCATCATCACCTGCGCCCCGAAATAGAGCGCCCAGAGCACCACCGACAGCGCCCGGTCAAACCGTTCCGCCACGTCCCGCCGGAACATCTGCACCGCCAGCAGCGTGTCCGACAGCACGAACGCCCCCGCCCCCAGCGCCGCCAGCCACAGCGCCCCCGGCAGCGCCAGCGCACAGCCCGCCATCACCGTGATCAGCCCCACGTAGCCCCTGACAGGCCAGCGCATCTCGCCCGTATGCGGCGCCAGCCAAAGCTCCGTCGACACTGCCAGCGCGACCAACGCCACCAGCGGCACCACGGGCGGCATCCCGTCCACCAGCCCGAACAGCAAGGCAATATACGCCACATGCGCCAGCGCAAACGCGCACAGCCCAACCAGGAACGCCCGCTCCCCCGCCCGCGACAGCGCGTAATCCCCCACCGCCGACAACGCCAGCGCCGCCACCAGCCACACCGGCCCATCGGCCAGCGCCGCCCATAATGCCAAAACCGCCACCGGCACCGTCTTCACCACGCTGCGCCATACCGAAACCGGCCCGTGACAGAACCACAGGCCATAGATCACGGCCACACCGCACCCAAGGGCAAGGAGCGCACCCATTACCGGTTATTTACCATTCGCCGCCCATCATCTGCTTCTTCTGACGCGAAACCTGCGCTAAAGTCACGACATTCCAAGGCTTGCGGAGGGACAAACATGTCGGAAGCCACAACTACCAGACCAGCCACATGGCGCGTCGTCGTCGCCTTTATTCTCGACCTGCTTTTCAGTTTCTTAATATTCGGCTTCATCATCGCCAAGATCACCGGCGATACCACCGAAGGCGGGTTCGAACTGAACGGCCTGCCCGCGATCATCCTCTTCGCGCTGGTGATCATCTACATGGTCGGGATGCCACGCCTCGGCGGGCGCCTGTTCCAGAGGCTTTTCAAAGCGATCTGAGGGGCTTACCCCTCAGACCTCATCCGGGAAATGCTTCATCGTCAGGCGAATGGGGTTCGGCGCCGCCTGCCCCAGACCACAGATCGAGGCATCGCCCATCGCCTGGCACAGCTCTTCCAGAAGCGGCTGATCCCACCGGTCCGCCTCCATCAGCTTGACCGCCTTCTCGCACCCCACCCGGCACGGCGTACACTGGCCACAGCTTTCATCCTCGAAGAACCGCAGCATGTTGAGCGCGGCGTCCTTGGCGCTGTCCTTGTCCGACAGAACCACCACAGCGGCCGAGCCGATGAACGTGCCATGCTCCTGCAGCATGTCGAAATCGAGCGGCACATCGGCCATCGACGCCGGCAACAGCCCCGATGACGGCCCGCCCGGCTGATAGGCCTTGAAAACATGGCCATCGAGCATCCCGCCCGCCGCTTCGATCACGTCCGCAATGGTCGACCCGGCCGGCAACAGGTGCACGCCCGGCTTCTTGACCCGGCCAGACACGGAGTAGGAGCGCAGCCCCTTCCGCCCGTTCTTCTCGGTCCCGGCCAGCACGTCCTTGCCCTCACGCAGCACCCGCGTGACCCAGTAAAGCGTCTCGACATTGTTCACCAGCGTCGGCCGGTCGAAAATCCCCACCTGCGCCACGAAAGGCGGGCGATGCCGCGGCAGGCCCCGCTTGCCCTCGATCGATTCGATCATCGCGCTCTCTTCGCCGCAGATATACGCCCCCGCGCCCCGGCGCAGGTCGATATAGCCCTTCTCGACGATCCCCGCCTCCTCCAGCGCCGCGATCTCGCGCCGCAGGATCTCCAGCACCGCCGGATACTCGTCGCGCATGTAGATGAAGCAGGTCCCGGCCTCCACGGCCCAGCCGGCAATCAGCATTCCTTCAAGGAAAACATGCGGTTCCCGCTCGAGGTAAAAGCGGTCCTTGAACGTCCCCGGCTCGCCCTCGTCACCGTTCACGGCCAGGTAGCGCGGCCCTTTCTCGGCCCGCACGAACCCCCATTTCCGCCCCGACGGGAACCCGGCCCCGCCAAGCCCCCGAACGCCCGCATCCAGCAGCGTCTGCTGGATATCCTCGAACACGCCGCTCTTGCGCACCTCCACTAGCGTGGCATAGCCACCACTTTCACGATAGGCCGCAAGCCCTTGATATTCCGGCAAATGCGCGTGCGTGTCATCCGCCGCGATCGCCGCCTTCACCTTCTCCGGCGTCGCGTGGTCGATATGGTTGTGCCCCAGCTCCAGCACCGGCGCGGTGTCACACCGCCCCATGCATGGCGCCCGCAGAACCCTCACCTCCGACGCATCCAGCCCGCTTTCCAGCGCCGCCTTCAACTCCTGCGCCCCGGCCAGCTCGCAACTCAGCGAATCGCACACCCGGATGGTCAGCGCCGGCGGCGGTGTCTCGCCTTCCTTCACCACGTCGAAATGCGCATAAAACGTCGCAACTTCATAGACTTCGGCCTGCGCCACGCGCAGCTCTTCCGCCAGCGCCCGCAGGTGCGCCGCCGACAAATGCCCGAATTCATCCTGGATCAGGTGCAGATACTCGATCAGCATGTCTTTCCGCCGCGGCCCGTCGGCCAGAAGCCCGCGCACGTCCTCCCACGCCTGGTCCTCGAGCTGACGGCCCTTCGGCGTGCGCCGGCCCTTGCCGCGCCCCGATTTCCAGACACCCTTGCGCTCATCCAGTGCCATCCGACACCTCCTTTGACGTGGTTGTCCGGTTTCTACCGGTGGCCCGCCCGCAACGCGATGCCAAAAACGACAAACAAGCGCCCGGAAGCGTTGCGGTTTCCTTTACCGCGCGTGTAGTAGAGCTGTTCGGAAACGGGTTTCCCGCGCCGCATCTCCGGCGGTCGGGGGCGAAAGGACGGCAAAAAGTGCTTCTCTTCGCCGGTGTCACGGTCACGGCCTTCGTGCTTGTCGGTCTCGCCGCCCTCGTCGGCGGCGCCTGGCCCTGGCTTGCCGCCCTCTACCTCACCGGCTTCGTCTTCCTGTTGGACAGGCTCATGCCCGACACCATCGCCAACGCCGATCCCGACACGGAATTCCCGGCGGCCGCGCCCCTCCTCGTCACCCTCGGCCTCGCCCATTTCGCCCTTCTGGCGCTGGCCACATGGGCCGTCGGCGGCCCCAGCGGCCTTGCCCCGGCCGAGCGGGTGCTGACCGCCCTCGCCTCCGGTCTCGTCTTCGGCCAGATCTCCCACCCCGTGGCGCACGAGCTCATCCACAAACCAAGCCGCTTACTCCGCCACCTCGGCCGCTGGATGTACACCACCCTCCTCGTCGGCCACCACGCCAGCGCCCATCTCCTCGTTCACCATGTCCACGTCGCCAGCGCCGCCGACCCCAACAGCGCACCGCGGGGCGAGAATTTCTACCGCTTCGCCCTCCGCGTCGGCCGGCAATCCTTCCTCGCCGGCCTTCGCGCCGAAAACCGCCGCCGCCGGAACGCCTCGACCCCCGGCCTGCACCCCTACGTGACCTACGTGGGCGGCGCCCTCGCCACCATGGCGGCGGCCCTCCTCATCGCCGGGCCAACCGGCCTCGCCGCCCTCCTCGCCATGGCGATTTACGCGCAATTACAGATCCTTATGTCCGATTACGTCCAGCATTACGGCCTGCGCCGGGCCACGCTCCCCAACGGCAAGCCCGAACCCGTCGGCCCCCGGCATTCCTGGAACGCGCCGCAAGCCTTCTCCTCCGCCCTCACCGTCAACGCGCCGCGCCATTCCGACCATCACGTCACCCCGTCGCGCGCCTACCCGGCCCTGCAGCTCGACCCGGGCACCATGCCCTGCCTGCCCCGCTCGCTGCCGGTGATGGCCGCCATCGCCATGGTCCCGCCGCTCTGGTTCCGCATGATGAACCCGCGCTGCGACCGATGGCAGCCGGTTGACGCTACGTCGCCCGAAACCCGCGCCGACGCTGTCGAAATCGTCTAGCGCCCCGCCATCGCATCTGCCAAACTCGCCCCATGCGAAAAGCCCTTCTGTCCCTCTGCCTGCTGACCCTGCCCCTGCCCGCCTCGGCGGACGTCATGGACGCGGGAGAGTTCGAAGCCTACACCAAGGGCAAGACCTTCTATTACGGCTCGCGCGGCGAACCTTACGGCGCCGAGGAATACCTCGCCAACCGCCGCGTCCGCTGGACCTTTCTCGACGGCAAGTGCCAGGAAGGCGTCTGGTACGAGGATGACGGGCTGATCTGTTTCGTCTACGACAACCAGCCCGATCCGCAATGCTGGAGCTTCACGCGCCGCTCCGGCGGGCTGATCGCCCAGTTCGAGAACGACCCGGCCCAGACCGAGCTCTACGAGGTGCGCCAGACGGACGAACCGCTGATGTGCATGGGGCCCGACGTCGGCGTCTAGGCTTGTCCTTTCACGATGCGGACGGGCATCTTAAACATCGAAATGCCGCGAATGCTTTCCAAATCCTGACATAACGGGCTCAACCCGCAAATATCAGAACAACGACCCCTGGTCCGGCGCATCCGGCTTCGGTTTGCCCCTCTTCACAGCCCCGCCGCCGCCCGACACCACCGGCAGCCGCCCGTCGGCGAACTCGATCTCCAGCGCCCCGGCCTGCTCCGCCGCGGCCTTGGTGGTCACCACGCCGCCATCGCCCCGCACCACGGCATAGCCGCGCCTGAGCGTCGCCTCGTAGCCCACCGTTTCGCGCAGCCGCTCCAGCCCGTCGATCCGCTCGCGCCAGCGCTGCACCTGCCGCGTCCCGGCATCCGACAGCCGCCGCGACAGCGTCGATAAATCCCGCGACTTCCGTTCGATATCCCGCTCGATCGCCCCGGTGCTCAGCCGGCCCACCGCCGTCTCCAGCCGCCGCCGGTCGCTTTCCCACGCCCGCCGCAAAAGCCCGGGCCGCAACGCGCCGGAGCACTCGAAAAGCTGCACCCGCCTGAGCTGGACCGACCGCGTCAGCGCATTGGGCAGCCGCTCGGCCCAGCCATCCAGCCGCTGACGCGGCCCGTCCAGCAAGGTCTCGACCCGCGGCAAGGCCCGCGCCAGATCGCGCAGACGCTGCCCCCGGTCGCTGATCCCCTTGGTCAGCGCATGGGTCAGCCGCGCCTCCTGGTTGTCGAACCACGCCAGCAAATCCAGCCGCACCGGCACCGCCAGTTCCGCCGCCGCCGTGGGCGTCGGCGCGCGCACGTCCGCCGCGAAATCTATCAGGTTGGTGTCGGTCTCGTGCCCCACCGCCGAGATCAGCGGTATCTGCGAGGCCGCCACCGCCCGCACCACGATTTCCTCGTTGAACCCCCACAGATCCTCGACCGAGCCGCCACCCCGTGCCACGATCAGCAGATCGGGCCGGGGCAGCGCGCCGCCGGGCGTCAGCCGGTTGAACCCCTCGATGGCCCTGGCCACCTCCGGCGCACAGCGATCGCCCTGCACGGCGACGGGCCAGATCAGCACCTTGCGCGGAAACCGGTCCCGCAACCGATGCAGGATATCCCGGATCACCGCCCCAGAGGGCGACGTGACAACTCCAATGATTTCAGGAAGATACGGCCGCCTCTTCTTGCGGGCCTCGTCGAACAGCCCCTCCGCCGCCAGCGCCTTCTTGCGCTTCTCCAGAAGCGCCATCAGCGCGCCCACGCCGGCGGGCTTCACGTCGTCGATGACGATCTGGTAGCGCGACTGCCCCGGAAAGGTGGTCAGCCGCCCGGTGGCGACAACCTCCATCCCCTCCTCCGGCTGCACCGCCAGACGCTGGGACACCCCTTTCCAGATCACCCCGGCCAGCACGGCCCGGTCGTCCTTCAGGTCAAGATAGATATGCCCCGACCGCGGCCGCGACACGCGGCCCACCTCGCCCCGCACACGGACGAACCCGAACTCCCCCTCGACCACGCGCTTGACCGCGCCGGACAGCTCGGAGACGGAAAATTCTGGGGCGTTCTCACCCGGGGCCGGGTCATCGATCAGATCGGACATGACCCATTCATGCCCGATCCGATCGGCGATGAAAAGCGCCCGCGCCTACGCGGCGCGCTTGTTGTGGCGACCTTCGGCGATCTCTTCGATCATCTTGGCGCTGAAGGCCGGCAGGTCATCGGGGTTGCGGCTGGTGACAAGGCCGTTCTCGCAGACGCATTCGCTGTCTTCCCAATCGCCGCCCGCGTTGATCACGTCGGTCTTGATCGAGTGGTACGAGGTCACCTTGTTGCCTTTCAGCACACCGGCTTCCACCAGCATCCAGGGCCCGTGACAGATCGCGCCGATCGGCTTGCCGGCGGCCCAGAATGCCTTGACGAACTCGACGGCGGTCGGGTTCGCGCGGAGCAGGTCGGGGTTGATCTGCCCGCCGGGCAGCACCAGCCCGTCATAGTGATCGGGCTGCGCATCGTCGAGCAGCTCGTCGACCTTGACGGAGGTGCCCCAGTCGCTGCCTTCCCAGCCCTTGATCTCGCCGCTCTCGGGCGAGACGACATGCACCTCGGCGCCGGCTTCGCGCAGCGCCTTCAGCGGGTGTTCCAGTTCCGATTGCTCGAAGCCATTCGTCGCCAGGATGGCGACCTTCTTGTTGTCGAGACGTGCCATGTTGCGTGTCCTTTGGTTGAAGTGGATGTCTTGCCAACCCAACGTGCCCGAGCGCCGCCCTGTTCCCGCCCGTTTCCACCGCTTGCCACCTTCCGCCGCTGCCGCTATCGAGAGGCCGGAACCGGGCAAGGAGGCGTGCGCCATGAACATTCTCATTCTCGGCGGCGGCGGGCGCGAACACGCGCTGGCCTGGGCGGTCATGCAGAACCCGAAATGCGACAAGCTGATCGTCGCACCGGGCAATGCCGGCATCGCCGAAATCGCCGAATGCGCCACGCTCGATATCGAGGACGGCGCGGCGGTGGTGAATTTCTGCGACGTCAACGCCATCGAGTTCGTCATCATCGGCCCCGAGGCACCGCTCGCCGCCGGCGTCGGCGACCGCCTGCGCGACGCGGGCCTGCTGGTCTTCGGCCCCTCCGAGGCCGCGGCCCGGCTGGAGGCCTCGAAGAGCTTTACCAAGGAAATCTGCGACGCGGCCAAGGCCCACACCGCCGCCTATGGCCACTTCACCGACGCCGCCGCCGCGAAGGACTACGTGACAGACCAGGGCGCGCCCATCGTGGTCAAGGCCGACGGGCTCGCCGCCGGCAAGGGCGTGATCGTGGCGGAAACGGTCGAGGACGCCTACGCCGCCATCGACGACATGTTCGGCGGGGCTTTCGGCGGCGCCGGTGCCGAGGTGGTGGTCGAGGAGTTCATGGAAGGCGAGGAAGCCTCCTTCTTCATCCTCTGCGACGGGGAAGAAGCGCTCCCCATCGGCACCGCGCAGGACCACAAGCGCATCGGCGAAGGCGACACCGGCCCCAACACCGGCGGCATGGGCGCCTACTCCCCGGCGCCGGTCCTGACATCAACAATCGCCGACAAGGCCTTGAACGAGATAATAAAACCCACCCTGCGCGAAATGGTGAAACGCGGCACACCCTACCAGGGCGTCCTCTATGCCGGGCTGATGATCAAGGACGGCGAACCCCGCCTCGTCGAGTACAACGTCCGCTTCGGCGACCCGGAATGCCAGGTCCTGATGATGCGCCTCGGCGCCCAGGCCTTCGACCTCCTCCACGCCGCCGCCGAGAACCGCCTCTCCGAAGCCCGCGTCAACTGGGCCGACGATCACGCCATGACCGTGGTCATGGCCGCAGACGGCTACCCCGGCGCCTACGAGAAAGGCAGCACCATCAAGGGGCTGGAGGACGTGGCCGAAGACAGCTTCCACATGGTCTTCCACGCCGGCACGGGCCGCAAGGACGGCCATTTCGTCGCCACCGGCGGCCGCGTACTGAACGTCACCGCGCGGGGCGCGACATTGCGCGAGGCGGCGGACCGGGCCTACGGGATGATCGACAAGATCGACTGGCCGGAGGGCGTGTTTCGGCGCGATATCGGGTGGCGGGCGCTCTAAGCCTCTGGGATCGAATGGCCTTTGGCCATCCGACCGGAGCGAGGGGCCAGCCCGTCGCACCGCAGGTGCGCTTCATCAAACCGGCGCTCCCCGGGATATTTTTGGCCAGAAGAAGATCAGGGGCAGTTTGTTGCCGCGTTGAGGCTTTCAGGGCCGGTGTAAGGGCCGAGATCGCGGCGGGTGATCCGGCCTGATGTGAGCCGGGCCGCCACGATGCGGGTCCAGTCTGAGTTGGCAGTGATGATCTCCGTGGTGCCCCCACACCGCCGCACCCCGCCGGCAATAAAATCCCAGCCGATCCGGTGATTGGTGAACCCTTCACTATCCGCCACGTGCTCGAGCTTGCCACCCCGGAACCGCCACACCCGCAGCCGCTTGGTCAAATGCGGCCGGTCCACATAGGCCAGCTCCACATGCCCGTCGCCATCCAGGTCCGCCACCGCCACAGGCGCCAGCCAGCGATGCCGCTGTCCGATATGGGGCGTCGCCGCCACCAGTCTGGCGCGCCGGTCATAAACCGCCAGCTTCGCCCCCGTCGCCGCGTTCGACTGCACCGCCACGATCTCCGGCAGACCGTCGCCATCCAGATCCGCCAGCCGCGGCGCGATATCCTCGAACACCTCGCCCTGCGGAAGGATCACCTCCGCCGGGCAAGTGATGCGGCTGTCGCCGGGTATCCGCAGATGAATGGTCAGTGCCTTGGCGTCGCGCAGATCGCCCAGCACGCCATGCCCGTATTCGTCCGTTTCCTGCAAAAACCCCGCATGCATCACCAGCCGGGCGCTTCGCGGCGCCCAGCCTTCATGAAGCCCGCCACCGGGCGCCTCGTTGAGAATCTCGGCCTCGGCAAACCGCCCCAGCAGCCCCTCCCCGTCGGTCCGCGCCTCGCAGGCCCATCCAGCAACCGGCAGCAGCAGCCCGAAGGCAACGGCCGCCAGCCGCCGCATCAGATCTGCTTTTCCGGCATCTGCACCACCAGCCCGTCCAGCGCATCGCTCACCTTGAGCTGGCAGGTCAGGCGAGAGCGCGCCGGGTCGGGCTCGTATGCGAAGTCGAGCATGTCCTCTTCCATGTCGTCCTTCTCGGGCAGCTTCTCCACCCAGGCCGGGTCGACATAGACATGGCAGGTCGAACAGGCGCAGGCCCCGCCGCAATCCGCCTCAATGCCGGGGATGTTGTTGTCGCGCGCGCCTTCCATCACGGTCAGCCCGTTGGCCACCTCGACCACATGTTCGGTCCCGTTGTGCTCGATATAGGTGATTTTCGCCATGACTGCGGTCTCCCTCGCCTCGGATTTCAATGGTTCCTAGCCAAGCCATGTAGGAGAGGCCAGCCCCATTTGCGACAGGACGCGCCGGGAGTTGCGACAAATCCCGAATGTTCTATATTCGTTCTCATGAAAGTCGTCTCTCCCCCCCGCCCCGGCACATGGCCGCGCCCGCCCGCGGCGCTCGTCGCCGCCCGGCTTGACGAGCCGCCCGGCGGCGCCCGCGTCACCGTGGCCGGGCTGGTCATCCTGCGCCAGCGCCCCGGCACCGCCAAGGGCGTGATCTTCCTCACGCTCGAGGACGAGACCGGCGTGGTCAACATCGTCGTCTGGCGCAACATGTATGAACGCTTCCGCCGGGCGGTGATCTCGGGGCGGCTCCTGCGGATCACCGGCCGGGTTCAGCGCGAGGCCGGCGTCGTCCATGTCGTCGCCGAAGAGATCGAGGATGTGTCCCCGCTGCTAGACCGGCTGCTCGATCCCGATTGCCCGCTTCCCCGCGGCGGCGAAACCGGCTAGACTGCGCCGCAACAAGACCGCCCGCAAGAGGCATCGAGCATGAAAATCAACCTGTTACCAGCCGTTGTTGCGGCCACATCCCTGCTTGGCGCCTGCCAGGCGGGCCTGCCCGAGATGGCCGAACCCGCCGAGGTGGTCGCCCGCGACGCCCCCCCCGGCGCCCAGCCCGGCACCTGCTGGGCGCAGGACGAAACCCCCGCCGTGATCGAGACGGTCACCGAACAGGTCGTGGTCCAGCCCGCCGGGCTTGCCACCGACGGCACCGCCGGGACGCCCGCCGTCTACAAGACGGAAACGCAGCAGAAGATCGTCAAGCCGCGCAAGGCCACCTGGTTCGAAACCCCCAGCGAGTACCAGCTCACCCCGGAATTCAACACCTCCCTGCAACGGGCGCTCAAGGCGCGCGGCCATTACCGCGGCCCGATCAACGGCGAGATGGACGGCGTCACCAAGGCCGCCATCCGCGCCTATCAAAAGCCGCAGGGGCTCGATTCGGCCAAGATCTCGCTGGCCGCCGCCCGGCAGATGGGCCTCTCGCCGGTCGAGCTTCCCGGCGAAAAGGAACGCCGGCTCGAGGCCGCGGCCAAGGCCGAGAAGATCCTCAAGGCCGAGGAAGCGCGGATCGCCGCCGAACAGGCCGCGCTCCGCAAGGAGGCCGAGAAGATCGCCCGGCTCGAGGCCGAGAAGGACGAGGCTGCCCGGCAGGAGGCCGAACGCCAGGCCAAGGCCGTGGCCGAGGCCGAAGCCGCCGCAAAGCGCGAGGAAGAGCGCCGTGCCGCCCTCGAGGCCGAGAAAGCCGCAGAGGCCCGGCGCGAGGCCGAGGCCAAAGCCCGCGCCGAGGCCGAAGAGGCCGAGAAGGCCAGACGCGCGGCCGAACTGGAAGCTGCCCTCGAAGACGAGAAGAAGCGCAACAACGGCAGCCTCACCCCGCTGCCGATCTCCACGGAAAGCAACTAGGGGCGCGACTCCCGCGCCCCTCACGCCCCCCGCCGGGTCCGGACATAGATCAGCGGGTAGAACACCAGCGCCAGCCCCGCCCCGATCAGGATCACCATCCGCGTCAGGTCGCCCGCGCCGTCCCCGTCAACCCGTTGATAGATCATCCAGAAAACCAAGCCAAAGGCATTCGGCAACACAAGCACCGCCACCGCGTACATCCCGGCGAACCGCAGGCCGCCCTCCGCCTGCGCCGCATAATACGCGCAGCCCCAGACCCCCATGTAGATGCAGATGACCGCGATCAGCATGACCCGGATCTAGCGCGATCCGGCCCGCGGGCGACCGGCCTCAGGCCATCCCGCCCTGCACCAGCCGGTCGGCCAACTGCGCATAGGCCTGCGCCATCGGCCCGTCGCCCAGCGCGATGGGCTTGCCCGCGTCCCCCGCCAGCCGCGTATCGAGGTCGATCGGCAGCGCGCCCAGGAACGGGATCCCCAGCTTCTCGGCCTCCTTCACCACGCCGCCCTGCCCGAAGATATGCGCCTCAAAGCCGCATTGGGGGCAGTGAAACACCGACATGTTCTCGATCAGGCCAAGGATCGGCGTCTTCAGCGTGTTGAACATGTCCATCGCCTTGCGCGCATCCAGAAGCGCCACGTCCTGCGGCGTCGACACGATCAGCGCGCCGGTCGGCTGCGCCCGCTGGCTCAGCGTCAGTTGCACGTCGCCCGTGCCCGGCGGCAGATCGACGATCAGCACATCGAGCTCGCCCCAGTTCACCTGGCTCAGCATCTGCTTCAACGCCCCCATCAGCATCGGCCCCCTCCACACCACCGCCTTGTCGGGGTCGAGCATCAGGCCGATCGACATGAAGGTCACCCCATGCGCCTTGAGCGGTTCGATGATCTTGCCGTCGGGGCTGGCCGGGCGCTTGCTCTCGCCCATCATCCGCGGCTGGCTGGGCCCGTAGATATCGGCGTCCAGAAGGCCCACCTTGCGCCCCTGCTTCGCCAGCGCCACGGCAAGGTTCGACGACACGGTCGACTTGCCCACGCCGCCCTTGCCAGAGCCCACGGCGATCAGCGACTTGACCGAGGCCGGCCGGATCGAGCTCTGCCCTCCCTTCGGGTGCCCGCCCAGCTTCAGCGAGGGCGCGCCCTCGTCCGATCCGCCGGCCGGTTTCGGCGGCGCCTTGGTGCTCTGCTCATGCGCCGTCAGCGCGACCGAGGCACGCTCGACCCCCTCGACCGAGGCCGCCGCCCGCTCGGCCGCGGCGCGCAGCGGCTCCATCTTCTTGGCGATGTCGGCACTCGGAGCCTCGATGACGAATCGTGCCACTCCCCCCTCCACGGACAGCGCCCGCACCATGTCGCGCGAAATCAGGTTGCCGCCGTCGGGAAGCTCCAGCCGCTTCAGCTCGGCTTCGATCGCGGCGCGGATATCGGTCATGCCCATTCTCCCGTCAGTTCTGCTGCAATAGGTGGCAGATATTTCTGCACCTGCAAGGGGTAGATATTTTTCGCTTAAAAAACAGCCGTCTTGCCTTGTTTTAGGTCAGCTTTGCTTATGCATTTTCTGCATAGCAGCAATGCTTTTCTAGGTATTGTGCAGATGCAGCATTTGGCTATCTTTGTACTCAACGAGACGACATAAAAAGACGACGCCCACCAACGGCTGCTCGGGCCGGGGCACTCAGGAAAGAAAACGGATATGGCATACGCAAGCGAGAAGAGCGCCGCACAGACGGGCCTCGCCATCGAAATCAGCGCTGCAGCGCATCACCTGATGCAAGCGGCATACGACTACCTCGCCTATCGCGCAACCGTGCGCGAACTGTCCGAGCTGGACGCGGCCACCCTGGCCGACCTCGGTATCCACCGGTCCGGCATCCGCGCTGCGGCGCGGGAGGCAGTCTACGGCGAATAACAAGGTTCGGGTGTCCCTCTCCTCCTCCCTGGGACATCCGGAAATGGCGGCGGCACCTCTCCTCCTCCCTGGTGTCGTCGCCCAAAATACCGGGGCCAATTTTCGGCCCTGACAGCTGCGTAAGGCCCTACTCCTCCTCCCAGGGCCGAACGTAATGGAACGGCGGCGCCACTCCTCCTCCCAGGCGCCGCCGTTTTCATTTTCTCCCCCCTCTTTCGACATCCGCCTTGACGGGCCGCCCCCCTGCTGCTCCCCTCCCCGGGACCACAGAAGGAGCCGTCATGTCCGCCATCCCCGATAAAACCCGGAACGCCATTCTCGACGCGGTCGAGGCGGGTTTCGACGATCAGGTCGCCTTCCTCGCCGACCTCACCCGCATTCCCAGCCGCCGGGGCAAGGAAGGCGCGGCGCTCGATTTCATGGCCGACGCGCTCGCCACCCGCGGATGGGAGGTCGATGACTGGACCGTGCCGATGAGCGAGCTGGCAAGCGAGCCGGGCTTCTGCGATTCCGCCGGCTACATCACCGAAATCCGCGCCGTCAACGGCACGCTCGAAGGGGCGGGCTCCGGCGGCAAGTCCCTGATCCTGCAGGGCCATCTCGACGTGGTCCCCGAAGGCCCGGAAGAGATGTGGACAACCCCGCCCTACGATCCGGTCGTCAGGGACGGCTGGATGTACGGCCGCGGCGCCGGCGACATGAAGGCCGGCGACACCGCCGCCCTCTTCGCCGTCGACGCCATCCGCCGCGCGGGCTTCGCCCCCGAGGGCCGGCTGCACTACCAATCCGTGATCGAGGAGGAAAGCACCGGCATGGGCGCGCTCGCCACCCTCGCCCGCGGCTACCGCGCCGATTGCGTCTTCATCCCCGAACCCACCGGCCACACCCTTGTCCGGGCCCAGGTCGGCGTCGTCTGGTTCAAGCTGCGCGTCCTCGGCAAACCCACCCACGTGGCCTATGCCGGCACCGGCGCCAACGCCATCATGGGCACGTTCCAGCTTCTCACCGCGCTGGAAGCGCTCTGCGAGGACTTCAACGCCCGCGCCGCCGACCACCCGGCCTTCGGGGGCACCGAACACCCGGTCAACTTCAACGCGGGCAAGATCAAGGGCGGCGACTGGGCCTCCTCCGTGCCCTCATGGTGCGAGGTCGACTGCCGCATGGGCCTGCTGCCCGGCTGGTCGGTCGAAGACGTGAAGGCCGAGATCGCCGAAACCGTCGCCAAGGCGGCCGAGGCCCACCCCTTCCTGCGCTCCAACCCGCCCGAGATCGTCTGGAACGGCTTCCAGGCCGACGGCTTCGTGCTCGAGAATGCCGAGGCGCCCGAAACCGCGCTGGCGGCGGCCCACAAATCCGTCTTCGGCACCGAAGGCCCCGAAGACCGCCAGTTCACCGCCCTCACCGACACCCGCTTCTACGGGCTCTATCACGGCATCCCCAGCCTCTGTTACGGACCCATAGCCGAAAGCATCCACGGCTTCGACGAGCGGGTCGACCTTGCCTCGGTCAAGCAATCGACGGGCGTCATCGCCCTCTTCATCGCCGAATGGTGCGGCCTGACCGAGGCCTGACGGGGGCCTGACCGAGACCTGACAGGGGCCTGAACCGGATCTACCCGGCGCGCACCCGCGCCGGGTTGCCGAACACCACCGTGTCCGGGGCCACGTCCCGCGTCACCACGCTGCCCGCGCCGACAATCGCGCCATCCCCGACCGTTACGCCGGGCAGGATGATCGCCCCGCCCGCGATCCACACCTCGCGCCCGATCACCACCGGCCTTGCCCGTTCCAGCCCGGCCACCCGCTTCGCCCGGTCCCGGTGATGCGTCGGGCAATAGATCTGCACCCCCGGCCCCAGCATCGTGTCGTCCCCGATCCGCACCTCTGCGGTATCCAGAATCGTACAGCCCGCATTCATGTAGACCCGCGCACCAAGCCGGATGTTCACGCCATAGGCACAGTGAAACGGCGCCTCGATCATGCAGCCCTCGCCCACTTCGGCGAACAACCCCGCCAGCGCCGCCCCAATCGGCCCCCGCTCCGCCGGAACGCCGGTGTTATGCGCATGGCACGCCGCCCGCGCCGCGTCCTGCATCGCGAACAGCTCCGGGTCATGGCACGTATACCATTCCCCCGCCTGCATCTTCTCTTTCTCGCTGGTCATGCCGAACCCTACCGGGCAGGGCCCGCTCAGTGAAGCGCCCGCCGCCGCCCCCGGCGCGCACCGCCCGTCATCGGCCGCGTCGCCTGCCGCAGGAACACCACGAAGGCACAGGCCGCATCGCTCTCCGGCCCCTGCGCCTCGGCACTCACCAGCGCCGCCCGCGCCTTCGCCGGCGTCACCTCGCCCTCGAGGCCAAAGGCCCATTCCAGGAACCCCAGCCGCGCCACGCTGTCGGCCTCGGCCCCCGTGGCCTCGCTGCGTTCCAACCCGTCCAGTATCCGCGTCGCGGTCATGGCATCTCTCTCCCCCGGCCACACCCCGGGCCGGACTGGGGCAAGGGACGACAGGGCGATGCGCCGAAACCCATCCGCCCGCACCGCCCCCCGCGGCTTGACGTTGGTCCAAGGCTGGTTTCCGGGCTCGCGGGTCAGGACAGGGGCACCTTCCCGGACAAACACGTCCAGTGGCGTCTCGCCCCTGCCCCCACGCTTACCGTTGCGGGGGCAGCGCCGGCCTTGCACCGGCTTCCCAATTCTCCGGCCACCTCGGAAAGGGAACCGGCACCTCGGACATCCACTCTGGCACCTCGCCCGGCGCGGTACAAGCGAAGATCCTTGCAGCCCGGCCCGTCCTGCGGCATGGACCCCTCGCACCGGGCCGCTGGACATTCAAGTGAACCTGATGTTCCTTGCCGGAAATTTCAGGAAAGCTTCAACTTGGCCATCAAGATCGAAATGCTCCGCTGCTTCAAGGCCGTCGCCGATCATGGCGCGCTGGCCGACGCGGCGCAGGTGCTGAACCGCACCCCCTCCGCCGTGTCGATGATGCTGCGCCAGTTCGAGGATCACGTCGGCGCCCCCCTCTTCGAGACCGGCCGCAAATCCCGCCTCACCCCGCTGGGCGAGCTGATCCGGCAGGAGGCCGGGCGCGAGCTGGCCCATTTCGAACGCACCGTCTCGGCGATCGAGGGGCTGGCCCGCGCCGAACGCGGCTTCGTCCGCATCATCGCCACCCCCTCCATCGCCCAGATCGTGATGCCCCCGGTGCTGCGCCGCTACATCGCCGATCACCCGGCCGTGCGGATCGACATGCGCGACGCCGATTCGGCCACCATCGAACAGGAACTCCGCAGCGAGGGCGCCGATATCGGCCTCGCCAGCCTCGGCCCCATCCCCGGCTTCGACCGCCGCCGCATCCTCTCCGACCGCTTCGGCGTCGTCTGCCGCGCCGACCATCCGCTCACATGGCACTGGCAGACCCTCACCTGGGCCGACCTGCACGGCACCGCCTTCATCGCCAACGGCCTCTGCCGCCAGATCGAGGACGACGCCTTCGCCCCCCTCCTCGAGGCCGCCCGCCTCTCCGTCCGCAACACCGCCTCGATCCTCAGCCTCGTCCGCGCCGGCGTGGGCATCACCGTCCTGCCGGAACTCGCTGTCCTGCCCGAGTTCTCCGACCTCGCCTTCCTGCCCCTGCAGGATGTCTCCGCCCGGCGCGAGGTCTTCATCTTCACCCCCGACGCCGCCCTGATGACCCCCGCCGCCCGCGACATGGCCGCTGCCATCCTCGCCTCCGAACTTCAGCCGGACTGAAAACAACTACACCATTTTGCGATTGATCTGAATTCCCTGCCGTGCCCCACTGCGCCCCATCCAGCCGGAGCCCGCCATGCCCCACCGCATCGACTGCCTGCAATACGCCAACTGGTCCGAGAAGATCTTCCGCCAGATGCGCGAGGGCGGGCTCGACGCCGTCCATGTCACCATCGCCTACCACGAGAACTTCCGCGAAACCGTCCTCAATATCGAGGCGTGGAACCGCCGCTTCGAACGCTTCCCCGACCTCATCTTCCACGGCCGCACCGGCGAAGACGTGCGCCTTGCCCGCCAAACGAACCGCACCGCCATCTTCTTCGGCTTCCAGAACCCCTCGCCCATCGAAGACGATATCGGCCTCGTCGAGATCACCCACACCCTCGGCGCCCGCTTCATGCAGCTCACCTACAACAACCAGTCGCTCCTCGCGACGGGCTGCTACGAGGCCGAAGACCCCGGCATCACCCGCATGGGCAAACAGGTCATCCGCGAAATGAACCGCGTGGGCCTCGTCATCGACATGAGCCATTCTGCCGACCGCTCCACCATCGAGGCCGCCGACCTCTCCCAGCGCCCCATCGCCATCACCCACGCCAACCCCCACCGCTGGCAGCCCGCGCTGCGCAACAAGCGCGACGACGTGATCCGCGCGGTCACCGAAAACGGCGGCATGATGGGCTTCTCCCTCTATCCCCATCACCTCAAGGACAAGTCCGACTGCACGCTCGACAGCTTCTGCGCCATGGTGGCCGACGCTGCCGACCGCTTCGGCGTCGAACATTTTGGCATCGGCTCCGACCTCTGCCAGGACCAGCCCGACAGCATCGTCGAGTGGATGCGCACCGGCCGCTGGACCAAGGACACCGACTATGGCGAGGGCTCCGCCGCCGCCCCCGGCTTCCCGCCGCAACCCTCGTGGTTCCGTGACAACCGCGATTTCGCTAGTATCGAGCAAGGATTGCGCACCAAAGGCTTTGACGACGGGGAAACGGCCGCTCTCATGGGGGAGAACTGGCTGAGATTTTTCGATCAGAACTTCGGGCCCGGCGCCAAGTGAAAGACCTGAACAATGTCCGAGGCCGAAACGCCCACCATATCATGCCGCGCGCCAGACACGGTCATGAAACTGGCCCGGCTGGGGGCGTTCCACCAGACCCGCCTGTCCTTCATGCGCCAGCTCCTGCGCCGCATGAAGGCCGAGCAATGGCGCTTCGAGAAACGTGTTTTCGACATTGATTCCAACGGCATAGGCCACGCCGTTTACGTGGCCCACACGCCCCGGCACAGCTATTCCCTGATCGCCTTCTCCCACGACCTGCCCGCCGACCAGCGCTCCGACCGGGTCATCGCCACCGCGTGGGATGCCACCTTCACCCTCTTCGACGGCATCCCCGACGAGGCCGACATCGCCCGCCTCGCCGAAAACGTGCCCAAACAGGAAGCCGGCCGCATCTCCGAACGCGAGCTTTCCCTCTCCCGCGCCAACCGCTCCGTCCGCCTCTGGGACTACGTGGTGGGCCGCCTCGCCGCCGGAAAACAGCCCGATGCGCGGAAAATCGCCGAAGTCGGCTACCTCATGCGCACCACCGCCGTCTACGGCTCGGGCAAGTTCGGCGCCGCCGACCGCGACGCGCTGGCCGACCGGCCCGAATTCCGGGCCCCCTTCCAGGTCGAGATGCTCTCGGTCTACCTCACCCGCGCCTTCGTCATGGACATTGTCGAACACATGGCCCGCGCCCGCGCCCCGGGCAAGGCCCTCGCCCTCGACCCGGTGCTGCGCCGCCGCTTCGGGATCGGCAATTCCACCGGGCTCGGCATGGCCCCCTTCCTGATCACCCACCCGGCGCTCCTCAACAACTGGGTCGCCGCCCGGGAAGAGGCGCTCCGCCGCGTCCGCGCCCTCCCCGAGGCGCCGCGCGCCACCGTCTCCGCCTTCCGCCACACCGCCGCCCGCGCCCGCATCCACGCCCATGGCTGGCGCTCCGAGCATCCCGGCCAGCAGGCCAAGCTGGAAGACCTGCGCGCCGACATGCTGGCGCTGACCGAACATCTCGCCACCGCCGACATGACCGCCCCCTACCCGTGGGACCGGCTCTGGCGCTGGGGCGAGGCCACGCTCTCCCTCGAAGGGCAGGAACAGCTCGTCTCGCTCCTGCTCGAACCGCATGGCGACCTGGTCGACGACCTCTGCGAGACCATGAGCGCCGACGAGGAGGATAACTGGCGCATCGACGGCGCCATGCCCCTCGCCGACCTCCGCGCCATCGTCGAGGATGTCTACGGCTGGGCCCTCACCATCGACTGGAGCGCGAAGCCCTCGCAGGCCCGCATCTGGTACACCTCCGAGGAAAAGCTCGAACCCCGCATGGGCGAACGGTTCGAGGAACCCCTCAACCCCTACGAACAGCCGCTCTGCCCGGGGCGCGACGCCGCCCTGATGCACGCCGCCCTCACCGCCTCCGACGCGCCCACCGTGGCCGAGTTCCTGCTCAGGCACCCCGAACACCGCCACATCGCCCGCCGCGCCCAGATCGCCGCACAGATCCCCTATGCCGAGATCCGCGACAACACCATAGACGCCTCGGTCATGCCGATCGACATGCTGCGGATGAAGCTCAGCTTCTTCGGCGCCTGCCATTTCGACCCGCGCTCCGACCGCTGGGTGCGCATCAACATGTACCAGAACGCCCCCTTCCCCGAGGACCTCGCGCGCAACGCCGCGGATGACTGGACCCTGCCGCGCCTGCCCGAGGTCGGCGAGTGAGCTGGTCCCTGAACGAGATCGAGGCGCTTTCGCGCAAGGCCGCCCGCGGCGGCGGGATGGATTGGGGGCTGGCCGAGGAAACCGGCAAGGCCGTCCGCTGGCTCTGCGCCGCCGGCTGGCCGGGGGCCGAGACGCTGGCCGCGCTGCTCCTCGCGCAGGACGGTGTCACGTGGGACGCCGTCCGCCCCCGCACCGAGGCCGAGCCGTGGGCCGCCCGCGACGGCCTGCTCTGCCCCTCCGCCGCCGGCGCCGCGCTCACCGACCGCGCCCGTGACCTCGCAGAGGGCCGCCCCATCACCATGGCCGCCACCGCCCGCCCGCTCCTCCTCGTCCCCTACACCGCATGGGCCGCGGACCTCGCCAACCGCCCGCTCTCGATCCGCTGGCCCGGCGTCACCGTCACCTGCGGCGGCGACGGCGTCTTCGCCGACATCGCCGACCCGGCCGCGCTCACCGCCACCCGCACCGAAACGCTCTCCATAGGCCCCGCCACTTCCACCACCGGCACCTCCGTCCCGCGCCACACCCGCGGCTCCCTCCCCGCGGGCGCCGTCGAAACCCTCGCCGCCTTCGCCCACCGCACCTACGCGCCGGGCACCCCCGAAAGCCGCGCCTCCGGCGCCGGCGCGGGCCTCACCGACAACGACTGAGCCCGCTTCACACCTCGGTGATCCCCCTCGCGCGAATCGCCATAACATGCGACACTTGCGCACTAACTCCTTGGAATGGCGGGCCGAAACCGGCGCCGCCGGCACCCGTCCGGGACGGGTCTGACCGTTCCGGCACCCGATCGGGAGGTCGATCATGGTCAAGACAATCGGAAACCCCCTCACCTGGCTGGCCCAGGGCGCCTCCGGCACCGGCCGCGCCATGGGCAGCGCCGCCGACGCCCTCGGCAGCGAACTCACCGAGATCCCGGAAACCAACATCCTCACCACCGCCGACATCCGCGCGGCCCTCTCCGCCGGCTTCGCCGACTTCTCGCGCTACCGCACCGACGTGATGTTCATCGTGCTGATCTACCCCGTCATCGGCCTCGCCCTCTCGGTCATGGCCTTCAACGAGGCGCTGCTGCCGATGATCTTCCCCCTCGCGGCGGGCTTCCTGCTGCTGGGGCCGGTGGCCGCCATCGGCCTCTACCAGATGAGCCGCAAGGCCGAGACCCAGGCCAACGTCAACTGGAGCACCGCCATCACCGTCCTGCAGGCCCGCAATATCGGCCCGGTGCTGGCCATGGCCCTCTACCTGCTGGCGATCTTCGTGGTCTGGATGTTCGCGGCCCTGCAAATCTACGGCTGGACCCTCGGCCCCGAACCGCCCGCCTCCGCCAGCGCCTTCCTCAGCGACGTGTTCACCACCTCCGCCGGTTGGACGATGATCGCCACCGGCATGGCCGTGGGCTTCGTCTTCGCCGCGCTCGTGCTGGTCATCAGCCTCATTTCCCTGCCCATGCTGATCGACCGCCACACAGGCGTGCCCGTCGCCGTCGCCACCTCGCTCCAGGTCGCGCGCGAGAACCCGGTCACCGTCGCCACATGGGGCGCCGTCGTGGCAGTCCTGATGCTGCTCGGCACGCTGCCGCTCTTCCTCGGGCTGATCGTCGTCCTGCCGGTGCTGGGCCACGCCACCTGGCACCTCTACCGCGCCGCCGTCCCGCGCGACATCTGATCGGCTCGGAAGGCCTTCCGCTTTCCGTCCGCAGCCCGTAGCCTCCCCTCCGACACCGAAGGGGAGGCACCGGATTGCGCGCCACGAGAATGATCACCGCCGTCGAGGCCCATGCCGAGGGCGAGCCCGGCCGCGTCATCACCGCCGGCGCCCCGCCCCTGCCAGGCGCCACCGTCTTCGAGCAGATGCAGCACCTCCGCACCCATGCCGACGACCTGCGCCTCCTCATGCTCCGCGAACCCCGCGGCCAGCCCGCGCTCTGCTGCAACCTCCTCGTGCCTCCCTGCCACCCCGACGCAGACGCCGGCTTCATCATCATGGAGCAGACGGAATACCCGCCCATGTCGGGCTCCAACACAATCTGCGTGACCACCGTGCTGCTGGAAACCGGCATCCTGCCGATGACGGAGCCCGTCACCGAGCTCACCCTCGAGGCGCCGGCCGGCCTGATCCGCGTCCGCGCCGACTGCCATGACGGCAAGGTCACCCGCGTCACCTTCCGCAACGTGCCGGCCTTCGCTCTCCACCTCGACGCCCCGCTCGACGTGGCCGGGCTGGGCCGCATCAAAGTCGACATCGCCTGGGGCGGCATGTTCTACGTGCTGGCGGATGCCGACACGCTGGGCATCTCCCTCGACGCCTCGAACGGCGCCGAGATCGTCCGCACCTCCGAACGCATCCTCGCAGCCGCCCGGCAACAGCTCTCCGTGACCCACCCGGAGAACCCCGCCATCACCGGCCCCACCATCACCAACCTCACCGGCGCTCCCACCACCCCCGGCACCCATGCCCGCCAAGCCGTCACCGTCTCCTCCGGCGGCTACGACCCGGCCCGCCCCCACGCGCTCCCCGGCGTGCTCGACCGCTCCCCCTGCGGCACCGGCCTCTGCGCCCGCATGGCGGCGGCCCACGCCCGCGGCCAGCTTGCCCCGCAGGAGGATTTCATCACCGAAGGCCCCCTCGGCACCACCTTCACCGGCCGCATCGAGGAGATCACCACCGTCGCCGGCCACCCGGCCATCCTCCCTTCCATCTCCGGCCAGGGCTGGATCACCGGCACCACCCAGCACCTTCTCGATCCCACCGACCCCTTCCCCCGCGGCTACACCATCGGCGACATCTGGGCCTAACCTAACACCCCGAAATATTTAAAAGATTTCGGACCGTTTTCTTTTCAAGAAAACGCCCCCACACCCCGACATCGCCCCGAAAATGGCCCAATCCGGTCGACCCCGCGCCCATTTCCCCCGTCATACCCCGCCCCCGAGGCAGTCATGAGGGTGGCGGAATGACCATGCAGACGGATATCCTGACCGGCGGATCGGCCATCGGCCCGGCGCTCTGGCGCATCCGGCTGCTGATCGGGCTGGTCGCGCTGCATTTCCTCGGCGTCTACACCGCCTGCCTGATCCTCGGCCACCCGTTCGGATCGGGCACGGCTGCGACGCTGATCAGCCTCCTGCAACTGCAGGTGCCGCTCTTCCTGGTGATCCTGCTCTTCTGGCGCTTCGGCTGGATGATCGTCACCGTCCGCCCCAAACGCCCCACCGCGTGGTTCGCCAACGACCTCAAGGACACCCTCCTCGACCGCGACCGCATCTTCACCGGCATCTTCGCCTTCCTCGCCATGTGCCTCTTCGCCGGAAGCTTCACGGTGGGCAAGGACCTCATCCCGCTCATAAACCCGTTCTCGTGGGATCCCACCTTCGCCTGGCTCGACCGCGCGCTGCACGGCGGCACCGACCCGTGGCACCTGCTCTTCCACCTCACCGGCACGCCCGCCATCACCACCGCGATCAACGCGGCCTATCACCTCTGGCTGATGCTGGCCTATTTCCTGATCTTCGTGGCCTGTTTCAACGTCTCGCGCCACGACAAGCACCGCCACTACCTCGTGGCCGACGTGCTCTGCTGGGTGATCGGCGGCAACATCCTCGCCACGCTCTTCTCCTCCGTCGGCCCGGTCTATTACGAGGCTTTCGGCTACGGCGCGGATTTCGTGCCGCTGATGGACACGCTCCGCGACTTCAGCGAGACCAGCCCGGTCTGGGCGCTCGACCTGCAGGTGATGCTGCTCGACGGTTACATGAATGACGGCCCCGTCCGGGGCATCTCGGCCATGCCCTCGATGCACGTGGCCTCGACCGTGACGATGACGCTCTACGCCTTCTCGGTCTCCCGCGTCTTCGGCTGGATGATGACGGGCTTCGCGGCGCTGATCCTGGTGGGTTCGGTCCAGCTCGGCTGGCACTACGCCATCGACGGGTATTTTTCGATCGCCCTGTCGCTCGGCTGCTGGGCCCTCGCCCGCCGCCTGCTGCGCGGCTTCGCCTGAGGGGTGTTGCGTGCCGGGCTGAAGCCCGGCCTACGACGGCAACGCGCCCGGCTCCCGTAGGCCCCCGTAGGCCGGGCTTCAGCCCGGCATTTACCGACACTACCATCCTGGCTCGACGGGTAATCACCCCGCCACGACCTCCTGCAACCGCGCCACGTACCGCGCCAAGGTGTCGATCTCCAGGTTCACCCGGTCGCCGACCGTCACGTCGCCCCAGGTCGTCACCTCCTTGGTATGCGGGATGAAGTTGATGCCGAAATCGCGCCCATCAACCTCGTTCACCGTTAGCGACGTTCCGTTCAGCGCCACCGAGCCCTTGGGTGCGATGAACCGCTCCAGCCCCTCGGGCGCCCGCAGCGTCACCCGCGTGCTGTCGCCCTCGTAATGCAGCTCGACCACCTCGGCGATCCCGTCGACATGGCCCGACACGATATGCCCGCCCAGCTCGTCGCCCACCTTCAGCGACCGCTCGAGGTTCACGCGCTTCCCCTCGGCCCAGGTGTCGAGGTTGGTCTTCGACACCGTCTCGGCCGAGATATCCACCTCGAACCAGCCCTGGCCCTTGCCCACCACCGTCAGGCACACCCCGTCGCAGCAAATCGACGCGCCCATGTCGACCCGGGCCATGTCGTACCGCGTGCCGATCCGGGCGCGCAGGTCGCCGCGTTGCTCGGTCCGTTGCACCTCGCCCACATCCGTGATGATCCCCGTGAACATGCGCCGTCTCCTTTGGCCATCCTGCCGTCTGCACCTACCGCCCGCCGGGCCGGCGGACAAGACCGCCCGCCGATAAAGACTTAATTTCGCCCAACTCCCATACTAATAATCGCGCGAACAACGTAGCGAGTATGATCTGACCATGGTTTCGGGCAACGAACGGGTATTCCTGTTTCTGCAAGGGCCGCACGGGCCGTTCTTCAGCAAGCTGGGCCGGATGATCCGGCGCACCGGCGCGTCGGTCTGGCGCGTGGGCTTCAACGCGGGCGACCGCGCCTTCTGGAAGGACGGCAAAAGCTACATCCCCTACACGCAACCCGCCGCCGAATGGCCCGACCGCTTCCGCGCCATCGTCGCCGAGAAGGGCGTGACCGACCTCGTCCTCTACGGCGACATGCGCCCGATCCATGCCGAGGCCGTCGCGACCGCCAAGACGCTGGGCCTTACCGTGCATGTCTTCGAGGAAGGCTACATGCGCCCCTACTGGGTCACCTATGAGCGCGGCGGCTCGAACGGCAATTCCCGCCTGATGGAGATGAGCGTCTCGCACATGCGCAAGGCGCTGGAAAACTCCGACATGGACACCGCCCTGCCCCCGGCAAGCTGGGGCGATATGCGCCAGCACATCTTCTACGGCGCCGCCTACCACGGCTGCGTGCTGCTGCTGAACCGGCGCTACCGCGGCTTCCGGCCCCACCGCGCCATGACCGTGCGGCAGGAATTCGCCCTCTACCTCAAGCGCCTCCTGCTGATGCCCGCACAGGCCATCGAACGCCGCATCGCCACCCTGCGCATCCGCCACGGCGGCTTTCCCTACCACCTGGCGCTGCTGCAGCTCGAACACGATTCCTCGTTCCAGTCGCACTCCCCCTTCTCGACCATGTCCGAGTTCCTCGAAACCGTGGTCGAGGCCTTCGCCCAGGGCGCGCCGCTCCACCACCACCTCGTGGTCAAGGCCCACCCGCTCGAAGACGGCCGCGTGCCCATCCGCCGCGACCTGCGCCGCCTCGCCCGGCAGTACGGCATCTACGACCGCGTGCATTTCGTCCGCGGCGGCAAGCTCGCCCAGCTCCTCGACGAGGCCCGCAGCGCCGTCACCGTCAACTCCACCGCCGCCCAGCAGGTGCTCTGGCGCGGCATCCCGCTCAAGACCTTCGGCGACGCGGTCTATGCCAAGCCCGAATTCGTCTCCACCAAGCCGCTGCGCGATTTCTTCCAGCTGGCCGAACGGCCCGACCGCAAGGCCTATGCCGATTACCGCCGCTACCTCCTCGAAACCAGCCAGGTCGCGGGCGGCTTCTACTCCGCCTCCGGCCGCCGCCAGCTGCTGCGACAGGCCGTCGACATGATGCTCATCCCCGAGGACCCCTACGAGGCGCTCGAATCCGGAACCGCGGCCCCGAGGCAACAGTTGCGGGTCGTTACCTGACGGGCACAATTTCTAGCGCTGGATTTTTCCTTCGGATTCCGTTACCTTGGAAGAAAAACCTGAGGCAGAATAATAATAGGTCGAGGAGACCGAGCAGTGAAAACCCGTTCAACCCGCTGGGCGAGAACCGTCGCCCTGACTCTCGTTGTGGCGATGGTCGCCTCCTGTGGCCTGCCCCGTGTCGGTCCCAACAAACGTGAAATCTACGCCGGCTCGGTCCAGCGTCAGGGCGATGCCTTCGTCGTCGCCGTGAACGACCGCGTCACCCGCGCCACCGCCGTCCAGCCCGCCTTGGGCTTCACCGAGGACTTCAAGCGCGCCGGCCTCGTCGGCTCCGACACGATCCGTCCGGGCGACACGCTCGGCATCACCGTGTGGGAAAACGTCGAGGACGGCCTGCTCGTCAACGAGGGCGTCTCCGCCGCCGTGCTCGACGAGGTGCAGGTCGACGGCGCCGGCTTCATCTTCATCCCCTACGCCGGCCGCATCCGCGCCGCCGGCAACACGCCCGAGGCGATCCGCCGGATCATCACCCAGAAGCTCGACGTGCAGACCCCCGACCCCCAGGTCGAGGTGCGCCGACTCGCCGGTGACGGGGCGACCGTCTCGCTGATCGGCTCGGTCGGCGCCCAGGGCGTCTACCCGATCGAACGGCCCACCCGCACGCTCTCGACCATGCTGGCCGCCGCCGGCGGCGTCACGGTCGAGCCCGAGGTTGCCCAGATCACCGTGATGCGCGGCGACCAGCGCTCCAAGGTCTGGTTCCAGGACCTCTTCAAGCATCCCGGCTTCGACATCGCCCTGCGCGGCGGCGACCGGATCCTGGTCGAGGAAGACACCCGCGCCTTCACCGCCCTCGGCGCCACCGGCGCCCAGGCCCGCCTGCCCTTCGACAGCCCGACCCTGTCCGCGGTCGAGGCCATCGCCCAGGTGGGCGGCCTGCAATCGTCGACCGCCGATCCCACGGGCGTCTTCATCCTGCGCAACGAACCGGCGGACATCGCCAACATGGTGCTGGGCCGCAACGACCTGATCGGCGCCCAGCGCATGGTCTACGTGCTCGACCTGACCCGCCCGAACGGCATGTTCATGGCCCGCGACTTCGCGGTGCGCGACGATGACACGCTCTACGTGACCGAAGCGCCCTTCGCCCAGTGGAGCAAGGTGATCTCGGCCCTGACCGGCTCGCTCGGCTCGATCGGGTCCGTGGCCACGGCGGTCGATACGCTCGGCGGATCGTGACACCCACGGACAATGACGGCAAACCCGCCGGCCACGCAGGTGACCGGCGGGTTTTCTATTTCAACGCCGGCTTCTTCCGCCAGCGCCGCACCCGCCGGATCATGGAACTGGCAGGCTACCCGCTCCGCCTCGGCAAGCCGGGGCCCGACGATCTCATCGCCGTCTGGGGCCACTCCCCCTACGCCACGCGTGGCGAGAAGGTGGCCGAAGCCACCGGCGCCGGCCTCATCCGGGTCGAGGACATCTTCCTCCGGTCCCTCTTCCCCGGCCGCAGCGGAGAGCCGCCCATCGGCCTCGCCATCGACAGCCAGGGCGTCCATTTCAACCCCAACACGCCCACCGATCTCGAAACCCTGCTGGCCACCCACCCGCTCGACGATACCGTGCTGATGGACCGCGCCCGCGGCGCCATCGCCCGCATCCACGAGGCGCATCTCACCAAGTATACCGGCTTCGACCCCGAAACCCCCGTGCCGGACCCCGGCTATGTCCTCGTCATCGACCAGACGAAGGACGATGCCAGCGTCACCCACGGCAATGCCGACGCCAACACCTTCCGCGAGATGCTCTATTACGCCCAGGAAGAGAACCCCGGCGCCCGGATCCTCGTCAAGAACCACCCCGAAACCCAGCACGCCCACCGCGACGGCTATTTCACCGGCGCCGACGAAACCGGGCGGGTGCTCTTCATCTCCGACCGCGTCAGCCCGTGGGCCCTGCTCGAAGGCGCCATCGCCGTCTATACCGTCTCCTCGCAACTCGGCTTCGAGGCGATCTTCGCCGGCCACCGCCCCAAGGTCTTCGGCCAGCCCTTCTATGCCGGCTGGGGCCTCACCGAAGACCGCCACCCGCTCACCCTCCCCCGCCGCGGCCGCCGCCTCTCCAAGGCCCAGCTCTTCGCCGCCACGATGATCCTCTACCCGGTCTGGTACGACCCCTGCCGCGACCGGTTGGGCACGCTGGAAGACGCCATATCGGCGCTCGAGGCGCAAACCCGCGCCTGGCGCGAAGACCGCCACGGCTGGGCCGCCTACGCCATGCGCCTGTGGAAACGCAAACCCCTGCAACGCTTCTTCGGCCGGCACGAGGCCCTGCGCTTCGCCGCCGACAACCTGCCCGCCGGGCCCCGCCCCGCCATGGTCTGGGCCTCCAAGCCTGACGTAGCCCCCGAGGGCGCGGTCCGGGTGGAAGACGGCTTCCTGCGCTCCCGCGGCCTCGGCGCCGACCTGATCCCGCCGCTGTCGCTGGTCTGCGACGACCTCGGCATCTACTACGACCCGTCGAAGGAAAGCCGCCTCGAACGCCTCATCGCCCAGCGCGCCACGCTGCGCCCCGACCAGCAGGCCCGCGCCGAGGCCCTGATCAAAACGCTGACCCGCCAGCGCCTCAGCAAGTACAACCTCGGCGACACTGCCCCCGACCTGCCTTCGGGCCACCTGATCCTCGTCCCCGGCCAGGTCGAGGACGACGCCTCCATCAAGCTCGGCGCGGGCGAGATCCACACCAACCTCGCGCTCCTCGAGAAGACCCGCGCCGAGAACCCCGACGCGGTCATCCTCTACAAACCCCACCCGGATGTCGAAGCGGGCCTGCGCACCGGCCACGTGGATCAATCCGACCTCGACCGCCTCGCCAACATGGTCCTGCCCCGCACCAACCCCGCCGAACTGCTCGACCGCGTCGACGAGGTCTGGACCATGACCTCGCTGATGGGCTTCGAGGCCCTCCTGCGCGGCGTGAAAGTCACCACCACCGGCGCGCCCTTCTATGCCGGCTGGGGCCTCACTCGAGACCTCGGCCGCATCCCCGCCCGCCGCGCGGCCCGGCCTACGCTCGAAGGCCTCGTCCACGCCACCCTCATCGACTACCCCCGCTACCACGACCCGGTCACCGACCTCCCCTGCCCGGTCGAGGTGGTGGCCGAGAGGCTGGCGGCGGGCACGGTGCCCCGCCCAAGCCGCGCCAACCGGGTTTTGGCGAAGCTGCAGGGGGTGTTTGCGTCCTACGCGGGGTGGTGGCGGTAGGCAGCCGACGCGCAACGCCGAGAAGCCGCGCATCGCCGGGCCGCGGTGCGGCGAACCGGCGGGAGTGGACGCCACTTTATCCCCGCCAAGCACGTCCACCCTCGCGAGGTCGCGCTCACCTCACCCAATCGCCGCGCCGTCCGGGCGGCCCGGCGATGCGCGGCGGGCTTCGCCCTTGTTCCGCGCAAGGCGCTTGTCAGTGCCGTTTTTATACCCCAACCCACATCTCGTGCCTTACTCCACCGCACGCCACATTCACACTCGCCCGATACCGGCCCCGCACCGACGCAATACCGACGAAATACCGACGTGATACCGACGTCCCCTTCCCTTCAAAACAACGCCGTTAACCTTCGAATCGCCGCCACCCCGCATCGCCGCCACTTGCGCCGGTCCCAAACCGCGCGTAAACCGCCCCCGGACCAAGCCCAAGGATGCGCCCCATGCCCATTCTCGTCATGAAATTCGGCGGTACCTCCGTCGCCAACATCGACCGCATCCGCCGCGCCGCCAAGCGCGTGGGCGTCGAGGTGGCCAAGGGCTACGACGTCATCGTCATCGTCTCCGCCATGGCCGGCCGCACCAACGAACTCGTCGGCTGGGTCGACGAGATCTCGCCCTTCTACGACGCCCGCGAATACGACGCCGTGGTCAGCTCCGGCGAAAACATCACCGCCGGGCTCATGGCGCTCACCTTGCAGGAAATGGACGTCCCCGCCCGAAGCTGGCAGGGCTGGCAGGTGCCCCTCAAGACCACCTCCGCCCACTCCGCCGCACGGATCGAGGAGATCCCCACCGACAACATCAACGCCAAGTTCTCCGAAGGGATGCGCGTCGCCGTTGTCGCCGGTTTTCAAGGGGTTAGCCCCGAAGGCCGCATCACCACTTTGGGCCGGGGCGGCTCGGACACCACCGCCGTGGCCTTTGCCGCCGCCTTCGATGCCGAGCGCTGCGACATCTACACCGATGTCGACGGCGTCTACACCACCGACCCGCGGATCACCAACAAGGCCCGCAAGCTTGACAAGATCGCCTTCGAGGAGATGCTGGAACTGGCCAGCCTCGGGGCCAAGGTGCTGCAAACCCGCTCGGTCGAACTGGCCATGCGTTACAATGTCAAACTGCGCGTTCTCAGCAGTTTCGAGGAACAGTCGGACACCGCGGGCACGCTGGTCTGTGCCGAGGAGGAAATCATGGAATCAAACGTCGTCAACGGCATCGCCTATTCCCGCGACGAGGCGAAGATGACCCTCGTCTCCGTCGCCGACCGCCCCGGCATCGCCGCGGCCATCTTCGGCCCCCTCTCGGATGCCGGCGTCAACGTCGACATGATCGTCCAGAACATCTCGGAAGAGGGCCGCACCGACATGACCTTCTCCTGCCCCGTGGGCCAGGTCACCCGCGCCGAGAAGGCCCTCCGCGAGGCCAAGACCCGCGGCCACATCAACTTCCACGACCTGATCGCCGATACCGAGGTGGCCAAGGTCTCCGCCGTCGGCATCGGCATGCGCAGCCAGTCCGGCGTCGCCGCCACGATGTTCAAGACGCTCAGTGCCGAGGGAATAAACATCAAGGTGATTGCAACCTCCGAGATCAAGATTTCCGTGCTGATCGACCGGAAATATATGGAACTCGCGGTCCAGGCCCTGCATGATGCCTTCGGATTGGAAAAGGCGGCCTGACACTCCCGCGCCGGGGTGACAGGGTCGGACCGCCACAAGGACAGGTCCCGCAAAGCGCATGACTGCACCGCAGGAACATCAGACCGACAGCCGGCAGATGCTCGGCCGCCTGCGCTCGGTGATGGCCGAGGACGCGGCCGGCCAGACGCGGCTTGACCGGATCACCTCGCTGATCGCCGAGGAAATGCACTGCGAAGTGTGTTCGATCTACCTCTTCCGCGACGAGGACACGCTCGAGCTCTGCGCCACCGAGGGGCTCAAGCCCGAGGCCGTGCACCAGACCCGCATGCGCCTCGGCGAAGGGCTCGTCGGCCGCATCGCCCAGCGTGGCCACATCATCAACACCGACGACGCCCCCGGCACTCGCGGCTTCCGCTACATGCCGGAAACCGGGGAAGAGGCCTATTGCTCGATGCTGGGCGTCCCCGTCCAGCGGCTGGGCGAGACCCTCGGCGTACTGGTGGTCCAGTCGAAAGAGGCCCGCATCTTCTCCGAAGAAGAGGTCTACGCCGTCGAGGTCGTCGCCATGGTGCTGGCCGAGATGGCCGAGCTCGGCGCCTTCGTCGGCGAAGGGGCGGCGATGAAGGCCCGCCACCAGCAGGCCGTGCTCTTCCACGGCGCCGCCGGACAGGAAGGCGCGGCGCAGGGCCATGTCTGGCTGCACGAGCCGCGCGTCGTGGTCACCAACCCAATCGCCGACGACCCCCACCGCGAGATGGAACGCCTCACCGCCGCCGTCGACGAGTTGCGCGTCGGCGTCGACCGGATGCTGTCCAACGCCAAGACCGGCGACAGCGAACAGCTCCAGGTGCTCGAGGCCTACCGCATGTTCGCCAATTCCAAGGGCTGGATGCGCCGGATGGAGGAAGACATCTCCCGCGGCCTGTCGGCCGAGGCGGCGGTGGAAAAGGAACAATCCGTCGCCCGCGCCCGCATGTCCCAGGTGACCGATCCCTACCTGCGCGACCGGCTCCACGACCTCGACGACCTGTCGAACCGCCTCCTGCGCATCCTCACCGGGCAGGGCAACGAAACCGGGGCGGAAATGCCGCCCGACCCGATCCTCATCGCCCGCAATATCGGCCCCGCCGAACTGCTCGACTATGGCCGCCGCCTCAAGGGCATCGTGCTCGAGGAAGGCTCGGTCGGCAGCCACGCGGCCATCGTCGCCCGGGCGCTGGCCATCCCCCTCGTCATCCATGCCGAGCGCATCACCACCGAGGCGCTGAACGGCGACCTGATCCTTGTCGACGGCGATCAGGGCGTCGCCCACCTGCGCCCCGACGAAACCGTCGTCACCGCCTTCCGCGACAAGATGGCGATGGCCGCCAAGGCCCAGGAACGCTACGCCTCGATCCGCGACAAGCCCGCCGAAACCACCTGCGGCACGCGGATCGCGCTTCTGATGAACGCCGGCCTCATGGCCGACCTGCCCAGCCTCGACGGCTCCGGCGCCGAGGGGGTGGGCCTCTTCCGCACGGAACTGCAATTCCTCATCCGCAACCACATGCCCAAGCGGGCCGAACTGAGCGAGCTCTACGCCCGCGTGATGGACGCCGCCCACGACAAGCGCGTCACCTTCCGCACGCTCGATATCGGTTCCGACAAGGTGCTCCCCTACATGACCGCCACCGACGAGCCCAACCCGGCGCTCGGATGGCGCGCGGTGCGCGTGGGGCTCGACAAGCCCGGCGTCATGCGGATGCAGCTTCAGGCGCTCATCCGCGCCGCCAACGGCCGGCCGCTTTCGGTCATGTTCCCCTTCGTCGCCCAGCGCGAGGAATACACCGCCGCCCGGGCCGAGATGGACAAGGCGCTCGAACGCGAGCGCATCCTCGGCCACACGCTCCCCGCCTCGCTCGAGGTCGGCGCGATGCTGGAAACCCCGTCGCTGGCCTTCGCGCCCGACAGCTTCTACCGCGAGGTCGATTTCCTCTCGATCGGCGGCAACGACCTGAAACAGTTCTTCTTCGCCGCCGACCGCGAGAACGAGCTGGTCCGCAAGCGCTACGACACGTTGAACGTCAGCTTCCTGACCTTCCTCGAAGGCATCGTCGACCGCTGCAACCGGCTTGGCACACCGCTCTCCTTCTGCGGCGAGGATGCCGGCCGCCCGGTCGAGGCCGCCTGCATGGCCGCCATCGGCCTGCGCTCGCTCTCGATGCGCCCGGCCTCCATCGGCCCGGTCAAGTCCATCCTCCGGCGCACCGACCTCTCCGAACTCCGTGCGGTCATCCACGAGGCCCGCGAGGCCGGCGTGCAATCCGTCCGGCCCCAGGTGATGGAGTACCTGCGCGGGAAGCTGTAGGCCCCGCCGGGCAGCGCCCGACCGCAGGTGGGCGCACCATCGGTCTTGATGGTCGATTTATTGCGCAGCCCACATCCAACGATGGCTCCGCATGGCCCCGTTGCAGAAGCGCCCGCCCGGGGGGCGGTCGGGCGCTGCCCGGCGCCGCGCTTTGGCGCGGCTTTATTCCGGGCTGAAAGTGCCCTGAAGCGAAAGCGTCGAAAAATCTCCCCGACCCCTGTGACTTTTCAGTCACCGCAAGAATCGGGGCCTCCGCATGGGACCAATACCAAGGCTAGTACCCCCCGCCCCGAACGACTTGAAAACCGTTCCTTAACCGCCTGATTCACAAACTGAATAATATCACCCGGCTTGAGGAACAAACCGTGTCCTGCTACCGTTCTTTCCAAGGCGCAACCATAGCGCCACAATTGAGGACGACAGCACCATGGCGCTTACGGGCACATCCCCCCATCCGTTAACCAATTGTTTACCACCGCTCCGCCGGCCGGCCTCCATGTCGATGCCCGTGCCCGGCCCGGCCAACCATCACGCGCCGGCCGATGCCTCGGCCCTCGCCGCCCTGCCGCGCCGCGAGCGGGTGGAACAGGCCTTCGCCGACATCCCCCTCACGCCGAACGAGCGCCGCGCCATCCAGGCCCTGCTTGACGCCCCCGACAGCACGGCGCCCGAACTCGGCGCCGCCTGCGGCTGGCAGAACGCGGCCTGGCGCACCCAGATGATCCTGCTCTGCCAGCGCCGCCGCCGCTATTTCTGGCCGAACGGCATGGCCGCCGACATCACCAACGGCGCCATCCTCGCCGCGCTGACCGAGTACGATTCCGCCACCCTGCGCTTCAGCCCGCAACCGGACATCCTGCACATCCTCTACGAGGCGGTCGACGCCGGCTGACGTCAGGCCTTTTTCACCGGCACCTCGACCAGCTTGCGGAAATCCTCGATCACCTCGCCATGCGGCTTGCCGGCGTCGATCGCCAGCCGCCGCAGGCCGAAATGCACATGCGCCATCTGCTGGTAATAGCTGGTATAGGCGTAATTCGTGGCCGCCCCCGCCGCCGCGCCCAGCACCGGCACGGTCTGCGCCGCCAGCTTCTGGCCCAGCACCGTCGCCAACCTTGGCGCGACCCTTGCAATCAATGACTTGATCGCCGTCCCGGTCACCGCCATCCGCGTGCTCAGGAACGCCAGGTCCGACCCGTCGTCATGATCCAGCGGCCCGGCCGCCGCGAATACCTGGATACAGTCATACTGCACCCCCGGCTCGGCCGGATCGAACCCGTGCTCCACCGCCACGTCCTGGATCGTCCGCAGCAGCACCGTCACCGTCACCGGCAGTTCCGCCAGCGCCGTGGGCAAACCGCCCATGCCGCCGGCCGCCCCCATCGCCGTGGTCAGCGCCCGGCCCATCCAGCTCGGGCTGACCTCGACCACCCCCCGCGACCGGTGCGCGGCGTCCATCGCCAGGGTCAGCGCCTGGTCGGTTCGCTCGGCCAATTGCGTACGCACGCCATTGGGCAGCCGGTTCAACAACGTCTCCGCCTGCCCGTCGATCACGTTCAGCACCTGGATGCCCACGTTGCTGGCCCGCGAATGCCGCTGGGCCAGCACTTTCAGCCGCGCCTCCACGGCCTCCGGCGTAATCGGGGCTTCGAGAATCTCCATCCGCCACTCCTTCACAGGCTACCCCCTGAAGATCGGCGCAAACGCCCCCCGTTTCAAGCGCAGCGTGTCACCGGCCCGGTGACCCCGTCCCACGCCCCCTCGGCCAGCGCCACGCCCAGAACCCTTGCGGGGTTGGTCGGCGGCGGCATCTCGACGCCTTCCAGCCGGTGAAACCCGAACCGCCCGTAATAGGGCGCATCCCCCACCAGCATCGCCCGCTCCCAGCCCAGCTCCCGCGCCCGGTCCAGGCTTTCGAGGATCAGGAACCCGCCCAGCCCCTCGCCCTGGTGCGTCGGGTGCACCGCCACCGGGCCCAGAAGCAGCGTCCGCTGCCCCCCCACCAGCACCGGCCAGAACCGGATCGCGCCCGCCACGATCCCCTCCTCCCGCGCCACCAGGCACAGCTCCGCCACCCGCGCCACGCCCTCGCGCAGCCGGTACGACGACAGCGCTTCGCGCCCCGGCGCGAAACAAAGATCGTAAAGCGCCTCGACCTCCCACCAGTCGTCGGAGGTTTCTTCCTTGAGTGAAAACACCGCCCGCCCCTCGAAAAACAGGTAGATAGTCGCGTATCACGCGGTTAGGGCTGGTTCAAACCGCAACTACAGTCGGGGTGCAAGCCCCACACAAGGGAGCCCCATGTTCTACAAACCCGAAGACGGCCACGGCCTGCCCCACAACCCGTTCAACGCCATCGTCACGCCCCGGCCCATCGGCTGGATCTCGACCCGCGGCAGCGACGGCTCCGAAAACCTCGCCCCCTATTCCTTCTTCAACGCCGTGGCCTACGTGCCGCCGCAGGTGATGTTCGCCTCCACCTCCGCCAAGGAGGATCGCGACGGCACCAAGGACAGCGTTGCCAACATCCGCGACACCGGTTTCTTCTGCGTCAACATCGTCGAATACGCCATGCGCGACGTGATGAACAAATCCTCCGGCCCCTGGGAAAAGGAGGTCGACGAGTTCGAGCTCGCCGGCATCGAGCGCACCGAGTGTGAAACCATCCCCTGCTCGCGCGTCGCCAACGCCCCCGCCTCGCTCGAATGCAAGCTCACCCAGATCGTCAAACTGCCCGGCGAGGCCAATTTCACCGTTTTCGGCGAGGTCACCGGCATCCACATGCGCGACGACTGCCTCGTCGACGGCATCTTCGACGTGCTCCGCTTCAACCCGCTGGCGCGCATGGGCTACCGCGACTACTCCGTCGTGCGCGAGAAATTCTCGCTCAAACGCCCCGGCGAATAGGCCCCTGCTTCATCTTTCCCGAAATACTCCGGGGGAGTCGTTGAAATCCTTCGGGATTTCAACGGCGGGGGCAGCGCCCCCTGCCCCGTTTCGAACCTTGAAATAATCAGGATCGGAGGTTCGACGGATCTTGCTGCGCCATCGTCACGCTCGAGGCAATGCAAGAGTGCCAAAGCAGCGCCCCCTACTTCCCATAATACTCCCGGAACCACGCCACGAACCGCGCGATCCCCTCGCGCACATCCGTCTCGGGGCGATAGCCCGTCAGGCTCTGCAACAGGCTGGCATCCGCCCATGTGGCCGGCACGTCGCCCTTCTGCATCTCCATCAGGTTGCGCTGCGCCTTTTTCCCCAGCGCCTCCTCGATCGCCTCGACGAAATCCAGCAGGCGCACGGTCTGCGAATTGCCGATATTGACCACCCGGTAGGGCGCCACCGGCGACAGGCTGTCGCCCTCGGCGATATCCTCGGGGCTCTCGGGCCGCACCGGCGCCGCGTCGATCAACAGCCGGATGCCCCGCACCAGGTCGTCGACATAGGTGAAATCCCGGAACATCTCGCCGTGATTGTAGACGTCGATCGGCCGATCCTCGAGGATCGCGTCGACGAACTTGTACAGCGCCATGTCCGGCCGCCCCCACGGACCATAGACCGTGAAGAACCGGAACATCGTCGTCGGCAGGTTCCACAGATGCGCATAGGAATGGCCCATCGCCTCGCAGGCCTTCTTGGTGGCCGCGTAGATCGTCATCTGCGTGTCGGCCTTCTGCGTCTCCCGGTACGGCATCTCCGTCTCGGCGCCATAGACCGAACTGGTCGAGGCCATCAGCAGGTGCCGCACCTCGTGCCGCCGCGCCGCCTCCATCACGTTGAACGTGCCCACCACGTTGGCATCGATATAGGCCCGTGGCGCCTCGAGGCTATAGCGCACCCCGGCCTGCGCCGCGAGGTGCACGATCACGTCCGGCCCGAACCCGTCCACCGCCGCATCCAGCGCGACCTGATCCTCCAGCATCGCCTCGGTCGCGGCAAAGCCCGGCTTCTGGTGCAGCATCTGGTGGCGGCGCTCCTTCAGGCTGACATCGTAGTAATCCGTCATCCCGTCGAAGCCATGCACCTCGATCCCCTCGTCCAGCAGCAGGCGGGCCAGGTGATAGCCGATGAACCCCGCCGTGCCGGTGATGAAAACCCGTGTCATGCCCGCTCCGCCCCGATCATTCTTGTATCGAATCGATAGCCCCTGGGCCCTCGCGGCACAAGCTTTGCCGGGGCCCGCCCGCGGTCAGCCCGGGCCGCCCGCCCCCATTTGCCCCAGTTCGGGCGTGTACAGCCGGTAGATGCCGCGCCCCGCCGCCTTCGCGGCGTAAAGCGCGGTGTCGGCGTCATGCATCATCCGCACCGGGTCGAGCGGCTGGTAATCCCGGCTCAGGCTCGCCCCCACGCTGGCCGCCACCTTCAACAGCCGCTCGCCGAACGGCACCGGGCGCGAGATCTCCCGGATCAGCCGGTGCGCCAGGTCGGCCACCGTCTCGGTCCTTGAATGGCCAGGCAGCACCAGCAGGAATTCGTCCCCGCCGATGCGGATCAGCGTGTCGCGCTCGCGGGTGCAGCCCGTCAGCCGGCTGGCCACGGCCTGCAGCACCGCATCGCCGGCGGCATGGCCATAGGTGTCGTTCACATGCTTGAAGTGGTCGAGGTCGAGATGCATCAGCGCGAAATCCGTCCCCGTCTCGGCCATCCGCGACAAGACTGGCTCCAGCGCGCGGCGGTTGCGCAGCCCGGTCAGCTTGTCGGTCACCGATGCCTCCAGCGCCTCGATCCGCGCGCCGTCCAGCCGCGTGTTCAGCCGCCGCAGCTCCTCCATCGCGGCCGATTTCGCCTCGACGAGGTAGAGCATCTCGATGGCCAGGTCGGTGGCGGCGAAATCGGCGCTGGTCAGGGCGAAATCCCGCACCGCGTCGACGATCGAGATTCCGAAGGACAGGTTCAGCACCGCGCCCGCCGGCGCCTCCGCCCCCGCCGCCCCCGCCTCTGCCGGCAGCGGCACCAGCACGCCCTTCAGCTCGGTCCGTGGCGGCGTGCGCAGCGCGAAATGCAGCTTCCGCCCCGCCAGCGCCAGCAGCGCCTCCATCCGGTCCGAGGCGCGCGGGCGGCGCAGGTCCAGCAGCTCGCTCAGGTGCATCCCCTCCGGCGTCCCGCCGGGGCTCAGCTTGCGCATCGCCGGGCCGGCATGGCGGATATGCCCCGTGCCGTCGAGCAGCAGGTGCATCGGGCAGAGCGTGTCGAGCACCGTGCCCAGCGTCTCCGCATCGAGGCCTGCGAAACTCATGGCGCCCGCGCCCCGAGATCGAACGCCCGGCCCTCGGCGAACGACGCCTCCAGCAGCATGATCGCGATGATCTCGCGCCCCGGGCTCGCCCCCATATGCTCCAGCACCACGAGCGCGCCGTAATCATCCGCCATCGCCCGCAACAGGCCCACCATCACGTGCCCGAACCACGGCTTGCCCGCCCCGTCCGTCCGCACCACGAAGCTGAACGACCGCGCCCCGTGCTCGCGCAGCTCCATCTGCGGCAGCTCCAGCTCCGGCACCGCCAGCCTGACGCGCGCGGGCAGATCGTCCAGCGAAAGAAGGAAGTCGACGAACCCGGTGCCCCCGAAACGCAGCAGCCGCCGAAGCGCCACGGTCGAGGGCGAGGAGACCAGGAAGGTGCCGATATCCTCCAGCACCTCGCTCCGCGCCTTGCCCAGCGCGTCGGCGATGCCGTCAAGCAACGCCTCCGTCACCTCGGGGTCATAGCTCTGCATGGCCTCGAAGGACAAGACCGGCAGGTTCCGGCGGCGGCACACCCCCTCCCAGAACCCGTCTCCGTATGTGCCGCGCGCGAAACGCTCGATGGCCTGGTTGATCAGCCCGTGCATACTCTGCCTCCAAGACGCGGGTATATGTGACAGGCCGACGTTAAAGAAGTGTCAATAAATTCGCGTTTCGGCAATTCCGCCCCCGGCGCCACGCGCCCCGGCGGGCGGAAATCCTGAAAATCGTTTAGAAATCCGTCGGCGCCCCGCCCTCTTCCTTGCGGCGGTCGACAAAGGCCGCCAGCTCCTCGCGGATGCCCTCGTCCATCGCCGGCGCCTCGAAACTCGCGATGATGTCGCGATAGACCTGGTGCGCGCGCTCCGCCGTCCACCGGCTTCCCGCAGCCTCCCACGCCTCGTAGTTCCGCCAGTCGCTCAGGAAGGGCTGGTAGAAGGCCGTGGTGTACCGGTCCTGCGTATGCTGGATGCCGAAGAAGTGGCCCTGGTCGCCCACCTCGCGCACCGCGTCGAAGGCGATCTCGTCCGGCCCGGTCAAGGTCAGCATCGGGTCCATGTAACGCTGGATCTGCTGCAACACCTCGCAATCCATGACGAACTTCTCCGGGCTCGCGATCAGCCCGCCCTCCAGCCAGCCGGCGGCGTGATAGATCATGTGCGCCCCGGCCTGCACCCCCGACCACAGGCTGTTCGAGGTCTCCCACATCGCCTGCCCGTCCGGCACGTTCGCGGCGCAGACGCCGCTGGCCCGCATCGGCAGCTTGTAGAACCGCGCCAGCTGCCCGGTCATCTGCGTCGCCCGCATGTATTCCGGCGTGCCGAAGGCCGGCGCGCCCGACTTCATGTCGACGTTGGAGGTGAACGTGCCGATGGCACAGCACGCCCCCGGCCGAATGAGCTGCGCCAGCACCACCGCGCACAGCCCCTCGGCCAGCGACTGCGCCACAGCCCCCGCCATCGTCACCGGCGCCATCGCGCCCGCCAGCGTGAAGGGCGTCACCACCAGCCCCTGGTTGCGCCGGGCAATCCGCATCCAGCCATCCAGCATCGGATAGTCATGCTTCAAGGGCGAGGTCGAATTGATGTTGGTGTACATGTGCGGCCTAGCCTCGAACTCGTCGCTGGTCAGCCCGCCGGCGATCCGCACCATCTCCATCACGTCCTCGACCCGCTCCTTGCCCAGGCAATAGGCATGCGCCACCTTGTCGGTCAGCGTCAGCTTGTCATAGAGCACGTCGAGATGGCGGATCGAGGGGTGCACGTCCTGCGGCTCCACCGGGTAGCCGCCGACGAAATGGATGCAGTTGAAGTACTGGCTCAGCTTCAGCAGGTTCGCGCACATCTCGCGCGTGCCGGTCACCTTCCGTCCGATATTCATGTCCCAGTAGCTGGGAGGAGACGACACGTTGCCGAAATTCAAGTGCGGCCCGCCGATGGTCAGCATCCGGTCGGGGTTGCGCGGGGTGATCGTCCATTGCTCGGGCGCCTTGGCGATCATCTCCATGACGAAATCGCGGCCCATGCGGACGTTCTCGCCCTCCACGGTGCAGCCGCCCGACGCTTTAAGGATTTCTAAAGCTTCGGGGTTCAGGAACTCGATCCCGATCTCCTCGAGGATCCGCATCGCGCCGTCATGGATCGCCTGAACGCCGGCCTCGTCCAATGGCTCGACCGGTCGATCGATATTAACCGGCGGGCCCCAAGGCATCTGTTCGATGACCGCGGTGCCCCGGCGTTCGGCATTGCCCGCGCGGCCGCCGCCGCGCTTCCTGCGTTTGGCTTCTACTGCCATGGGAGACTCCTGTTTCCACTGTCCGGCATGACAGCACCGGTGATTGACAGGAAAATGCCGGTTAGCGACACGACATGTCGCTTTTGTTCTACCCGTGCGCCTGTTTTGGCCGAAGCCCCCGGCCGGTCACGATCAGGTAGACCGCCAGGCTCACGACCACGACGGCGCCGCCGATGGCCATGTTCACCGTCGGCCGCTCGCCCACCCCGATCCACACCCAGACCGGCGCCAGCACCGTCTCCAGCAGCATCAGCAGGCTTACATTCGCCGCCTGCGTATGGCGCGACGCCAGCGACAGGGTGAAGAACGACACCGGCAGGATCACCGCCCCCGTCATCACCATCGCCCATGGCCGGCCCTCGGTCATCTCGCCGAACCCGGTGATCGTCAGCCCGGTCAGCCCGGCCATCCACGCCCCCACCCCGATCACCAGCATGATCGGCAGGCCCGGCCGCGCCCGAAGGATGGTGAAGTTGAGCGCCAGCATCAGCGCCACGGCCAGCCCGAACCCGGCCCCGGCCAGCGCCCGCAGGTTCAGCGTCACATCCTCGCCATCCCCGCCCGAGACGGCGATCGCGATCCCCGCCATCACCGCCGCCATCGCCACCCAGGTCGCCAGGCGCGTCGGCTCGGCCAGGATCACCCGGCTCAGCAGCGCCGAACAGACCGGCACCGCCGCCACCCCGATCAGCACCACCGCCGCCGGGGCCGAGGCGATGCCGAGACAGAAAAAGACCGAGTTGAGAAGCTGGCAGCCCATGATCGCCACCCCGGCGCCGGTGGCCAACTGGCGGATATCGCCCCGCCGGTCACGGCTCAGCACCGCCCAACCCAGCACCATGACAGAGCCCATCAGCATCCCGCGCCACGCGACCATCTGGAACCCGTCCATCCCCGACAGGCGCATGAACAGCGCATCCGGCGTCAGGAACAGCGCCCCGGCGGTGGCCAGCAGGATACCGTAAAGCGGATGCCGGCTCATGCCGCCAGCCAGTCCGGGATCTCTCCGATATGCGCCAGCACATGATCGGCGAAGGGCGCAAGCTCGCCGGCCCCGGCCGCACCGGTCAGCACCGCCAGCGTCTGCATCCCCGCGGCCCGCCCGGCCAGCAGGTCATGCGTGCTGTCGCCCACCATCGCCACCCGCCCGGGCCTCAGGCCATGGGCACGCGCGAAGGCCAGCAGCGGGCCGGGCTCGGGCTTGGCGCCATAGCCCGAATCGTAGCCCGCGACGAAGTCGAACAACTCCGCCACCCCGGCCGCCTTCAGGTGCACATGCGCCGTCGATTCACTGTCATTCGTCATCACGCCCAGGATCAGCCCCTGCGCCCGCAGCCCCTCCAGCAACGGCGCCAGCGGCACGGCGGGCGACAGCGGCGCATGCCGCGCGTGATAGTCCAGCACCGCCTCGACCGCGTCCACGTCGGCGGTGCCCAGCGCGCCGGCCACACAGGCCACAACCTCGCGGTTCGGGCTGGCGATGGCGGGGCTGCCGGGGCGGAACCGCTCCGCCTCGAGGTCGAATTCCAGCGCCGCGGCCAGCGCCTCGGCCACGCCCGGCCGGCCCTCGGCCAGCGTGACGATCAGCCCCTTGGCCCAGGCGCTCCACGTGGCGTGGAAATCGAACAGCGTGCCGTCCTTGTCGAAGAGCAGCCCGTCAAGCTTCGTAACCGGTTTCTTCACGATCTGCCCTTACGTCCAATGCACCTGCGTGCCCCCGGGAAGGGCCGCGCGGGCGGCCATCGGCGCGCTGGTGTCAAGCCCCGTGTCGGCGCAGAAGGCCAGCACCCAGGCATCGTCCATCAGGATGAAATCCAGCACGGAGCCAAGAAAATCAGGGTCTTCGGCGCCCGCCCGCAGGTCCGCCTCCGACGCGCCCGAGGCACCGAGGAAGACCGGCAACAGCTCGTCATTCCCGGCCAGCCAGCCGAGGGCCTGCAACGCGATCGCTTCGGCGGATTCCTGCTTCGGATTCAACTGCGTTAATTCCCGGAAAGGTTTTCTTAACTTCTGACATGGATAGTCGACATGACGGAAAGAACAAGTCTGAAGGTCTTTCGTTGATGACAGGAAGAATTCTGATTGTCGACGCGCTGGCAACCAACCGGATCGTGTTGAAGGTGACGCTCTCGGCGGCGTTCTACCGCGTGATCCAGGCCGGCAGCGGCCATGACGCGCTCGGGCTGGCCCGCCGGGCCCGCCCCGACGTGGTGATCGCCGGCGACCTGCCCGACATACCCCTGGCCGAATTCGCCACGGCGCTTCAGGCTGCCACCGGCACGCCCGCACCGCCCCTGGTGGCCCTCCTGCCAGACGATCACGGCGGCCGCCGCATCGGCGCGCTGCGGGCGGGCGCCGCCGACGTGATCACCAAGCCCTATGACGAGAACGTGCTGCTGGCCCGGCTCCGCTCGATCATGCGGCACCGCCAGATCGACAGCGATCTCGGGATGCCGGCCGACACCTTCGACGCCCTCGGCTTTGCCGAGGAACCGGCGGCGTTCCAACCGCGGCAAAGCGTTGCCGTCCTCGCCGCCACCCGCCCGCAGGCCGAGGCGCTGCGCGCCCGCCTTGCCGCCGGCACCGCCCATGACATCATGGCGCTCGGCCTCGACGAGCCCGGCACGGCCAAGGCGCTTCGGCGCCGGCCGGACGCCATCGTCCTGCAGGTCGGCTCCCGCAACACCCGCCCGGGCCTGAGCCTCCTGGCCGAGCTTCAGGCCGCGCCCAGCACCCGGCGCGCCCGCGTCCTGGCCCTGCTCGACCCGGATGTGATGCACCTTGCCGCGCCGATCCTCGACATGGGCGCGCATGACGCCCTGCCCGACACCACCGACGACCTCGAACTGTCGCTCCGCCTGTCGTTCCAGCTCTCGCAGAAATCGCGCGGCGACGCCCTGCGCCACAAGCTCGAGGACGGGCTCCAGGCCGCCGTCAGCGACCCGCTCACCGGCCTCTACAACCGCCGTTACGCGCTCAGCTACGTCAAGCGGATGCTCACCGCCGCACAGGACACCGGCCAGACCTGCGCCGTGCTCGTCGCCGATCTCGACCACTTCAAGTCGGTCAACGACACCCACGGCCACGCCGCCGGGGACGCGGTGCTGGCGCAGGTCTCGGCACGGATGCGCGCCGCCCTGCCCGCCGACAGCATGATCGCCCGGATCGGCGGCGAGGAATTCCTGATCGCCCTGCCCGGCACCTCGCTCGCGGAGGTTCGCGACCTCGCCGACCGCCTGCGCCGGGTCGTGCGCGACACGGCGGTGCCGCTGGCCTGCGGCGGGCCGGTGCGGGTGACCGTCAGCATCGGCGCCTCGCTCGCCACGCCGGGTCCCGCAGGGCCGAAGACCGATGTCGCCAAGCTGGTGGCCGAGGCCGACAAGGCGCTCTACGGCTCCAAGAACGGCGGGCGCGACACCGTCACCGTCTGCCGCCGCCCGGCCGCCTGACGTACGGCTCAGTCGCGCTTGTGCCGCCGGTCGCGGCGCTCGGCCAGCCGGTCGGCATAGTCCGCGCGCGCGGCATCGTCCATCTCGGTCAGCCGCTCGATCAGCAACGACTGGCCAAGGCTCAGCCGCTCCTGGAACAGCCCCTGGATGCGCGCCAGCCGCGCCTCCACTGCCGCCGGATCGAACGGCACGGCCTTCAGGTCGGCGATCAGCCCGTCGAACTCCTGCCGGTGCCGGTCGCGCGAGAACGACCCGTCCTTGTAGGATTGCCGGATCTTCACGCCGATGGCGCGCCGGTCCTCGTCGCTCAGCGCGCGGGTCAGCGGCCCGCCCACGGACTCCAGCCGCGGCGGGCCCTTGTGATGCCACTTGCCGCCCGAGAAGAACGCCCCCGCCACCGCGCCCGCCACCAGCAGGTTCAGCCCCAGCGACACCACCAGCAGGATCTTCACCCAGCCGCGCGTCCGGCCCTTTGCCTCGTCAGTCATCACATGCCTCCATCGGCCAGCATGAAGGTCGCGTCGGGGTCGAGGTCGATCAGGTAGGCCGCCTCGCTGCCCGCGATCACCTCCTGCGCCATCCCGGTCAGCCCGGCCGGCGCGCTCACCCCGATCCAGAGCCCGGCCACCGTCGCCGCCGCCAGCCCCGCCATCGCCGGCCAGCCGCCCAGCGCCTGCGCCAGCCGCACCGGCCAGCCGCGTCGCTCCGGCGCCGACACCGCGGCCGGGGCCTTGGCCCGCTCGGCCTGAACCCTGTCGGCATCGGCCATGATCCGCGCCATCAGCGCATCGCCCGGCTCGGGCCGCGCGGCCTTGCCGGCGTCGAAATACGCCGTCAGCGGATCGGTGTTCTCAGGTTCATCCATCATCCGTATACCCCAGGTCATCGCGCCGGGCGGACAACTCCGCCGCCAGCGCCCGTTTTCCGCGTGCCACCAGGCTTTCCACCGCCTCCACGCTGATCTCCATGATCTCGGCGATCTCGGGATTCCCGAGCTCCTCGATATGGCGCAGGATCACCGCCTCGCGCTGCCTGTCCGGCAGCTTGTCCAGCGCGTCCTGCAAGGCATCCGCCCGCGCCCGCTCCTGCAGGCCCTCGGCCGGGCCCGGCCGCTCGTCCTCCGGTTCCGGCGCCTCGTCGAGGCCCACGCCCCGCGCCTTGCGAAAACGGTCGGTGCACAGGTTGGCGGTCACCCGGTAGAGCCAAGTCGTCACCTTCGCCTCGCCCTGCCGCCACTCCGGCGCGATCCGCCACAGCCGCAGCATCGCCTCCTGCGCCACGTCCTCGGCCTCGGCCCGGTTGCCCAGCAGCCGCTGCGCCTGCGCCAGCACACGCGGCACCAGCCGGGCCGTCAGAACACGCGCCGCCACCGCGTCGCCGTTGGCATACAGCACCAACAGCGCCTCGTCGGGAGCGGAACTCTGGTCGTCAAGCGGCATGGTCATCGTCCGGGGCGCGCGCGAGCCTCATGATGGCGGTCGGGGGACAGCCCCCCGCTGCAGCGATGGTGGCCGGAGCGCCCGCCATTGGCAAGGGCGCCCCGGCCTCTGCCCGGTCAGTCCTGCCCGGTTTCCACGTCATCGCCGCGCTTGTGCTTGCCGTGACGCTTGTGCATCCGCTCCTTCATCGCGTCGAACTCCTCGCGCGAGACATTGCCGTCGCCATCCTGGTCGACCTTGGCGAACATCCGGTCGGCCCGGTCGCCGCGCATCTCTTCCAAGGTCAGCGCACCATCGGCATCGGCGTCCTGGCGCTCGAACATCCTGTTCAGGAACCGCTCCCGGCGCTCCGAGGCCCGGGCCTCCATCCGCGCCGACATCTCCTCGCGGGTGATCCTGCCGTCGCCATCGGCGTCGGCCTCGTCGAACCGCGCCTGCATCCGCGCCTGCATCTCCTCGCGGCTCACGACACCGTCGCCATTGGCGTCGAGCTCTTCGAACGAGGGGCGCTTGCCGTGGTGGCCCTTGTCCGAATCGTCGCTCGCGGCAAGGCCCTGCGTGGCGGCAGCCGCCAGGATGGCGGCGCTCAGGCTGGCCATCAGAATACCGTTCTTCATCTCTTCGTCTCCTAAAGATCTGACCTGTATTAGCTCCTGCAACCGGCCGTCCTTTCCGACCGCTTGCATACCCTGAACGGCTGTGCCCGGCCTTTCCGTCGCCGGCAGCGAAAGAAATTCCCGGCAGCCGCCTTTGCGACATCCGGCCGCAAGGACAGACTGCACCCTTCCAATTCCCGCCCCCATCGCCCAATTCTGGAAGTATCGCGAACGAGGCCCCTCATGACGGACAAGACGATCACCACCGAAACCCGGGAACTCTGGCCGGCGCTGCGCCGCGGCTTCCGGCGCAAATGCCCCAAGTGCGGCTCCGGCCCGATCATGGAAAGCTATCTCAAGGTGCGCGACACCTGCACCGTCTGCCGCGAGGATCTCAGCCATCACCGCGCCGATGACGGCCCGGCCTACCTGACCATCCTGATCGTCGGCCACCTGATGGCGCCGCTGCTGCACGTGTCCTTCACCATGTTCCGGCCCGAGCCGCTTGTGCTCTTCACCATATTCGCTATTGGCTGCGTCGGGCTCTCGCTCTACCTTCTGCCCCGGCTCAAGGGGGCGGTCGTCAGCTTCCAGTGGGCCCGCCACATGCACGGCTTCGGCGAAAAGGCGTAACGGTCCGGTCCAGGGGCCCCGCGCCGCAGGACAGGGACACACGCATCACATGACCGTCGACAAGACCGCCATCCGCGACGCCGCCACCGTGATCGTCCTGCGCGACCGGATGACCGCGCCCAGCGTGCTGATGGGCCAGCGCGGCGCCAAGGCGGCGTTCTTCCCGTCGAAATTCGTCTTCCCCGGCGGCGCGGTCGATGCCGACGACGCGGGCGTGCCGCTGGTCACGCCCCTGTCCGAGACCTGCCGCGCCCGCCTGCGGGACGAAAGCCCCGCCGACCTGTCGCACGCGCTGGCCACCGCCGCCATCCGCGAGCTGTGGGAGGAGACAGGCCTCCTCCTGGGCGAGCCCGGCCAATGGCCCGGCACGCCGCACCCCGACTGGGAACGCTTCGCCGACACCGGCTACCTCCCCTCGGCGCTCGGCATGCAGTTCTTCTTCCGCGCCCTCACGCCCCCGGGCCGGCCCCGCCGCTTCGACGCGCGCTTCTTCCTCGTCGATGCCGACCGGATCGAGGGCGACCTCGACGACTTCTCCGCCGCCTCCGAGGAACTCTCGCATCTGCAATGGGTGCCGCTGGCCGAGGCCCGGGCCCTCGACCTGCCCTTCATCACAGAGGTGGTGCTGGCCGAAATCGCCGCCAGCGCCCGCACCCTCACGCCGCCGCCCTCGATCCCGTTCTTCAAGAACGACGACGAGGAAAGCCTGTTTCTCAGGCTCCGCGGCGTGGCGCCGGTGGACTGAGCCCGCCGCTCAGCGCGGCATCAACCGTTCCAGCCCGGTGCCGTTGTCCCATGTGCCATGCAACTCGGGCCCGGTGACCACGTAGATGATCGGCGTCGCCGCACCCCAGTCCACCGTCACGATCCGCCCCTGCACGTTGCCGCGCCCCTGGTAGCTGCGCCCCTCGATGGACCAGTAGATGTCCACCTCGCTGCCCTGCTGGACGATCTCGGCCACCCCGGCATAGGCGCGCCCGTCCGGGTAGCGGCCCTGCGCGGTGTATTGCCCCGCGATGTCGAGGATCTGGGCATCATGCGCCGTGGTGGCGGTGCCCAGCGTGGCCAGCACGGCGGCGGCGAAAAGGCGGCGGGTAAGCATGGCGGGCGTCTCCGGTTACGTCGGGGAAGCCTAGCCGCGCCGCGCCACCCTGTCCATCGCCCTCAGGCCCCGGACCAGATCGCGCGGATATGGTCGGGCAGGCCACGGGCGGTGACATGGGCCTCGCGCACGAGGTGGTCGAAATGGGCGGTCAGCGCCTGCACCCGCTCGGTGTCGCGGAAGACCATGTAGTTCTGCCCGATATAGATCGCCGCCAGCAACGGCCCGAAGATGGTGACCGGCGCCGAATAGAGGCGGCGGGCGTCGAAGAGGTAGATGCGCATGCGCGGGTAGAGCTGTTCGATCACCTCGAGGAGGTTGTGCACCTGTTCCTCGCGCACCTCGCGGGGCAGGCCCGCGTAATAGCCCTCGCCGCGCACGAAGGCGTCGATCTCGAAGAGCGGCAGGGCGATCTCGTAATCCGACTGGGTGCGGCGCATCCACGACAGGCGGTCCTCGGAGGCGCCGATGGCCTGGTCGATGCTGCGGCCGAGATGGGGGGCATATTCCCATTCCAGCATGGCGCGGGTCTTGAGCATGTCGGGCAGGCCCGCGGGGACGTGACGGATCTTGTAGCCCGCGGCCTCCTGGTGCCAGCGGAAGATCTGCTCGTCGACCAGCGCCCGGGGCGCCTCGGTCAGCGAGAGGGTGTTGGCGAGGATGTCGGCGGCGGTCTCGGGCCGGTCGGTGAGGCCCAGCAGCCAGTCGGCGGAGACGCCGAGCGCTGCGGCGCATTCGCCCACCACCTGCGCGTTGGGCAGGCGGGCGCCCGAGCCCTTGATGAGCTGCGAGATGGTCGAGCGGTCGACCCCCACGGCCCGGGCCAGCCCGGATTGCGTGGTGCCACGCTCGCGCATCGCCTCGGCAATCCGGTTGCGAAACAGGGTGGCGCGGTCGCGCTTGTCTATGGTTTCCCGCATGTGTTGATAAATATCACCATTGCAGAAAAATGTTAACCGTATTCGGAATATCCTGCTGACATCTTCTGACGTAACGTTTCCGTGAATTGGGGAAAATCCGGAGTATCGAATGGAGACGCGAGCGCGGACGCTTGTGAAAGCTGTGGTGTGGAATGCGATCGGCCTGGGGGTGATGAGCCTTGTCGGCCTCGCGATGACCGGCTCGGCCGCCGTTGGCGGCGCGATGGCCGCGATCAACACCGGCATCGGGCTTACATGCTATTTCGTTTACGAGCGCGTCTGGTCCCGCATCAACTGGGGGCGCGCGCATGGCTGAGACTGTTCGCAGGGAAACCGGCGTCGAGTGGCCCACCATCGGGCTGATGGTTGCCTGTTACGGCGTTTGGGTGGTTGCGCTGACATGGGCGGCGGCGGCCTGGCTGCCGCTGGGCATGGCGCTGGCGGCCCTGGCCATCGCGCTGCATTCCTCGCTCACGCACGAGGCGTTGCACGGCCACCCGTTCCGGAACGAGCGGCTGAACGAGGCGACGGTGTTCCTGTGCCTCGGCCTCTTCATCCCCTACCGGCGGTTCCGCGACCTCCACCTCGCCCACCATGTCGATTCGATCCTGACCGATCCCTATGACGACCCGGAATCGAACTACATGGACCCCGATGTCTGGGCCCGGCTGCCGCGCTGGGGGCAGGTGATCCTGCGCCTCAACAACACGCTGGCCGGGCGGATGCTGTTCGGCCCGGCCCTCTCGGTCTGGACGCTGTGCCGCGACGACTGGCGCGCGGTGCGCAGCGGGGATGGCAAGGTGCTGAACGCCTGGCTGCTGCACCTGCCGGGCGTGGTGCCGGTGGTGGCGCTGGTGATCTGGGCGCCGATGCCGGTCTGGGCCTACCTAATCTCGGCCTACGGGGCGTTCTCGGTCCTGAAGATCCGCACGTTCCTCGAACACCGGGCGCATGAACGGGCGAGCGGGCGGACCGTGGTGATCGAGGACAAGGGGCCGCTGGCGCTGATCTTCCTGAACAACAACCTGCACGTGGTCCACCACATGCACCCCAAGGTCGCGTGGTACCGCCTGCCGCGGCTCTTCGAGGAGAACCGCGAGAAGTACCTCAAGCGCAATGACGGATACTATTACCGCTCCTATGCCGAGATCTTCGCGCGGCATTTCCTCAAGCCCAAGGACCCGGTGCCGCACCCGCTCTGGCCCGCCCCCGGGGGCCGACCGGACCAGCCGGCCGAGTAGCACCGCAACAGCCCCGAAGGAAACTTCGGGGCTTTGTCTTTCCTGACAGGACCTATCAGCAGGGCGGCACCGGGGCCGGAACGCACGGGGCCGCGGGGCGTTTGCCCGCTGACCCCTGTGAAAGGACAGACCATGGATTTCTCGGGCAGAACGGCACTTGTCACCGGTGGCACGCGCGGAAACGGCGAGCGGATCGCCGAACGGCTGTTCCAAGGCGGTGCCACCGTCGCGCTGTGCAGCCGGAACGGGGACGAGGCGGCGGCCGCGGCGGCCCGGCTCGACCCCACGGGCGAACGAGCCCTGGGGCTCGCCTGCGACGTGCGCGACGAAGATGCCGTGCAGGCCATGATCGGCAAGGTCTGCAAGCAGTTCGGGGGGCTGCACCTCGCCGTGAACAATGCCGGCGGACCGCGAGAGGCGCCGCTGCCGATTTACGAGAAATCGGCAGAGACCTGGGCCGAGGTGATCGGCACCAACCTCACCGGGTGTTTCCTGTGCCTCAAGCACGAGATCCCCGCCATCGAGGCAAGTGGCGGCGGGGCGATCGTCAACATGGCCTCGGCCAACGGCATGGTGGGCATGGGCGGGCTGGCCGACTACACGGCGGCAAAGCACGGGGTGATCGGGCTGACGCGCGAGGCGGCGCTGGATTGCGCGGAGATGGGGATACGGGTCAATGCGGTGGCGCCGGGCTTCGTCGATACGCCCGCGATGCGCGAGATGCCGGAAGAGGCGCATGACCAGCTGGCCGCGCTGCACCCGCTGGGGCGGATGGCCCGACGCGACGAGGTGGCCGCGCTGGTGGCGTTCCTTTTGTCCGACGCGGCCGGCTTCGCGACCGGTGGGGTCTATCCGCTGGATGGCGGCTATACCGCGCGCTGAGCCATTGTACGGGGTACAAGCCCTCGCTGGTCTTTGCCGGGAAAACCCGGCATAGGCCTTTGGCATGGACGCCTGGATCTACCTTTCCATCATGGCCGCCGCGTTCCAGACGCTGCGCTTCATGCTGCAGAAATCGCTCAGCATGGGCACGCTCTCCGCGGGCGGGGCCACGTTCGCGCGGTTCTTCTACGCCGCGCCCTGCGCCTTCCTGCTGGCGGCGGGTTACCTGCTGTGGGGCGATGTCACGCTGCTGCCCCTCGGCGGGCTGTTCTGGGCCTACGCGCTGACCGGCGGGCTGGCGCAGATCCTGGCGACGTGGTGCGTGGTGCTGCTGTTCGCCCAGCGCAATTTCGCGGTCGGCATCACCTTCAAGAAGACCGAGGTGATCCAGACCGCGCTGGTCGGCCTGATCGTGCTCGGCGACACTGTCAGCATACCGGGGCTGGTGGCGATCGTCGTCGGGCTGACCGGCGTGCTGGTGCTGTCCGACACGCCCGATCTGCAGGGCGGGCGGCTGAAGCGGCTGATGAACCGGGCGGCGGGGCTGGGCCTCCTGTCCGGCGCGCTCTTCGCGGTCTCGGCGGTGACCTATCGCGGCGCCACGCTGGAAGTGGCGAGCGACGATGCCTTCCTGCGCGCGGTGGTGACGGTCTCGGCGGTGACGCTGTCGCAGACCCTTGGCATGATGCTCTGGCTGCGCTGGCGCGAGCCGGGACAGGTCGGCCGCGTCTGGGCGGCCCGGCGCCGCGCGATCTGGATGGGCGTGGCAAGCCTTGGCGGCTCGGTCGGCTGGTTCACCGCGTTCACCCTGCAGAACGCGGCCTACGTGTTCGCCGTGGGCCAGGTCGAGGTTATCTTTTCGTTGATGGCCTCGGTGCTGGTCTTCCACGAAACCATCACCCGGCGGGAGCTTGCGGGGATCGCCCTGCTGACGGCCAGCATCCTGGCCCTCGTTCTGGTGGGATAGGCCAGGAGCAGCCGGGCAGGCCCCCGGCCCGCCCGGAGGCCGTCAGAACGGCATCGGATGCGCCCGGTGCGCCGCGTCGATATCGTCGAGCACCTCGTCGCCCAGCGTGATCGCGTCGCTGCCGATCGCCGTCATGAGCTGCTCCTGCGTCGTGCAGCCGAAGATCACCGAACACATGAAAGGCCGCGTCATGCACCAGGCCAGCGCCATCTGCGTCGGGTCCAGCCCGTGCTTCTCGGCCACCGCCACATACGCCTCGACCGCGTCATACGCCCGGTCCAGCACCCGCCCGCCCAGCGTCGGGTTCAGCTCGATCCGCGAGCCCTCGGGCTTGCGGCCACCCCGGTACTTGCCCGTCAGCAGCCCCTGCGCCAGCGGCGAGAACGCCAACAGCCCCACATCCTCGTTCACGCTCATCTCGGCCATGTCGGTATCGTAAAGCCGGCACATCAGCGAATACTCGTTCTGCACCGACGCCACCCGCGGCCATCCCCGGTCCTCGGAGATCCGCAGCCATTGCGACGTGCCCCACGCGCTCTCGTTCGACAGGCCGAAATGGCGGATATTGCCCTTCTCCACCTGCTTCTGCAGCGCCTCGAGCGTATCCTCCATATGCGCGACCGTCCCGGCCCGGTCCTGCCCCGAGGGGTCGAACGTCCAGTTCTTCCGGAACATGTAGCTGCCCCGGTTGGGCCAGTGGAACTGGTAGAGGTCGATGTAATCCGTCTGCAAGCGGCGGAGCGAGCCCTCCACCGTCTCCGGAATGGTCTTCGAGGAGATCGGCGCGCCATCCCGCACCATCTTCTGCCCCTCGCCCGAATGCTTGGTGGCCAGGATCACGTCCTTGCGCCGGCCCGTCCTGGCAAACCACGTCCCGATGATCTCCTCGGTCCGGCCGATGGTTTCGGGCGCGGTGGGGTTTGTCGGGTACATCTCGGCAGTGTCGATGAAGTTGATCCCGTGATCGAGCGCGGTGTCTATCTGCCCGTGCCCCTCGGCCTCGCTGTTCTGCGTGCCCCATGTCATCGAGCCCAGGCAAAGCGCGCTCACCTCCAGCCTCGTCCGTCCGAGCGGGTTCATCTTCATGTCCCGTATTCCTTTTCCTGTTCCGGTGTTGCCGGGACCCTAGAACAGGATGGCGGGAGGGGGAAACCGCAATATCGGCCCAATATGGGACGGGCGCCATCCTCTCCGCCACGCATCGACGGACCGTGGCGCGGCGACCCGACGCTGGTGTTGGGCAGTTAATGCCGACCAAATACATCCATCATTCGTGCGTGGTGCTCCGATTGCCAAATCGCCGTGCCGTCGGTGCGGCCCACCTCTCGGCGATTGCAGGCAATCGCCTGCCGGCCAGCGGTCGATGCGCGGCGGCGCGCCCTTGGCGCGCCTTTATTCCGCGCAGTCCACCTTCAACCCCCATTGAGAACAAACCACGAACGCACTATTCTTCCCCCATGACCACCGCGCTTCTCACCCGCCGCACCCATCGCACCCCGACCCGCCCCGACCTCACCGTTTTGGGCGCGCTCACCCTGCCGCTGGCCCGCCTGCACGAGCTTTGCGGCCCGGCCCGGCACACGCTGGCCATGCTCATCGCCGCCGAAACCGAGGGCCCCGTCTTCTGGATCGCCCCCGGCTGGTCCACCGATACGCTCAACCCCGACGGCATGGCGGCCTTCGCCCAGCCGAACCGCTTCACCTTCCTCGCCCCTCGCCGCGGCGAAGACCTGCTGTGGACGCTGGAAGAGGTGTTGCGCAGCGGCCTCGTTCCCCTCGCCATCGCCGAATTGCCCGAACCGCCCGGCATGACCGCCGTCCGCCGCCTGCACCTCGCCGCCGAAACCGGCGCGGCCGAGGGGCACGGTCCGCCGCTCGGCCTGATCCTCACCCCGGGCGACGGCGGCGCGCCGGGGATCGAGACACGCTGGCACATGGCCCAGGCCCACAGCCCCGGCGCCCCCGGCTGGGCCCTCACCCGCCGCCGCGCCCGCACCCTGCCGCCGAAAGGCTGGCACCTCGCCGGCCGCCCCCGCCGCTGGCGCCTCTCCCCCGGCTGACACCGGCGCAACCGCCACCCCGGCGGGCAAAAACCCGCCCCCCTTGCCGAAAACGACCGCCCCCTGTCGAATATGCGCTTTCCCTCAGGCCCCAACCTGCCAAGGTAAGCGCATCATGCGCCTGATCATTTCCTTCGCGGCCCTCTTCCTTTCGGTCATTCTTCTCCAGCTCTCCTCCGGCGGGGTCGGCCCGCTCGACGCGCTCTCGGGCATCACGCTCGGCTTCACCACCACCCAGATCGGCCTCCTGGGCTCGGCGCATTTCGTGGGCTTCTTCATCGGCTGCTGGTGGGCGCCCCGGCTGATGGGCAGCGTCGGCCATTCCCGCGCCTTCGCGGCCTTCACGGCGGCGGGCACGATCGGGCTGCTGCTGCACATGCTGATCATCGACCCCTGGGCCTGGACGCTGATGCGCGTGGCCACCGGCTGCTGCGTGGCGGGCTGCTACACGATCATCGAGGCATGGCTGCAATCCAAGGTCACCAACGCCACCCGCGGCCGCACCATGGGCACCTACCGGATCGTCGACATGACCGCCTCGCTGATGGCCCAGCTCGTCATCTCCGTGCTCGAGCCCGCCTCCTACGTCTCCTACAACATCCTCGCGCTGTTCTGCTGCGCGGCGCTCATCCCGCTCACCCTGACCCGCGTGCGCCAGCCGGAAACCCCGGCGGCGCCGCGCCTGAGGCCGAAACTCCTCATCGAATGTTCCCCCCTCGCGGCCGCCGGCGTGCTGGTGGCGGCGGTCTCCAGCGCCTCCTTCCGCATGGTCGGGCCGCTCTATGGCGAGGAGGTCGGCCTCGTCACCGACCAGATCGCCTGGTTCCTCGCCTCCTTCGTCCTCGGCGGGGCGATTGCCCAATACCCGGTGGGCTGGCTCGCCGACAAGTACGACCGCCGCCACGTCCTCATCGGCCTCTCGGTCGCGGCCATCCTGAGCTGCATCGTCACCGCTTCGGTGCAGGAGCTCAGCCCCACCGGCGTCATGCTCACGGCCTTCTTCTTCGGGCTCACCTCGATCCCGATCTACTCGGTCTCCGCAGCCCACGCCAACGACTTCGTCGACAGCTCGAAACGGGTCGAGCTGTCGGCGGCGCTGATGTTCTTCTTCGCCACCGGCGCCATCGCGGCCCCGCTCCTCGCCTCGTCGCTGATCGACCTCTTCGGCCCGGCGGCCATGTTCACCATGATCGCGGTCGCCCACGCCATCCTCATCGTCTACGGCCTCCTGCGGATGCGCCGCCGCAAAGCGCCCGACCGCCGCACGCGCTACGTCTGGTCGCCCCGCACCAGCTTCATCATCGGCCGGCTCACGGGCTCCGACCGCGACCGCAACGGCGACTGATCCCGCGCCCTCTGGCCCTGCCCGCCAAGCTGCGCTAAAGGGGGCGCGCAGCCAACCAAGGGGCAGGACATCACGCCATGGCACGTCACCTGATCACATCCGCGATCCCCTACATCAACGGGATCAAGCACCTGGGCAACCTCGTGGGCAGCCAGCTGCCCGCCGACCTCTACGCCCGCTACCTGCGCGGGCGCGGCCACGAAGTGATGTTCCTCTGCGCCACCGACGAACACGGCACGCCTGCCGAGCTGGCAGCCGCCAAAGCCGGCAAACCGGTGGCCGAGTACTGCGCCGAGATGTGGCAGGTCCAAAAGGACCTCTCCGACGGGTTCGGCCTCTCCTTCGACCATTTCGGCCGCTCCTCCTCGGCCCAGAACACCGCGCTGACCCAGCATTTCGCGGGCAAGTTGCACGAGGCCGGGCTGATCGAGGAAGTGACCGAGAAACAGGTCTATTCCAACGCAGACGGCCGCTTCCTGCCCGACCGCTATATCGAGGGCACCTGCCCCAATTGCGGCTACGACAAGGCCCGCGGCGACCAGTGCGAGAACTGCACCAAGCAGCTCGACCCGACCGACCTGATCGACCCGCGCTCGGCCATCTCCGGCTCGACCGATCTCGAGGTGCGCGAAACCAAGCACCTCTACCTCCGCCAAAGCCAGATGCGCGACCGGCTCAACGACTGGATCGACGCGCAGAAAGACTGGCCGATCCTGACCACCTCGATCGCGAAGAAATGGCTCAACGACGGCGACGGCCTGCGCGACCGCGGCATCACCCGCGACCTCGACTGGGGCATCCCCGTCAAGCGCGGCGCCGAGGACTGGCCCGGCATGGAAGGCAAGGTCTTCTACGTCTGGTTCGACGCGCCCATCGAATACATCGCCTGCGCCGGCGAATGGGCCGAGGCTTCCGGCCGGGGCGAGGCCGACTGGCAACGCTGGTGGCGCACCGACAAGGGGGCCGACGATGTCCGCTATACCCAGTTCATGGGCAAGGACAACGTGCCCTTTCACACGCTTTCCTTCCCGGCCACCATCCTCGGCTCGGGCGAGCCGTGGAAGCTCGTGGATTACATCAAGTCCTTCAACTACCTCAACTACGATGGCGGCCAGTTCTCCACTTCGCAAGGCCGCGGCATCTTCATGGACCAGGCGCTCGAGATCCTGCCCGCCGATTACTGGCGCTGGTGGCTCCTCTCGCACGCCCCCGAAACCTCCGACGCCGAATTCACCTGGGAGAATTTCCAGGCTTCGGTGAACAAGGACCTCGCCGACGTGCTGGGCAATTTCGTCTCCCGCGTCACCAAGTTCTGCCGCTCGAAATTCGGCGAAGAGGTGCCCTCGGGCGGCACCATGGGCGAGCATGAAACCGCCCTGATCGAGGAACTGACGACGAAACTCCGCACCTACGAAGCCCACATGGACGCCATCGAGGTCCGCAAGGCCGCGGCCGCGCTGCGCTCCATCTGGGTCGCGGGCAACGAATACCTGCAGGAAGCCGCCCCCTGGGCGACCTTCAAGGAAGCCCCCGAAACGGCGGCCATGCAGATCCGCCTCGCCCTCAACCTCATACGCGTCTACGCGGTGCTCTCGGCCCCCTTCATCCCCGACGCCTCCGCCCGGATGCTGTCATCGATGAACACGATGGAGACCGGCTGGCCCTCCGACCTGCAATCGGCCCTCGCCACCCTGCCCGAGGGCCACGCCTTCACCGTGCCGGACGTGCTCTTCGCCAAGATCACAGACGACCAGCGCGAAGACTGGGCCACCCGCTTCGCCGGCACGCGCACCTGACACCCTTGCGCGGGCTACGACGCCGGAAATGAGTATTTGACCCAAGAAGAAGCAGGGACCACACCTCTGCTTCTTCTGGCGGGAAATATCCCGGGGGGCCGGCATTGGTGCGCCATTGGTTCAAGCCCAATGGCGGCGGGGCAGCGCCCCCAAGACCTGCGTGGCCCGAACGCAGACCAACCGGATGCGCCGCAGGGCGCACCTGCGGGGCTCAGCCCCCCTCGCCCAGCTCGATCTCGATCTCCCGCGCCTCGCCCTCGCGGCTGAGGCTCAGGCTCACCTTATCCCCCGGCCGGTGCGCCTCCAGCGCCGCCAGCAGGTCGTCGACCCCGCCCACGGGCTCGCCCCCCAGCCCCGTCACGATATCGCCCGGCAGCAGCCGCCCGTCCCCCGACAGCCGCGCCGGCTCCAGCCCCGCGCGCGCCGCCGGTGAGCCCGGCTCGACCCCCAGCACCAGCACCCCCTCCAGCCCCTCGCGCCGGGCCATCTCGTTCACCCGCGGATCATAGCGGATGCCCAGCGCCGGCGGCGCGTAGCGCCCCGTTTCGATCAGCTCCGGCACCACCCGGTTGACCGTATCCACCGGCACCGAGAACCCGATCCCCGCGCTGGCGCCCGACGGGCTGTAGATCGCCGTGTTCACCCCGATCAGCCGCCCCGCGCTGTCCAGCAAGGGCCCGCCCGAATTGCCCGGGTTGATCGCCGCGTCGCTCTGGATCAGCCCGGTGATCGGCCGTCCCGCGGGCGACGGCAGCTCCCGGTCCAGCGCCGAGGCGATCCCCCGCGTCAACGTCCAGTCCAGCCCGAACGGGTTGCCTATCGCCAGCACCGTTTGCCCCACCTGCAAGTCGCCGCTCTCGCCCACCGTCACCGGCGCCGGCAGATCCCGCGCCTCGATCCGAAGCACGGCGAGGTCATGCGACGGGTCGCGCCCCACCAGCTCGGCCGGATAGCTCCGCCCGTCGGCCAGCCGCACCGTCGCGGCCGAGGCGCCTTCGATCACATGCGTATTGGTCACCACGTGGCCCCTGTTGTCCCACAGGAACCCCGACCCCGTCCCGCGCGGCTGCTCGTAGACATTGCGCGACCACGGATCGCGGACCCGCTCGGCGGTGGAAATGAACACCACGCTGTCCCGCGCCGACTGGAAAAGCTCGATCGTCGCCTGCTCCTCGGCCGCCAGGTCGCCCCGCGCCGTCACCACGCGCGGCTCCGCCTCCGGTTCCAGATAGGCCATCCTCAGCGCCGGCATCACCTGGTAGGTGGCCACCACCAGCATCGCGGCCAGCGTGATCATGAGCAGCCTGACGGTAAATCTGTAGGTCATGGAAAACGCACTCCCCCGGCAATGCAATAACGCAGTACGTGGCGCCGGGCGGTGGCGGTTTCAAGCCGCCGCGATGTCCGCGGTGGCGGCGAGGCGGCACCTGCGGGCGGCTTCAAATCCATCGAATGGACCCTGTTTTGCCATTGACCGACCTCAATCAGGGGCAAGGCTTGGCAACGGGGGACATCGTCGGAGGCTGGTTCCATGTTTCGCTGGCGCCAGAACAGAGAGCGTCGCAGGCTCGACATCGTCTATGACAATCCGCGTGCCGCACGGCCGCGGCCGGTTCAGCATCCCTGGACACGACATGGCTACCTCCGCCGCGTCCTTCGCGAAGCCGCCGGAAAGCTCTGCATCCTCGCCTTGCTGCTGATCGCCCTGCTGGCTGCGCGCGGCATGAGTTGAGGCGTTTGCCGCGCCCGATCCGGACCCGCCGGACCGATAAGTACCATGCGCGGGAAATCTGCATGAACGCATAAGCAACCGCTGGGTTTCACGCGATTTGTACGTTGTGCGGCATTCCGCCTTCGCGCCCGCCGGGTTTGGGCTGAAACCTGCCGCCACGTCAGCCGATCCGCCGGCGGCGGTTGCAACCCGGGCCGCGGCCCCATTTCTGTCTCCAGCCTGGGCAACCACTCGCCCCGGCTGAAAGAAATGGAACAAAGGTGAGCTCAATGAAACTCAGATCACTCGCACTCACGACCGCACTGGCCGGCGCGCTGGCCCTTCCCGCATATGCCCAGGGCGTCGGCGGCGTCGGGGCCGATGCCGGCGCCGGCGCGGATGCCGGTGTCGGCGGTGTCGGCGGCGTCGGCGCGGATGCAGGCGTCGGCGCGGACGCCGGTGTCGGCACGGATAGCGCCAGCGTGGGCGCGGACGCCAGCGTCGGCGCCGATGCCAGCGTCGGCAGCGTCACCGGCGACGAGAGCGACACGGCCGACAGCACCGCCGCCAGCACCCTCGAGGAGGACAGCACCACCTCGGCCGCGACGGCATCGGTCGCCACCCAGGCCACGGGCGAACTCAACTCGACGGTCGCCACCGGCGCGAGCGTGATCTCCGCCGATGGCGAGGTGATCGGCCAGGTCAGCGGCCTGCGCACCGACGAGAAGGATGGCAGCACCCAGGCCGTCATCGACCTCGCCGCCGACCTGCAGGGCCCGCTCAGCAAGGTTGCCGTCGAAGCCGCCAACCTCTCGACCGAGGCCGACGGGCAGGTGAGCTACGGCATGACCAAGGCCGAGCTGCAAAGCCACATCGCCGCCGCGGGCACCGCCCGCACCGGCATGTCGAACTAAGGGTCTCTTCCCTGCCGGGCCGCCCGTCCCTCCGCGGTCCGGTCGCGCTGGTCCCGCCTGTCTCCCGGGCGGGGCCGGCCACCTTTGACGGTCGACGCCACCCGGATCAGCCACCAGGCTGCAACAGCGCGCCCCGCTCGAGCCAGAGAAGCAGCCGGTCGACGATCCCGTCCACCGCTTCTGACCGCGCCTGACCGCCCTTCTGCTCCGACAGATCGCTTCCCCCCAACGTAATTGTCTCGTCCTCGACACCCGCCCGCACCCGTGCCGCCAGTGCCGCCCGGTCAAGCGTGCCGTCTAGAAGCGCCACGATCCCGGCAAGCCCCGGCTCGAGGCTCTCGGGCCCGTGCCGGAGCGAGGATAGCCAGGGCTGCCCCGCACCTGCCTCGCACCGCGCCAGCGGCCACACCTCCGGGCGCATGTCCGACGCCCGCCCGGTGCGCAGCGGAACCGACGAGACCTCCACCTGCCCGCCCGCCACCAGCCGGAACAGCGCCTCGCGGATGCCCTCTTCAGCAGGGCCGCCCGCCGCGCCGCCCCCCGACGCCATGCCATCCACAAGCTCGCCCAGCGCACATGTCCCCGGAAACGCCCCCTCCAACCTGTCCAGCAAAGCCGCCGACAGCGGATCGCTCACCGCAAACGCCTGACCGCCCGCGATGAAGACATCCCTGCCCGCCCCGCCCTCCGCCGCATCCCGGCGCCACACGGTCGAGAAATGCAGCCCATCGAGGTGCTCCGCCCCCACCCGCCGGGCCGCCTGCCCCCCGGCCCTCACCAGCAGCGACTGGATCGGCCCCGCGCGCCCGTCACGCCCCGCAGCTTGTCGCAAACCGATGCGCTTTGCCAGCCGCCCGTACTTCCGGGCCACACCTGCCCAAATCTCGCCACATTTCCCGACAAACAGGCTTCCCGTGTGTGTCAATAGTCGATAACATTCGTAGGAATTGTATTGCCCGGCCCGACCAACATCCGGACAGCACCGGGCAGTGTGCCGCGAAAGACCGTCCTTAAGCGGCGGCGCGGCACGGTGTACGAGGGAGGGTGAGATGCGTTTCGTCACGGTGCCGCACGCGCATAGCGACCGGCCTCTCCCCTTCGCATCAGAGAAGATCGAGAGCAATTTTTTCGGCCCCGGCACCCTATGCCGCGGGCCAAGGACGGGCATCCGTTGAGCGGTGGCAGTTGAATTCAGACCTTTCCCGTGAACGTGCCGGCGAATTGAACGCGGGGCCGCCTGGCCCCTGACCTGAACACGGCGATCCGGGCGGATCGCTCTGATGGAGGACGGCACGTGACACATGTGGGTCAGCCCGCAACGGCGGGGTCGAAGGCAGGCGCAACCCGGCACACGGGAACATTGTCCTTCAGGCACAAGGCCGGCACCTCCACGGCCGTCTCGGCCATCGCGCTCGCCGCCGCCCTCGGCGTCGCCCCGGCGCCCGCATACGCCGCCTGCGACACGACCACGCCCGCGAGCGGCGCCACCGTCACCTGCGATGCCGTCACCACCGAGACAGACGCCATCACCGCCCCCGGCGCCACCGACGTGACGGTGAACTTCGACCCCAACGCCACGCTCCAGACCGACACCAGCCCCGCCATCGACCTCGGCGGCGGCGCGCTGATCGACATGTCGGACGGCGCCCGGATCTCCGATTTCGACCCCGCCACCCTGCCGGCCCCCATACTCGACACCATCGAAGGCGACTTCGCCGGCATCACAGACCAGGCCACGCTCGGCGCCCTCTACGACTCGCTTCAGGCCGAAAGCCCCGTCCGGCCCGCCCCCGGCGCGGCCACGATCGAGCTTGGCGCCGGCGACCCCGAGGCGCTGCAGACATCGATCCATGAAATCACCGCCAAGGTGACGGTCAACAAGGCCAAGATGGCCGACCTGACGATGAACGCGATCAACGCCTATATCGACGGCACCGGCCCCGATCCGCGCACCCCCTCCGGCCCCGCCACACCCACCCCGCCGGCCTCGGCGACCGGCCGCAACACCGTCTTCATCGACGGCGGCACCGTGCTCTCGGCCGGGGCGGCCGGCGTCCGGGCCCCGGATGCGCTGGCGGTCATCATCACCGGCGACGGCGCCATCTCCACCCTGACCGAGAATGCCCCTGCGATCCTCGTCGAAGGCCCCGGCGCGCTCGACGTCGTGCTGGCCGACGGCTCGGTCTCGACCTTCTTCGACGGCTCGGCGGGCCTTGCCCTGCCGTCCGACAATTCGGCCATGAGCGTCATCATCTCCGGCGACTCCCGCATCACCACCGCCGGCGACAACGCCCCCGCCATTCTCGGGCCGGGAGCGAACAGCGTCTTCAACCTCGAGATCGACCGCACCGCGACCGATGCCGTCCCGACCATCGCCACCTTCGGCGACGCCTCGCCCGGCGTCCTGGTCCACGGCACCGGCGGCTCCACTGCAACCCTGCAATTCGTGGGCGACGGCCCCGGGCCCAACCCCGCCTTCCAGACCAGCGGCATAGACTCATCGCTGATCGACATCGACCTGGGCGTCAACTCCAGCCTGAACCTCACGGCCGAGGCGCTCAGCTTTGGCACCTTCGGCGACGGCTCCGGCGTGTTCGACCTCTCCGCCGGCGATAACAGCGACCTCCTGGTCTTCCTGCTCGACACCAGCCTCACCTCCGAGGGCGACAACGCCACGCTTCTCGAAACCTCCCGCGGGGAAAGCGCGATCTCCAACCTCGCCGTGATCGACAGCACCCTGACCACGGAAGGCGACGGCGCCGCCGGCATCGTCAGCCGCGTGACGAACGGCGGCGACACATCGAGCGACACGTACTTCCTCGCCAACGTCACCATCGACACAGGCGGCGACGATGCCCCCGCCTTCCTTGTCGAGGAGGGCGGCGAGGCATCGACACGCACGCTCACCATCGACGACAGCAGCTTCACCACGGACGGAACCGACAGCCCGGCCGTGTCCCTGTCCGGGTTGGGCGACGGCTCGGCAGTTGAAACGACGATCACGAATACGACCATCTCGACCACCGGGACGAATGCCGGGGGCCTTTTCGTCGGCGGCGCCGGCGAGAGCTCTGCCTGGAGCACCACCCTCTCCGATCTCACGGTCACCACGACGGGCGACGGCTCCGGCGCCATCACCCTCCTGGGCGTGGCAAACGACAGCAGTGTCGCCTCCTTCGACGCCGCGAACCTGACCCTGTCCACCGAGGGAAACAATTCCGTCGGCCTGCTTGCCGTGCCGCTGCGCGGCCCCGGCAGTCTCAGCACCACTGTTGTCGACCTCCTCGATATCTCGGTGACCACCCAGGGGACCGGTTCGTCGGGCATCATCATCGGCGATGCAGCCCTATATGACGGCGCGGCCCCGAATATCGACCAGACCAGCCTTGCCTACGCCGTCTCGGACCTGACCATCGAGACGGAGGGCGACGCGGCGGACGGTCTCGTCCTCTATGGCCTCGGCGCCGGCGCCACGGACAGCGACGCGACCTTCGCGGTCACCGACGTCACCGTGACCACCACCGGCGACCGGGCGCGCGGCATCGTGCTGGACATCGGCAGCACCGGCGCCACCGGCAGCGTGTTCACCACGGCCGCCGAGAACCTGTCCATCACCACCTCCGGCACCGAGGCGCATGGCCTTGTCATCGGCGAGGGGCTCGGCGCCGACATGTCGGAAATGGGCACCGACAGCGTGCTGGCCGTGAGCGATATCACCTCCACCACCACCGGCGCCGGCGCCGCCGCGCTCCTGCTGAAAGGCGGCACCATGGTCGCGCCGGAAAACAGCGCCTTCTCGGCGTCTGGTATCGGCGCCCATGCCGTGCTGGGCCAGCTCGAGGCGGGCCAGACCGCCGAGATCACGGCACTCGCCAGCACCTCCTACGAGGCTACCGGCCCCGGCGGCTCCGGCATGGCGTTCGAGGGCTCCGGCCCGGATGCGTCCGGCATCGTCACCGTGGCAGAGGGCGCCATGGTCAGCGGCGCGGAAAACGCGCTCATGTTTGACGGCGCCATGGCCTCCGTGCTCGTCGCCGGCACCATCACCGGCGACAGCGGCGTCGCCGTGCAGTTCGACGACCTCGACGACCGGTTCGAGCTGCACGCCACCCACGTGGTCAACGGCACGGTCGAGGCCGACGCCGGCACCGACACCTTCGTGCTGGGCGGCACCGGGGCACAGACCTTCGACCAGGAACTGCTCGGCACCCGGTACAACGATTTCGAGATATTCGAGAAGGAAGACGCCTCCACCTGGACGCTCGCCAACCTCTCCTCGATCCCGCTATGGGAGGTCAAGGAAGGCACGCTCGTCCTCCAGAACGAGTTCATCGACCCGATCGCCCGCGGCTTCACCGTCCGGTCCGGCGCCACGCTGACGCTGGCCAACACCGCCCCCGCCGGCGCCGATACCGGCGCCGACAACCGGTTCGAGATCCACCCTGGCGCCATCGTCAACGGCAATGTCTTCGCGGGCACCGGCACCGACACCTTCGTGCTCGGTGGCCCGGGCACCGACACCTTCGACGTGGCCCTGATCGGCACGAAGTACAACGGCTTCGACAGCTTCCTCAAGGAAGGCGCCTCCACCTGGACCCTGACGGGAACCAACACCCTCGCCGCCCCCTTCCTCGTCAGCGGCGGCACCCTGGTCAACGACGCCACCCTCGCCAACATGATGATGACCGTCGGCCCCGACGGCCGCCTCGAAGGCATCGGCACCCTGGGCGGGCTGACCGTCGACGGCACCGTCGCGCCGGGCAACTCCATCGGCACCATCACCGTCGCCGGCGACGTGACCTTCAACACCGGCTCGGTCTACGAGGTCGAGCTTGCCGCGCCCGACCAGGCCGACCTGATCGCCGCCACCGGCACCGCCACGATCAACGGCGGCGAGGTGCAGGTCACCAAGCTCAGCACCGAGGAAAGCTACCGGGGCGGCCAGAGCTACCGGATCATCACCGCCGACAGCGTCGTCCGGAACGGCGATTTCACCTACGACAACCCGTTCCTCTTCCTCGACTCGGATATCGAGTACGGCGACACCTATGTCGACATCCTGCTGACGGCCGAGGGCATCGGCATGGATTTCACCTCCGTCGCCCGGACCTTCAACCAGGTCCAGTCCGCCACCGGCCTCTCCGACCTCGAGCAGAGCGGCGACGCCCTCACCGTCTACAACGAGCTGCTCTTCCTCACCGACGAGGTCGAGGCGCGCCGCGCCTTCGACCTTGCCTCGGGCGAGGTCCACGCCTCCAGCCAGCACGTGATCGACCAGGCCTTCTCGCTCTTCTCGCGCACCATGGGCCGGCAGGCCGCGGCCGGCCTGACCGGCGTCGGCCCCGGCGGACAGGGCGCAGTCACGCGGCTTTCCTTCGCCGCCGTCGACGACACGTCCTTTCCGGCCCGCAGCCCCAACCTCTGGATCGCCCCGCTCGGCGGGCGCGGCTCGGTCGATGCCAACAACAACGCCGCCAAGCTCGACTGGTGGACGGCCGGCATCGCCGGCGGCTACGAGGGGCCGGTCGACACGGCCAACGGCCACGCCTGGCTCGGCTTCGGCCTCGGCTACCTCTACAGCGAAAGCAACGTCGACGCCCGGCTCTCCAGCGCCGATGCCGACAGCTACAATATCGGCGTCTACGGCGGCTGGTCCGACGGGCCGCTCTCCCTCACCGGAAGCCTCGGCTACATGGCCAGCCGGGTCGAAACCCGGCGGCAGATCGTCTTCGGCGGGCTCAACCGCACGGCGGCGGCCGATTACTGGACCCACACGCTGGGCCTCTCGGCCGAAGCCGCCTATGCCTTCAGCGTCGGCCCCCGCGCACCACCCTCTCGCCCGTCGCCACGCTCGACGCCGGCTGGTCCCGCCAGGACGGCTTCACCGAAACCGGCGCGGGCGCGCTCAACCTGACCGCCACCTCCGAAACCTGGGCACGGCTCGACACCGGCCTCGGCCTCGCCCTCGCCCACACCATGCCCACCCGGCACGGCGAGGCGGTGCTGCAAGTCCGCGCCATGTGGGAGCACGCTTTCGCCGACGTGGTGCCCAGCCAGACGGTCGCCTTCGCCGGCAGCCCGACGGCCTTCACCGTCAACGGCTCCGACGCCGGCCGCGACCGCCTGCGCCTCGGCGCCGGCATCGCCTGGGACGTCTCCGAAACCATGAGCCTCAATGTCAGCTATGACGGCCTCTTCTCGGACAGCCAGCAAAGCCACACCGCCAATATCGGCATCAACATCAGGTTCTGACGTGCAGCATTTCTTCCGCCCCGCCCGCCTGCTCCTCGCGGCCGCCCTCGCCATCGGCGGCGCCTCCCTCTCCGCCGCCCAGGGCCTCCCCGGCGGCGCGTCCTCGCTCAACGAAACCCATGGCGACTGGCGCGTGACCTGCCAGTCCGCCAACGACGCGGTGCGCTGCGCCATCGCCCAGACCCAGGTGCGCGGCGAAGACCGCCAGCGCGTGCTGACCATGGAACTCTCCGCCAGGGAGGACGGCACGGCCGCCGGCGGGGCGTTGCTCCTGCCCTTCGGCCTGAACCTCGACGCCGGCATCACCCCGGCGATCGACGACGCCGCTCCCCTGCCCACGTGGCGCTTCGCCACCTGCCTGCCCCAGGGCTGCCTCGTCACGCTCGACTTCGACGCCGCGACGGTCAGCGCCCTGCGCACCGGCACGGCGCTGCAGCTCCGCGCGGCAGCACACGACACCGGACAGGAAGTGGCCTTCTCGATCTCCCTCTCGGGCTTCGGCTCGGCCCTCGACCGCCTCGCCGAACTGACCGGGTCCTGATCCTGTTGGAGACGGTGGTGGTGCCGGCACACCACCCCCTGCTCAAGTAGCGCCCCGCGCGATAGCACACTAACCCGTGCTCAAGTAGCGCCCCGCGCGATAGCACACTAACCAGCGCTCAAGCAGCGCTCCGCGCGGTAGCACAAGAAAATTGGTGCGGACGGTGGGACTCGAACCCACACGGCACAAGGCCTTCGGATTTTAAGTCCGATATGTCTACCATTCCATCACGTCCGCCAGGGAAGGTGCCCAACATGTGTCACAACCCCGGGCGCATGTCATCACCCCAGCGCGCTACGGCCGCAAGCTTTGTCCCGGGCGCAACATCCCCCGCCTAAAGCTCCTCTTCCTCCGCCTCCAGCACCGGAAGCAGCGCCCGCTCGCCCAGCCACGGGTTCATCTCCAGCGCCTCGCGCAGCACCAGCGCGGCCTCCGCCTTCCGATCGAGCGCCGCCAGCGTCAGGGCCTGCCCCGTCATCGCCGCGATATGGCGCGGCGACAGCGCCAGCGCGCGTTCCAGATCGGGCAGCGCGCCCTCGTAATCCTGCCGGATGAAATTGACAAAGGCCCGCTGGTTGTACCCCTCCGCATAGTCCGGGCAATAGGCGATCAGCGCATCGAAGGCCACGACCGCGCCCTTGAAATCATAGGCCTCGCGCCGGCTCATCCCCTCGTCCAGCAGTTCCTGCGCGCGCTTGTCCGGCGCATCGGCCCACAACTCCCACATCTCGTTGGAAATCAACTTTGCCGACCGCTCGTCGGGCGCCGCCTGCACCCGTTCAATCAAGCCGGTCAGCGCATCCGCGTGATCCGGCGCCGGCGGGCACTCGGCCCATCCCGGCCCCGCGGCCAGAACCCCGGTCAACACGGCGGCGGCAAGCTGTCTCATGCCCACCATTATGGCCCGCCGGCCGCGCAAATCAAATCACGGTTGGCAGCGTGCTCTCCTTCACCGCCTCCATCGCCACGTAGGTCGAGGTGTTCGCCACATGCGGCAGGGTCGAGACATGCTCGGCCAGGATGCGCCGGTAATCGGCCATGCTCTGGGTGCGGATCTTCAGCAGGTAGTCGAAATTCCCCGCGATCATGTGCGCCTGCTCGATTTCCGGCACCTTGAGCACGGCGGCGTTGAATTCCGCCAGCGCCCGCTCCCGCGTGTCGTGCAGCCGCACCTCGACGAAGCTCACGTGATCATGGCCCAGCCGGATCGGGTCGACCAGCGCCCGGTAGCCGGTGATCACCCCCGCCGCCTCCAGCCGCCGAAGCCGCGCCTGCGTGGGCGATTTCGACAGCCCGATCTCCCGCGCGAGGTCGGTGATCGAGATCCGCCCGTCCGCGGCCAGCACGCGAAGAATCGCCCGGTCGAACCGGTCAAGCTGTGCATGTTCATCCTGCATGGTTTCCGCCCGTTTTTCTTCCCATATCGACTGCGGCTTTGAGATTTTCGGGAAAAACTTTAAATCAGGCAATGATAAAATGGGATAAATCACTTCTGCCTTCAGGAGACAGCCTTGCCCTACGACAGCGACACCCGCCGCGCCATCGACCTTGCCACCTATGCCGACGAGGCCGAGACGCTCGACCGGCTGACGGCCCTTGCCGCCCTGTCGGAAGAGGACCGCGCGCGCATCTGCGACCGGGGCGCATCACTCGTCCGCGACATCCGCAACCAGTCGAACCCCGGCCTGATGGAAGTGTTCCTCGCCGAATACGGCCTGTCAACGGAGGAAGGCATCGCGCTGATGTGCCTGGCCGAGGCGCTGCTCCGCGTGCCCGACGCCGAGACGATCGACGCGCTGATCGAGGACAAGATCGCCCCCTCCGACTGGGGCCGCCACATGGGCCATTCCACCTCCCCCCTCGTCAACGCCTCGACCTGGGCGCTGATGCTCACCGGCAAGGTGCTGAAGGACGAGGATCCGGGCCCCGTCAAGGCCCTGCGCGGCGCCATCCGCCGGCTGGGCGAGCCCGTCATCCGCACCGCAGTCGGTCGCGCCATGAAGGAAATGGGCCGCCAGTTCGTCCTCGGCGAGACCATCGAAAGCGCCATGGCCCGCGCCGCCAACATGGAGAAGAAGGGCTACACCTATTCCTACGACATGCTGGGCGAGGCCGCGCGCACCGATGATGACGCGATCCGCTACCACCTCGCTTATGCCCGCGCCATCTCCGCCATCTCCGCCGCCTGCACCAACCGCGACATCCGCGACAATCCGGGCATCTCGGTCAAGCTCTCCGCCCTTCACCCCCGCTACGAGGTGGCGCAGGAAGACCTCGTGATGAACGTCCTCATGCCCCGCCTGCGCTCCCTCGCGCTGCTGGCGAAATCCGCCCGCATGGGCCTCAACATCGACGCCGAGGAGGCCGACCGCCTCTCCCTCTCCCTCGAAGTCATCGAGGCCACCCTCTCCGAGCCCTCCCTCGCCGGCTGGGACGGCTTCGGCGTCGTCGTCCAGGCCTACGGCCAGCGCGCCGCCCCCGTGCTCGACCACCTCTACGACATGGCCCAGCGCCTCGACCGCCGGATCATGGTCCGCCTCGTCAAGGGCGCCTACTGGGACACCGAGATCAAGCGCGCCCAGGTCGAAGGCGTCGACGGCTTCCCCGTCTTCACCTCCAAGGCGGCCACCGACATCTCCTACATCGCCAACGCCCGCAAGCTCCTGTCGATGACCGACCGGATCTACCCCCAGTTCGCCACCCACAACGCCCACACCGCCGCCGCCGTGCTCGACATGGGCAAGGACCAGAAGGACGAGTTCGAATTTCAGCGCCTCCACGGCATGGGCGAGTCCCTCCACACCCTCATCATGAAGGCCGAGCACACCCGCTGCCGCATCTACGCCCCCGTCGGCGCCCACCGCGACCTCTTGGCCTATCTCGTCCGCCGCCTGCTGGAAAACGGCGCCAACTCCTCCTTCGTCAACCAGATCGTCGACGAAGATGTCCCGCCAGAGGAGGTTGCCCGCGATCCCTTCAACGCCGTCAATGACATGGCCGCCCGCCTTTCCCGCGGCCCCGAACTCTTCCTTCCCGAACGCCCCAATTCCAAGGGCTTCGACCTCACCCACCAGCCCACGCTCGACCTCATTGCCGCCGAGCGCGGCCCCTTCGCCACCACCACCTGGGACGCCGCCCCGATCCTCGCGGGCCAGGCGGCCCCCAACGCGCCGCAACCGGTCACCAACCCCGCGGATCCGGCCGACAGCCCCGGCACCGTCGCCACGGCCAGCGAGGCCGATATCGAAACCGCCCTCGCCCACGCCGAACCGTGGGACGCCCCGGCCGAGGAGCGCGCCCGCATCCTCAACCGCGCCGCCGATCTCTATGAAAAGAACTTCGGCGAGATCTTCGCCGTCATCGCCCGCGAGGCCGGCAAATCCCTGCCCGACGCCGTCGCCGAACTGCGCGAGGCGGTCGATTTCCTCCGCTACTACGCCGCCAACGTCCCCGAGGCGCCACCCGTCGGCACGTTCACCTGCATTTCCCCGTGGAACTTCCCCCTCGCCATCTTCACCGGCCAGATCAGCGCGGCACTCGCCGCCGGCAACGCGGTCCTCTCCAAACCGGCCGAGCAGACCCCGCTCATCTCCCACCTCGCCATCCGCCTCCTGCACGAGGCCGGCGTGCCGCAGACCGCCCTCCAACTCCTCCCCGGCGCGGGCGAGGTCGGCGCGGAGCTCACCTCCGATGCGCGCGTCGATGGCGTGGCCTTCACCGGCTCCACCGCGACCGCGATGAAGATCCGCCAAGCCATGGCCGAGAACCTCGCCCCCGGCGCGCCGCTCATCGCCGAAACCGGCGGGCTCAATGCCATGATCGTCGACTCGACCGCGCTCCCCGAACAGGCGGTGCAGGCCATCGTCGAATCCGCCTTCCAGTCCGCCGGCCAGCGCTGTTCGGCGCTCCGCTGCCTCTACGTGCAGGAGGATATCGTCGAGGGCTTCACCGAAATGCTCACCGGCGCGATGGACGCGCTGATCATGGGCACGCCGTGGCACCTCTCCACCGACGTCGGGCCGGTGATCGACGAAGACGCCCGCTCCACCATCGCCGAACACATTCAGCAGGCCCGCGCCGAGGGCCGCCTGATGCACGAGCTGAAAACCCCCAATTCCGGCAGCTTCATCGCCCCGACCCTGATCCGCGTAAACGGCATCGCCGATCTCGAACGGGAAATCTTCGGCCCCGTCCTGCACCTCGCCACCTTCAGGGCCGACGAGCTGGACGCCGTCATCGACGCCATCAACGCCACCGGCTACGGCCTGACCTTCGGCCTGCAGACCCGCATCGACGACCGCGTTCAGCACGTCACCGACCGGATCGAGGCCGGCAACATGTATGTGAACCGCAACCAGATCGGCGCCATCGTGGGCAGCCAACCCTTTGGCGGCGAAGGGCTTTCCGGCACCGGGCCAAAGGCCGGCGGGCCGCATTACCTGCCCCGCTACACCCTCGCCCCGGCCCCGCAACAGGGAAGCGACTGGTCCGGCACCATGCCCCGGTCCGACATCGAAAAGGCCCTCAGCCAAGCCAATACTGGCCGCGACAAGCGCCTCGCCGACCTCGTCCTGCCCGGCCCCACCGGCGAATCGAACCGCCTCGGCAGCTACCGCCGCAACGCCATCCTCTGCCTCGGGCCGGGCGCCGACGCCGCCAAGGCCCAGGCCGAGGCCGTCCGCGCGCTTGGCGGCGCCGCGGTCGAGGCGACGGGCGACATCTCCCCCGACCTGCTGACCACGCTCGACGGCCATGCCGGCGCGCTCTGGTGGGGCGACGCTGAAAAGGGCCGCGCCTACGCGCAGGCGCTGGCCGTCCGATCCGGCCCGATCCTGCCGCTGATCACCGGCCAGCCCGACCACGGCCATGTCTGCCACGAGCGTCATGTCTGCGTCGACACCACGGCCGCCGGAGGAAACGCAGCCCTGCTGGGCGGAGCCGCTTGACGCCGCCCGGCTTTCGCCGCAGCGTAAGCCCATGTTCCCCATCCGCGACCATAACCCGTCGGGGCGCACGCCCTATGTGACCTATGCCCTGATGGCGGCCAATATCGTGATTTTCCTCGCGTATTGGCCGTATTTCACCGATCCGCGCGAGCTCAACGCCTTCTTCTACGAATGGGCGATGGTGCCGGCCATGGTCACGCAGGACGGCACCTACCATACCGTCTTCACCTCCATGTTCCTGCATGGCGGGGTGATGCACCTTCTGGGCAACATGCTGTTCCTGTGGATCTTCGGTGACAACATGGAAGACGAGATGGGGCACCTTGGCTATCTCGCCTTCTACCTCGCCTCGGGCATCGGCGCGGGCCTGGCCCATGTCCTCGCCGCGCCCTATTCGCCCGTGCCCACCGTCGGCGCCTCGGGCGCCATCGCAGGCGTCATGGGCGGCTACCTGCTGCTTTTCCCCAAGGCCAAGGTCGACATCCTCGTCATCTTCATCGTCTTCTTCCGCATCTTCACCATTCCGGCGTGGATCATGCTGGCGCTCTGGTTCGGCATCCAGCTCTTCGCGGGCTTCGGCGCCGACCCGCTGCAGGGGGGCGTGGCCTACTGGGCCCATGCCGGCGGCTTCATCGTCGGCGCGGTGCTGACCCTGCCGGTCTTCCTCGCCCGCGGCGGCACGGCCTTCTGGCAGCGCACCCATGGCCACCCGCCGCACCCGGACGCGGAATACAAGTATGTCCGAAGCAATGTGCCGAAGGTGGGGCGGCGGCGATGATCACCAGGGCCACCTGCCATTGCGGCGCGGTCGAGCTGCGCGTCGACCTGCCCGAGGGCGCGCTCGACAATCCGATGCGCTGCGATTGCAGCTTCTGCCGCCGCCGCGCCGCGCCCAATATCAGCGTGCCTGTGGCCAATCTGGAAATCGTGAAAGGCGCCGAGGCGCTGACGCTCTACCAGTGGAACACCGGCACGGCCCGGCACTGGTTCTGCTCGGTCTGCGGGATCTACACCCACCACCGCCGCCGCTCCGACCCCAATGAATACGGCGTCAATCTCGGCTGCCTCGACGGTGTGAACCCGGCCGATTACGAGCCCATTCCATGGAATGACGGCGTCAATCACCCCTCCGACGCCTGAGCGAGGCCAGCCTGCAAGGGCTGGACGAGCGGCGCGTCACGCGTCGCGGATGATGCCCGCGAACTTGTCGAAGATCGCCTCGTTGGCACAGACCACCTCGCCATGGCCAAGGATGTCGCGATCCTCGCGCAGCGGCTGCACAAGGCCCCCGGCCTCGCGCACGATGATCACGCCCGCCGCAAGGTCCCACGCGTTCAACCGCCGCTCCCAGAACCCCTCGTACCGGCCCGCGGCCACGTAGGCCATGTCGAGCGCCGCCGACCCCCAGCGCCGCACGCCGGCACAGGCCGGCATCAGCCGCGCCAGGTCCTGCAGGGTCTGCGGCAGGTCGCCCCGCCCGCCGAAGGGCACGCCGGTCGCGAAGATCGATTCGATCATCTTGCCCCGGTTCGACACCCGCAGCCGGCTTTCGTTCAGCCACGCGCCCTCGCCCTTCTCGGCCCAGTACAACTCGTCCTTGGCGGCGTCGAAAATGACGCCCGCCACGACCTGCCCCTTGTGCTCCAGCCCGATCGAGATCGCCCAGTGCGGCAGCCCGTGCAGGAAATTCGTCGTCCCGTCCAGCGGATCGACGATCCAGCGGCGGGTGGGGTCCTTGCCCTCCTCCTCGCCACCTTCCTCGGCCAGCCAGCCATAGGTCGGCCGCGCGCCCATCAGCTCTTCCTTGAGGATCTTCTCGGCCGCGATATCCGCCCGGCTCACGAAATCGCCCGCGCTCTTCATCGAGGTCTGGAGGTTCTCCACCTCGCGGAAATCCTTGACCAGCGACCGCCCCGCCTTGCGCGCGGCCTTGATCATGATGTTGACGTTTGCGCTGCCATGCATGGGCGACGATCTCCTTGTATCAGGCCGGGCGTATACGCCGCACGGCCCTGGGTGACAAGGGGCGCCGCCTGCCCCTTTACGCCGCCGCCCCCCGCGCTCTACCATGGGCCGCGACACGCCACATGCCAAGGGAACCCGCCGCCATGGACAAGGTCAGCTTCACCCAGATGAAGGACGGCACCAGGGAAGACTACGAATTCCTCACCGCCCACGAGATCGACCACACCAAACACACCGCCCAACGCCTCCTCAAGGCGCTGGTCGAGCTTGACCAGGGCCTCTCCGGCTACCAGATCACCCGCCTCGGCCACTCGCTCCAGTCCGCCACCCGCGCCTGGCGCGACGGCGCCGACACCGACTGGGTCGTCGCCGCCCTCCTCCACGACATCGGCGACATCTACGCGCCCTACAACCACGACGAATACGCCGCCACCATCCTCAAGCCCTTCCTGCGCGAGCAATGCACCTGGGTCGTCCAGACCCATGGCGACTTCCAGATGATCTATTACGGCCACCACCTCGACGGCGCCGACCCCAACAAGCGCGACCGCCACAAGGGCCACCCCTATTTCGACGACAACGTCACCTTCTGCGAACGCTGGGACCAGGCAAGCTTCGACCCCGACTACGACACCCTCCCGCTCGAGTTCTTCGCGCCCCTGGTCGAGGAGGTCTTCGCCCGCCCCGCCTATGACCCCGCCGTCATCCGCCCCGGCGCCCGCGAACCCCTGACCGACGCGGAGGTTGCCGCAAGCCGCGCCGCCTGACGCCATTCCCGTCTTTCCCTTCGCCCTGTCATTGGGTATGCCGATCCTCGACTGGAAGTAAGCAGCGCGGGGACCGCGACAGATGGCGATGGACAAGACATTCGACGCGACAGAGGCCGAGGGCCGCATCTACGACGCCTGGGAAAACGCCGGCGCCTTCAGGGCCGGCGCCAATGCACGCGAAGGGGCCGAGACCTTCTCGATCATGATCCCGCCGCCCAACGTGACGGGCTCGCTCCACATGGGGCACGCCTTCAACAACACGCTGCAGGATATCCTGACCCGCTGGCACCGCATGAAGGGCCACGACACACTCTGGCAGCCGGGCCAAGACCATGCCGGCATCGCCACCCAGATGGTCGTCGAACGCCGCCTCGCCGAGGAGGGCAACGAATCCCGCCGCGACATGGGGCGCGAGAAATTCCTCGAAAAGGTCTGGGAATGGAAAACCCAGTCCGGCGGCACCATCATCAACCAGTTGCGGCGCCTCGGCGCCTCCTGCGACTGGTCGCGCAACGCCTTCACCATGTCCGGCGCCCCCGCCGCGCCCGAGGGCGAAGAGGGCAATTTCCACGACGCCGTGATCAAGGTCTTCGTCGACATGTACGACAAGGGGCTGATCTACCGCGGCAAGCGACTGGTCAACTGGGACCCGCATTTCGAGACCGCCATCTCCGATCTCGAGGTCGAGAATATCGAGACGCATGGGCACATGTGGCATTTCAAGTACCCGCTGGCGGGCGGCGAAACCTATACCTATGTCGAGCGTGACGAGCACGGGAAAGTCCTCTTCGAGGAAGAGCGCGACTATATCTCCATCGCCACCACGCGCCCCGAAACCATGCTGGGCGACGGGGCGGTCGCCGTCCATCCCTCGGATGAACGCTACGCGCCAATCGTCAGAAAACTCTGCGAAATCCCCGTCGGCCCGAAAGAGCATCGGCGCATGATCCCGATCATCACCGACGACTATCCCGACCCCAATTTCGGCTCCGGCGCGGTCAAGATCACCGGCGCGCATGACTTCAACGACTACGGCGTCGCCAAACGCGGCAACATTCCCATGTACCGCCTGATGAACACCAGCGCCCAGATGCGCTCTGACGGGGCCGACTACGCCACCTGCGCCACCCGCGCCCAGGAAATTGCCAATGGGTCCGACTTCACCATCGAGGAGGTCGACACCCTCAACCTCGTGCCCGACGATCTGCGCGGTCTCGACCGGTTCGAGGCCCGCAAGAAGGTCGTCGAACAGATCACCAGCGAGGGTCTGGCCGTCGAAGTTGTAAATGATCAAGGCGAACCCGAGCCCTTTGTGGAAAACAAGCCGATCATGCAGCCTTTTGGCGATCGCTCGAAGGTCGTGATCGAGCCGATGCTCACCGATCAGTGGTTCGTCGACACCCATAAAATCGTCGGCCCGGCCATCGACTCCGTCCGCAAGGGCGAGGTCAACATCATGCCCGAGCAGGACCGCAAGGTTTACTTCCACTGGCTTGAAAACATCGAGCCCTGGTGCATTTCGCGCCAGCTCTGGTGGGGTCACCAGATCCCGGTCTGGTACGGGTTCGACCTATCCAGCCCCGGCTTCCACGATGACGAGGGCGACGGCACGCTCGACCTCGTCGAGATGCTGCGCCTGCTGAACGAGGGGCACAGCAGCTACCTGATGGAATGCGCGCCCGATTTCGATGGGATCACAAAGGCTTATCACGACAAGCTCGCGTCGCTTCCGGTGCCGCTGCATTCCATGCAGGTGGTCGAGGTCAAGTCGCGCGACGAGGCCCTGCACCGCCTCGCCGAAAGCCTGGCCGAGTACACCGCGTCGCAGGATCCCACGCATCTCGTCTACCCCGTCTGGCAGGACCCCGACGTGCTCGACACGTGGTTTTCCTCCGGCCTCTGGCCGATCGGCACGCTGGGCTGGCCCGAGGACACGCCCGAGCTGCAAAAATACTTTCCCACCAGTGTCTTGGTGACCGGCTTTGACATCATCTTCTTCTGGGTCGCCCGGATGATGATGATGCAATATGCCGTCGTGGGCCAACGCCCCTTCGATCACGTCTATGGTCACGCCCTCGTCCGCGACGAGAAGGGCAAGAAGATGTCGAAGTCCTTGGGCAACGTGCTCGACCCGCTGGAGCTGATCGAGGAATACGGCGCCGACGCCGTCCGCTTCACCCTCACGGCCATGGCCGCCATGGGCCGCGACCTGAAGTTGTCGACGCAACGTATTGCCGGCTATCGGAATTTCGGCACCAAGCTCTGGAACGCCGCCCGTTTTGCCGAGATGAACGGCGCCACCGGCTCCGACGGTCAAATCCCGCAGCCCACCGCTACGGTGAACCGCTGGATCGTTGGCGAAACCGCCAAGGTCCGGGCCGAGGTCGATACCGCGCTCGAGCAATTCCGCTTCAACGACGCCGCCAACGCCCTCTACGCCTTCGTCTGGGGCAAGGTCTGCGACTGGTACGTGGAATTCTCCAAGCCCCTCCTCCTCGACGGGGACGAGGCCACCAAGTCCGAGACGCAGGCGACCATGGCATGGGTCATCGACCAGTGCCTTGTCCTCCTCCACCCGATCATGCCCTTCATCACTGAAGAACTGTGGGGAACCCTCGGAAAACGCGAGAAAATGCTGGTTCACGCCGAGTGGCCGACCTATGGCGAAGAGCTGATCGACCGCGACGCCGACCGCGAGATGAACTGGGTCATCGACCTGATCGACTCGATCCGCTCGGCCCGTGCGCAGGTGCACGTGCCCGTGGGCCTGCATATCCCGATGCTGGTCACCCAGATCGACCCCGCCGCCCAGGCCGCGTGGGACCGCAACGAGGTGATGATCAAGCGCCTCGCCCGCATCGACAGCCTGACGCCGGCCGACAGCCTGCCCAAGGGCTGCATCACCGTGCCCGCCGACGGCGCCAGCTTCGGCCTGCCGCTGGCCGACGTGATCGACGTGGAGGAAGAGAAGGCCCGGTTGGAAAAGACCCTCGACAAGCTCGAAAAGGAACTGGGCGGCCTGCGCGGGCGGCTCAACAATCCGAAATTCGTCGAAAGCGCGCCCGAGGACGTGGTCGAGGAGGCCCGCGAGAACCTCCGCGCAAGGGAAGAGGAAGAGGCCAAGATCCGCGCCGCGCTTTCCCGGCTGGCGGAACTGGGCTGAGGTCGCACCGACGTAATACCGACAAAATACCGACGTTATACCGACGTTGGATTTTGCCTAATTGAACTCGGGATCGCGGCCCGCCATGTTGGCCGCGATCACCTCCATCTGGTCTGCCTTGCCCATCAGACTGGCCTGCTCCCGGCTTTCCTCCAAAAGCACCTCGTCCTCGCCCGCGCCACTCTCGGCAAAACCGATCAACCGCTTCGCCGCCCGCATGGCAGACGGGCTTTTCCCCGCAATCTTCTGCGCGATTTCCTTTGCCCTTTCAAAGGGTTGCTCGTTGATCTCCGTCACCAACCCCCAGCGCTCGCCCTGCTCCGCCTCGATCGGCTCGGCGGTATAGGTCAGCCTCCGAATGACATCCGACCGCGCCAGCTTCGGCAGCAAAACCATCCCGCCCATGTCGGGAATCAGCCCCCATTTCATTTCCATGATCGCCAATTTCGTCCCCGGCGCCGCAATCCTGACATCCGCCCCCAACGCCAGTTGAAACCCGGCCCCGAACGCCACCCCCTGCACCGCCCCGATCACCGGCACCGGCACCTTCCGCCAGACCATGGCAACCTCTTGAAATAGATTGGTATTTCCGTGTGTCCGCGGCATGATTCTGGCCTCCGGATCGCCCGCCGCATGCTTGGCGAAACTCATCACATCCAGCCCCGCACAAAACGCCTTCCCCGCCCCCGAAAGCACCACCGCCCGAATATCCGCCTCCACCAAACTCTCCCCCGCCTCGACGATCCCCTCGGCCATTTCCATGTCGACGGCGTTCATCTTCTCGGGCCGGTTGAGGGTAACAAAGGCAATCTTCTCAATGGTTTCGACGGTCACACGCGGCATGGGGGATCTCCTTCTTCCGCTCCCATCAAACCCCGATTCCCCTCCTGCCGCCATCGAAACGTGACGGCATCCCGCCCTTGCAACCCCGCCAAGTCTGGTCTTATCTCCCGCCATGACAGGACCACGCTATACCGACCTCGTAACCTCCCTCCCCGCCAACGTGCCCTTCGTCGGCCCCGAGGAACAGGAACGCGCCCGCGGCGCCCCCTTCCGCGCCCGCCTCGGCGCCAACGAAAGCCTGTTCGGCCCCTCGCCCAAGGCGGTCGCCGCCATGCGGGAAGAGGCGGCGCAGAGCTGGAAATACGGCGACCCGACGAGCCATGACCTGCGCGTTGCCGTGGCGGCGCATCACGGGATCGGGCTGGATAACGTGCTGATCGGAGAAGGCATCGACGGGCTGCTGGGCTACCTCGTGCGCCTGCTGATCGAACCCGGCGATGCGGTGGTCACCTCCGAGGGCGCCTACCCGACCTTCAACTACCACGTGGCGGGCTTCGGCGGCGAGCTGCACAAGGTGCGCTACCGCGACGATCATGAAGACCCCAACCGCCTGTTTTCCAAGGCGAAAGAGACGGGCGCCAAGCTGGTCTACCTCGCCAACCCCGACAACCCGATGGGAAGCTGGCACAGCGGCGAGACCATCGTGAAAGCGCTGGATCACCTGCCCGAAGGCTGCCTGCTGCTGCTGGACGAGGCCTATGTGGAATTCGCCCCCGAAGGCACCGCCGCGCCGATCGCGGCGGATGACCCGCGGGTGATCCGGATGCGAACCTTTTCAAAGGCTTACGGCATGGCCGGCGCCCGGATCGGCTATGCCATCGGCGCGCCGGACCTGATCCGCAGCTTCGACAAGATCCGCAACCATTTCGGCATGAACCGGGTGGCGCAGGCCGGCGCGCTGGCGGCGCTGAAGGATCGCGGCTGGCTCGATTACGTCTGCCGGAAGGTGGACGAATCGCGGCACGAGATCGCGCGCATCGCCTCGGAAAGCGGCATGGCGGCGCTGCCGTCGGCCACGAATTTCGTGGCAGTCGATTGCGGCCGCGACGGGGCGTTCGCGACGCAGATCCTCGAGGCGCTGGTGACGCGCGGGGTCTTCGTCCGCAAGCCTTTCGTCGCCCCGCAGGACCGGTGCATCCGCATCAGCTGTGGCCGGCCCGAGGACATGGCAGTGCTGGCCGAGGCGCTCCCCGAGGCGCTGGCCGAGACGCGCGGATAACCGCCATCGCGGATTATTGACTCTGACAGGTTTGAGTCGCGCAGTAAGCTTCGGGCCATGAAAAAGGGTACGCTGCCAGAAGCCCCGAATTACACCAATGCCGCGCTGATCATGGCACTGGTCAATTTGCTTTGGATTTTCATGGTCTTGTGGGCCGTCTTTGGCCTGCCCGTGGTGCTGGCGATCAGCTACGGCCTGAACCTGCTGATTACCCGGATCGGGCACCGCGCCTAAGACTCACCCCGCCGCCAGCGTGGCCGCCGCGGCCTCGACCGCGCCCGCCCCGTGGGGAATGTCGAGGGCGGTAAGCCCCGCCTCCATCGTCGCCAAGACGCCGAGGACCATGTGGGCGTTGACGTGGCCCATGTGACCGATGCGACAATAGCCGTCGCCCTTCGGATCCGCCTCCGTGCCCATGCCGAGCCCGATGCCCAGCGTGACCCCGGCCTCCGCCTCCAGCCATTGCCGAAGGCGCGTGCCGTCGGGCGCATCGAGCGCCAGCGAGGTGACGGCATGGCTGCGATGCGCCCGGTCGGCCACGTTGAGCCGCAGCGCCCCCGCCTGCCCCCATGCCTCGCAGGCGCTCCAGATGGCGCGGGCCAGCTTCTCGTGCCGGGCCCAGACGGCCTCGATCCCCTCGCCATGGATCATGTCGAGCGCGGCGCGCAGCCCGTAGACGTGGTGCGTGGGGGCTGTGCCGCCGAAATACTGGTAGAACATCTCCGGTTCCGCCCGAAGCCGCCAGTCCCAGTAGCGGGAGACCCGCGGCAGGGCCGCTCTCGCCTCGGCCGCGCGGGGATTGAAGAACACGAAGCCCAGCCCGGGCGGCACCATGAACCCTTTCTGGCTGGCGGCGACGGCGACATCGACACCCCACGCGTCCATCTCGAACCGGTCGCAACCCATCGAGGCGATGCAGTCGGCCATCAGCAGCGCCGGGTGGCCGGCCGCGTCGATCGCCTGCCGCACGGCGGCGATGTCGTTGCGGATCGAGGTGGAGGTGTCGACATGGGTGGCCAGCACCGCCTTGATCCGGCGGTCGATATCGGCGCGCAACGCCTCCTCGACCCGGTTGGGGTCGATCGGCGTGCGGCGGCCGAAATCGATCAGGTCGACCTCCACCCCCAGCGTCTCGGCGATCTCCGCCCAGCCCAGGCCGAACCGCCCGGTGGCGGGCACCAGCACGCGGTCGCCCGGCGCCACCACGTTGGCGAGCGAGGCCTCCCACGCGCCGTGTCCGTTGGCGATGTAGATGGTCGCGTGCCCTTCTGTCCGCGCCACGCGCCGCAGGTCGGGGATCAGGCTGTCGGTGACGTCCACCACTTCGCCCGCGTAGATGTTGGGCGCGGTGCGATGCATGGCGCGCAGCACCTCCTCGGGCATCACCGAGGGGCCGGGAATGGCAAGGTAGGGGCGGCCGCCTGCATCGCTCATGTCACTCTCCTTCAAGCGTCGGCGGGACTTTACGCCGCGCGCCGGGGGCGTCAATCGGCGATCACACGGGTTGCCTTGCGGTCAGGTTGCCCCTAGATGAACGCGGCCCCCGGGGGCGAGACCCACGGGCAGGACAGGAGAACGGAGCGCACGGACCCTCATGAAGCTGATCAAACGGATTTCCGACTGGGAGCGGGATCTGCGCGCCTACTACAACACCGACCTGTCGACGCCGGAAAACCGGCGGCGGGCAAATATCTACAACCTGTGGTTCGATCATGCGGTCCTGCGCAAGGTGTGGACGAATTTCTTTCCCGTGGCGCCGGATGTCTACCGCTCGAACCAGCCGACGCATGAGCGGTTCGTCAAGCTCAAGGCGATGGGGATCAGGTCGATCCTGAACCTGCGCGGAGCGGGCGGTGCGGCGCATTACCTCGTGGAGGAGGAAAGCTGCCGCCAGTTGGGGCTGAAGCTGGTGAACGTGACGTTTCACGCCCGCTACGCGGCCCCGCGGGAGGATATCCTGAAGGTGATCGACGCGTTCCGGACGATCGAGAAGCCCTTCGTCATGCATTGCAAATCCGGGGCTGACCGGGCCGGTTTCGCCTCGGCGATCTACCTGATCGTGATCGAGGGGCGCCCGGTGTCGGAGGCGCGCCGGATGCTGACGGCCAAGTATATCCACTTCCGCTGGACCAAGACCGGCGTGCTCGATTACATCCTCGACCTCTACGAGGCGCGGCAGGCCGAGACGGGCATTTCCTTCGAGGACTGGGTGCGGTCGGAATACGAATTCCAGGACGTGCAGAAGACCTTCAACGAGACAAAACGGACCTTCTTCTGAGGTCAGTACCGGCGGGCGAGACGTTCCGGCTTCGCGCCCGACAGGTATCGCAACAGGAGCGAGAGATTCCTCGCCCCGCGCCGGAGCCAGCCGTCGCGGCGGTATTTCTCGGCGCTGGTGGTCACCGTGGCGGGCAGAACCGTCAGGCGCCGTCCGAGTGTGCGAGCCAGCGCCACGTCTTCCATCAGGGGAATGTCCCGATAGCCGCCTGTGGCCTCGTACTCGGCCCGCGAGATCAGCAGGCCCTGGTCGCCATATGGCAGGCAAAAAAGGCGCGAGCGCAGGTTGGCCCAGCCCGCCACCATCGCGGCAGCCGTGCCGGACGTATCGAACTGCAGCCGGAAATGCGCGGGCCGTCCGGTGGGCAGGTGGGACAGGACGAGATCGGCCCAGCCCGGCGGCAGCACCGTATCGGCATGGAGGAACAGCAGCCACTCCCCCCGCGCCGCCTCCGCCCCGCGCCGCAATTGTCCGCCACGCGAGGCCGGGCCGGTGACAACCTCCGCCCCCGCCTCCTCGGCGATGGCCAGGGTCGCATCGTCCGAGCCGCCATCCGAGATCACCAGCTCGCGGATCAGCCCCGCCGACAACCCCTCGGCCAGCGCCGGCAGGCTGCGCGCCAGCGCCGCCTCTGTGTTCAGGGTCGGCATGACCACCGACAGTTTCGCGCGCATGACTCTCCCCTGTTGTCGTGGCCGGTGGCACCTATATTACACAAGGGAAAGAAACGGGAGACGCGATGACACGCGCAATCTATGAGATCACCGGCAGCGATGCCGAGCCTTTCCTGCAAGGCCTCGTGACCAACAATGTCGAGAAACTGGGCGAGGGGCCGGTCTATACCGCGCTCCTGACGCCGCAGGGCAAGTATATCGCCGATTTCATCCTGCTCCGCCGGGGCGAGGCAATCTTGCTGGATGTCCACGACTCGTTGGCCGAAGACCTCGTGAAGCGGCTGAGGATGTACAAGCTGCGCAAGGACGTGACGATCGAGGAAAGCCCGCTGAAAGTGTTCCGCGGCACCGGGCCCGCGCCCGAGGGCGCCCTGCCCGACCCGCGCCATCCGGAACTGGGCTGGCGGCTTTACGGCGACGAGGACGGCGATGACGGCACCGATTTCGATGCCATCCGCGTGGCCCACTGCATTCCCGAGACGGGGGTGGAGCTGACGCCCGACACCTTCATCCTCGAGGCCGGGTTCGGCCGGCTGAACGGCGTGGACTTCCGCAAGGGCTGTTACGTCGGGCAGGAGGTGACCGCCCGGATGAAACACAAGACCGAGCTGAACAAGGGGCTGGTGCCGGTCAAGGTGGAGGGCGAGGCACCGGTGGGCGCCGAGATCACCGCCGATGGCAAGCCCGCCGGGACGCTCTACACCCAAGCCGACGGGCGCGGCATCGCCTACCTGCGGTTCAACCGGGCGAAGGGCGAGATGCAAGCGGGCGAGGCGACCGTCACCTACGCGGAATGAGCCTTCAGACGCAGGTCGAAGCGGCACTCGGGCGGCGTGTTGCCCGGATGGCGCCCCTGCACGGCGGCGATCTGTCGGACGTGGCGCGTGTGGAGCTTGAGGGCGGCGGGCAGGTGGTGGCCAAGACCGGGCCAATGGTCGACTGCGAAGCCCGAATGCTGCGGACGATGCAGGAGGCCGGCGCGCCGGTGCCCGAGGTCCTCTACGCCGAACAGGGGCTGATCCTGCTGGACTATCTCGAGGAAACGCCGCCCGGGCCCGAGAACTGGCGTGCGCTGGGGGCGGCGTTGGCGCAGCTGCACGAGGCCGAGGGCGAAAGCTATGGCTGGGCCGAGGATTACGCCTTCGGACCGGTCGAGATCCGCAACGGCTTCCAGGACACATGGCCCGCCTTCTGGGCCGATCACCGCCTGCGGCCGTTCCTTGACGCGGCGCCGAGGGAGATCGCGGCGCGGCTGGACACCCTGTGCGCGCGTCTGCCAAAGCTGCTGCCGGACCGTCCTCGCCCTGCCCTGCTGCATGGCGATATCTGGACCGGGAACGCGCTTTTCTCGGGCGACACAGCCTATCTCATCGACCCGGCCTCCTACTACGGCGACGGGGAGGTCGACCTCGCGATGCTGCACCTGTTCGGCCAGCCCCCGGCCGAGTTCGCAAAGGGTTACGGCGCCCTGCGTGACGGGCACGAGCGCCGCCAGCCGATCTACCAGCTTTTCCCGGCGCTGGTGCACCTGCGCCTTTTCGGCGCAGGCTATCACGGGCTGGTCACGCGGCTGCTGGATCGCGCGGGCGTCTGAGGGTCAGGCGCGCTCGGCGTATTCCATCGTCTCGGTGTTGACGACGATATCCTCGTCCGGCCCCACGAAGGGCGGCACCATCACCTTCACGCCGTTGTCGAGCACCGCGGGCTTGAAGCTGTTCGCCGCCGTCTGGCCTTTGACCACCGGCTCGGTCTCGACCACCGTGCACACCACCTTCTGCGGCAGCGTGGCGTTCAGCGCCTCGCTTTCATAGAATTCCACGGTGATGGTCATGCCATCCTGCAGGAACGGGCGGCGTTCGCCTAGGATGTCGGCGGGAAGCTCGATCTGCTCGTAGCTTTCCGCATCCATGAAGATCAGCATCCCGTCGTTTTCATAGAGGAATTGCTGATCCTTCTGCTCGAGGCGTACCCGCTCGACCTTGTCGGCGCTGCGGAAGCGTTCGTTCAGTTTCGAGCCGTTGCGCAGGTTGCGCATCTCGACCTGCGCAAAGGCGCCGCCCTTTCCGGGTTTGACATGTTCGACCTTCACGGCGCTCCACAGACCGCCGTTATGCTCCAACACGTTGCCGGGGCGAATTTCGTTTCCGTTGATCTTGGGCATCGTGACTTTCCCATGTCAAAAGGTTGATCATATTTGGCACATCCCTATATCTGGGGATGCAAAGGTGGGCAAGACGACGAAATCTCGTGCTGCAGGTGCAGAATGATATGCAGAAATTGCAACCAAGCTATGCAGCACAGGGCTATCCGAATCGAACAAACTTCGTCATAACCATCGCCACGCCGAAAAGACAAGAGCAATAAAAGCAAGGACGAATCATGAAAGATTTCGTTGACGGCACGGCCTTCAATGCCGAACAGGGCAACCGTGCTCGCAAACTTTTCGCGGCTGTCGTACTGGCCGCGCTGGACGATGCCATTTCTGACGACAAGAAATATGGCAATGGTCCGGAACAGATCGCCCGGTGGGCGCGCTCGCGCGACGGGCGCGAAGTGCTGAGCTGTGCCGGCATCGACCCCAACGAGCGGGTCGTGACCGGCCTCATGGAATTCGTGTCGAAAGGTGTTCGCACCTCTGTCGCGCTGTCGCGCGAGGAAAGCGAACGCCGCAATGCTGCCGCGGCCCTGGCCGCACATGCCGAAGCTGCCTGACACTTCTTTTTCCTGATTTGACGAAAAGGCCCTGCCCCTGCGGCAGGGCTTTTTCATTTCCGGCCCGCATTCCGTGACGTCAGGCGTGCAAGCACCGGTTGCCCACCTAAGGCCGAGCGGCGGGCGGCCTCGCGATCATGGCTTCCCCCGCGCAGTTGCGCCTAGTATCACGGCACGGCGCAGGATGAGGGGGCGGCATGGCGAAATCGATCATGATCCAGGGCGCGGGCTCGAATGTCGGCAAGTCCATGATCGTGGCCGGGCTCGCGCGGGCCTGCGCCAATCGCGGGCTGAGCGTCGCGCCGTTCAAGCCGCAGAACATGTCGAACAACGCCGCCGTGACCGTGGACGGGGGCGAGATCGGGCGCGCGCAGGCCTTGCAGGCGCTGGCCGCCCGCAGGCCCGCGCATACCGACATGAACCCGGTGCTGCTGAAACCCGAGACCGATACCGGCGCGCAGGTCATCGTGCAGGGCAAGCGCTTCGCCACGCTGAGGGCGCGGGATTACGCGGCGCGCAAGCCAAGCCTTCTCAACGCCACGCTGGAGAGCTTTCGCAGGCTGAGCCTCGATACGGATATCATTCTGGTCGAGGGCGCCGGCAGCCCCGCCGAGATCAACCTGCGGGCCGGTGACATCGCCAACATGGGCTTTGCCGAGGCGGCGGGCGTGCCGGTGATCCTTGTGGGCGATATCGACCGCGGCGGGGTGATCGCCCAGATCGTCGGCACCCAGGCAGTTCTGGAGCCGGGCGATGCCGGGCGGATAAAGGGCTTTGCCATCAACAAGTTCCGCGGCGATGTTAGCCTGTTCGACGAGGGGCTGGCCGAGATCGAACGACGCACCGGCTGGCCATCGCTGGGGGTCCTGCCGTGGTTCGGCGACGCCTGGCGCCTGCCGGCCGAGGACGTGATGGACCTCAAAAACCGCCCCGGCGGGCGGTTCAAGGTCGCCGTGCCCCGACTGGGCCGGATCGCCAATTTCGACGACCTCGACCCGCTGTCGGGCGAGCCGCATGTCACGGTCGAGATCATCGAGCCGGGCCGCCCCCTGCCCGGCGACGCCGACCTGGTGCTGATTCCCGGCAGCAAGTCGACCATCGCCGACCTCGCCCATTTCCGCGCGCAAGGCTGGGATATCGACCTCACCGCCCATATCCGCCGCGGCGGGCACGTGATGGGGATCTGCGGCGGCTACCAGATGCTGGGGCAGACGGTGGCCGACCCCGAGGGGATCGAAGGCGCCCCCGGCGAGGTGGCAGGCCTCGGGCATCTCGACGTGGCCACGGTAATGCGGCCCGAGAAGCACCTCTCGCTCACGCGGGCCACCTATCGCCCGACCGGGGGCGCGGTGGAGGGCTACGAGATCCACCTGGGCGAGACCACGGGGCCCGATTGCGCGCGGGCGTGGCTCGACATCGGCGGGCGGCCCGAGGGGGCGGCCAGTGCGGACGGGCGCGTGCGGGGCTGCTACCTGCACGGGCTGTTCGCGTCGGACGGGTTCCGGGCGCAGTACCTGGAAGAGCTGGGCGCACCTTCGGAGCTGTCCTTCACCGACAGTGTCGATCAGGCGCTCGACGCCCTGGCGCGCCATATCGAGGCGCATTTCGACGTGGATCTGCTGCTGAAACTGGCCGAGCCGGTAGGGGCCGACGCCTAGTCGATGCCCTGGGTCATCAGCGCGCGATGGATCTCGCGGCGGACCAGCTTGCGGACGTTGCGGGTGATCCGCTCGCCCAGCGCGCCCTGAAGCTCCTGCCGGACAATCTCGCTCACCATGTCGCGCAGAGCATCCTCGTCTAGGACGGCATCGTCGGAATACCAGCCGGCATCGTCCCCGGCGCCTTGCGGGGCCTGACGGCGCTCCTCGAGGCTGTCGGGCTCGGTCGAAGCGGCCGGCGCCTCTTCGAACCGGTCCTGCGCCAGCGGCGCCTCGGGCTCGAGCTCCGGCTCCGGGTCATAGGCATAGGCCGACAGATCCTCTGCGGTCTCGTCCTCCTCGACATCCTGCCAGGGAAGGGGCGACTGCGGGGCGGCGGCATAATCGTCGTCCGACGCGCCGTCGGGTTCCCACTGATCGTCCTTCTCGGCCACCGCGGTCTCGAAGCCGGCGATCCGCGCTTCGAGCTCCTTCAGGTCGATCTCGTCCTCGGCATCGTCGGCGTCTTCGAAATACTCGGTGTGCGCGCCTGCCGCCTCGCGATCATCCTCGGGCTGCAGGCTGTCCGTCAGCGCCGCCTCGTCCTCGGCATCGTCCCAGTCCTCGCGCAACTCCGCGTCGGTGTCAGCCGGGGCCGCGGGCTCGTCTTGCGACAGGGCCTCTTCGCTCGTCCCCTGCCCCGATTGCGGCGCGCCCGGATCATCACGCATCCCGCTGCGGATGAACTGCGGCAGGTCCTTCAGGATCTCGGCATCCGCATCCTCGCCCCTCGAGCGGGCCTCGACGATCTCGGCATCCTCGATTCCGTCGAACCGGCTCTCATCCTGCTGACGGGTTTCGGGCGCCTCGATATCCATGTCGGCCGCCGCCTCATCCTCCTCCGGCTCGTCCACCCGCTGGGCCGGGGTCAGAACGAGGCGCGCTTCCTGCTGGCGCGGTGCGGCCTGGGTCGTCTGGCGATGCTGCGCCGCGTCACGGTCATCCGCGGACACGAGACGACGGATGGAAGACAGAACGTCTTCGATTTCGACATTCGTTACAGGGTCTGACATGCTCAATTACCATTCTTGCCTGCGGGCAGTTTACCGCCCGGGGCCATTTCGCACAACAATTTAGGGAGGATTCTATTCTTTCCCTAGCGCGCGCAACACACGGTCGAGTTTCTGGCCCTGCGGGCTGATCGGCACCGGGGCGTCCTTCACGAGGTTGTAATAGGTCGCCGGGTCATAGGTGCGGACGTTCAGGCGCAGGTCCTTCGCCGTCAGCTCGCCGATGGTTTCCAGCACGGTATAGGCCGCGATATAGACATCCGTCTCGGCCGAAATCAGGCCCGCCTGCGCGTCGAGCAGCTCCTGCTCGGCGTCGAGCACGTCGAGCGTGGTGCGGGCGCCCAGCTTGGCCTCCTCCCGCACGCCGCGAAAGGCGACACGGGCCGCGCGCACCTGTTCCTGGCCGGCCTGCCGGCTGGCCCGGGCGGCGCGGAGGATGGCATAGGCGTTGCCCACATCCTCGACCACCTGCTTGCGCGCCACGTGCAGCGCGCCGCGCAGCGAGTCGGCCTGCGCCATCGCCTGCCGCTTGGCCGAGCTGAGCAGACCGCCCTGGTAGATCGGACCCGAGACGGTCACACCGACACTGCCCGAGCGGGTGTAATCGGTGCCGTCGATCTCCTCCCCGACGCCAAGCCGGGTGGTCAGGCTGACGCTGGGCTTCATCGCGGCCTCGGCCGCGGCCACGGTCAGGTCGGCGGCGGCCACGTCATACTGAGCCTTGCGCATGTCGGGATGGTTGCGCACGGCGACGGCCTTGGCCGCCTCGATGTTGCCGGACAGGTTCGGCAGGCTCTGCGGCGCGCGCAACTGGCCCGGGTCGCGGCCCACGGCGTTGCGGAATTCCTCGACCGCCTGCGTCAGGTCGCCCTGCGCCGTGGCCAGCCCGCTCTGGGCCGAGGCCAGCCGCGCTTCGGCCAGCGCCACGTCGGTGCGGGTCACCTCGCCCACCTCGAACCGGTCGTTGGCGGCGCGCAGTTCCTGCCGCAGCAGGCGCAGGTTGTTCTGGCGCACCGAGACCAGCTCGCTCGTGCGGCGCACGTTCATGTAGGCGGCCACGGCCCGCAGCAGCACCTGCTGTTCGATGTTGCGCAGCGATTCCCGCGTGGCGAGCACGGTTTCCTTGGCCGCCTGCATGCGCAGGTTGGTGCGGCCGAAATCGAACAGCAGCAGGTCGAGCGAGATGCCGAGGTTCAGCTCGTTGCTGTCGGCCCCGCCGGTGATGCCGCCCGAACGGGTGGTGCCGAAGGTGCGGGTGATGTCGGCGGACCAGTTGATGATCGGCCGCAGCTCGGCCACGATCTGGGCAACGTCTTCATCGGCCGCCCGGAGCAGCGCCCGGTTCTGTTCCAGCAGGCCGCTGTTTTCGTAGGCGCTCACCAGCGTGTCGGCCAGGGTTTCCGCGCTGGCGGCCAGCGGCTGCACCAGCCCGATCATCACCGCCGAGACGGCACCGAAAACGCGCGATCTGAACGGGATTTTCATATCAGCGCACTCCTGCCGTCATCGATAAGGTCAAAGTGTGAACGCGGTGTGACGTTCGAACCCCGGCAGCACGGGGGCGCCGGCATTGAAGGCGAAACGCCACGTCATCCGGCCGTCGATCTTGTAGCCGATGCGGACGGCGCCCAGCGTGCCTTCCATGAAGAGACAGGCGATGCGGCCGCCATCCTTCAGCTGGTCGGTCAGGGTCTCTGGCAGGTGCGCCACGGCACCCTGCACCACGATCACGTCGAAGGGGCCGTGCTCGGCGGCGCCTTCGGTCAGCGGGCCCTCGTGCACCGCGACGTTGTCGGCCCCGAGCTCGGGCAGAAGCGACTGCGCCTCCTCCGCCATGTCCTTGTTTTCCTCGACGGCGACGACGGCCTGCGCCATGTGGGCCATGACCGCGGCCGAATAGCCCAGCGCACTGCCGATATCGAGCACCAGCTCATCCTGCCGGATGTCGAGCGCGTCGAGAATCTTGGCCAGGGTCCGCGGGTCGAGCACCACGCGGTTGCCGCCCAGATCGACATTGTCGCCCATGTAGGCGGCCTCGCGCAGGTGATCCGGCACGAACGCCTCTCTCGGCACGGACAGCATGGCGTTGATGATCGGGAACTTGGTCACGTCGGACGGCCTGACCTGGGTGTCGACCATCATCGTCCGGCGGGCTGCATAGTCAGTCATGTTGCTAAACTCTTGCGTTCAGTCCTGTCCTGAACGTTCTGACACATATCCCCCCGCCCGACAATGTCAATCAACCCCGAAACCCGCGCTGACGGCCCTTGCGAAAGCCGGATCGATCATATAACTCGATGCAACCACTTGAGAGACGGCGAGTTGGCGGAGTGGTGACGCAGCGGATTGCAAATCCGTGTACACCGGTTCGATTCCGGTACTCGCCTCCAAATAAAATCAACAACTTAACCCCCAAAGATGACTGCGCGGCCCCGACGGTTTACAGGACCGTTTACAGTTTTGTTCATGATCTATCCTTTTTCGCGCTTGCCAATTTGACCAGGACAGCATCGGTTTCACCCGGAGACACGCGCGCGTAGTGTTCGATCACATTTGCCGCGTGCCGAAGCGACCACCCCATGTGACTTGCAATCTGCGAGAGACTGAGTCCGGCATCGAGAAGCCTTGTCGCCGCTGTTCCCCGGCAATCCTGCAGGCGCAAGTCGCGACTCAGTCCCGCCTTGTCGCGCCACTGTCTCAACCCTTCCGATGCGCGATGCTCGGTCAACTGCCGTCCGCTCGCATTCGCAAGTATCAACATCCGGTCCCGCGGTGTGCTGTCGATCACATTGGCCAAGGCGGGCGTGATCGGAATATGAGCCACGCGACCGCGTTTGCTGGTTCGCACCCTCAACCGTCGTCCTTGCGGTGTCTCTTCAACCGAGTTCCGCGTGAGCTTGATCAGATCCCCTGGCCGCAATCCTGTTTCGCAAGCGGCACATAACAGCCTTCGCACCCATTCCGGGGCCTTTGCATCGATCGCTTCCCGATCTGACTGGGTCCAAACGACCTCGGAGCGATCGACATCGTAGAGCCTGGGCAGCTTGTGACAATGATGTTCAGACAGGTGGCCCTCTTCGACAGCCCAGTTCAGCACACGTACTGCGTGCGTTCCCGCCATGTCATGCTGTTTGGGAGAATGTTTCCATTGCGCACGCCAGACATTGACTTCCCCTCTGGAGGCGCGCTCTTCGAATATGATGGCCGGCGCATCATGAAAATGCGTTGCAAATCGCTGAAGCCATTTGCGCTGATCGGCGAATGACCGCGGGGACTTTGCCCGGGCTGCACTTGACAAGAACTGATCCACCATGCTGGCCGTCGTCAGCGTTGCGGGTTTGGGCCGATTGATTGCCTCGGCGAATGCCAAATGGAAATCCGGGTCTTTCGGCATGGGGATCTCGTCGACCCAGAACCTCGGACCGCCCCTCCAAGCATAGAAATGATAGCGGCTCCTGCCGCTTGCCAGCTTTCGCCGGACACGGTGTACGCCCTTAGGAAGCGGCACGTCCCGCCTTCCATTTCTCAAGCGGCGTTACATTCTCGCCGCCCTCGCCTTTGCCGACGGTGATGGAGACATGTCCGTCCGGCGTTGTCTCGATGCAGAAGGACGCGAAACCTTCGGCTCTGAGCAGCCTCGCAAGGCCGGCAACGTCTTCAGCTTTTGGCAGATGTGGGCGGGGCATCAGGCACCCTCCGTGACATCATAGATCCATTTCAAGACCGGTCCACGGATGGAGGCTGTAATCACCACCGGCGGTCGGGCGGTTCTTTTCTTTTGGAGCGGTTTCAATTCTTCAAACCAGGCGAACCCGAGCTTTCTTTTCTCCAGTTCCCAATCATAGCTTATTTCAGGCGGCCCACCTCTCTCGATAGAAAACAGCACCCGTTCAGCTTCCAGCCTGTCTTCGCCGAGCCACCGTGCCACTTCACACAGGACCACAAAAAAGTTTCTTCCGTAGAGATCTTTCTCCTCTTCTCCAAAATCACTTCCAAACAATGGCTTACATTTCTTTGTAAGTTCGTACTCGTCATCTGGAACTGCGTCCGGACAATACTGTTCCAAACGCGTCACCTCTTCCGCGGCATCGGTCAGCTTTTCTACACCAGCCCAGGCGCAGACGATCTGTATTCCCTCCACCAGGTTGATATCAGGGCGCGACCGACCACGTGCAATCTGTCGAAGCCCGCCCTTTGCCAATGCCCGGTCCACCGTGGCAAGCTCGGTCCGCTCCACTTTCATTGCCAAAGCTAGGCCAGAAACAAATTCCACCGGGGTCAAAGCGCGTATCCTTCAATTCGACCTCACTAGGATATAACTTTTTCACTCCAAGTCAACCACGGGAAATGAACATGCCGAATTCCTACGCCATGTGAGGAAGCAGCAAGTCTGCCCCGCTCGCCTCCATCCTGCCATCGGCCGAAAGGACCGGGATACGTTCGCTTCAGATTGCAGGAGCGATCGAGAAGGAAGTGCGCGAAAACGCAATCGCCAGGCCTGTCGGTCAGCCAGAACATCGCCCGGCGCCCGAAGGGCAGCTATCGCCCCGATGACGAATAAACGCGGAGGAACTTAGCAACCCAGAGAGATGGATGCTTGGTGAGCGACCTCCATGGGGGTTTCGTCCGAGATTTGGTCAGACGGCCGGCACACATCGGAGCGGGTAAACAGCGCGTAGACAACAGCGATTGGAAGCAGAACAGCTATGACCTTGGTCAAAGGCGCATCAGGTTTCATAGTTGTCTCCGGTCTACTATCGCTCCTCCCTTGCAAACGCATCTTTTGACCATCCGGCCAAAAAACAAGATCCGCAGAAATACTAGGCTTTTACTTGACGTCAAGGTGGAATTTTCTGGATCCGTGGACAATCAAGCTTTTCTTCCGGTCTGATGTTTGTTTCAAGCATCCAAAATGGAGGTTTGAGTTGAGTGACCAGCGGATGGTGGTGACGGATAGGGTGTGGCAACGGCTCGAAGGGCACGTGCCGGGGAAGGCCCTCGATGCCGGAGCAACCGCAAAGGATAATCGCCTGTTTCTGGAAGCGGTCTTCTGGCGTGTGCGGACGGGATTGCCCTGGCGCGACCTGCCGCGTGAGTTCGGGAACTGGAACAGTCAGTTCCGGCGATTTCGGCGATGGGCAGAGTCGGGCATTTTTGAGGGTCTTTTTGATGCAATGCGCGATGATCCGGATTTCGAGTATGCGCTCATCGACGGCACCATCGTTCAAGTCGACCAGAAGTCCGCAGCCGCAAATGGAGGCCTCAGGCTCAGGCCGTCAGGCGCTCGCACGGTCGGCTAACAACCAAGATCCTGGCGCTTGTGGAGGCGCTTGGCATCCTCGTGCGGCTCCTGTTGCCACCAAGACAGGCGCTGACTGAAAGGGGCAGTTCCGCTGATCAGGGATGCTCCGGTCGGCGCGTTACTGGCAGAAAGTGGCATTTGACGACAACTGGTCGTTGGGGCACCGGGAAGCGCGTGGCGGGACTGCGGCAATCCTACCGAAGTTAAAGCGAAAGCATCGTCAAGACCATGATGCGGACGTCTTTGAACGCTGGCATTCGGTAGAGTGCCACTTCATTGCAAAATGGGCAGCACCCCCCCAAGTCAAAACGCTCTTGAGCCGACGCGCAGTCTTATCGCGGCATCTGTTCAAGTTGCGATTTCACCTTCGACCGCAACACGTCCGGCTCGATCGGCTTTGACAATATGACCGCCGCATTTTCTCCAAGCGACGCATACTTTTCCAAATCTCGCGATCTCGCACTGAGGAGAAAAACGGGAATCTGCTCAAATGCCGCCATTTGTCGTAATTCGTGGACGAACTCCAAGCCGCCCTTATCGGGCATCATGATATCCGTAATGACAAGATTGGGCGCGACGTCTTCAATCGAGGCAAGCGCATCTCTTACGTGTTTGCGAGACACAACTTGGTACTTCTCCTCATGCGCGAACACGGCCTGCACGAAATCACGGAATACCGAGTCGTCATCTACATGGAGAATTCGAAAGGTCACGGGGGCACCCAATCATAGCTTACAGCATTTGTGGCTTTCCTCAGAACACCAAGCCAATGAACGGCATGTAGCATGAAGACAATTCAACTCAATGCAACCATGTTCTCTGTTTTGCCCGGTCCACCTTGGCGAGCTCGGTTCGCTCCACGTCCATGACCGAAATCAGGCCAGACACGAATGCCACAGGGGTCAAAGCGCGTATCCTTCAATTCGACACCGATAGGATAAAAAGTTTTCATTCCAAGTCAACTGCATCAATCTGCGTGGCCCAAATATTTCGAAGCGCGCAGGGAACCAGAAGCAGCGGGAACCAGGGGTGATGACATGGTATGAAGGCTTGGAACTATCCGCTACGCTTGGAATAACTGCATTAATCAAGGCTGTTCCCAATGACGCCCACTTTACTGTCGCTTTCCTTGCGTGCCCGAATTGGTGTGTTCTCATTGGTGGCCTTGACCTTGTTCGGTGTCTTGGCACCGGCAAACAGCCAAACGTGTTCGTCTCACGCTCAACTGATGAACTTCAATCGACAGGACCTCCAGAGTGTGACCCCCTGCGACCTGATGGGCGCAGCATTTCTTTGGGGATGGGGGGCGGAACGCACGGTCTACACCGAAAGGTTGCCGGTCGATGACAGGTATCAGTATTACTACCTGATCCGCACCCACCTCGGGAACACGGTCAAGAAGAGAGGGGTCATGCGTGCCGAGGACGTGGGTCTTCTCCTCGCGACCATGTCCATGTTACCCGATCTGGACGGGCCGGCAGGTCAGCGAGCCGCCTATTACAGAGCATTTGTTCTGAAAGAATTCCTGGACGCCAAAAAGGAGGATATGGAACGCATGAAATTCACGCTCAGCGATCTGATCGTGTTCTTTCTGCGCGACGGACCTTTCGATAGGTATTCGGAACTGGATTGTTTCATTCGATCCGATATTCCGACCGTTCCTTTAAAGGAGGTCCTGGCCAGCCATCTCTACAAGGACTGCGTGAAGCCGAGATAGCGGATCCCAAGATCCAAGCGCTCTCGAGCCGCCGCGCAGGTCTATCGCTGCTTCTATTCCAGTTGCGCCTTAACCTTCCATCGCAACACATCCGGCTCGATCGGCTTTGACAATATGACCGCCGCATTTTCTCCAAACGACGCATACTTTTCTAAATCTCGCGATCTCGCACTGAGGAGAAAAACGGGAATCTGCTCAAGTGCCGGCATTTGTCGTAATTCGTGGATGAACTCCAAGCCGCCCTTATCGGGCATCATGATATCCGCAATGACAAGATCGGGCGCGACGTCTTCAATCGAGGCAAGCGCATCTCTTGCGTTTATGCGAGACACAACTTGGTACTTCTCCTCATGCGCGAACACGGCCTGAACAAAATCGAGGAATACTGCGTCGTCATCCACATGGAGGATTCGAAAGGTCATGGACGCCCCCACTCATAGCTTACAACATCTGTGGCTTTTCTGAGAACACCAAGCCAAGGAACGGCCCATAGCATGAAGACAATTCAACTCAATGCAATCATATTCTCAGTTTTAACCGGTCCACCGCCCTGGCGAACTCGATTCGCTGTACATGCACTGCGAGGACCAGTTCAAAAACAAATTCGATCGGAGTGACTTCGCGCACGCTTCAATCCGAAGCGCCTTGGGGCAAACTCTCTCAGCCGAAGTCCATAGGAATGAGAACTCGCCCAAAGCGACATAGGGGTGGTTAACCCATTCTGCAGACCGTTGAAGAAGAATTTGAACATCCGGTGGCTCGACGTGAGGCTTGGAAGGATGACGCCCGCCCCTCAATGCTGGATAATTCCTCCAGAAAAACGCCAATCCGCTGTTGAGCTAATTGCCGTTTCTCAAAACGACACAATGCGCACGTCCATGCAAGAACCAAAGATTGCCAAGTCGATCCAATCAAGTTCTTCTCAAGGTTTAGGTGGCAGCATTCATTTTGTTTTCGTTTCCAGGAGTATGTTCATGCCCAGTTCGATATTTAGGGGGTGCGGTGGCACCTTGGCTGAAGCAGACAAGACGGATGGTCTAGCATGCGGCCCTTCAGTCAACCTCGACGTCAGTCCTGGAGATGACCGGCCTTTCGGTACTTCGTTACCGCCCGCTGATCCTGTTGAACCGCCCCGAACATACTGCTTTCGCGCGTTTTTTGCCTCTGTTTGAAGTTGCTCACAATTGACATGACATACACGAGAAGGCCCGTTGATACCATGTGCCCCTTTCGACTGAGATTGCTATCTTTCCTGATCGGATATCTGTTCCTTGTTCCGGCCGCATATGCGCAGGTCGAAGGACTGCCACCGCGTGAGGCGAGCCCGCTTTTCATCCGGCAGATCCACAGTGGCCACAGCCTGACGGATACCTATATGAGCCATCCCTGGCCCGGCCGTCTTATCTTGGCGACACAGGCGACCCCGGGCGGTGGAAATGCCTATGACAGGATCGCAAAATCCACGATACCTGGTTCCCCCCTGCACTGGCGGTGGACGCATGCCCCCGGTTACGGTGACCCGGACGCCCGTTCAGACATCGGAAATTTCGAGCTTCTTGTGACGACGGAAGGGTCTCCACTCAGTCCCGATACGGAGGAACTCGGGGCAACCACTCTCGAGCATATCGAAAAATGGGTCCGGAACACGTGGGAACACGGCAATGGCGGGCGAGGCGCGGAACTCATGCTCTACAGCACATGGGTACATTGGCGATCTCCGGAAGAAGAATCTACAGGTGCCGAAGACAGACTGCCGTTTCGCCGGTATCTCGAGGTCGAAGGCCGAAAATGGGAACAGATGCAAGACCATGCGAATGCCATCCGCCCGACAGGGATGCCGCCTGTCTACATGATTCCGGGCCACAGGCTTTTGATGCGCGTCTATGATGATATTGAAGCCGGACGCGCGCCGGGGCTTGATCATATCAGCGACGTTTTTTCCGACGACATCCATTTGAACGACCTGGGGCAGTATGCAATAACCTGTCTGGTCTACACGGTAATTTACCAACTGGATCCGCGGGAGCTGCCGGACAAGCTGGCCGACCCGGAAGATACCCTGAGCCAGGAACAGGCCCGTTATTTCAAGAAAATCGTCTGGGAGGTTGCCACAGAATATGATCGTGCGGGAATGCAATGAACCGCAGCGAGCGTCATTTCTCCTAGAAAAACCGGTTGCCTGCCAGTTTCGCTTCCCAACGCCGGGGCGCAGGGATGCAGCTTTTTCCAGCCCCGAAAGAATTCAGACTTCACCTCTGGAAAGGGTTCAAACAGTTCTTCCTGCTGGCAGGTTGATTTTGGTCGTGTAGTAAACGACAGAAGGGTCGGAGGCAGATACCTGAGGATCAACAATGTCGACCTGCTCAGTACTCAAGAGCATCGATTCATTCCCCGATTTCTCATAGCCCTCAATCGACCAGCCAGACAAGCCCTCACCGGTGACGCAGCAATGATGGCAATTCCCAAAATTGGGATTGAAAGCGACGTTTTCTGGCAATGTTTATGCCCGCGCCCTCAATACGCTTGTTTTGCAAAAGGATAGCCGATCACCTCGAAAAAAGTCCCTTCGATGGTCTTTGAAGAAAGCAGTGGAATGCCTGCGTCTCTTGAGATTTTGCGTCACCGGCACCGTCGACCGGTTTCGACTTCTCAGCTTCGCAACCTACCACTCAACGCCAATCGTAGATCGGTCATTAATCGAAACATCGGTTTTCAGGTCGATAGCGTGCAGGCTTGCCGTGCGAAACCAGATTTCGCCTGGATCGACCTTGTGCATCGCTAACCCTCATTCTGCAGGAAAAATCTATCCAGTTAGTGAAACGCTCTCACGGGGTCACCCTCCCCTTTCAGGGTTCAATACGGTCACAGATTCTATCCTAGAATCCTCTGAGCGATGAACTATCAGCCCGTCACCTTCGACAACGCTCTGACGTCGCACGTGGGACAGGGCACTGTTCATAATCGACCTATTGTCAAAAACCAAAGGAACATAGTCTCGGGAAAACGCTTCGGCTTCTGTAAATCCTGAAGCTGCAGCAAAGTTAATCTCTCCAAATATGAAGTGAGGTTGCCGGTCTTCAAAAATATACTCTTCTAGAAATGCGCGGTTCGCCATATTTTTAGCAATCTTGCGATCAACAAGCCCGCCCAAATCAACCAACCTGATTGAACGATCATAGCTGATCCCACCAGCATCATGATGGGCAAGAACCGGGTCTTCAATATCCAACAATTCCGCTACTCGCGCAAACTCCGAACCAATTTCTGACACCACAGCCAATGGCGTCGTCGGACGCGCTTCAAAACTGTCAATTTGATCCACAGAAAAAATTACGATCACAATAGAAAATAGCGCGCCAGCCCAATTCCTTGGAGTATGAAGCGGTATTTTCGACAGCCCGAATGCGGTCAAAATTGCGACAATAGGGAGCACTGGCATCAAAAAGCGGAACTGCCCCATCCAGTCTCCATCCGCCCAAAGAACAAAGATGACGTGACCTGTTAACACTGCGGCCAGAGTAAGACTAATCCTTGCAAGCTTGTCGGAAAAAGCGAGACACACAAGGGGTATGGCCATTACCATTCCCGATGCTCGCAAGCCATCGAGGATGTAGCTCCAACCTGCACCAAATGGATTGAGGATACCCGCGAAATCAGAGCCCGACGCTTTTGCATAGTAAGGATTTGGCAACAAATCGCCAAAGTAGATGCTCCTCCAGACAAGGAGCGCCACGAAAAAGAGAAACGGAAGTAGCGCAACTTCTAAGTTTCGCAGGATACTGAAATGGCCGTCCCTGAACCAGGTCAACATCATTACGGCAGCATAGTGTTAGTTTCCGCTGAGAAGTGACCCGGTAGGCTTCAAATTTTTCACTGAGAATTGACCCATGTGAACACCTTTCCCTGACGGGTTTTGTCGGGGAGACATGGAGTGATCGACATGGGATTTTTGAGTGTCATTCGACGT
>NZ_JAVKFX010000044.1:0-4416 GCF_040223625.1 Roseovarius sp. | reverse complement strand
CCTCTACCTGCCGCCATACTCCCCGGACCTGAACCCCATCGAGCAAGCCTTCTCGAAACTCAAGGCGCACCTGCGCAGGATCGGCGCCAGAACCTTTACAGACCTCTTCGAAGTCCTCGGAGACATCTGCGATATGTTCTCTCCCAACGAATGTTGGAACTTCTTCAAGGCTGCCGGATATGTCGCAGGTTAAAATCGAAACGCTTTAATGATTGCAACCTGCAGCCGAATGCCGTGGCGTCATGCCCGTATAGGCTGGTTCTCTCCCAGGGGCATGCCGGGCAGGGTGTCGGAGGCGATGGCGGCGCGGGGCCAGCGGACCTCGACCACGGCGCCGGTGCGCTGGGCGCGGTCGAGCCGGTGGCGGAAGGACTCGGTGCCGTTGGCAAAGCTGAGGGCGGCGCCGGAGCGTTCCAGCAGCGTCTTGGCGATGAAGAGCCCGAGGCCCATCCCCTCGTATTCCGGGCGGCGCGGGTCGCGCCCGCCGCCGCGCCGGCGCATCAGCGGGTCGCCGATGCGGCCGAGAAGGTGCGGCGGGTAGCCGCGCCCGTCATCCATGATCCGCACGGTGATCTCGTCATCGGACCAGCGGCTTTCGACCCAGACATCGGCGCGGGCGAAATCGACGGCGTTCTGCACGAGGTTGCGCAGGCCGTGGATCACCTCCGGCCGGCGGAGGATCTCGGGCTGGAACGCCTCGGACCCTTCTTCCGGGGCGTGTTCGAAATGGATGGCCTTGCCGCGGTCGATATGGGGGTCGGCCGCTTCCTCGACCACGGCCGAGAGGGGGGCGCGGCGCAGGTGCAGGTCATCCTTGCCGGCGCGGCCCATCGAACGGAGGATGTCGCGGCAGCGGTCGGCCTGTTCCCGGATCAGCAGCGCGTCGTCGCGCAGGTCGGGGGTGTCGGCCAGCTCCTCGGCCAGTTCGGAGCTGGCGAGCTTGATGGTGGCGAGCGGCGTGCCCAGCTCGTGCGCCGCCGCCGCGACCACGCCGCCGAGATCGGTCAGCTTCTGTTCGCGTGCCAGCGCCATCTGGGTGGCTTGCAGCGCCTCGGCCATGGCGCGCATTTCCGAGACGATCCAGCGGGAATAAACCCCGAGGAAGATCACCGCGATGACGATGGCGAACCAGTTGCCGAAGAGGAAGATCTGGGGCACGCGGAGGTAGAACCCTTCGGCCGTGCGCAGGGGGAGGTGGAAGGGAATGAGCAGGGTGACGATCAGGATCGACATCACGCCGAGAAACAGCGTGGAGCGCGACGACAGCGCCGAGGCGGACACGGTGACGGGCCCGACGATCAGGATCGAGAACGGGTTGTGCAGCCCGCCAGTGAGGTAGAGCATCAGCGCCAGTTGCAGCATGTCGAAGAGCACGACCAGCAGGGTCTGGGATTCGGTCAGGCGCTTGTTCTCGGGGAAGACGAAGCCGGCGACGAGGTTGGAGATGACCGAGGCGCCGATGGCGAGGTAGCAGAGGCCGATCTCGAGCTCGAGATTGTAGAGCCGCTGGGCGACGATCAGGGCCGAGATCTGGCCGATGATGGCCCACCAGCGCAGCAGCACCAGCGTGCGCAACCGGATCCAGTTGTCGCTGTCGCGCGTGTTGGCCGGGGCCGTTGCATGTTCCGCCATATGTGACCCGGGGGACGTTGCAGTTTCCACCCGCGATGTTAGATGTGCGGCAACACGAAAAGAACCCCGGAAATGAAAGGGTCCCCCATGACACGGATCATCGCCATCGGCGCGGCTGCAATCGCCATTGTTTTCGTTGGTGGGATGTCATGGCTCGGATTCTGGAAGGATGGCGGCGACCAGTTCGCGCAGTGCCGGGGCGGAAATGTCGCGGGCGGCGCGGGGGCCATCGGCGGGCCGTTCGAGCTGGTCAGCGAGACCGGCGAGACGGTGACCGAGAAAGAGGTGATCGACCAGCCCGCGCTGATCTATTTCGGCTATACCTTCTGCCCGGATGTCTGTCCGGTCGACGTGGCGCGCAATGCGCAGGCCGTTGATATCCTTGAGGAACAGGGCGAGATGGTGAAGCCGGTCTTCATCTCGGTCGACCCTAAACGGGACACGCCCGAGGTGGTGGACGACTTTACCGCGAACCTGCATCCGCGGATGCTGGGCCTGACCGGATCGCCGGAACAGGTCAAGGCGGCGAGCCAGGCCTACCGGACCTATTACAGCGCCCATGACGACGAGGATGACGAATATTACCTCGTCGATCACTCGACCATGACCTATCTTGTCCTGCCAGAGACCGGGTTCGTCGATTTCTTCCGCCGCGACACGTCGGCCGAGGAGATGGCGGACCGGGTGCAATGCTTTCTGGACGCCGGCTGAGCCCGGTGCGATGGTTTGACGCACGACGTGCTGCACGATAGAGGTTATCGGCACGCCGGGTGCGTTCACGGGAGGGACGGAATGGCGGACATGCAGCGCGACATCGGCGAGGACAAATCCCTTTTGCTGGTCGATGACGACGAGCCGTTTCTGAAGCGGTTGGCCAAGGCGATGGAGAAGCGCGGCTTCGAGGTGGAGACCGCCGGATCGGTTGCCGCCGGGCAGGCCATCGCCACCGCGCGGCCGCCGGCCTACGCGGTCTGCGACCTGCGGCTGGAGGATGGCAACGGGCTCGACGTGGTGGAGACCATCCGCGAGAAGCGGCCCGATGCGCGGATCGTGGTGCTGACCGGGTATGGCGCGATTGCCACCGCCGTGGCGGCGGTGAAGATCGGGGCGACGGATTACCTGTCGAAGCCGGCCGATGCGACGGATATCACCAACGCGCTTCTGGCGACGGAGGATGAATTGCCGCCGCCGCCGGAGAACCCGATGAGCGCCGACCGGGTCAGGTGGGAGCATATCCAGCGGGTCTATGAGCTTTGCGACCGGAACGTGAGCGAGACGGCGCGGCGGCTGAACATGCACCGGCGGACCTTGCAGCGGATCTTGGCGAAGCGGTCGCCGCGTTAAGGGCCTAGAGGTCGAAGCGCTTGGAGATGCGGTCGACGGTTACGCCGCCCGGCAGGGGGACGTTCCGGCGAATATCGTAGGTCTCGAACCCGCGGCTCTGGTAATAGGCGAGGCCGCCGGTGTTGTCGGCGCGGATCGTGGCGTTGATCCAGCGGTAGCCCAGGGATATCGCCGCGTCGCGGGTGCGGTCGAAGAGGGCGGAGCCGATGCCGAGCTTGGCCCGGCCGATCTGCACGAAGGTGGCGATATCGCAGGCCTCGGGGGGCAGGGCGTCTTTCGGTTCGATCCACTGGAAGCCGAGGAGGGTTCCGCCATTGTCCTCGGCGAGGTGCCATGCGGCGGTGCCGGGGGTGGCGCGCATCCAGTCCTTGAGCATGGCGGGCGTGACAGGGTCGGTCATCGCCGTGGTGCCGCCGGCGGCGATGATGGCGTTCAGGAGGTCGGCCATGGGCGCGGCGTCGATCGGGCCGGCGGGGCGGATGTGGATCATCCCATCTCCTTCAGCAGCTCGGCATGGCGTGCGGTATAGGCGGCGCGGGTTTCCGTGGGCGGCCGCAGGAGGATGCGCAGGCCGTCGATGGTGGCCGGGTCGGGCTGGCCGAAGAAGCGGTTGGCCTCTTGTGTCGAGAAGCCGGCGATCTGTGTGGCTTCCATCCAGGCGCTGATCTTGTCGGCCTTCTTGATCTGTTTCTTGACCGCGGCCGGGATGGTGGCGGGCAGGCCGAAGCGCAGGTGGACGGCGGCGGCAAGGCGCTTGTCGAGCTCGTCGTAATTCGGGCCGACGGCGGCCTTCACCGGCGAGATCATGTCGCCGATGACGTATTCGGGCGCGTCGTGCAGCAGCGCGGCGAGGCGCCATTTCGCGGGGGCGGCGGGGTTGAGGCGGGCGTAGAGTCGTTCGACGAGCAGGGAATGCTCGGCCACGGAATAGGCCATGTCGCCGAGCGTCTGGCCGTTCCAGCGGGCGACGAAGCTGAGGCCGTGGGCGATGTCCTCGACCTCGATATCCATCGGGGTCGGGTCGAGCAGGTCGAGCCGGCGGCCCGAGAGCATCTTTTGCCAGGCGCGGGGTTTGGCCACTTGGGTCTCCGGTCCGATGGGTAAAACGCGGGCAGTCATAGCGGCGGGATGGCAAGATTGTAAAGTCTTAGGCAAGCCTGCGGTGGGTCGGAGGATTACCGCATTGCCCGCGTGAGAGGCTGGTGGTATCTGGCTCGCAACAACGGGATTTGCAAGGAGCCGCCAGATGGCAAAGGATTACCTCGTCAAGGATATCAAGCAGGCCGCCTTCGGGCGCATGGAGCTGGACATCGCCGAGACGGAGATGCCGGGGCTGATGGCCCTGCGCGAGGAATACGGCGAGGCCAAGCCGCTCAAAGGGGCGCGGATCGCCGGGTCGCTGCACATGACGATCCAGACCGCCTGCCTGATCGAGACGCT
>NZ_JAVKFX010000043.1:0-41427 GCF_040223625.1 Roseovarius sp. | reverse complement strand
GACGTGGCTCTGCGCGGCGAGGTTATAGACCTCGTCGGGCTTCACCTTCTGCAGGATATGCGTCAGCGACGAGCTGTCCGTCATGTCCCCGTGATGCAGAACGAAACGGCCCTCACGCCCCGGCGCCCCCTCGATCAGGTGGTCGATCCGGGCGGTGTTGAACAGCGACGTGCGCCGCTTGATGCCATGCACCTCGTAGCCCTTGTCCAACAGGAACTCCGAAAGGTAGGCCCCGTCCTGCCCGGTGACGCCGGTGATGAGTGCTGTTTTCACCTTTGCTCCCCTCAAGAATTTGGCTGTTGGATTGCTCAAGAGCACATCGACGATTCAAAGAAACTGTGTGACCTTGGAAAAGTTCTTGGCGGCTAGTGTTCCCAGTCCACCAATGTGGTTTCGTCGGATAGCCGTATAATCTTCGCGACTCTTGCGAAGAATACGTTTCAAAGACCCGTTACTTGCTCCGCCTGTACGCATGCAGACCAAAACTTCAGGAATGTACGCCAGTTTGATACGCCCTTGGACAAAGTACCGCAACATCGCATCGTAATCCGCGGCAATTTGAAACTCGGTATCATAAAACCCCAATTGATCGAAGAGATGACGGCGCATGTAAAACGTGGGATGTGGTGGCATCCACCCCCATCGCAATTTGGACGCATCATAAGGGCCTGATTTCCAGTGTCGCAAGACTCGCGATGTGTCACTTGCCGCGACATAACTCAGATCGCCATATACGCCATCTACGTTCGGATCTTTGAATGCTGAGGCGACCTTGGACAGGACGTCGTCCGATGCGAAGTAGTCATCCGAATGCATCACACCGACCACATCGCCATTTGCGCGCAGTATGCCGCGATTTATCGCATCGTATATACCTGTATCGGGTTCACTAACGACACCTGTCGTGTCAGTTGCATGCTGCCGGACAACATCGAGGGTGCCATCCGTTGATCCACCGTCCTGAATGATGTGTTCAACATCGAAATGGTCTTGCGCATTAACACTTTCTATCGCCTGAGCGATTGTGTCTCGGCGATTGAACACGGCGGTGACAACTGAGATTTTCATAGTTTTCTGTGACCTATTACGATTTTGTTCGAGCATGGATACAAGGTACATGCTCTTAGCCTGATTGGCCTGTACTGACACACGTAGAAGGTTACGTGAAGATCAAAGCACAATTTTATGACGAGTGTGCGACGTGATACCATGAATTCCTGTATTCAACATGTTCATCGCATCAAACATCAGTAGGTTCAAATGCTCGATAACGCCGGCACCAAGCTGTATCTCAGCTCTCCGAACTCGATGAAAACTCAGTTGACACCCCCAGAGCCCCACACGCTCAGGCGGATTTCTCATCGTGAGCCGTGCGCACGCTAGAAGGTTTGCGGGCGCTGATGACAATACCCGACGCCAATGTGCTCAGGCCCAGCAGACGGCACACGTTTTCAAACAGCGTTACGCTTATAAAGGCGGGCGTGAAGAAAGCGAAATAGTCATTGGCGCGATAGAAGGGTTTAACGTCTATCTCGGTAAAACCGGCGGCGCGAAAAGCTTGCGTCATGGCGCGTGGCGTACAGAGATCGAAAAAGGCAGGATAGCCAGTGATTCCCTCGGTTCCCGGCCGGAGAATCGGAATGAGACGTCGCTGAAGCCGTGGCCCAATGGCGCGAAGTGCCAATGAATAGGGGTGCAATCCACACGGGATATAGTGATGCGTGCTCCCGCCGGCATTGAGACCTTCATACATAGCCCTGATTGATGCCGTATTGTTCGGCACGTGTTCGAGCAGGGTGAATGAGATGATCACGTCAGCCTTAACGGGCAACGGTATCTCGATGGACTGCACGAGGAAGCGGTCATAGAGACGTGCGCAGTCGGGGCGCTCGTCGATGTCGAGCCCGACGAACTCGTAATCTGGGGACCGATCAAGGACAGGCCGATCCACCCCCCCCGCTTCCAGCACCGTCCCCGGTTTCTTGATGCTGATATCGCGGTTAACGCGATCCAGTAGGGTTTCTCGATAACTTGGTTTTGGGTTAGAGAAGATGCGCGGGAACCGCATTGCGATCCACGCTGAAGCCGTACGGTTCAAACTCACGAAGTGGCGGATTGCGGACATCAGAATCTTCCTTCGTTGTAAATCGTTCAATCGACGGATGTAACCGATACCTCAAAGCACATTCCCGGTGATTATAGAAGCGCCTCTTGAACAGCTCTGACTTCTTGCACGCTAACCTACGATACGAATCGCCAGAGAATAGGGTTGCAATCCCCGCGGGATTATTGATGCATGCTCCTGCCGGCAGTGAGACTTTCATACATGTCAAAGATTGATGCCGAATTGCTCGGCACACGTGAAAGAAGAGTAAATGAGACAATCAAGTCGGCCTTTTCAGGCAGCGGTGCTTCGGGGCGTTTGTCGATGTGGAAGCCGACACACTCGTAGTCTGGAGATCGAGCAACAATAAACGATCAACTTCCACCGACCTCCAGCACCTTCACCAGCTTCTTGTTCCGGATTTCTTGTTCGTCCTCGCTCCATAATGGTCTCGATGAACCAGACAACACCTCTCTATGCGCGCTGTACTAACAACGCGGTATAGAGTGCTTTATATTCCTCTCCGATCTTTTGCGGAGAAAGCTCGGCCATCGCAAACCGCAGTGCCGCCTTGCAGGCGGCTGGATAGGAGCGCAGCAGAGACGCGATCTGGGCCGCGCCCTGTTCGACCCGGCCATCGAAATCGATCAACGCCCCAAACGTTGCCTCAAGATAGCTGTCCATCCCGCTTCCAATTTGCGCCACAACCGGGACCGCATGAGCTAGGGCCTCGGTCATCACATTCGGAGAATTGTCCAACTTCGACGGGCAAAGCAGGATATCAAAATTGGTAAAGGCAGTCGCCAGTGCGTCCCGCTTGAACGGTGGATGCGCCACGACCTCGATACAGTTCGTTGACGTCATTGTCTGATCGCTGCCTTCGCCGAAAAGGTGCAGTGCAACCGGCCCTGCGTGCGCGGCAAAAGCCGTTAGGACGGGTGGCACCGACATCAGCCCTTTGCGGGGATCATCGATGGGGTTGGAAATAAACCCGAACCGGATTTTCGCCCCCAACCGATCCCGTGGGGTGACGCCCGGTGCCGATGTAACCGCATTGCGGATGACCGTCGGTTGACGATCCGTCAACACATCGGCCAACCATTGCGACGGCGCAACAAATGCGTCTGGTTCGCCAGATCCATCGAAAATCATTCGGCGCAGCAGACGGTCGGCAACGCTTGGCGGGTCGGGTGGCGCGAGGTTATAATGCTTTGCGCCATGATAAGGCCAGAAATCGCTCAGCCGCTGGACGCTGGGACACGGGATATCATTTAGTTGGCGGAAGTCGATTGTATTTCCCGATATGTCGAACAGCTGCACGATATCGGGCCTGTGCTGTTCATAAAGCCTGACAAGATCGAAAACCGGCGACCATAGTTGCAAGCAATGCGTATCAGCGTTATGAAAGACGCGCTCATAGATGCGTTCGGTCGTGCGCATGGCGGACATTGCACAGCTCTTGGGCGTTTCGTAGGCTCCGAAAGCTACCACCTCCAAACCTGCCGCCCTCAGGCTGTTGATCGTATTGGATGCGCCTACTGCGGCGCCGCCCTTACACAGGGTCTTGGCAATCGCAAGAACTTTCATTGTCGAGGTTTAAACCTCATGCGACGGCCAAGCGCCACGGCGAAATAAAGGACGGCAAATACGTAGATCAGCCTGCTTCCAGTGCGGAGGTTGTACTGCATCAGAACAAGGAACGGGATCACGAAGAACGCTACGCATAAAATACCCTCTAGAAGGTCTCGCCGTGTCGACAGCACCCACCGCGCAGAAAGAAAGCTAAGAGCGGACAGGTAGACGACGAGAAGATAGATCGTTGGGCCAAGGAAAATGATGGCATATCCAAAGCCGGAGTAGGGAATGTTATTCCGGAAGCGGCTATGTGCGTCATACGCCGCTGTCTGATCTAAGAATGCCGAAGGCAAAGGCAGGATCGAGTACGTGAACCAGCGAGCCTCCGCCTCGACGGAGACAAACATCTCGCCTATCAGAACGAAAGAGAGGTTGAACAAGTAATTCACCCCATAACCCACCGCCGAAGTAAGAAGTTCGGGATCTCCACCAAACAATGTACGCAGGATGGCAAGCAAGCCTCCGCCGCCGTCCCAACGCAGGTAAAGAATGATGGCCAGCATCCAGATGCCCAGGATGGATATCATGATCGGAAACCATTTTCTGTGCCGCCTGACGATGAAGAACTCTATCGTTGCGAAGATTAGAAGCATTACAACACCCGACCGGCTCCCGATAAGCAAGAAAGCCAGCGATACAGAAAAGAGTACAAATAATTTAAGAGGCACACTTTTAATGAATGGGGTCATGATCGCAGATATGAAGAGCAAAAGATCCGCGAACCGCATCCAGTGGCCGTTATCCGTTTCCACAATAAAACTTGGCCGGTCCCAGAGTTCCGATAACGGGGTTGCGAGCAGGACGAAAAGGACCGGCAGCATGCAAAATAGCGCCCCGAACGGCCCGACGGAGAAGGCGCGCAGTGAAATGGATTGCATTCTCTTGTAAGGTCTGTGGTCGAATGCGCGAACAGATAGAAGCGCCAGAACGACAACCAGAAAATGCAGCGATATCATCGCGGAAACCTGGCCATACACCGGCTTTAGCGCGGCTCTATAATAGGTAAACGGCATAAACTCGCCAAATGAAAATACAAAAATGCTGAGGCCAAAATACCCGCAATATAGAATCGGGACGAGAACAATAGCAAACTCCAGCCACATTTTTCGTTGCCGAAGATGCCAGGCGGCAAAAAGCAGCAATGCATAGCTGGAGGAAGCAGCAATCATATCACCATGTCGCGGATATGATTGACATAGGATGAAAACAACGCGTCGAAATCTAGGGTTTTCGGAAGCGTTTCCTTGAGGAACGCGATTGTTTTGGGTCTTGGGGAAACCGGCTCAAACCGGTTACCAAACGAGACCGCCATCACGCCCGGGTGCAGCTTGGAGGAGATGATGGTTTTTGCCGCTTTGATATATCCAAGCTGGATGGTGAACTGTTTTTCCTCAATCACCGGAAAGCCAGGGACCGTGATTTCGCCGCCCGTGTTGCCGGCGCTTGTATGGGCCCTGAAGAACGCCGGACGCTCCTTGCGGGTTTTCCACAGAATCCGCGGGATCGCAAACGCCTTGCGCCGGGACAGATTGATCAGCGTGTTCGGATGGCCTGGAGGCGGATCGATCGGGGTCAGCCGCTTGTACCGGCTTGCGCACGTGCTGGTCAGCAGGACCACATCATCGAGGTGGCGCGCATTGGGCAGGCCGAGGGCAAGATCGCTTTCGAGGCGAACAGCCACGCTTTCGAGATGTCCGCCCCGGACAAGCGCTTTGCGGGCAAGCGACAGATGATCGAGCGTGTCGATGCCATCGCTGCCAAGCGAAACGCCATGCACCGGGATCGCGTTCTGGTTCACGTAATCCGCAAGCCGCTGGACTCGGCCTTCGATCGACTGTGTCGAGGCGTTCTCATTTTTGAAAAACGCCCCGCCCCCCAGCAGGAGAATGTCGGGCTCCGCAGCGGCCAAATCGGTGGTTGCACGGTATCCCATTTCGGTAAAGCGCGGGTTGTTCGAAAAAAGGATCGGGTATCCGCCGAGCTCTTCGATGAGCTCGTAAAAGATCATACCCATGAGATCGTCGCCGATGTTCCCCTGCTCATAAAACCCCCAAATCATTACTTTTTTCATGAACTTAGACGACCTTTTAACCGCTTGTAGAGACACTTGGCGATTCTGCGTGAAACCTTGGAGACTGGTCCAAGAACCTCTTTTTGGAATGGTGGGGTCTTGACGTTTTTATTTTCGGTACGTTCTTCCATCAACGCTTTGACCTGGGCTGGGTCAGGTGCCGATGCAGGCTTGCCGATTATTTCGGCAACGTTGCGAATGAGATCATCAATGCCATGCTCGCCAGTAACTTTATCAAAGAGATAAACCTTGTTAGCGAAAAGCGCACCGAAGCCCGTTGTCATAAGATAATCGAGATAGTGCAACATTAAGACACCACCGCGTTTCGTCGCGAGTGATTGTACGCAGGCATCCGGATTGCGCACAATAAGGATCGATGGCACCCGGTAGAAGCGGGCTAGAAGAAATTGCTGCCACGAGTGCACATGATGCGCGATGCGGGTTTCCGGAAATGCAACCTGAACATGATAGTAAATCCACGTATTTGCGCTTCTGGGGAAACCATCGATTACAAGTTCGCAGTTGGGCGTCACCAGCCTTGGAGCCAATCGATCAGGTGATTTGTGCAGCAGAAGATACCGAAGATCACTGCCAGGGAGGATTTGAAGTACGATTTTAGAAATTTGTCGATAAATCATGCGACCTGCCTTTGTTTGCGGTGCAGAGCCCAGTAAATAACACAGGTTTGCATGAGGTAGAAAATGGCTAAGCTGCACGAGTAAGCGAGAACAATGGTTTCCGGTGATGCAGCATTGATCTGAGGGATCCAGAGCGCAGAGGCAACCACGACAAGTCGTGTAAAGTACAGCAGGATAACCAAAAGGTGCGCTTCAAGGATGTCCAGACTTCGGATTACCGTTGCCGAGATGAACTGCGGAACAAGCGCGATGGCGAGAAACGCGATGAACCGGCCAGCCTGTGCCCATTCGGATCCAAGCACAAACGCCGCCAGCGGCTTTGCGTAAAGAAACAGGACCGCAGAGACGGGCAGCGCCATGAGCCCTAGCGTCAGCATGACATGCCGCATGCGGATGAGGATCTCGTCCGCGTTTTGAGCACCAAGCTTTGCCATCTCGCCAAAATAGGCGCGGCTGGTGGCTTGTCCGACAAGGGCAAAGGGCAGCGCGAAGGCGAGCATCGCGAGGGCCAACTGACCCGTTGTCTCCGCATCGAAGTATCCCGCCGTTAGCAGCAAGGGTGCGTGCATGCCAAGCGCCAGCAGAAACTGCGCCGGCATCCTGTTGATCGGGAAGCCGCGGTAGCGATAGGCAACGATGCGCATTTGCCTTACGGACAAGCGCGGAAGGAAGGCACGAAAGACCGCCCAGAACCGTGTGACAAAACTCCGCAAACCGCTGATCTGCCCAAGGATAAACCCGCTGATAAGACCAATGGGACCAACGGAAAGCACACCGAGCACGATTTTGCTCCCCTCGCCGGCCACCGCTTGCCATATCTGGGTCACGGCAATCACCCGGTAGGCCCGCGCGCGCGTCGCCCACATGCTCAGCGTCTCAAAGAGACTGGCGAAAAACACCCCGACCGGAATGAGAAGCGCATAGGGCGCAAGATCCCCGAACCCCAAGCCGATGAGCAGCGGGGCTCCGGCTAGGAGCACCACGACAAGGAGGACAAGGGAAAAGCCACCCAGGAGGACAAATGCAAGCGCGAGCACGGCAAAGGCCGCCCTGTCGGTCCGGGGCAGCGGAAGTGCCGTCATGTACCGAAACGTTGCAAGCGGGACGAGCAGCAGTAGGACGGAGGAGAAAAGCCCAAAGACCCCAAATTGCTCGGGGCTGTAGAGCCGCGTCAGGAGTGGGATGGACAACAGCGCTACGCCGCGGGCGCCGGTTGCACCTGCGGCCAAGGCCATCATCCCCTGCAAAATGCTCTTCAACGATGCCCCAATTCGCTTTGAGAAGAATTCATCTCTCACACATGAAAAATTTAAGTTGCCTTAAGGGCATGAGATTCATTTGATCGCATTCTGCGGAGCCGCCATCACACTCTCTGAACGATCGGGCGGAATTGTAAGCGGCAAGGTCGCAATAGCGTAGCGTGCCTTGTTGCTGGCCAGCCGCGGACGAAGGTCGCGTCGCGTCCATGCGTGGGATATCTTGCTCCTTAGTGGATCCGGTTTTCCCCAAGCGCTCGATTACTGAAACACTCGGCCTCGAGCGGTGAAGCGATGGCCAAGAAGACTTGACCTCCTTCACATAAAAGCACGCGAAATACTGTTCGAAAACACGCTCCAAGTAGCGGTTTCTCATTTCATGACTCGCGGCGCCACGTCTGCTCCGAGCGAAAGCTCTTCCTCAAGCGTCTCAATCTCGGCGCGCAGGGCGTCGTATTCCTTCCGCTTCCGGCGCAGGAAACCTGCCGTCAGCCGAGCTTTGCTGTCGAGACCTTTCGGCGTGAGGATATAGGCATAACGCAGCTTGTTGTTGGACGCACGGAAGTTGCGGATCTTGACTTGCCCTTTGCCCACCAAAGCCCGCAGCACGTAGTTGGTTGCTCCAAGACTTACGCCAAGCTCGCGGGCGATGTCTCGCTGAGAGAGATCCGGATTTTGCTCGAGAAGCCGTAGCAGCCGAAATCGGACATCAGCATCGATCGGCGTCTTCACGGCTACCGCACCGTGACTCGCTTGAACGGCCCGGCAAAAACGCAAGAAAGTGGAGCTGCGTTCATACCTGAACGCATACACCAATGTGGAGAAACTTCAAGGGGGAACTCTGCCTTTAGGGAAAAGGACGTTTCCCCTGATCGCGTCGTGTTGATCGTCAACACCCCATTTAACATTCATTGACGAAAAAACCGTGACACTCTCGTTGTCGTCCAAAGCGAAACCTCGAAATCAAAGGAGGTACATTGCTCACTGGCTCGACTTATCCTACCCAAACCACGAGGATTGCTACAGTGAAAGAGGTCATGCAGCACCCGCTGTGATCAGAGCCGGTTTCCGCCGACCTTAGCTGAAACTTTGGGTTTAAGCGGCGCGAAAGCTGCATTATTAGCTCGGATGAAAACACGCAGACCAGCCTAGTCTTCATTTTACTATCGCGGGGAAAAATGGCTCCATCCGAGGGTGCACCCGAAAACCTTGACGCGTCCAACTGGTTCGTCGCCATGGTGAAACCAAACGCCCTGGCCATCGCTACCACGCACTTGGAAAGGCAGGGATTTCCGGTCTTCTCCCCGCGTCGTGTCGAAACCCGCCACCGTGGTACAAAAAATCACACCGGTCCGCGCCAGTTGTTTCCGGGCTATCTCTTCATTCAGTTCGACCCAGAGAGTTCCTCCTGGCGCAAGATCAACTCGACGCGCGGTATCTCACGGCTGGTTCTGAACAACCCGAAATCGCCCCGCCCCCTGCCCTCGGCATTCATAGCTGGACTGCATGCTCGCTGTGACAAGGACGGCGTCTTGCAAGAGCTTGATGAGGTGAAAGCTGGCGACCAGATCCGCGTCATTGCCGGGCCGTTTGCTCATTTCATCTCGAAGGTCGAGCATGTGACCGACGACCAGCGTGTCCAGGTTTTGCTCAGCATGATGAACCAGGAAATCAGAGTCCGCCTTCCCCAGAACATTATCCAAAAAACCGGCTAGTGGTCTCCGACGAAACCGCTCTAAACTTCTGGAAACGTCATCCTCACATTTTCACGCCGCCATGAAGCACGGTCTGGCGGCTTAGCGCTTCTCACGCAATGTCACGAGGCCACAGACGAGTTTGCGTCGGTCGTATCGACCTACGCGCGTGTATGACCAGACAGAACAGCATACCAAACGGAATCCGGGCTTCCAAAAGCCGGACCCAGGCAGCTTCGAACCTTTCGTTGTAAATGGGCGAACGCTGATACACTTTTGATTGTCCGGCTTCGGCGGCAGGCGTAGAGTGAAAAGAACACTTTTGTTCCCTGCTCAAGCGTACATATATCGGCGAGATCTAAAGAAAGGCAAAAATGTGGAATCGGATCTGCCAGGAAACCACCATCAGTATCTGGCCGCCGTTGTCGAAGGCTCCGACGATGCGATCATTACGAAAAACTTGGACAGCACCATCCGAAGTTGGAACCCCGGTGCGGAAAGGCTTTTTGGATACACGGCCGACGAGACAGTCGGACAGCCCATCACGATTCTGTTTCCCGAGGATCGCATGGATGAAGAAGTTGACTTTATCGCACGGTTGAAACGGGGCGAGCGGATCGTCAATTTTGAAACTGTTCGGAAGCGCAAAGATGGAACGCTCGTTCCGGTTTCACTGACTGTCTCGCCAGTCCGCGATGCACTTGGTAACATCATAGGCGCATCGAAGATTGCCCGCGACATCACGCAGCGACGCAAGGCAGAGGAACAACAGCAGCTCCTCTTGTCCGAGATGCGGCACCGGGTTGGAAACTGTTTCGCAGTTGCCAGTGGGCTTCTGGCCATCGCAGGGCGTCATACAACCGAAGTCGACGATCTTGTTGCTGTTATGCGGCAGCGTCTTCACGCACTCGCATCTGTGCATGCGAAGGCCGTGAGTGATCCGACCGGCGCTGAACCAGAAGGCACCAATCTGGCTGATCTCGCCAACGCTATTCTCGAACCTTTTACCGGCGAGATTCCGGCGCATGTGAAGTTTCCAGAGGTTCGCGTCTACCCAGCTGCGATCACCCCCCTCTCCCTCATCTTTTTTGAACTCGCGACAAATGCGGTAAAGTATGGCGGTCTCTCCGAGCAAGGAGATGGCATCACGATTGACGGACAAGTTTCTGGCGACCGCCTGATTATTCGGTGGACAGAAGCATGCGTCATGTCTCCCGGTTCTGGCGATCACGATCATGTCGGTTTTGGAACTCGCATGAGTCAGAGTACGGTGCGCTCATTTCTTAGCGGCACCTTCACAAGAAATTTCACTCCGGACGGCATGACCGCCACACTCAACCTCGACTTGGCATGTGTCACGGGCGTAACTGAGAATGAACTCTCCGATGGCACTCCGGGCGCGGCTTCCATCGAACAGCTCAAATTCACCGCAGCTGCAAACACCTAATCACGCTCGTTCGGTGCACGTGACCAATAATATCTGGCATATTCCGAAACTATCGCGATGCGCAAACGCAACGTGGTGCAATCAATGTTGACAAGAGTTCCGCCGCGTTTAGGTCGCGTGATGCCGTGAACCCGAGAGGTGATGAGACGCGCTGAGCGAGGTCCTCGCCATCATCAAGAGCGGAATTCGGCATCTTCTGTGAAGGGTGATGTGCGACGCCATAAGTTCGCCAGTATCTCGACATTGGGGCGGTCCGGCGCACGCCATAAGTTGTTCAATTAAGGTGTTTTCATGGTTTTTGAGATATGCCGTTCGCACCGAGGCCGTTGCGCTTGACACTTCCGGATTATGCCGCACAGATTGCCGCTCGCTGCGGACGCAGAGCCATGAAGGCTGGTCCGAATTATCGAAAGATCTTTGAAAGATTCCTGGTCCTAAAAAATGATCAAAACGGTTTACAAGTATGTGGATTGGGGGGCGACTATTTTCGGTTTCCTCTCGGGCTTGGTTTGGATCTGGGCCCTGGTTTATCCCGGGCAAGCGGTCGACGTCCTGGAGGGATATGCCAATCGTTTCGCTGACGTCGAAGCCTCGGTGAAGCGAACCGAAGAAAAGGTGGATGATTTTTCGGAAGCCTATCTGTTCGGGCTCAGAGTCCATGAACTGTTGATCGAAGAGCCTTGTGAGGGCGACGTCGAGACTACGGGTACAGCTCCAGAATTGACCGTTTCTCTGAACATCGAGAACCAAACCTCTGATTTTCAACCTCTGCGTTTTCGACTTCTGGATCAGGCTGGACAATCCCTACATGAGAAGACGGACGTGTTGATCGCCGCCAATAGTTGGTCATATACGCAAGAGGCGTATGGTGGAGGCTCGCCTTCATATGTTTGCCTCATTAATACGGGCACAAAGGAACTACGAGCATACGAAGTCGCAGGTCTTACTCTGTATATGGCTACGTCCGTGGAGCAGGCTTGCCAACAGGATGGCAAGGTGATGAGAACCGTGATCCTTCGACCGACAGATCAAGCGAATGAAATCTGCCAGTAGGATCAGCGGTTCTTCGGATCCCACCAGAATTGCCGCCCCCGTGAATGCAATCAGACGAATGCTCTAAAAAGGTCAGCGAAGCCGGATGAGAGTTGAGCTGTCTTGATCGGTCCCGTCCGGATCAGGGCGGGGTTAGAATGGCGTCGGTTCCGGGTCCCATCAGGCGCGCCATCCGGATACAGACGGCCCCCAATCACCACAATTATCGGCTTTCCGAGGGCCAAAAACGGTTTACACCAACCAAGTAAGTCCTTGATTTTTAACACCCGGAATCGGGGGCGTTTACAATTTTTTCTAGGAAATTCAACGTGAGTCACCGGATTGCAAATCCGTGTACACCGGTTCGATTCCGGTACTCGCCTCCACCTAAGCTCAATGACATCCCGCACCTCCCACAGCGCGAGCCCACGGCGCCGCCGGCCGTCGCCGATCCCTCTTCCCATGAAAAAAGCGACGCAGCGCCCCCGGAACGGGTCCGAATGCGCTCCGGACAACCCTCAGTCCTCGCCGGCGAGCGTCACCGCCTCGCGGCCCACCTGCCCCATCTGCTGGTCGATCTGCGCCGCCAGTTCGCGGGTGGCGAGGGTCGCGATGCGCTCGGGCAAAGTGCCGAGATCGCCCGACCGTGCCACGACCTTGATCGAGCGGGAGAAGCCCGGGCCGGGCAAGGGGCGCACCACCAGTGGCATCCGCTCGACGAAACCGTCGATCAGCAGGCTGGGCGTGAGGATGGTGAACCCCAGCCCCTCGGCCACGCAGGCCGTGACCATGCTCGATCGGTCCGCCTGGATCACCCGGGGCGCCGTCAGCTTCAGGCGGCGCAGATGCTGTTCGGTGCGCCGGCCCACGCTGGTGGTCGCCGCGAAACGGACCAGCGGCAGATGGGTGAGGATATCCTGCAGCCGGCGCGACGGGCCGTCATAGGTCTGCGGCAGGACCAGGAGGAAATTCTCGGTCAGCACGTCGTGCCGCTCGAGCCCGTCCATGTCGTAGAACGGGTTCGACGTGATCACCAGGTCGGCCCGCTTGGTGCGCAAGAGCGTCTCGTGATCGCCGCTCTGGCCCGCGTGAAGGGTCAGGTCCTCGACCGCGATCTCGGATTTCAGCAGCCGCACCAGCGGCGGGGTCAGCGTGGTGGCGATCGAGGCCAGCATGCCCATCCGCAGCACGTTGATCGGCTGCGGCCCCTCGTGGCGCATCGAGGTGGCGAGATCCTCGACCGAGTTGAGGATGCGTTGCGCGTGGCGCAGGCAAAGCTCGCCCGCCTGTGTCAGGCGCACGGGGCGCACGGTGCGGTCGATCAGCCGCGCGTCGCAGGCGGCCTCCAGCGAAGCGAGTTGCTGGGAGGCGGCCGATTGGGTCATCCCCATCAGCCGCGCGGCCTGGGTGATTTGCCGGGTTTCCGCAATCGCCACAAAGACTTCCAGCGCGGTCAGGAGGTTCTTGTCTGAGCCGAGCCGGGTGGTAATTTTCGGCAGCTTCATAAGAGTTCCTAATACTGTCGCGTTTTCATTGCCCGAGCCGGGCGGTTTTGTCCATCCTCCCGCCAACAGCATGGAGGTTGTCGTGACACGCAGAGGCAAGCGGCGCAGCGAGGAGGCGAGAGCCGGGTCACCCCGCGCGCCGTATCTCGACCGCCATGTCGGGCCGCTGCCGATCCTGTCGGAGGAAGGCCTGCAGATCATCGAGGCCAATGCCGACCGGATCCTCGCCGAAACCGGCATGGAGTTCCGCGACGACCCCGAGATCCTCGGGATCTTCGCCGCGGCCGGCTGCGATGTCGACGGCGAACGGGTCCGCTTCACCCCGGGCTTCTGCCGCCGCACGATACAGGCGACCGCGCCGGCGCAATTCGCGCAACACGCCAGGAACCCCGACAACACCGTCCAGATCGGCGGCAATGCCTCGGTGCTCTGCCCGTCCTGGGGACCGCCCTTCGTGCATGACCTCGACCACGGGCGGCGCTATGCGACCTACCCCGATTTCGTCAACCTCGTGAAGCTGCACCAGACCATCCCGTGGCTGCACCATTCCGGCGGCGTGGTCTGCGAGCCGGTCGACCTGCCCGCCAACAAGCGGCACCTCGACATGCTCTACGCCCATATCCGCTGGTCCGACCGGCCCTTCATGGGCGCCTTCCTCGGGGCCGAGCGCGCGGGCCACGCGATCGACATGGCGCGCATCCTCTTCGGCGAGGCCTATGTGGCCGAGAACGCGGTGCTCTACTGCGTCTCCAACACCAATGCGCCGCTGGTGATGGATTCGCACATGTCCGGCGCGCTCAAGACCTATGCCCGCGCCGGCCAGCCCGTCGCCTGTACACCGTGGACATTGACCGGCGCGATGAGCCCCTCGACCGTGGCCGGCACGCTGGCGCAGGTGCTGGCCGAGGCACTGGCGAGCCTCGCCCTGGTGCAACTCGTCAACCCCGGCGCGCCCTGCCTGATGGGCTCCTTCGCCTCGACCATGTCGATGCAGTCGGGCGCGCCCACCTTCGGCACCCCGGAAGCGGGCCAGATGATCCTCGCCGCGGGGCAGCTCGCCCGCCGCCTCGGCGTGCCGCTCCATTCGGTCGGCACCCTGTCGGCCTCGAAACTCCCCGACGCCCAAAGCCAGCAGGAGGCGACCTGGGGCCTGATGATGGCGCTCTTCGCAGGCGTCAACGTGGTCAACCACGCCACCGGCTGGCTGGAAGGCGGGCTGGTGACAGGCTTCGAGAAGACGATGATCGACGCCGACCTCTGCGGCAAGATGATGCGCTTCTTCGCAGGCATCGACCTGTCCGAGAACGCCCAGGCCATGGCCGCCATCGCCGCCACCGGCCCGGGGCAGCATTTCCTCGGCTCCGAGCACACGCAGGCCAATTTCCTCTCGGCCCTCTTCCGGCCCGACCTGCCCGACAACAACTCCTACGAACAATGGCAGGCGGCGGGCGCCCTCGACATCGCCCAGCGCGCCAACGCGTTGTGGAAAGCGCGGCTCGAGGCCTATGAAGACCCCGGCCTCGATCCCGACATCGACGATGCGCTGAAAGACTACATTGCGCGGCGCAAGCTGGAGGTCGCGGATGCCGACTACTTCTGAGGCGCGGCGCACCGTCATCATCGGCGGCGGGGCGGTGGGCCTTTCCCTAGCCTATCACCTGGCCCGGCGCGGGGCCGAGGACGTGCTTCTGCTGGAGCGCAACCAACTCACCTCCGGCACGAGCTGGCACGCCGCGGGCATCGTCGGGCCGCTTAGGGCCACGCCCAATATGACCCGGCTGGCGATGTATGCCGGAGAGCTTTTCCCGAGGCTCGAGGCAGAGACGGGCCTCTCCACGGGCTACCGGGTGACCGGCGGCTACTGGCTGGCGCAGGTGCCCGAGCGGATGGACGAGCTGCACCGCATCGCCGCGCTGGGGCGGCATTTCGGCCTGTCGCCGGACATGATCACGCCCGACGCCCTCGGCGCCGCCCTCCCCTGCCTGTCGACCGACCATCTGCACGGCGTCATGGCCGTGGCCGAGGATGCCAGCGTCAACCCGGTCGACCTGTGCATGGCTTATGCCCGGGCCGCCCGCACGAACGGCGTCACGATCCGCGAGAATACCGGTGTGCGCCGGCTTCTGACGGAAGGGGGCCGGGTGCGCGGGGTGGTGCTAAACGACGGCACCGAGATCCGCGCAGGCCAGGTCGCCCTCTGCTGCGGTGCGTGGTCGAAACGGCTGGCGGAAACGGCCGGCCTCGCCCTGCCCCTGCAGCCGGTCGAGCACATGTACGTGGTCACGGAACCCCGGCCGGAATTCGAGGGCTTCCCGGTGCTGCGCGACCTCGACTCGGGCGTCTACATCAAGGGCGATACCGGCAAGCTGGTGATCGGCGGGTTCGAGCCCGACGCGAAGTGCTGGAACCCCGACGGCCCCGAGGGGAACCGCCCCTTCCTCGAACTGGCCGAGGACTGGGACCAGTTCACCCCCTTCATGGAAGCCGCGCTCAAACTGGTCCCGGCGCTGGAACACACCGGCATCCAGCATTTCATGAACGGGCCGGAAAGCTTCACCGCCGACACCCGCCCGCTGATCGGCGCGGCGCCGGGGGTCAACGGGCTTTACGTGGCGGCCGGGATGAACTCGGTCGGGGTGATGTCCTCGGCCGGCGTGGGAAGGCTGCTGGCCGACTGGATCGAGGACGGGCACCCGCCGATGGACGCGTGGGAGGTGGACGTCGCCCGGGCCGACCCGCTGGCCGCCGCCCCCGCCCACATGGCGGACCGGATGACCGAGGCCGTGGCCGACCTCTTCACCCTGCACTGGCCCTACAAGCAGCCGAAGGCCGGCCGCGATCTGCGCCGCTCGCCCCTGCACGACCGCTGGCAGTCGCAGGGCGCGGTCTTCGGCCTGACCGCCGGCTGGGAGCGCGGGCTGTATTATGCCGAGACCGACGAAGATCGCGCCCTGCCCTATGCCATCGGCGATCAGCCGTGGTGGCCCCTCGCCGCGCGCGAGGCGGCGCGGATGGACCGTGGCACGGTGCTCCTGGACCTCACGCCGTTCACCAAGCTGCGGGTCGAAGGGGCCGGCGCGCTGGACCAGCTCAACCGGCTCTGCCCGGCGCAACTGGACGTGGCCGAGGGGCGGGCCGTCTATACCCAGTTCCTCAACCCGCGCGGCGGCATCGAGGTCGAGGCGACGGTGATCCGGCGCGCGCCCGACCGGTTCGACATCACCACCGCCGCCGCAACCCGCTGGCGCGACCTTGCCTTTCTCCGCCGCGCGCTCGACGGCATATCCGTGACCGACATGACCGAAGATTTCTGCGTGATCGGCGTGATGGGCGCCGGCAGCCGCGACACCCTGCGCGCGCTTGCCCCGGAGTGGCCCGACATGCCCTTCGGCCATGCCCGCACCGTCACCGTCGCCGGTGTCGAGACCCTCGCCACCCGGCTCAGCTTCGCGGGCGAACTGGGCTGGGAGCTGCGCGTCCCCAATGACGACGCCCCGCCCCTCTTCGAGGCCCTCATCGCAACCGGCGCCCGCCCGATGGGCCATTACGCGCTCGACGGCTGCCGGATCGAGAAGGGCTTCGTCCATTGGGGCCATGACGTGGGCCCCGAGGTCACGCCGCTCGAGGCGGGGCTGGGGTTCAACATCGACTGGTCGAAGGACTTCACCGGCAAACCCGCGCTCGAAGCGCAGCGCGGGCGACTCACCCGCCGCCTCGTGCTCTGCCAGGTCGAGGGCGGCCCGCTCGTGCTGCATGACGAACCCGTCTGGGAGGACGGTCGGATCGTCGGCCTTACCACCTCCGGTGCCCGTGGGCCGCGTACCGGGCTGACACTGGCCTTCGCGATGGTCGAGATGACCGACACGCCCCTGCCCGACCGGCGCTTCGAGATCGAAATCGCGGGGAAACGGTACGCGGCCAGACCGTTGGACCGCCCGCCCCATGACCCCGAAGGCAAAAGGATGCGCGCATGACCGACGTGCAGGTTCTCATCATCGGCGGCGGCGCGATGGGCGTATCGCTGGCCTATCACCTGGGCAAGGCCGGCTGGTCCGACGTGGTGCTGACCGAGAAGAACGACCTGACCCACGGCTCCACCTGGCATGCCGCCGGGCTCTGCACCCACTTCGCCCACAATCCCACCATCCAGGAGCTGCGCGCCACCTCCGTGCGCCTCTACCGCGACATCCTGCCCGAGGAGACGGGCCAGTCCTGCGGCTTCCACCGCTCCGGCGCCATGCGCGTCACCCGCAACCCCGACCGGATGGACGAGTTCCGCCATGTTGCCGGCCTGTCGGATTTCACCGGCTACCCGCTGGAGGTGCTCTCTCCCGCCCGTATCGCCGAACTGCACCCCTTGGCACGGCTCGATGGTCTGCTGGGCGGGATATACGAACCCGATGACGGCCATGTCGACCCGACCCTCGCGACACAGGCCATGGCCGAAGGCGCCAAGGCGCGCGGCGTCAGGATCGTCCGTCAGAACCCCGTGCTCTCGATCACCCGCGAAGACGGCCGCTGGCGCGTGGAAACACCGAAAGAGACCTTCCGCGCCCGGCATCTGGTCAACGCCGCCGGCACATGGGGATGGGAGATCGGCCACATGATGGGGCTCAACATCCCCTCCGTTCCGGTCCTGCACCAGTATCTTGTCACCGACACGGTGCCCGCCATCGCCGACCGCATCGCGCAAGGCCTGCCCGAACTGCCCATCATCCGCGACCCCGAGGAAAGCTGGTACGTCCGGCAGGAGCGTGACGGGCTGATCCTCGGCCCCTACGAGAAGGAGGCACAGGTCTGGTCGGTCGACGGCGTCCCGCCCGAATTCGGCGCCGACCTGATGCCACCCGACCTCGACCGGGTGGAACATATCATCGAGGCCGCCATGGCCCGTGTTCCGGCACTGGAAACCGGCGGGGTCAAATCGGTCATCAACGGCCCGATCACCTTCACGCCCGATGCCAACCCGCTCATCGGCCCGGCGCACGGGGCCGAGAATGGCTGGCTGCTGACCGGCTCCTCGATGGGGGTGATGGAGGGCGGCGGCGCGGGCTGGTTCCTGGCCCACTGGATGACCCACGGCGCGCCGCCAATGGATGCGCTCGCCGTCGACTCGCGCCGCTTCGGGCCATGGGCCGACCGGGAGTACCGCGTCGCCAAGGCCATCGAGTGTTTCGGCCTGCAATTCGGAGTGCATTACCCGTTCGAAGAACGCCCCGCCGGCCGCAACCTGCGCCTGTCGCCGCTGCATGACCGGATGCTGGCCCGCGGCGCGGTGATGGGCGCCGCCCACGGGTGGGAACGACCCAACTGGTTCTCCGACACGCCCGGCGACGCGGCCAATGAAAGCTTCCAGCGCACCAACTGGTTCGACCCGGTCGCGCGCGAGGTCGAAGGCGTCACCAACCGGGTGGCCCTGGCCGACCTGTCGGTGTTCTCCAAGTTCGAGGTGACCGGCCCGGGCACGGCCGCCTTCCTCGCCACCCTCGGCGCCAACCGTCCCCCTGCCCCGGGCCGCGTCGGGCTGATCCATGCGCTGACGCCCGCGGGCGGCGTCGCTTCGGAATTCACCGTCGCGCGGCTGGCCGAGGACGCGGCCTACCTGACCAGCGCGGCGGCGGCGGAAGAGATGGATCACGACCTGCTCGGGGCGCATGCCACCCGCCACGATGTCCGCCTGCGCAACGTCACCGAAGAGATCGGCGTGATCGGCCTGATGGGCCCGCGCTCCCGCGCGGTCCTGGCCTCCCTCTGCGACGCCGACCTCGCCGACGGCTTCCCCTGGCTCAGCTTCCGCGAGATCACCGTCGCCAACATCACCCTGCGCGCGCTCCGGGTCTCCTATGTCGGCGAGCTGGGTTGGGAACTGCACGCCCGCGCCGCCGACCTGCCCCGCCTGTTCGACGCGCTGGAAGCGGCCGGCCAACCCCACGGCATCGGCCTATATGGCGCCTACGCGGCCAACGCAATGCGGCTCGAGAAAGGCTACCGCGCCTGGGGCGGCGACCTCACGACCGAGCGCACGCCGGACGAGTCGGGCCTCGGCTCCCTCATCCACCCCGAGGACCGCGACTTCCCCGGACGCGACGCCCTGCTGCGACGGATGGACAGCCCCGACCGTTGGGAGATGGTGCTGCTCCAACTCGACACCGGCACGCTCGACCCGTTCTACGCCCATACCGTCCGGCTCGAGGGCCGGCCCGTCGGCATCGTCACCTCCGGCGCCCACGGCCACCGAACCGGCCTGACGCTGGCGCTGGCCTACCTGCGCACCCGCGGCCTGCGCGAGGGCCTGACCGTCGACATCCTGGGCCAGCGCTTCGACGCCACGGTGCTCGACCGCCCGCCCTTCGACCCCGACAACACCCGACTGCGATCCTGAAGGAGAAATGACATGACAGAGCTTGCCACCGACTGGAGCACGCAAGGCACCGCCCGCCGCCGCGACACCTATTATGCCGCGACGCTGAAGAAATTCGTGCCCTTCCGCGATCCGATCGTCTTCCGCAAGGGCTCGATGCAATACCTGTGGGACGCCGAGGACAACAAGTATATCGACCTGCTGGGCATGAATGTCTGCATCTCGGTCGGCCATTCCCACCCCACGGTGGTGAAGGCGGCACAGGCACAGGCGGCCGAGCTCACCCATTGCACCACGATGTTCTACCACCCGGTGCCCGCTCACCTGGCCGAGGAGCTCGCGGAAACCCTCCCGCAGGGGCCCGACTGGGTCGTGCATCTCTGCAATTCCGGTGCCGAGGCGATCGACCTCGCAATGACCATCGCCCGCACCCATACCGGCAATCTCGACCTGCTGGCGCTGCGCACGGCCTATCACGGGCCCACCGCGGCGGCACAATCGGTCACCGGCATTTCCGGCTGGCGCCACCCCGGCATGCCCGGCAACGTGGCCTTCGTGGCCGATCCCAACCAGTATCGCGGCATCTTCGGCGAAAACGCCGGCGCCGCGCCCTATCTCGACGAGATCGAGCGCACCATCGCCACCGCCACCAACGGGCGGCTGGCCGGCATGCTGGTGGAATCGGTGCAAGGCTATGGCGGGATCATCCCGATGCCCGAGGGCTACATGTCCGGCGCGGCCGAGCGGGTGCGCGCGGCCGGCGGGCTCTACATCGCCGACGAGGTGCAATCGGGCTTCGGCCGCACCGGCGACAACATGTGGGGGTTCGAGGCCGACGGCGTGATCCCCGACATCATCGTCATGGCCAAGGGCATCGGCAACGGCTTCCCCCTCGCCGCCGTGGTGACGAAGCGCGAGATCGCCGAGCCGATGGCGGAAAAGTTCCTGTTCCACACCTACGGCGCCAACCCGACTAGCTGCGCGGCAGGCCGCGCGGTGCTTCAGGTGATGCGCGAGGAGAAGGTGCAGCTCAACGCCCGCACCGTCGGCGCGGCCCTTCTCGAACGGCTGCAGGACCTGAAGCAGAAGCACGAGGCCATCGGCGACGTCCGCGGCCGCGGCCTGATGCTGGCCATCGAGATGGTCAAGGACCGCCGGACCAAGGAACCCGACCGCGAAACCACCTCGGCCGTGTTCGAGGCCTGTCGCGAAAGCCGCCTGATCCTGTCGAAATCCGGGCCGACCCAGTCCGTCCTCCGGATGGTGCCGCCGATGTGCCTGTCGCTCGACGATGTCGACGAGGTGGCCGACGGGCTCGACCGGGCGTTCTCGGCCCTGGGCTGAGCCGGCGAAGACCCTATTTCGACAGGGGCCCGGGCCAGGTCGCGTCGGCCCGGGCGACATTCCCCGGAATATCCTCGGACCAGATGCCCCGAACGTCCCGGCTGTAGTTGAGGTACAGCTTGCCGTCATGCACCGTCCATGCGTCGGGCGCCGTGGGCGCGACGGCACCTTTCGACGCCGCATAGGCGCAATAGCCGCCGTATTGCGGGGCGTAGGCGTCGGGGTTCGCCTCGAACCTCTCGCGGTTGGCAGCGGTGGAGAAGCGCCATTCCGCACGCTGCCACGTGACGGCATGCGCGGGGTTGCCCATGACCGGTGCGCCTTCGGTGAAATACGCGACCGGGTCGTAGCCGCCGATGGCCGCGCCGCCCACGGAATAGATTTCCGGTTCCGCCGCCCGGGCAAGGCGCGGAAGGACAAGCAGCGCCGCGGCGGCGGCAATCAGGAAGAAGCGGCGGGTCGGCATCGCGGGCTCCGGCGTTGGGACTGGCTTCACCGGTTTACGCGCAGCGCGACCCGTCGCGATAGCCCCGCTACGCGAACGTGACCCCGCGTGAGCGGCTTACGCCGCCTGCCCGTCGGTGAACTGCAGCCGGGCCAGCCGGGCATAAAGGCCGTCCTCGGCCACGAGGCTGTCATGCGTCCCCTCGGCGGCGATACGGCCCTGGTCCATCACGATGATCCGGTCGGCCTTCTTCACCGTGGCCAGCCTGTGGGCCACGATGATCGTGGTGCAACGGCGCGCCAGCCGGTCCACCGCCTCCTGCACCGCCCGCTCGCTTTCGGCGTCGAGCGCGCTGGTCGCCTCGTCCAGCAGCAGCACCGGCGCATCGCGCAGGATGGCGCGGGCAAAGGCGATCCGCTGCTTCTGTCCGCCCGACAGCATCACGCCGCGCTCGCCGACATAGGTGTCGTATCCCTCCGGCAACGCCGCGATGAACTCGTCCGCGGCGGCGGCCTTCGCGGCGGCCTCCACCTCCTCGTCCGTGGCATCCAGCCGGCCGAACCGGATGTTCTCGCGCGCCGAGGCGGCGAAGATCACCGGGTCCTGCGGCACCAGCGCCAGCGCCTTGCGAAACTCCGGCCGGGCCATCTCGTTGAGCGGCACACCGTCGAGGGTGACCGTACCGGTCTCCGGATCGTAGAAGCGCAGGATCATCTGGATGATCGTGGTCTTCCCCGCCCCCGACGGGCCGACGATGGCCACCGTCTCGCCCGGCGCGATCTCGAGGTCAAGATGGTCGAGCGCCGCGGTCTGCGGGCGCGACGGGTAGGTGAAACTCACGTCGTGAAAGCCGATGGCCCCCTGCACCTTTTCCGGCAGGCTCCGAGGCTCGGCCGGGTCGCGCACCGCGTCCTCGGCCCTCAGCAACTCGATCAGCCGCTCGGTCGCCCCGGCGGCGCGCTGCAGCTCGCCCCAGATCTCCGACAGCGCGGCCACCGCCCCGGCCACCATGACCGAGTAGATCACGAACTGCACCAGCGTGCCCACGCTCATGCCCCCCGCCCGCACGTCGCGCGCCCCGATCCACAGCACGCAGACCACCCCGGTGAAGACCAGGAAGATGACGATGATCGTCATCAGCGCGCGGGTAAAGATGCGGCGGCGGGCCGAACCATAGCTTTCCTCCGTCACCTCGCCGAACCGGTCGCGGCTCGCGCCTTCATGGGTGAAGGCCTGCACTGTCTGGACGCTGGTCAGCGCCTCCGACGCGTTGCCGGAACTCCGCGCGATCCAGTCCTGGTTCTCGCGGCTGAGCTGCCGCAGCCGCCGGCCCAGCGTCAGGATCGGCACGATGATCACCGGCACGATCAGCAGCACCATCAGCGTCAGCTTGGTCGAGGTGAACAGCATCAGCACCAGCCCGCCGGTAAAGATCAGCAGGTTGCGCAGCGCGATCGACACGGACGACCCGATCACCGACAGGATCAGCGTGGTATCGGTTGTGATCCGGCTCAGCACCTCGCCGGTCATGACGGTCTCGTAAAAGGCCGGGCTCATGCCGATCACGCGCCCGAAAACGGCCTTGCGGATATCGGCCACCACCCGCTCGCCCAGCCTGGACACAAGCGCATAGCGCAGCCCCGTGCCGATCGCCAGAAGACCGGCGATGACGATCGCGGCCATGAAATACCGATCGAGCAGCGCGCCGTCTTCCGCGCGGAAATTGTCCACCACCCGGCGCACGGCCATCGGCAGGATGAGCGAAACCGTCGCCGTCAGGATCAGCGCCAGCACCGCGGCCCCGGCCAGCAGCCGGTAGGGCCGGATGAAGGGCCACAGCTCGGCCAGGGGGCCCACGCTCGCGGACTTCTCCCGTTCGATCCGATCCGCGCCATTCTCGGCCCTGCGCACCATGTTCCGCCCTCGTTTCTTGCTGTCCCGGCTTCTTGACCGGACGACGCTGACGGGTCAAGGGCCCTCGCCCCCCGGCGCCAATGCGCCGCACCACGACGGCGCGTCCCGCACACCGGGCGACCCCATTTCGCAGCTTGTTCGGAAGAGCCTTGGAGCGGGCGACGGGAATCGAACCCGTATCATCAGCTTGGAAGGCTGAGGTCTTACCATTACACAACGCCCGCTCGGCAATGCCGAGGAGTATTTCATGCGGATAAAAGGGTCAAGTGCCGCGTCGCGAACGGGCCTCTCCGAACCGTCCCCGCCTCGTTCGCGCCTCCCGCGCGTCATCGTCCATCTCGGTGAACGGTGAAACCACCCGCGGCGGTCTGGTCGCCTCGCACCGCCGCAACCAAGTCGTCGCGACGACATGACCACACCCATCCCAACGGAGACCCCACATGGACACCAATCCGAACCAGTCGCGGCACGACCTCGCCGTCGCGGACAACCAGAAAGCCCTCCGCCGGGCCCTTCGCTCCGAATACGATTTCATCGTCTGCGGCGCCGGGTCCAGCGGCTCGGTCGTCGCGGCCCGGCTGGCCGAACAGCCGGAAGTCTCGGTGCTGCTGCTGGAGGCCGGTGGCGACGACACGGCCGACACGGTCACCAACCCCGCCATGTGGCCCCTGAACCTCGGAACCGAGCGGGACTGGGGCTTCTCCGGGCAACCCGCCCCGACCCTCGCCGGCCGCAGGCTGCCGCTCAGCATGGGCAAGGGCCTGGGCGGCGGATCGAGCATCAACGTCATGGTCTGGGCCCGTGGCCACAAGGAGGACTGGGATCACTTCGCCGCCGAAACCGGCGACCCGGCCTGGGGATACCAATCCATCCTCGGCTACTACCGCCGTATCGAGGACTGGCACGGCGCGCCCGACGCCCCACGGCGCGGCACGGGCGGCCCCGTCCACGTCGAACAACCAGCCTCGCCCCAGCCCGTCGCCCGCGCGATGCTCGAGGCCGCGGGCCAGATGGGCATCCCGGTCTTCGACAGCCCGAACGGCGCGATGATGGAAGGCCCCGGCGGCGCCGCCATCGCCGATTTGCGCATCCGCGACGGCCGACGCCAGTCGGTCTTCCGCTCCTACACCTACCGCGTCATGCACCAGCCCAACCTGACCGTCCTGACCGGCGCCCTGGTCACCCGCATCCTGCTGGACGGCACCTCCGCCACCGGCGTCGAACTCCTGCTCGACGGCAAGCCCCGGCAGATCCGGGCGCGCTGCGAAACCATCCTGTCGCTCGGCGCCATCCAGACGCCGAAGGTGCTGATGCAGTCCGGCATCGGCCCCAGGGAAGAGCTCGCCGCCCACGGCATCCCGATCGTGCGCGACCTTCCCGGCGTCGGCCGCAACCACCAGGACCACCTCGCCTTCGGCTGCACCTGGGCCTATCACAAGCCCCAAGGCGTCGGCGGCGGCGGATGCGAGGCGACGCTCTATTGGCAGAGCGACTCGCGCCTCCGACAGCCGGATATCCTGCAATGCCAGCTCGAATTCCCGGTGCCCGCGCCCGCCGAAGCCGGCATCGAGACACCCCCGCATGGCTGGACCATGTTCGCCGGGCTGGCCCAGCCGAAAAGCCGGGGCCGCCTGCGGCTGTCCGGACCGAATGCCGACGATCCGCTCCTGATCGAGCCCAACGCCCTCAGCGAGCCCGAGGATCTGGAGACCGCCTTCGCCGCCGTCGAGATGTGCCGCGAACTCGGCAACCACCAGGCCTTCACGCCCCTCGTCCGGCAGGAAGTCGCGCCCGGCAAGCGGGATCGCAAGGCGCTGGCCGATTTCATCCGCAACTCGGCGGTCACCTACTGGCACCAGTCCTGCACCGCCAAGATGGGACGCGACGAGATGTCGGTCGTCGATCCTCAGCTCAAGGTCCACGGCATCGACAACCTGCGCATCGCCGATTCCTCGATCATGCCGCGCATCACCACCGGCAACACGATGGCCCCCTGCGTTGTGATCGGCGAGCGGGCGGCCGACATGATCGGCCTGCAGCACGGCCTGGCCCGCGCCGAACGGCTGGTCGACGCCGGCGCCTGAGCCTGGCGGGCCGCGGATCGGAGGCAGGACCCTTCGATCCGCAAAACCTGCCGCATCCGCATCAAACGGATCCCGCCCATACCGATCGTCGGCTCGACCCTGCCGGGCCCGCCCCTCCGCAGCGCGCATCGCGCGGCAACGCGCCCACAGCACGCTTTCCTCGAAACCCCACCTGTGTCTTAGATAAATCGGACAGGCGCGTCAGATCGCCCGATAGCCGCGAAAGGGCCCCACATGCCGGAAGATCCCGTCAGCCCGGATCTCGACCGGATCGACCGGAACATCCTGCGCGCGCTTCAGAAAGACGCCCGCATGCCCAATTCCGATCTGGCGAGGCTGGTGAACGTCAGTGCCGCGACATGCCACCGCCGCACCCAGCGCCTGATCGAACAGAAGTTCATCTCCTCCGTCCGGGCCCAGATCGCGCCCGCCAGCGTGGGGCTGGGAACGCTCGTGATGGTGGGCGTCGTGCTGGACAGGTCCACACCGGAAAGTTTTTCCGAGTTCGAAAAGGCCGTCGAAGGCATGAAGGAGGTGCTCGACTGCAATCTTGTCGCCGGGGATTTCGACTACCTGCTCAAGATCAGAACGCGGGACATGGAAGGGTTCAACCTACTGCACAGCCGGAAACTCATCACCCTGCCGGGCGTCCGCCAGATCCGCACCTTCTTCGTGCTGAAGGAAGTCAAGGACAACGCGCCCCTCGCGTTCTGACCGGGCGGCCGGGGGCCACGGCCCCCGAACCGCCCCCTTGCTCTCAGCCTGCCGTGATCCGTCGCGCCGCCTGCGCCCAGGTGGCCGTCCGCGCCCCCTGGTGCCGTGCCGCAAGCAGCGTCGCCTCGGGCAGCGCCGCGCCCTGCCCGTCGGTGAAGCTGGTGCCGTAGGGGTTCCCGCCAACCGCATGGATCGCCGGATCGGTATAGCCCGGCGGCACCATGATCCCGCCCCAGTGGTAGAACACGTTGTGAAGCGCCAGCAGGGTGGATTCCTGTCCGCCATGAACGTTCCCGGCCCCGGCAAAGGCACTGACGACCTTGTCCGTCAGCGCCCCGTTCATCCACAGCCCGCCGCAGGTATCCAGGAACTGCTTCAACTGCGCCGCCGGCAGCCCAAACCGTGTCGGCGTGCCGAAGACGAAGCCCTCCGCCCATTCCAGGTCCCCATGGGTTGCCACGGGAACCTCGCGCGTCGCCTCGAGGTGTTTCCTCCAGGCCGGGTTCGCGTCGATCGCCGCGTCGGGGGCCAGTTCCGCCACCCGCCGTATCCGGACCTCGGCGCCGCGCGCTTCGGCGCCGGCGGCGATTTCCTGTGCAATCGTATAGGTGTTGCCGGTACTGCTGTAATAGACGATAGCCAGCCGGACGGGTTCCTGTTCAGTCATGTCGCTTTCCTTTGATTGATGAGGGGAAAGCTAGGCGCGCCCGTCCGCCGCCACTATAGAGTCGAAATGCGCTTCACTGTCTGCCCGGATGGACAATCCCATGTCGAAATCGCCCAGCCTTGATGATCTGGCCCGCTTCCGAAAAGTCATCGAGAAAGGCTCCTTCGCCGCCGCCGCCCGCGACCTTTGCATTCCCAAAAGCACGCTCAGCAAGGCCATCGCCCGGCTCGAGCAGGATCTCGGCGTGCGCCTGCTCGAACGGACCACGCGCAACATGCGGCCCACCGAAATCGGGCGCATCGTGGCGGGTCACAGCAAGACGATGGTCGACGCGTTCGATGCGGCACAACGCGCGGCCAGCGACAGCGACGGGCCCTCGGGCCGTCTCCGCGTCGGCTGTCCGCCGGGTCTGCTGGACGATCTTCTCGATGACGTCATCGTCGACTTCCTCACCGACCTCCCGAAGATCCGGATCGAGCTTGTGGCGATGGCGGGCCCCCTCGACCTCGTCAGGGACGACGTGGACATCATGCTGCGCGCCCGCTCGCAGGTCGAGGCCGGCGCCTCGCATGTCGTGCGGCGCCTCGGCGGCTCGCGCGGGATCCTCGTGGCCGCCTCGTCGCTCGCCGGCGCAAGCGACCTGCGGACGCCCGGCGATCTGGAAACGGTTCCGACCCTGTCCCTGCCCGGCGACAACCACGTGTGGAGCCTGTTCGGCCCGGACGGCGCGCCCCATACCGTCAACGTCTCTCCGCGCCTCGTCACCAGCGACATCGCAACCCTGCGACACGCCGCGATAAGGGGGCTGGGCGTGGCCCTGCTGCCCGAGCACGCCTGCCTGCCGGATGTCGCAAGCGGCCGGCTCGTTCGCGTGCTGCCCGAAATCTCCACCGTCGAGGGCACCATCTACGCCGTATTCTCACGCGAAACCGCAAGGTCATCGGCCCTTCGCGCCTTCATCGACCACCTGGCCCGCGCCTTCAGCACCCCGCCCTTCCGGCAATAGGGGCCCGCCGGCACCGATCGCGAGAGACCGGGCGGCCCGCGGAACATTGTCCCGCTTCCCGCAATTCAACATCTCGCTTTATCCCAATTATCAAAACACCGCCAAACGCCTAATTTCCGGTCGCGCCCCAATCGAAGGAAAGGAGCAGACCGCACAACCGCTTACCGCCCCGCCGCCGATTCGCCAGAAAAGGCGGTGAAACAATCTTCCATATGGGCCACCCGCCTCATCGGCATACGCACCAAACGCCGACCAGAATGAACAATTCCCGCCAATCCCCACCGCAAACTTGCAAGCACCCCTCATCGCCAAGACGCTACTATGCCCGCGCCGGCGACGGGGATGCACTCCACCCTCCCACGGCCTTTACCGACCCCTCTTCATAGCGAACAAAGGAACTTCAAATGTCCAGAAAACTCAGGAATGCCGTCGCCGCCGCCGCTGCCGCCGCGACCCTCACCGCCGGCGCAAACGCGCAGGAAACCATCCCCGCCGAACAGCCGGTCAAATCCGTCGTCCTCGTCCACGGCGCCTTCGCCGACGGGTCGGGCTGGCGCGGCGTGTACGACATCCTCACCGCGCGCGGCTATCGCGTCAGCATCGTCCAGAACCCGCTGACCTCCCTCGCGGATGACGTGGCCGCCACGGCCCGCATCCTCGACCGGCAGGACGGCCCGTCGATCCTCGTCGGCCATTCCTATGGCGGAACGGTCATCACCGAGGCGGGCATAAACCCCAATGTCGCGGGCCTCGTCTACGTCTCCGCGCTGGCCCCCGACGTGGGCGAAACCACGGGCGACCAGTTCGCCGACATCCCCGCCCCGCCCGAATTCATCATCGAAACCGGCGAGGACGGCTTCGGCTTCGTCAACCTCGAGGAGTTCAAGACGGGCTTTGCCGGCGACACCACCGATGCAGACGCCGCCTTCCTCCGCGACAGCCAGGTGCCCATCAACATGGACATCTTCGGCACCCCTGTGAAACACGCCGCCTGGAAGGAAAAACCGAGCTGGGCCGTGATCGCGACCGAGGACAAGGCCATCGACCCCAAGCTCCTGCGCCACACGGCCGACAGGATCGGCGCGGTCTCGGTCGAGGTCCCCGCCAGCCACGTCGTCTTCCTGACCAAACCGGAAGAGGTCGCCGACGTGATCGACACGGCCGCCCGTGCCACCGGCGGAAGCTGACGCCGAAACCGAATGCGGCGGGGGCCACCCCCGCCGCAAGGCCCTTTCACCCTAAACCCTCACGCCGGGCCCTCCTCCCGGCAAGCGAGCCAGACCATGTGCCACACCAACGCGACCGCCATATTTTCATGGAGCGTCATCCTCCTCCTCATCTCGGTCGCGGCCTTCATCGTCGCCGCCTGCATCGTCAACATGGACAGCTTTTCCGGCATCCAGCAGCGCGCGGATCGGGCCGCCCCCGGGATGACGGCGGGGATGAACTCGGGAACATGACGATGCCGGCCCCTCCCGCACCGGACACGCTCCTCAGTCTCCCATGTTGCTCAGGATGCTCTCCGCGTTGATGATCGACTGGGCGATCTCCGTGGTGGTCGTCCGCTTGGCCATCGCCTGTTTCCGGATCAGGTCATAGGCCTCCCGTTCCGTGATCCCGCGATGCCGCATGAGGATGAACTTCGCATCGTTCACCTTCTGCACGTTGTCGAGCTTCTCCCGCAGCTTCGTCAGGTCCTTCTTGAAGCGAAGCTGCTCCTGCTGAAACCGCCGCGCCATCAGCATGCTGCTCAGCACGCCCGCCGCCCGCACCGGCTTCATCAGGACCGAATGCGCGCCTATCTCGAAGATCAGGTCGAGCACGGAGGGGTTCTCGTACCCGATGATCGCCACCACCGAGGGCGGCTTCGCATTGTTGCCGATGAAGGATTTCAGCTTCTGCGCGCTCTGGTCGGTGACATCCACGAAGACAAGGTCGAACTTCTCAGGAAGCGCCTTGGGCACCGGCCACATGTGGTCGAAATTGCAGCCGATCCTGTTGACCTGCTGCATGAGCTCGTCTGCGCTTCGGTCCCGCGGATGGACGACCAGCGCATGAAGGTCTCTCAGATCCTGGATCGGATCACTCATTCCGTCGTCCGCCTCCCGCCACCTTCAGCGTTCGGAAGCTCCAGTCATGGATGGCCGGATAGACAAGGTACGGGTCCGGCTTGATGGCGCGGCGCACCTTGGTCTCGACAACGAATTCCCCGGCCTCGTCCACCTTGGCGATCCGCGACTGAAGGTAGGTGTGGTTGTTGTCGGGGTCGATCTTGATCTGCCCCTGCGGCGCGTCGAAACTCGCCCCCAGCAGCGCCTCGCGCAGGCTTTCGGTATCCATCTCGCCCGTCTCCTCCAGCGCGCGGGCAAACATGTGCACCTGGCTGTAGGTCGCCTCGCAACAGCTGGTGACATCCACCGTCGAGCCGAACTTTTCCTCGTATGCCTTGAGAAAACGGCGGTTCGCCGGCGAACTGACCGAGCGGAAATAGGGGGCGGCCGTGATATGGCCGGCTGACGCTTCCGGGCCTATGGCGGCGATTTCGCCTTCATTCGTGGTCAGGCTGGCGATGGGGCATTCCCGGCCCCTGCCCCCGGCCGCGTGATAGGCCTTGTAGAACTCGATGCAGGATTGCCCGACCACCGTCGAAAAGATCGCATCCGGCCGGACCTGCATGATCTCGTCGACCGCCGTGGCAAAATCCTCGGCCTTTGCGTCCAGCGCGAAATAAATCTCCCCCGTCACCTCTCCACCGCCTTGGCGAAGGACATTGCGCATCACCCTGTTGGATTCCCTGGGGTAAATATAATCGGAACCGACGAAATAGATACGCTTTCCATACGCGTTCATCAGGTAGTTGGCGAGCGGCACGCTGTTCTGGTTCGGGCAGGCCCCGCCGTAGATGACGTTCGGCGAATACTCGAACCCCTCGTAAAGCGTCGGGTAGAAGAAAAGCGCGTTGCGCCGCTCGACCACCGGCAGAACCTCCTTGCGCGACGACGACATGTAGCAGCCGAAGATCACGTCGATCTTGTCCTCGACGATCAGCTTTTCCGCCAGCTCGCCGTAGCGCTTGACCACCGAGGCGGGGTCATACCGGACAGGCTCGATCGGACGGCCGAGAACCCCGCCCTTCGCGTTGATCTGGTCGATCGCCAGCAGGGCCCCGTTCAGCTGCGACCGCTCGATGATCGACGTGACGCCCGTTTCCGAGAAAAGCAGCCCGACTTTCCAACTCTCCAAAAGCTCATATCCTTCTCAATACTGCCGGAACGACACGGTTTCATTCCGGTACTGGGCCTCCAGCCTGACAATGGCACTTCCGGTCGGAGGAGAGAAGTCGCCATGATCTCCAAGCAGGTACCCGGCCAGCGGAAACTCCAGGTAGCGCCGCATCGCCCGGCGAAGCCCGCGGGCGCCAAAGCGTTTATCATAGCCCTTGGCGGCAATGAAAGCTCTCACCTCGCCGGTGATCTCGAGCAGAAGATCATGCTTCTTCAGCCGCCGGTTCAGCCGCTCCAGCTCGACATCCACCAGGTCCGGCATCCGGTCGCTGCCGATCCAGTTGAACGTGTCCACGTGGTCGATCCGGTTGACCAGCTCGGGCGGAAACCGGTCCAGCAGGCACCGCATGACGATATCCTGCGCCCGCTCCCGTCGCGGCTTGCGCGCCGTGGCCAGCCGCGACCACAGGGCGCGCGGCCCGAACCCGCCGCCCTCGTCCAGCGCCATCAACTCGCGCGCGCCGAGGTTGGAGGACATGAAGATCAGGCTGTTGCGGAACGAATAGGTCCGCTCGCCCGAGGCCACCGTCAGGATGCCGTTGTCGAACACGTTCATCAGCGCCAGCACCACCTCGTTGCTGGCCTTCTCCAGCTCGTCGAACAGCACGATCCCGGGCAAGTTCCGGGTGCCCTCGATCTTCTCCTGGTCAAGGATCGTGGTGCCCTCCTTCGATCCCACGTAACCGGGCGGCGCCCCGGTCAGGGCGGCGGCGTAATGCTCCTGCGACAGCGTGTTCATGTCGACCCGGCAGAACGCGTCGGCATCGCCGTACATCGCCCGGGCCACGGTGCGCACGGTTTCGGTCTTGCCGACACCGGTCGGGCCACAGAACAGGACCGAGGCCAGCGGCTTGCGCGGATTCCCGATATCGGCACGGACGACCTTGAGGATCTCCATCACCTGCCCGATCGGCTCGTCCTGCCCGATGATCGAGGCCCGCAATTCCGCCTCGATCGCGTCCAGGTCGAACGAAAACCGCGAGGCAAGGCCATGACCTTTCCGCGCCCCGTGCCCGCCATGGCCGGTCACCCGGGCGTTCTCGTCCGCCAGGGCGGTGGCCAGCTTCTCTTGCCTCTGCGTATCGTGCAGCCGGTCGGTCAGGAAAGGCATGTTCCCTCCATCAAGCATTCGGGCGCGGCGCGGCCCCTCCGGGCCGCACCGCCAGTCTCCCGGCGGATCACTCCGCCTCCTTCTCCTTCGCACCGGTCGGCAAGCCGCCCACCGGACAACAGGCCACCCCCACCGTCGAGCGCGTGAAGGATTCCACATGCAACCGCGTCTTCTCGGCATCGTTCACCCAGTTGCGGTAGAACTCGAACGGGCACTCGGCCACGCCGTTCTCCCCGTCGCCCGAGGCGTGCACGCCGGTATAGCCCCGGTGCAGCAGCTTGAAGAGATGGTTCTGCGACTGGTCGTTGGCCCGCGCATCCCGGATCTCGGGGATCGACAGCTGCGCATACTGGATGCCCATATCCTCCTCCCCGCATTCCCCCAGCGTGCGGCCGTCGAAACCGATGATCGCCGAGTGCCCGAAATAGCTGTAGACCCCGTCGAACCCGGCGGCATTGGCCACCGCCACGTAACAGTTGTTGGCCCAGGCCATCGCCTTCGACATGATCACCTGCTGGTCCTTCGCCGGATACATGTAGCCCTGGCACCGCACGATCAGCTCCGCCCCCTTCATCGCGCAGTCGCGCCAGATCTCGGGATAGTTGCCGTCATCGCAGATGATCAGGCTCACCTTCAGCCCCTTGGGCCCCTCGACCACATAGGTCTGGTCGCCCGGATACCACCCCTCGATCGGGTTCCACGGCAGGACCTTGCGGTATTTCTGAACCACCTCGCCCTTGTTGTTCATCAGCAGAAGCGTGTTGTAGGGCGTCTTCTTGGGATGCTCCTCGTGCCGCTCGCCAGTGATCGAGAAGACCCCCCAGACATTGGCCTTCCGGCACGCCCGGGCGAACACCTCCGTCTCCTCGCCGGGAATGGTGGCGGCGGTCTCCATCATCTCGTCAGGGTCGTACATGATGCCCTGCGTGCTGTATTCGGGGAAGATCACCAGGTCCATGCCCGGAAGCCCCTGCTTCATCCCGATCAGCATCTCGCCGATCTTCTCGGCGTTCTCCATGACCTCGGCCTTGGTATGCAGCCGCGGCATCTTGTAGTTCACGACGGCGACGCCGACCGTGTTCTCGCTGCTTGAAATGTCACCATGTCTCATGTCTGGTCCTTTCCTGTTGGTCCTTGATGGTGGGTTGGCCCGACCCGTCAGAAGGTCAGGTGTTTCTCGACGACCTCGTCGGAGAGATCCGCGGATGTCCCGCTCAGAACGACGCGCCCCTTGTCCAGCACCAGGAACCGGTCCGCCGCCGACCGGGCGAAGGGCACGTTCTGCTCGACAAGGATGATGCCCAGCCCGCGTTCGCGGTTGAGCCGCACGATCGCCTCCTCGATCTGCTTCACGATATTGGGCTGGATGCCCTCCGTGGGCTCGTCGAGGATCAGAATCTTGGGGTCCATCGCCAGCGCCCGGGCAATGGCAAGCTGCTGCTGCTGCCCGCCCGACAGGTCGCCGCCGCTCCGGCCGATGAACTCGTCGAGGATGGGAAACATCTCGAACAGGTAATCGGGGATCTCGCGCTTTCCGTCGGGCCGGGCGAAGGTGCCCATCAGGATGTTCTCCCGCACGGTGAACTGCGGAATGATCTCGCGCCCCTGCGGGATATAGGCGATCCCCAGCCGCGACCTCTGCGGCGTCGACAGCCCCAGGATGTCCCGGCTGCCGAAGGCAAGCCCGCCGTCGCACCGGTCGGTCAGCCCCATGATCGACTTGAGCAGGGTCGTCTTGCCCACCCCGTTGCGCCCCAGCACGGCCAGGAACTCGCCCGGCTCGAGGTCGAAGGACACGCCCTGGATCACCGGGCTCTTGCCGTAGAAGGAGTAAAGCTCTCTCGCTTGCATGTTTTCCATGATCAATGCCCCAGGTATGCTGTCTTGACGGCCTCGTTGGCCTCGATCTCGGCGATCGAGCCCTCGGCCAGCATCGCGCCGCGGTTCATCACGATGATCCGGTCGGCCACGGTGCGGACGAAGGACATGTCGTGCTCCACCACGATCAGCGAATGGCTGGCGCTCAGCTTCCGGAAAATCCGCGCGGTCTTCTCGGTTTCCTGAAGCGTCATGCCGGCGGTCGGCTCGTCCATCAGGATCAGCCGGCTGTCCTGCGCGATCAGCATGGCGATCTCCAGCCATTGCGTCTCGCCATGCGACAGGTTCCCGGCCAGCTCGTCCCGCCGGTCGGCAAGGTCCACCCGGTCGAGGATCGCACAGGCCTCCCGCGCATCCGAAAGCGCCAGCCGCGTCAGCGCGCTCCACACCCCCGGCCGCTTCGACCGCGCAACCGACAGGTTCTCCGCCACGGTCAGGTCCTTGTAGACCGACGGCACCTGGAACTTCCGCCCGATGCCCAGCCGCGCCCGGCGAAACTCCAGCATCTGGCTGATCTCCGTCCCGTTCAGCCGGATCGAGCCGCCGGTCGGCTGCGTCTTGCCGCAGATCAGGTCCAGCGTCGTCGATTTCCCCGCCCCGTTCGGTCCCAGAAGGCACAGGATCTCGCCCTCCGCGACCGAGAAGCTCAGGTTGTCCACGGCGCGCAGGCCGCCGAATTCGACCTGCAGATCGGTGACTTGCAGTTGTCCCATGATCAAGGCTCCTGCCCGGTTTCAAGCTGTTGCGTATGGGATGCCCGCGGCTCTGCCCCGCGCGCCCGGTTCGGGCCGCGAAGCCTTGCGCCCAGACCGGTCAGAAGGCCGTAGATGCCGCGCGGCATGAACATGACGACCAGCACGAAGATCACGCCCAGCATCATGTGCCAGCCTTCGACGAACACGTCGGAAAGCCGCCCTTCCAGCAGGTTGACCACGATCGCCCCGAAGGCCGCCGCGATGACCGACTCCCGGCCGCCCACGGCGCACCAGATGACGATGGCAAGGCTGAACGAGACGCCCATATAGGTGGGCGAGGCGAATTCCAGCACCATGGTGTAAAGCATCCCCGCCCACCCGGCGAGCGCGGCGGATATGCAGAAGACCGCGGTCTGGTAGGTCGCCACGTTGTAGCCGAAGAACCGCGTCCGGTCGGCATCCTCGCGGATCGCGCGCAGGATCAGGCCGAACTTGCTGTGGGTCAGGTAGACCCCGATCGCCAGCGCCACCGTCAGGCACCCGGCCACGAGATAGTAGAACCCCATGCTGTAGGGGTCGACCGTCCAGCCCGGCAGCGCCAGTTGCGCCAGCCCCGTCAGCCCGTTCTGCCCGCCCGTCTGGCCCTGCTGGTTGATCACCAGAAGCTGGAACGCCACCAGGAAGGCCAGCGTGATGATCGCCACGAACACGCCCGCGATCCGCGCCCGGAACATGAAGATGGCGATCAGCCCGCCGATGAAGGCCGGCGCCAGCAGCCCCGCCAGCAGGGTGAAGGCCAGCGACTCGAACGGCACCCAGAGCAGGGGCAGTTCGGGCACGTTGTTCCAGCCCATGAAATCCGGCAGCCCGTCGCTGGCCCGCAGCTTGAGATGCATGGCCATCGCGTAAGATCCCATGCCGAAGGTCGCCGCCTGCCCGAGGTTCAGCAGCCCGGCCGTCCCCCACGACAGCGCCAGCGCCGCCGAGACGATGGCAAGGGCCAGGTAACGCGCGAAGGTGTTGAGCTCGAAGCCGTCGTAATTCATCAGGGCGGGCACCCCGAAGGCGATCACCACGGCAAAGATCACGAGCGCGACGAGATCGTAGTGAAATCTGGATGTCATGCCGGTCTCCTCAGCGACGTGTTTCGGTTGGGAACAGGCCCCGCGGGCGGAACCGGATCAGCACGATGATCCCCGCCAGCACGGCAATCCGGCCCAGCGTGTCGTTGATCACGATCGAGAACAGCGCCGTCGCCTCCCCGATCAGCACCGAGGCCGAGGCCGCGCCGATCAGGCTGCCCAGCCCGCCGACGATCACCACCAGGAACGCGTCGACCACCAGCCCCGTGCCCATGGTCGGGATCGTGCTGAACAGCGGCGTGATCAGCGCCCCCGCCACCCCGGCCAGCCCGGCCCCGTAGGCGAAGGTGAAGGAATAGATGCGCTTGGCCTCGATCCCGTAGCACTCGGAAATCCGGCGGTTCTGGATGACTGCCCGCAGCTTCATGCCGAACTCGGTCCGCGTCATCAGAAGCCACGTGCCGTAAAGCACCGCCACCGAGAAGGCGATCACGAACAGCCGGTAATTCGACATGATCAGCGGCCCGATCTGGGTATTGCCCGACAGAAGGTCGGGCCCCCGCACGAACCGCGATTCCGCCCCCACACCCAGCCGCACGGCCTGCTGCAGGATGATGCCGATGCCCCAGGTCGCCAGGATCGTGTCCAGCGGCCGGTGATACAGGTTCTGCACCACCACCTTCTCGATGATCCAGCCCACCGCGGCCACCGCCACGAAGACCAGCGGCAGCGCCGGAAGAATGCCGATCCCCCCGAAACTCTGCAGCGCCCAGGTCGCATAGGCACCCAGCATGACGAACTCGCCATGCGCCAGGTTGATGACCCCCATCGCGCCGTAGATGATCGCCAGGCCAAGCGCGATCATCAGCAGGATCGACGCCATGCTCAGCCCGGCGAAAAGTTGGTTCGCTATCACGTCCATGAATACACCCCTCCCATGGGTCCGGCCCCTGTTTCAGAGCCGGACGCTGTTTTCGGTCTGGTTGCGCTTGGAAACGGTCAGGCCTTGACCAGGCCCTCGCCGGTACAGGACTGGCCCTCGTAGGCCGCGTAGGGCAGCGGCGCGATCCGCTCGCTGGATTCCACCAGCACCTCGGCCTGCCCGTTCGCCTGCCACTGGCCGATCTTCGGCCACAGGTGGGTGTGCAGGTTCTCGTCGATCAGAACCTCGCCCTGCGGCGCATTCAGCGTCAGTCCCACCGCCGCATCGCGGATGGCCTCGGGCGTGATGTTCGCAGGGTCCAGCTTCTCCAGCGCCGCCTTGAACTGGTAAACCTGGAAATAGGCCGCTTCGCTGACGAAATGCGTCACCGTATCGGCGCCATAGCGCGACTTATAGGCCTCCACGAACGCCTCGTTCTCCGGCGTGTCATGCCCCATGAAATACGGCGCGGAAGAGAAATGCCCCGCCGCCGCCTCGCCGCCGATCGCCTTCACCTCGACCTCCGACCGCGTCAGGCTGATCACCGGCATCTTCTCCGGGTCAAGCTCGGCCGCGTGGTACTGCCGCGCGAAGGCCACGTCCGAGTCGCCCACAACGGTGGCGAAGATCACGTCCGGCTCCTCCGCCCGGATCCGGTTGATCACCGAGCTGAAATCCGAATGCCCCAGCGGCACGTATTCCTCGTTCACCACCTCGCCGCCATGCTTGGCCAGCAGCGTCTTGCAGTAATTGTTCTCTTCCTTCGGATAGACGTAATTGTTGCCGATCATGAAGAAGCGCGGCCCGAAATTCTCGATCGCCCAGGGGATCAGGTCATCCTGCTGCTGGTTCGGCACGGCCCCGCCATACATCACGTTGCGCGAACACTCCCGGCCCTCGTAGAGCGTCGGATACCAGTAGAGGTTCTTGCGCTGCTCGGTCACCGGCAGCACCGCCTGCCGGCTGGCCGAGGTGTAGGAGCCGAAGACGCTCACGCATTTGTCCCGGATCATCAGCCGCCGCGCCCGGTCCGCATAGGTCGCCGGGTCCGACGCCGGGTCCTCGATGATCGGCCGGAGCTGCCGGCCATGCACGCCCCCCTCGGCATTGATCTCCTCGATCGCCATCAGCGCGGCGTCGTGCAGGGTGCTCTCCACCACCGCCACGGCGCCGGTCAGGGAAAACAGCAGCCCGACGGGAATATCGCCCCCCTGCGCCATGGCCCGTCCGGCCGTGGTCAGCAGCGCGGGGGCCGACAGGGCACCGGCGGCACCGACCGCTCCAAGAAAGTCACGACGTTTCATCAGGTTATCTCCTCCGTTGGTTGCGAGCAGCCGTTGAATCGGCATAAAAAAAGGCCCTCCTCCGCGACGTTCGACGCCACGATCGGAGAGCCTATTTGCTCATGATTTTTCAGACTCGCATTTGAGCCTGAAACTATCGTTCAGCAGAACACGTTTTTTTGCAATAAAATTTTTGCGCGGAAAATCAGACAGTTAAACAAGCAGCCCTTTTCCGACCCCCGGCCACCGCCGCCCGAAATCGGCGCCACTGGACAGGCCCGCCAATCGCATCATGTCCCTGCCCAACCCCATTTTCATCTCGACCCGGGTCACGGCACTGCGATAGGCATTTGCACGAGGATCCACCGCGGAACGGACCGGCCTGCACCCCGGCCCTGCTGCCACCGGAGATACGGACCATGTCGGACACAAGAACCATCCTGCTGACAGGCGCAAGCCGGGGGATCGGCCATGCCACGGTGCGCAAGTTCAGCGCCGAAGGCTGGCGCGTGATCACCTGCTCCCGCCACCCCTTCCCCAAGGAATGCCCCTGGGGCGGAGGCGAGGAGAACCACGTCCAGATCGACCTCGCAGACCCCAACGACACCATCGCCAAGGTCGAGGTGATCCGCCGAAAGCTGGGCGGGCGGCTCGATGCGCTGGTCAACAATGCCGGCGTCTCACCGAAGGGCCCGGACGGCGCGCGGCTCGACACCATCGACACCGACCTGCGGACATGGGGCCACGTCTTTCACGTGAACTTCTTCGCCTCCGTCGTCCTGGCCCGCGGCCTGAAACAGGAGCTGGCCGAAGCCGGCGGGGCCGTGGTGAACGTCACCTCGATCGCCGGCAGCCGCGTGCACCCCTTCGCCGGCGCCGCCTATGCCACCTCCAAGGCCGCCCTCAAGGCGCTCACCCGCGAGACGGCGCATGATTTCGGTCCGCTCGGCGTGCGCGTGAACGCGATCGCCCCCGGCGAGATCGAAACCGAGATCCTCAGCGCGGGCACGGAAAAGATGGTCGAAGACATCCCGCTCCGCCGTCTCGGACAGGCCGGCGAGGTCGCCGATACCATCTACTTCCTGTGCACCGATGGCAGCGCCTACATTTCCGGCACCGAGATCGAGATCAACGGCGGCCAGCACGTGTAGGCGGTGCCCCCGAAAGGCCCCGGCCCCGCCTGACCGGCCGCCCCTCACGCCAGCGCCGTGGCCCGGCCCTCCGCCAGCTCCGCCAGAAGCGCGTCGACCTGCGCCTGCGCCGCGGCGATGGACCGGTCATGCCGCGCGTCCTTGAACTCCTGGTACTCGATCGCAACCTCGTGGATCCGCGCCGCGCCAAGGTATTTCGAAACCGTTTTCAGATGCGGAACGAGGTGGCCCATGCCCTCGCGCATGCCGCCCGGGGCAAAGTCGAACTCGCCCGAACTGGTCAGCAGCACCAGCGTCTTGCCCGACAGGATCGGCTCCAGCGGGAAATCGCCGCGCGACAGATCGAAACTGAAGGTCTCGCCGATGCGCACCACCTGGTCGACCCAGGCTTTCAGCGCCGCCGGCATGCCGTAATTGTACATCGGCGTGGCGATGACGATCATCTCCGCCTGCCGGATTTCCTCGATCAACTCGTCGGACAGCGCGAGCATCTCCCGCTGGGCGGCGGTCCGATCGGGCCGGGGCGTGAAGGCCGCGGCAACCCACGCCTCCGAGATGATCGGCGGCGGGGTGGTACCCACGTCGCGATGCGTGACATCGCCTTGCCCGTCCCGGGTCCTCCACCCGGTCACGAACCTGTCGCCAAGCATGCGCGACAACGAGCCGGCCTTCCGGGCGCTGGCCGTGACGTAAAGGATATTGGTCATGCCTCTGTTTCCTTCCTCTGTAGCCCGTGCGTCGGCGACGTTTCTCGCGCGAAGCCCTCCGGGGCCGTGTTCCATACCCCTCCCAGATGCGGGTTCGGCCGCCGTCGCACAAATGCAAAATTCCTGACGACAATGAAGTTCTCTTCATCTATCAGGGGGCATGTTCCAGACCCTTCCCTCCCTGGCCGCGCTGCGAGCCCTGGAAGCCGCGGTTCGCCTTGGCAGCTTCAAGGACGCGGCCGCCGAACTGTCGGTCTCGCCGACGGCCATTTCGCATCACGTCAAGTCGCTCGAGACAAACCTGGGGGTCGCCCTTTTCGTGCGCGGCACCCGCAGGGTGACGGCGACGACGGCCGGATCACAGCTTGCCGAGGCGGTGAATCGTGGCCTCTCGACGATTGCCGCTGCCGTGGATGATCAGCTGGAAGATGAGAAAATCTTGACCGTCTCCACCACGCCGGCCTTCGGCGCGCTCTGGCTCGTGCCCCGCCTTCGGCAGTTCCAGGGCCGCTTCCCCCGCTACCGCGTTCAACTGGAAACCGACACCGCCCCGGCCGACCTTGCGCGCGACCGCCGGGTCGACATCGCGATCCGCTACGGCGCGGCACCGGCGGCGGGCCTCGCCGCCACCCCGCTCGCCCGGGAAACCTTCGGCGCCTTCGCCGCGCCGGGGTATCCCGACACGGGCCGCGGCCTCGAGGATTTGGACTTCATCGAAACCGGATGGCGGCAAACCGGCCTTCAGCACATCGGCTGGTCCGCCTGGTTCGAGGCCGCGGGCGCTTCGGACCACGCGACCACCGCCCGGATCCGCAGCTTCGAGCAGGAGCACCACATGGTGCAATGCGGCATCGCCGGTCAGGGCCTGATCCTCGCCAGCACGCTGCTGGTGTCGGACCTCGTGGAACAGGGCCTGCTGGCGCCCTACCGGCCCGAGATCCGCCTGCCCGGCCTGACCTACACGCTGCTCACCACGCCCGAGGCCGCGGCCTCCCGCAAATGCCGCGACTTCCGCAAATGGATCACCGCCGAGCTCTCCGCCACCGATCGCTGATCCCGCCCCCACTCATCCCCGCCCCGGACCCCGATCCGGGGCCTCTCCCCTCGACCCAAACCCCATCTGTCGTCTCTCTCGGCCCGCCCCGGACCCCGATCCGGGCCTCTCTCCCCGCCCCGGACCGCGATCCGCAGCCTCTCCCGGCCCGCCCCAAACCCCGATCCGGGGCCTCTCTCCTCGACCCAAACCCCATCTGTCGTCTCTCTCTCCCCGCCCCGGACCGCAATCCGCCGCACCTCCCGGCCCGCCCCCGAACCCATACCGGGCCAAGGCCCCCCCCCCCCCCCCAGGGCCCCCAACCCCCCCAATGGGGTTGGGCCCCCCCCCCCCCCCCAACCCC
>NZ_JAVKFX010000042.1:0-54971 GCF_040223625.1 Roseovarius sp. | reverse complement strand
ATTTGGACCCCAAGCTCACGAACACCATAACGGCCCGTGGCAGACCTAAGCCACATGCACAGGCCTGACACACGACCGGTACCGATCACGCAACCAGAACCGTCCGAAGATTGCCTTGCTAAACCGGGAGCATCCACACATGATTTGTAATCAGTAGGTCGGGAGTTCGAGTCTCTCTGGGGGCACCACAAGCCACTGCAATCGCTGAACTTCTGCCATGCCCCGCGCCCCGCCCGTCGGGGTGGTCGCGCGATTTCCGCATGTCGGAAATTTTCCTTAAATCGTCACAAATTGGCCGGAATGCTCGGGAAAAACGTAACCATACCGCCGGCTTAGCCCTTCGCCACGCTCGGCGGTTTTGTACGAGTGCATACGGAGACAAGTGATGTTCAACAAGACCGCAACGCTGGTGGCCGGCGCGATCTGCGCAGCCGCCTTCACCACCCCGGCGCTGGCCGCCGACGAAGCCACGGCCAACCTCGGCGTCAGCGCCATCGTGGCCGACACCTGCATCCTCGCGGCGGCCACGCCCCTGGGATTCGCCACCATCAACACCCAGGAAGCCTCGGGCCAGGTGACGCCCGGCCTCGTGACCGTGACCTGCACCGCTTCGCGCGGGGCCATCACCGTCACCCTCGATGGCGGCGGCAACGCCGACAGCGGCGTGCGCCGGATGACCTCCTCGGGCGGCGATTTCCTGCCCTACAGCGTCTTCAAGGATTCCGGCCATTCGGAATCCGTCGCCGTCAACGGCGCGGTCTATACCGGCCCGGTCTCCGCCGCGGTGCCCAAGCCGATCCCGGTCTACGGCCAGATCCCCGCGGGCAGCTACAACGCAGGCACCTATTCCGACACGCTCCTCGTGACGCTGAGCTACTGACCCCTTTCGAGCAGCAAATAACAAAAAAGGCAGATTCCATGAAACTCCATACCCTTAGCAGGGGCGCCCGCGCCCTGGGCCTTGCCGCCGCCGTCGCCCTTCTTCCCACCATCACCACCGCCGACAGCGTCGCCGTCTCGCCCACCCGCATCACCGTGCCGACCAAGGCCAACCAGACCTCGCTGACGGTCAAGGCCGGCGGCCGCGAGGCCTCGGTCGTGCAGCTTCGCGTGGTCGCCTGGACCCCGGGGCAGGACCCGCGCCAGGTCAGGGCCACCCGCGACGTGGTGGTCAGCCCGCCGGTCGCCAAGCTGCGTCCGCGCCAGGAACTGACCGTGCGGGTCGTGCGCACCAAGAAACGCGCCGTGCGCGGGCAGGAATGCTACCGCGTGCTGGTCGACCGGCTGCCGGGCCGCGAACAGGCCGGGCAGGCGGTCAAGCTGCAGGTCCGGCACTCCGTGCCGCTGTGCTTCAACTCATGACGGAAACGGCGGGCGGGGGCCGACCCCGCCTGCCGGTCCTCGATGTCGCATTCTCGCACCAGATGGGCAGGGCTGGCCTGGGTTGCGTTGCTGGTGGCGGTTGAACCCGCCGCTCCGGCAAGGTCCGAGTCCATGTCGACCGCCGAGCTGACCGCCACCGCCGAGGTGGGCGGGCTCGACGACGCCGTGCCGCTGTTCCTCGCCGTCAGCATCAACGGCGAGGATACCGGCCTGATCGCCGAATTCTCCGCCGACATGGACGGCAACAACATGACCGCCACGCGCAAGGAGCTGGGCGAGATCGGCATCAAGCCCCCCGCCGGCATCTCCAGGACCGTCGCGCTCGACGATATCGACGGGCTTTCCTACCGCTACGACATCGCCGAACAGGCGCTGCTGATCGAGGCCCCGCACGCGGCCCTGCTGCCCGAGGTGATCTCGGCCGGCTATGCCGCCGCCTTCGAGCCCGCCGACAACGCCTACGGCGCCGCGCTCAACTACTCGCTGGTGGCCGAGCAAAGCTTCACCGGCGGGTTTTCCGACGGCATCGGCGCCTTCTCGGCCAGCCTCAACGGCTGGGCCTTCGCGCCCATGGGCCGGTTCGGCTCGACCGGGCTGATCAACGGCCCGCTCACCACCGGCGGCCCGATGAAGGCGCTCCGCCTCGACACCGCCTTCATCAAGGATTACCCCGACAAGGCGCTGACCCTGACAATAGGCGATTTCGCCACCTCCGGCCCCAGCTGGATGCGCCCGATCCGCATGGGCGGGGTGGAACTGCGCCGCAATTTCAACCTCCGCTCCGACCTGATCACCGATCAGCGCTTCTCCTACCAGGGCGCGGCGGCGGTGCCCTCCTCGGTCGACGTGTTCATCGAGAACAACCGCGTCTTCTCGACCCAGGTCGACAGCGGCCCCTTCCGGCTGGAAGACGTGCCCGTGCAGGGCGGCGGCGATGCCGAGATCGTGGTCAACGGCACCGACGGCCAGCTCACCCGCCGCACCGTCAGCTTCTTCAGCTCGGCCCGCCTGCTCAAGAAGGGCATGGCCGATTACAGCATCGGCATCGGCTTCGCCCGCGAGGGGTTCGGCATCGAAAGCAGCGATTACGGCAAGGAGGAAATCGTCACCGCCAGCCTGCGCTACGGCGTCACCGAGAAGCTGACCGTGAACGCCCAGTACGCCACCATGCCCGACCTGCATGTCGCGGGCGTGGGCTTTTCCGCCGTGCCCTTCGCACTGGGCGAGGTCCACGCCTCGGTCGCGGCCAGCCAGTACCAGGACAGCCTCGGCTACTTCGCCGAGCTCGGTGCCAGCACCGAGCTCGCCGGGGTCGAGGTCAACGCCACCAGCACCCGCACCACCAAAAGCTTCGCCGATCTCGCCGATGTCTCGGGGGTGAACTACCTCGGCAACGCCAACGGTTCGCTGCTCGAGGTGCCGCTGGCGCAGGACGTGGTCAGCCTGTCGGTGCCCATGGGCCGCGACAACCGCCGCCTCGGCCTCGCTTATGTCCGCGCCGAACGCCCCACCTCGCGCGACAGCCTCGCCTCGGTCTCCTACGGCACCACCATCGGCAAGCGCCGCAGCGCGATCAGCGTCAACGGCGCCTACAATTTTGAAACCGGCGACACGCGCATTTCCTTCGGCCTGTCGATCAAGCTCGGCAAGCGGACCCATGCGCGCTCGTCCTACTACACCGACATGCGCGGCGAGAACACGGCCGACATCTCCTACACCCGCTCGATGGGCGAGGAGATCGGCGATTACGGCTACCGCGTCCAGATGGCGCAGCGCGACGACAGCACGCCGGTCCGCCTCAAGGGCGACCTGCGCAGCCGCTACGGCGTGCTCTCGGGCGAGGTGCAGCAGGATGCCGACGCCACCTACCTCCGCGCCCAGATCGACGGCGCGGCGGCCTTCACCGGCGGCAAGTTCGCCTTCGGCAACCAGGTCCGCGACAGCTTTGCCGTGGTCGATCTCGGGGTCGGCAACGTGCCGGTCTACCTCGACAACCGGCCCGTGGCGAAGACCAATGGCAAGGGCCGGGTGCTGGTCAACGGGCTCAACTCATACCGCCGCAACCGGGTGTCGGTCGACGTGAACGACCTGCCAGACGACGCGACGCTCGGCGTTACGGCGGTGGAGCTCGTCCCCTCGCGCGGCGCCGGCCAGCATGTCGATTTAGGCGGCGCCGACACCGGCGGCGTGCTGGTCCTGCTGCAGGATGCGCAAGGCCGGCCGCTGCCGCCCGGCTCGGTCGTGCACGCCAATGGCGGGCGCGAGGAATTCTACGTGGGCTATGACGGCGAGACATGGATCGAGAACGCCAAACCCGCCAACACGCTCGAGGTCCAGCTTGCAGGCCGCAGCTGCACCGCGCGCTTCGGCTACCAGCCCAGCGACGCCGTGCAGGACATGATCGGCCCGGTGGCCTGCCGGTGATGCGCGCGCTGCTCCTTCTCCTCGCCGCGCTTTTCGCGCTGGCCCTGCCCGCCGACCGCGCCCGGGCCGCCACCTGCGAGGCGCAGATGAGCGACATCGCCTTCGGCTCGGTCAGCCTGCGGGCGGGCGCGGTCAACCGCACCTCCGGCTCGCTGACCATCGACTGCTCCAACGCGCTGGTTTCGGTCGTGGGGGTCTGCATCCGCTTCGGCCCGGGCTCGGCCGGGGCGGGGCCGGGCAACGCGCCCCGCTACCTGCGCAACGGCGGCGGCGACGCGCTGGCCTACAACCTGTCCGCGGGCGGCTACGGCGCGCTTTACGGCACGCTGAACGAGGTCTTCGTCGAGGTGCCCATCGTGCTGGGCCGCGGCCGCGTCACACTCCCGGTCTATGCCGAGATCCTCAGCGCCGGCACCGAGTTCGACACCGGCCACTACCAGTCCGTCTTCTCCGGCGCCGCCCATATCGAGATGAGCTACGGCCTGCTGAGCTGCGACCTCTTCGGCACCAGCCAGAGCGTGCCCGATTTCCGCGTCTCCGCCGAAACCGTCGCCAGTTGCGAACTCGACGTGGGCTCGATGAGTTTCGGCCAGGTCAGCGGGCTGGCCTCGCGTCCCGCCGATGCCGAGGCGGCGATCGACATCCGCTGCACCGCCGGCACCAGCTACACGGTCTCGCTCGGCATGGGCGAAACCCCCGGCGTGACCGACCCCACGGCCCGCCGGATGCGCAGCCTGACTCACTCGCTGGTCTACGGCCTCTACCGCGACCCGGGCCGCAGCATGGCCTGGGGCGAGGCCCCGTCGCAGCGCGCCCAGGGGGCGGGCAGCGGCTATGGCCAGTGCTACATGGTCTACGGGCGCATCCATGCCGGGCAACAGACGGCGATCGGCGTCTACAGCGATTCCGTGGTCGTGACGGTGCATTACTAGGTCGGCGGGGCAGGGGGGCCGCACCGACCCCGCACCGATCCCGCACCGACGCGATACCGACAAAATACCGACGTTATACCGACGTTGGGAAACCCCTATGCGCGAACCGCCGTCGCCCCACTTCCGCATGCCATGTATCTACCGCAGTTCAGAAAAGAATTCCGCACTGCGGAACAGACCTTCCGGTATTTCGCTTTACAGTCCCCCCATTCGCGGCTTGTTTTGAGGCCGATCCGGCACCGCGGCAAAAGCCCCTCGGCCCCGCCGCCGCCGAACCATGGGAGGAACCTGCAAATGACCTATTTCAAACAGACTTTCTGCGCCGCCGCCATCCTGGCCGCGGGGGCCATCCCGGCCCGCGCCGAAACCCTGACCATGCTGTCGAGCTGGGACGAAAGCTACAACGCCGTCCCCGTCTTCGCCCAAGGCTTTGCCGAGAAGCTGGCCGAGAATTCCGGCGGCGACCTCACGGTCGAGCTGCGCGGCCCCGAAACCGTCTCGCCCTTCGAGCAGCTTCAGCCGGTCTCGGCGGGCCTCTTCGACATGCTCTTCACCCACGGCGCCTACCACCTCGGCGAGACCGCCATGGCCTTCGGCATGGACGCGGTCACCGACGACCCCGAGGCGCGCCGCGAAAGCGGCATCTACGACGTGATCGACAGCCACTACAACAAGCGCAACCTCAAGCTCATCGGCGTCTTCTCGGCCGCCTCGGGCTATCACATCATGCTGCGCGATCCGATCGGCGAGGACGGCGCGCTCGAAGGCCGCAAGATCCGCGCCTCCGGCACCTACCATGACCTCGTCACCGAGCTTGGCGGCTCCGTCGTGACCCTTCCGGCCTCGGAAATCTACTCCGCCCTCGAACGCGGCGTGGTCGACGGCGCGGCCTGGCCGGTCTTCGGCGCCATGGACTACAAGTGGTACGAGGTCGCCGACTACATGACCCGCCCCACCTTCGGCGTCACCAACCTGTCGCTGTTCATGAACCTCGACACATGGAACGGGCTGAGCGAAGATCAGCAGCAGATGGTGGTCGACACCGCCAAGACGCTGGAAGTCGAAGGCCGGATGCACTTCGAGGACCTGTGGGAGAAGGAAGACAAGGCGATGCAGGAGGCCGGGCTCGAAATCACCCAGTTCGGGGACGAGACCGCCGAGAACGTGAACGCCATCTTCGCCGCCGGCATCTGGAAACAGGTCGAGGAGAAGGCGGGCGAGGACGGCGCGGCGTTCCACGACCTGGCCGTCGAAAAGGGCCTGACCGCCGAGTGAACCGGCCCGACCCAGGAAGGAACATGACCGGATGAAACGCCTCTGCCGCGTGCATGACGCGATCACCAGCGCCACGTTCTGGGCGGCGTCCTTCGGGGTTCTCTACCTCACCCTCGTAACGGCCGGAGAAGTCTTCGGCCGTTACGTCATGGCCTCCCCCTCCGACTGGTCGCCCGACACGGCGGCGGTGGCCTTCGGCCTGATCACCTTCCTCGCGGTGCCGTACCTGACGTGGAAATCCGGCCACGCGTCGATGGATTTCATCGTCAACGCCGTGCCCCGGCGCGTGTCGGTCGGCATGATGCGGATCAACTACGTCATCGGCTTCGCCGTCTGCGCGCTCTGCGCCTGGGTGGGCGGGGTCGAGACGGCGCGACAGATCACCTCGGGCGTGATGATCGTCTCGGTCACGCCCATCCCCAAGTGGGTCGTCTTCGTGCCGCTGGTCTACGGGCTGGCCAATTCGGCCCTCTATTTCATCCGCCATTTCGTGGCGACGTTCGGGCAGGCGCCCGACACAGACAAGGGAGCGCCTTCGTGGAGTGGTACGTAATCCTTGGCAGCGTGTTCTTCCTGCTGCTGGCGCTCTTCCTCATGGGGCTGCCGATCTTCCTGTCCTTCCTGCTCATCAACGTGGGCGGGCTCTACATCCTGACGGGCGACATCAAGGGCGTGCTCCTGGTGGTGAACTCGATGTTCAGCACCTCGACCAGCATATCGCTGGCCGCCATCCCGCTCTTCGTGCTGCTGGGCGAACTTCTGTTCCGATCCGGCTCGGTCAAGATCATCTTCGACGCGGTCGACGCGCTGGTCGGCAATTTCCGCGCCCGGCTCTATGCCGTCAGCATCGTGCTCTCCACCGTCTTCGGGGCACTCTCCGGCTCGGCCATGGCGGTGGCGGCGATGATGGGCTCCTCGCTCCTGCCCGAAATGCAGAAGCGCGAGTATGACCGCAGCCTCTCCATGGGCACCATCCTCGCCGGGGCCAGCCTCGCGCCGATCATCCCGCCCTCGGTGATGGCGGTGGTCCTCGGCATCCTGTCGAAGGTCTCGATCTCGGCCCTGCTGGTCGCGGGCATCCTGCCCGGCATCCTACTGGCCGTGGCCTTCCTGCTCTACACCATGGTCCGCGGCTTTCTGAACCCCGACGTCGCGCCGCTTTCGGAAAGCGCCGCGCGACCGTGGTCCGACCGCGGCCGCACCGCGCTGCGCGCCGCGCCGTTCCTGCTGATCATCGTCACCATCCTCGGCCTCATCCTCGGCGGCATCGCCACGCCCACCGAGGCCGCCGCCAGCGGCTGCGTCGCCGCCGCCATCATCTGCACCATCTTCGGCAACCTGCGCCTGTCCTCCCTCATCGAGGCGCTGCGCTCGACCGCCATGATCACCGCGATGATCATGATCATCATGGTCTGCTCGGTCTCGTTCAGCCAGCTCCTCAACTTCACCGGCGCCACGTTCGAGCTGGTCAAGCTCGTCTCGGCCCTGACCCTGCCGCTGGTGCTGATGTTCATCATGCTGCAACTGCTGCCCTTCGTGCTGTGCATGTTCATCGACCAGATCGCGCTGATGATCATGCTGGTGCCGATCTACCAGCCGATCATCGGCGCTCTGGGCTTCGATCCGATCTGGTTCTGGACCATCTTTCTGATCAACATGTCGATCGGGGGCATCACCCCGCCCTTCGGCTACACGCTCTTCTCGCTGCAGGGCGCCTCCGACGGCATCCCGATCCAGGCCGTCTACCGCTCGGTGCTGCCCTTCATCGCGATCTTCATCGCCGTCATCGCCATCCTCGCGCTGGTGCCGGAGATCATCCTGTTCCTGCCGTCGCTCCTCTGACGGCCCCACACTTCCGGAGGTGACAATGGACCTTGGTATTTCGGGCCGCGCGGCCCTCGTTCTCGGCGGCTCGCAAGGGTTGGGCCTGTCCTGCGCGAAAGCCCTGGCCGAGGCCGGCGTGCGCGTCGCCATCAACGGCCGTGACGCGGCCAAGGCCGAAGCGGCGGCGCAGGAGATCGGCGGCGGCGCCATCGCCGTGCCCGGCGACATCGCCGACCCCGCGAACCGGACGGCCATCGTCGAGAAAGCCCGCGCCGCGCTCGGCCCCATCACCCTCCTTGTCACCAATGCCGGCGGCCCGCCCCCCGGCCCGGTGGAAAGCCATGCCGAAGACATCTGGCTCAACGCGCTGAAAACCAACATGCTCCCCGCCATCGACTTCGCCCGCCAATGCCTGCCCGACATGCGGGCCGAAAATTACGGCCGCATCGTCAACGTCACCTCCTTCACCGTGCGCGACCCGTACCCCAACATGGGCGTCGCCACCGGCGTGCGCGCGGGCCTCACCGGCGCCATGCGCAGCCTCTCGCACGAGATCGCGCCCGACGGCATCACCGTCAACAACCTGCTGCCCGGGCTGATGGACACCGGCGCGCTGGAACGGGTCTACAACGCGCAATCCAAGGCCAAAGGCATCACCCCCGAAGAGGCCAAGGGCGCCATGGCCGAAAGCGTGCCGATGCGGCGGCTGGGGCAGGGGGCCGATTTCGGCCCGGCCTGCGCCTTCCTCTGCTCGGTCCACGCGGGCTACATCACCGGCCAGAACCTGACCGTGGATGGCGGGCTGGCCCGGCCCCTGCTGTGACCCCCGAAGCGCGGCCCGGCCCACACTCAGAAGGCGTTGGCCTCCTGCAGCATCGCCTGCGCGATCTCGCCGCGCATCTGTTCCTCGCTGACGCTGCCCGTGGCCACCGGCACGGTCAGCGCGGCGGTCTCGCCCTGGAAGCTGATCGGCACGCCGACCCCGCCGATCCCCACCTTCCACGAATTGCGCACCGTCGCGAACCCGTCGGCCAGGCACGCCTCGAGCGCCCGGTCGAAGCCTTCCGTCGACTCGCCCCGCCGCGTCATGTCGGCCCGCAGCCGCCCGGCCAGCGCCCGGCGCTCCTGCAGGGGCAGGGCGGCCACCAAGGCGATCCCCGCCGCCGACACCTGCATCCTCAACCGCCCGCCGGTCGCCAGCCGCACCGACACCATGTTCGTCCCCGGCACCACGGCAACGAAGGTACAGTACAGCCCGTCGCGAATGGCCAGCGCCGCCGTCTCCCCTGTCTTCCGGCTCAGCGCCTCCAGATGCGGCCTTGCCCTGTCGCGCAGGCTCAGCCCCGCCAGCACCGGATAGCCCAGCGTCAGGCTCTTGGGCGTCAGCTCGTAGGCGCGGCCCGTACCCGTGGGCCGGATATAGCCCAAAGCGCACAGCGTATGGGTCAGCCGGCTCACCGTCGAGGGCGCCAGCCCCACGGCATCGGATATGGCGCGATTGCCGATCGGCTGGTGCGACCGGGACAAACATTCCAGGATCGCCAGCCCCCGCGCCAGTGCATCCACGAACTGCCGGTCGCCCTGTGCCATGCCGAAAACCTCCCGCCGTTGTATTCCGCTGTGCGGAATAGATTTCTGCAATTTCCCATTGCGTTTACCGCCTCCTTCGGGACATGTCGAGACCATCGGCACAAGCCGGTGAAAGGGAGGAAAAAATGCTGACAGGCGATATGCTCCGCCGCTCCGCCGAGCGGTTTCCGAACAAGCCCGCCATCCTCTGGCAGGGGCAGTCGACGAGCTATGCGGAACTGGACAAATCGGCCAACAGACTGGCCAACCGCCTGCTTGACGAGGGGCTTGCCAAGGGCACCAAGGTCGGCATGATCTCCCGCAACCGCACCGAGTACGGTGTTGCCTTCTTCGGCATCGCGCGGTCGGGTTGCGTGATGGTAAACATTTCGGTGCTCTATGCGCCCGACGAGCTCGCCTACGTGCTCGACAAGGCCGACGTGGAATGTCTCGTTTACGAAGATGTCTTCGCCGAGAAGATCGAGGCGGTGAAGGACAGGCTGCCGAAGCTGAAGAAACTGGTCTGCATCGGCGAGGGCGGCGACGAGACGTTCGAGAGCTTCATCGCCGAGGCCGGGGAGCACTACCCGGATGTCGCCATCGACGAGGACGACCCGTTCTGCATGACCTACACGGGCGGCACCACCGGCCGGCCCAAGGGCGTGCTCTGCAGCCACCGAAACCGCAACATCACCGCCCACACGGTGATGGTCGAGGAAGCCATAGACGAGCGCGACATCGTCGGCATCGTCACGCCGCTCTTCCACGTGGCGGCGCTCAACATCATGTTCCAGCCTGCGATCCTCGCCGGCGCCACCACCACCTTCCTCAGCAAATGGTCGGTCGAGGATTTCGCCGCCATGGCCAAGGAAACCGGCATGACCGCGCTCTTCGCCGTGCCCACCCAGCTTTCCATGGTGGTCAGCGACCCGAATTTCGACGCCAGCGCCTATTTCACATGGCGCAAGGTCTCCTTCGCCGGCGCCCCCATGCCCGACTGGGTCCAGTCCGAGCTGATGGAAAAGCTGCCCAACCTCGCCATCACCCAGATCTACGGCCAGTCCGAGATGGGCGTGCTCACCTCGCTCCGCGCCTGGAACCTGCCGGAAAAACTCGGCTCGGTCGGCCGGCAATGCTACAATGTCGACGTGGGCGTGATCGACCAGAACGGCAACAAGGTCGCCCCCGGCGAGATCGGCGAGATCGCCTCGCGCGGGCACAACGTCATGCTCGAATATTACAACGAGCCCGAGCAGACCGCGAAGTTCTGGCAGAACGGCTGGGCGCTGACGGGCGACGTGGGCACGATCGACGAAGAGGGGTTCATCACCCTGATCGACCGCTCGAAGGACATGATCATTTCCGGCGGCGAGAACGTCTATCCGAAGGAAATCGAAGACGTCATCTATGACCGCGACGAGGTCGCCGAATGCGCCGTCTTCGGCATCCCCGACGACAAGTGGGGCGAGGTGCCGGCGGCCTTCGTCATGCTGAAGGCGGGCGAGAGCCTCGACGAGGCCACGCTGGTGGAGCATTGCGCCCAGCGGCTCGCCCGCTTCAAGCGCCCCCGCCACGTGGAATTCGTCGACGACTTCCCGAAAACGCCCATCGGCAAGATTCAGAAGAACATCCTCAAAGAGCCATTCTGGAAAGGCAGGGAGAAGAAGATATGACCGACACCTATGAAGGCTACGAGCGCCTGAAATTCGACTGGCCGGCCGAGCGTGTCCTGCGCGTGACCATGGAAAACCCCGGCCGGATGAACGCCGCCGACAGCGTGATGCATGGCGAACTGGTCCGCATCTGGCGCGACATCGACGCGGATTCGCGGGTCAACGCGGTCATCATCCGTGGCGCGGGCGATGCCTTCTCGGGCGGGGGCGACCTCGAACTCGTCCGCGAAATGACGCAGGATTTCAACACGTTGAACCGTGTCTGGAAGGAAGCGCGCGACCTTGTCTACAACGTGATCAACTGCTCCAAGCCGGTCGTCTCGGCCATGGAAGGCCCGGCCGTGGGCGCAGGCCTTGTCGCGGGGCTGCTGGCCGACGTCTCCATCGCCTCGCGCACCGCCCGCATCATCGACGGCCACACCCGGCTGGGCGTCGCCGCCGGGGACCACGCCGCCATCGTCTGGCCGCTCCTCTGCGGGCTGGCCAAGTCGAAATACTACCTGATGACCTGCGATCCCGTCAGCGGCGAAGAGGCCGAGCGCATCGGCCTCGTCTCCCTCGTCACCGAACCCGAGGACCTGCACGACAAGGCGCTCGAAGTGGCCACCAAGCTGGCCAAGGGCGCCCCCGGCGCCGTGCGCTTCACCAAGTACGCGCTCAACAACTGGCTGCGCATGGCCGGGCCCACCTTCGACACCTCGCTGGCGCTCGAATTCATGGGCTTCAACGGCCCCGACGTGCAGGAGGGGCTCGCCTCCCTCAAGGAGAAACGCAAGCCCGATTTCGACCCCGAATCCCCGCTCTGAGCCGCCCCGGAGGCCCCCCGCAAGAACAGGAATGACGATGACAGACCAATCCGGCCCGCCCGAAGACATGGTGCTTCTCGAACATCCCGAACCGGGGGTCGCCGTGGTGCGCCTCAACCGGCCCGCCGTCAAGAACGCGCTCGACCTCGAGATCCGCAAGCGGCTGGCCGAGGTCTTCCGCACGCTCGCCGAAGAGCCCGACCTGCGCTGCGTCGTCCTCACCGGCGACGAGACCAGCTTCGCCGCCGGCGCCGACATTTCCGACATGTCGCGCATCTCGGCAGTCGAGATGTACCACCGCCACACCGAACGCCTCTGGGCCGCCGTGGCCGACTGCCCGGTGCCGGTGATCGCCGCCGTCAACGGCTATGCCCTTGGCGGTGGGCTGGAGCTGGCACTTCTCTGCGACATCTCGATCATCGGCCGTAGCACCAAGCTGGGCCAGCCCGAGGTGCGCGTCGGCATCATGCCCGGCGCCGGCGGCACCCAGCGGCTGGTGCGCGAGATCGGCAAGTTCCGCGCCATGCGCCTCTGCCTGACCGGAGAGGTCATCACCGCCGAGGAGGCGTGGGACATGGGGCTCGCCTCCAAGGTGGTCGACGACGACAAGGTCCTCCCCGAGGCGATGGACATGGCCCGCACCATCGCCTCCATGCCCCCCATCGCCGTCGCCCAGATCAAGGAGGTCATCCTGCACGGCATGGATGTCCCCCTCGGCGCCGCGCTGGCGCTGGAACGCAAGGCGGTGCAGCTTCTCTTCGCCACCGAGGACAAGGCCGAGGGGATGCAGGCCTTCCTCGACAAGCGCGCGCCCAAGTTCACCGGGCACTGAGCCCCCGCCAACCGCCCGCAGACCCGCCCGATCACGCAATCGTGGGCGGATTTCAGGCCCCTCTGCGCCGGATTCGGTTGGCACGGCGCTGGCATCGCTCCAGATAGGAATGGTATGGTCGGGCACGACACGACCTTGGTTGCGCAACCCCACGCACGAAAGGAGAGACCCCAATGCCATCCCCCTTCCTCAACCGCCGGACCCTCCTTGCCACCGGCGGCGCGACACTCGCCACCGGCGCCACGGGCCTTCTCACCCCCGCCATGGCGCAGGAGTATGCCCCCACCGCCTCGATGCGCGGCGGCGCCAACAACTACCGCCCCGGCGCCCCCATCGTCGAGCGCATCGGCGGCGGCGGCTTCTGGATGTCCGGTACCGTGCGCCGCGCGGGCGACGGCGCCCCGCTGGAAGGCCAGCGCATCCAGATCTGGGCCCACACCACCGAGGGGCACGAGCGCGACTGGCACAGCCACGGCGCCACGCTGACCGACGCCAACGGCGAATTCCGCCTCGAAATGCCCCAGATCGTGCCGGCCTTCGGCCAGCCCCACGGCCACCTCGCCTATGACAGCGAGGAGTACGAGACCGTCTTCCTCCGCCCCGTCATGTCGAGCGCCGGCGACACCAGCCTCGAGGCGCATTTCATCCTGCAACCCGCCTGATCCCCCGCCGGACCGCCGCCCGAATGCCCCTGCTGCGCGCCACCCTCATCTGGGCCGCCACCGCCCTCGTGCTGGCCGTGCCCCTGATCGCGGCGGCGCTCAGCCCGCTGCTGGAATGGCGCCAGCCCGTCTACATCGCCGCGGGCTTCGCGGGCGTCACCGGCATGGCCCTCCTGCTGATCCAGCCGCTCCTGATCGCGGGCCTCCTGCCGGGGCTCGACCCGCTGCAGGAACGCCGCATCCACCGCTGGACCGGCGCGGCGCTGGTCCTGTCCGTCATCCTCCACGTCGCCGGCCTCTGGCTCACCAGCCCGCCGGACGTGGTCGATGCCCTCCTCTTCGCCTCGCCCACGCCCTTCACGCCGTGGGGCGTCATCGCCATGTGGGCGCTCTTCGCCACCGCGATCCTGGCGTTCACCCGCCGCCGCCTCCGCCTCCGCTGGCGCACCTGGCGCATCGCCCATACCGCACTCGCCCTCGTCATCGTCACCGGCAGCGTCGTCCACGCCATCCTCATCACCGGCACGATGGAAACCGTCTCGAAGATCACCCTCTGCACCCTGGCCCTCGCCCTCACGCTCCGCGTCGCCTTCGACCCCGGCACGCTCAAACGCCTCCGCCGCGCGCGCTGATCACCCCCGCCGCGCCGCCTCGGCCCGCGTCGCCAGCCCGTCCACCACCCGGTGCAGCACCAGCGTCAGCACCGCCACCACGATCACCGTCGCGAACATCAGGTCGATCTTCGCCCGCCCGTTCGCCAGCAGCATCAGGTAGCCCAGCCCGCGCGACGCGCCCACCCATTCGCCGATGATCGCCCCGATCGGCGCGTAGACCGCCGCCAGCCGCAAGCCTGACAGCAACCCCGGCAGCGCCGCCGGGATGCGCACATGCCACATCACCCGCATCGGCCCCGCGCCCATCACCCGCGCCTGTTGCAGCCACGCGGGCGGCGTCGAGACCAGCGCGTCGAAGAAGGCCGAGGTCACCGGGAAATAGATGATCAAAAGCGCCATCGCCACCTTGGACCCCATCCCGTAGCCGAACCACAGCGTGAAGATCGGCGCCAGTGCAAAGACCGGCACCGCCTGGCTGAACACCAGCAGCGGCCGCACCAGCCGCCGCGCCGCGGGCGACAGCGCCAGCCCGATCGCCGTCACCCAGCCCAGCACCGCCCCCAGCGCCAGCCCCACCAGCACTTCCGTCACCGTGACCAGCGCGTTCTCCGCCAGCAGCACCCGGTTCTCCCACAGCGCAATGCCCACGCGGGCCGGCCCCGGCAGGATGAAATGCGGCACCTGCAACACCACCACCGCCGCCTGCCAGAGCGCCAGCCCGAACCCCAGCGGCAGCAGCGCCCACACCCCCCTCATGCCGCGTCCAGCAGCAGCCGGGTCAACCGCCCGGTCACCGCCAGCGTCTCGCCCGTATCCGGCGCGCGCGGGACCCGCTCGGGCGCCTCGACCGCCACCTCCGAAAGCCCTTTCCCGGTCAGCACGAAGACCCGCTCGCCCAGCCGCGCGGCCTCCGCCGGGTCATGCGTCACATGCAGTACCGTCCGCCCGCGCAGCACCTCCGCCGCCAGCTCCTGCATCCGCGCCCGCGTCGCCACGTCCAGCGCCGAGAACGGCTCGTCCAGCAACACCACGGGCCGATCCTCGTAAAGCGTCCTCGCCAGCGCCGCCCGCTGCCTCTGCCCGCCCGACAGGGCCCGCGGCTTCCGCCCCGCCAGCGCCCCCAGCCCCACGCGCCGCAACAGTTCCGTCGCCCGGGCCACATCCCCGCGCAGGCCGCGCAGCCGCGCCCCCAGCATCACGTTCTCCCGCACGCTCAGCCACGGCATCAGCAGATCCGCCTGCGCCATCATCGCCACCCGGCCCTGCAACGCCCCGCCATCGCTCGCCCGCGCCGCGCCGTCCAGCACCAGCCCGTCCCCCAGCCCGGCAAAACACTGCAACAACGTGGATTTCCCCGCCCCCGACGCCCCCAGCAGGCAGGTCCACCGCCCCGCCGGCACCTCCAGCGTCACCGGCGCCACAATCTCCACCCCGCCCGCCAGCACCCGGCCCGAGAAGCAAAGCCCCGGCGGCCCCGTCACGGGGAAAGCCCCATGTCCCAGAACCCCGCCTCCAGCCGCGTCGCCATCCCGAAGGTCCGGCACAGCCCCTGCCAGCGCGGGCTCGCCTGCGGATCGGGCCCCAGCCGCCGCGCTGCCGCCCCGTCGATCAGCGCGCCCACCTCGGCACAAAGCGTCTGGGTATCCGCCCCGCCATAGGTCGCGATCCACTCGGCATAGGGCGTCTCGCCCGCCTCCCTTGCCAGCCGCGCGCCGATCTCGCCATATCCCAGCACGCAAGGCGCCAGCGCCGCCAGCAGGTCGAGGAAATCGCCCGAATGCCCCGCATCCAGCACGAAGCGCGTATAGGCCAGGTTCTCCTGCCGCTCCTCGGCGGCAAAGAGCGTGGCCTCGTCGATCCCCGCCTCGGCGCAGATGCCGACATGCAACTGCATCTCCTCGTCGATCAGCGCCTTGGTCACCGCCGCACAGCTCCGCATCTCCCCGATCGTGCCGGCCTTCGTCACCGCAAGCGCCCAGGCGCGGCTGAAATGCACAAGGAAGATGTAATCCTGCACGAGGTAATGCAGGAACGCCGCGCGGGGCAGGGTGCCGTCGCCCAAGCCTTCGACGAACGGATGCCGCACATAGCGCGCCCACTCCGCCCCCGCCGCCTCGCGCCACAGGGGAAAGACCGTGCCATAGCTCATCCGTCCGCCCCCGGCGCATGGATCAGGGCCGAGACCGGCTTCACCTCCCCGATCAACCCCGCCTCGAACAGGAACCGCTCGAACCGCGCATAGCGGCCCGCATCCACCGCCGCCGGGCGCAGCGCAAACCGGGGCAGGGTATCCACCCACGCCTTCGCGTTCAGCTCGTCATCCAGCTCCCGCGAGGAGCCCGCGAACACCTCCCAGCTTTCCTCCGGATGGTTGACGATATACTGCACCGCCTCCTCCGTTGCTGCCAAAAACCGGGCGGCGGCGGCATCGTCCAGATGCTCCGGATTGGCCACGTAGACCAGCTCGTCATAGGGCGGCACGCCTTCCTCCTCGGGGTAGAAACAGCGCCCCGCCACCCCCTCGATCTCCATCTGGTTCAGCTCGAAATTCCGGAACGCCCCGATCACCGCATCGACCTGCCCCGACATCAGCGAGGGCGACAGCGACCAGTTCACGTTGACCAGCTCGATATCCGCCATCCCCAGCCCCGCGGGCTTCAGCATCGCCGACAGAAGCGCCTCCTCGACCCCCGCGACCGAGAACCCCACCTTGCGGCCCTCGAGGTCGGCCAGCGTCTTCACCGGCCCGTCCTCCCGCACCAGCAGGCAATTGAGCGGCGTCGCCACCAGCGTCCCGATGGCCTTCAGCGGCAGCCCCTCGGCCACCTGCAGATGCAACTGCGGCTGGTAGGATATCGCGATATCCGCCTGTCCCGAGGCCGCCATCTTCGGCGGGTCCGCCGGGTCGGCCGGCGCCACGATCTCCACTTCCAGCCCGTGCTCGGCGAAAATCCCGGTCTCCTGCGCGATGATGATCGGCCCGTGATCGGGGTTCACGAACCAGTCCAGCGCCACGGTCAGCCTGTCCTGCGCCAGCGCGGGCTGCGCCAGCAGAAGAAGGGGAAGGATCAGTCGTTTCATGCGGTCTCTCCGGTTTGGTCGCCAAGCGCGACAAGGGTAATCTCTCCGTCCCAGCGGGCGGCCAGCCGCTCGGCGGCCGTCCACGCCCGGAGGCCCGAGCGACAGCACAGCACCGCCCGCTGGCCGGGGGCGGGGCAGGGGCCGCCATCGCCCATCGCCTCGGGCGCGATGCGCCGGGCGAGCGGGTGCGCCAGCGGCCCTTCCTCGGGCGCGCGCAGGTCGATGACGAAATCGTCGGCGGCAATCGTCGCGGGGTCGATGAAGCCGGGCCGCCAGTCCGGTTCCGGCGCGCCGTCGAAGCGGAACCCGCCGAACCGGTGCGCCATGGCCTCGAAGCTCACCACCCGGCCCAGCGGCGAAGGCTCCATCCCCGCCGCCACCGCCAGCGCCATCTGCGCCTGCAGCCCGCCGATCACCCCCACGACCGGGCCCAGCACCCCATCCTCGGCACAGGACCCCAGCCGCTGCGGCAAATCCGGGAACACCGCCCGCAATGACGGCGCCCCGCCACAGAACCCGCCGGCATAGCCCTCCGTCCCGATCACCGAGGCGGAAATCAGCGGCAGGCCCTTTTCCGCGCACAAATCCGACAGCACGTAACTCGCCGCGAAACTGTCGGCACAGTCGAGCACCAGCCCGACCCCCTCCGCCAACACCGCCGCATTCCCCGGCCCCAGCACGTCCCGCACCGCCTCCACCCGGCATTCCGGGTTCAGCCCCGCCACGGCCTCCCGCGCCGCCTCCACCTTCGGCCGCCCGATATCGACCATGCGGAACAGCGTCTGCCGGTGCAAATTGCTCTCCGCCACCACGTCGCCATCGACAAGCCGGATCATCCCGACCCCGGCCCCCGCCATGTACTGCAAAACCGGCGCCGCCAGCCCGCCCGCGCCCACCACCAGCGCGCTCGCCGCCCGCAACCTTGCCTGCCCCGCATCGCCCAATTCCGGCACCGCCACCTGCCGCGCATACCGGCTCACCGCGTCACCCCCAGCCATTCGGCAATCCTTGCCTCCGGGTCGTCATGCCGCGTGATATCCGTCACCATCGACACGATATCCGCCCCCGCCCCGAACGCCTCCGCCGCCCGTTCCGGCCGCAGCCCGCCAATCGCCACCAGCGGCAAATCCCCGATCCGCGCCTTCCATTCCCTGACGCGTTCCAACCCCTGCCGATGCCACTTCATCTTCTTCAGCACCGTCGGCCACACCGGCCCCAGCGCCACGTAATCCGGCCCGACCCACAGCGCCCGTTCCAGCTCCGCCTCGTCATGGGTCGACAGCCCCAGCCGGATCCCCGCCCGCCGGATCGCCGTCACATCCGCCGTATCCAGATCCTCCTGCCCCAGGTGCACCCAGTCGCAACCCAGCTCGATCGCCTGCCGCCAGTGGTCGTTCACCACCATCACCGCGCCCGCCGCCCGGCACAGGTCCCGGCTCCGCGCCAGCTTCTCCAGAAGCTCCGCCTCGGGCAGGTCCTTGAACCGCATCTGCACCAGCCGCACCCCCAGCGGCAAAGCCCGTTCCAACCACGCGGGATCGTCGAAAATCGGGTAGAACCGGTCCAGCCTCATTCCAGCACCGCCAGTCCCAGCAGCGGGGTCGAGGGCGCCGCCATGTCCCGCGCCTCCATCGGGTCGGCCCCGTACGCCAGCCGCCCCGCCTCCAGCGCCTTCGCGAACCCCTCGGCCATCGCCGCCGGGTCGCCCGCCTTGGCCACGGCGGTGTTAAGCAGCACGGCATCAAACCCCAGCTCCATCGCCTGCGCCGCGTGGCTCGGCAGGCCCAGCCCCGCGTCTATCACCATCGGCACCTCCGGAAACTGCGCCCTCAGCGTCCTGAGCCCATAGACATTGTTCAGCCCCAGCCCCGTGCCGATCGGCGCCCCCCACGGCATCAGCACCTCGCAGCCCGCCTCCAGCAAGCGCCCCGCCAGCACCCCGTCCTCGGTCGTGTAGGGAAACACCCGGAAGCCCTCGTCGCTCAGGATACGCGCCGCCTCCACCAGACCGAAGGGGTCGGGCTGCAACGTGTCCTCGTGCCCGATCACCTCCAGCTTGATCCAGTCGGTGCCGAACAGCTCCCGCGCCATATGCGCCGTCGTCACCGCCTCGCGCACGCTGTGGCAGCCGGCGGTATTGGGCAGCACCGGCAGGCCCAGCCCCTCGATCATCTCCCAGAACGCGCCGCCATCGCCGCCCGCCGCCTCGCGCCGGATCGAGACCGTCGCCACCCCCGCGCCCGACCGCCGGAACGCCTCGGCCAGCACGGCGGGGGAGGGGTATTGCGCCGTCCCCAGCATCAGCGGCGAGGCGATCTCGGTGCCATAGAAAACCGGCATCTCAGCCTCCCTGCCGTGGTGCGAGGATTTCCAGCCGGTCGCCCTCGGACAGCTCGGTTCCGGCCCTTGCTCCGCCCGGCACGAACCGCTCGTTCACGGCGGTCGCCACCCTTGCTTGCGCATAGCCCAACTCCACCAGCGCCTCGGCCAGCGTCGCCCCGGCCACCTCTGCCGGCGCCCCGTTCACGGTGATCTTCATTCCATCAACTCCGGTGTTTTCATGTCCAGAAGGTGATCCGCCGCCATCCGCGCCAGCGCCGGCGCCAGCAGGAATCCGTGGCGGAACAATCCGTTGACATGCAGGCGGTCGCCCCGCCGCATGAGCCGCGGCAGGTTGTCGGCAAAGGCGGGCCTTGCATCGGCGCCGATCTCCAGCACCTCGGCCTCGGCGAACCCGGGATGCAGCGCATACCCCGCGTTCAGCAACTCGACGGTCGAGCGCAGGCTGGCCGGCCCCCGCCCGTCGCTCTCGATCTGGGTGGCGCCCAGCATGTAGACGCCGTCGCCGCGCGGCACCACGTAAAGCGGATGGCGCGGATGCAGCAGCCGCACGGTGCGCCCAAGGCGCACCCCGGGCGCCCGCAGCACCACCATCTCGCCCCTGACACCCCGCAGACCCGGCAGCACATCCCGCGCCGCCAGACCCCGGCAATCGACGACCTGGCCCTCCGGCGCCGCCTCCCGTTCCACCGTAACGCCCCGTTCGGCCAGCCGCTCGCACAGCGTTGCCAGCGCCGCCCGAGGATCCAGATGCGCCTCGCCCGCAAAATGCAGCCCCCGACCAAACCGCCCGCCCAGCTCCGGCTCCAGCGCGCCAACCCCATCGGCCGAAAGCGCCTCATGCCCCGCCGTCCGCCGCGCGAACCGGTCCAGCTCCGCCCGGTCCCGCCCCAGCGCAACCACCAGCGTCCCCTTCCGCTCTACCGGCACGCCCGCCGCCTGCCACCAGCCGGCCGCCTCCTGGCCCAGGCGCACAACCTCGGCCTCCGCCGTCTCGCCCTCGCAGTCGGGCGCCAGCATCCCGCCGGCCCACCACGAACAGCCCTGTCGGCCCGGCCCGCCGCCGGGGTCGATGAGCCGCACACGCGCGCCCCGCGCGACAAGCTCCGTCGCCACGCACAGCCCGGCCACGCCCGCGCCCAGAACGCTGACATCCACCGTCATCACCAGACCTCGTGGAAATGATGCACCGGGCCCTGTCCGTGGCCCACGCCTAGCCCGTCCGCCGCGGCAATCGCCCCGTGCAGCCAGCCATGCGCCCGGCCCACCGCATCTACCAAGGTCGCCCCCTTGGCCAGTTCCGCCGCAATCGCCGAGGACAGCGAACACCCCGTCCCATGCGTGTTGCGCGTCTCCAGCCGCGGCGCTTCGAACACCGTCTCGCCATCACCCGTCACCAGCACGTCACGACAGACCGGCCCCTCCGCATGGCCGCCCTTCATCAGCACGGCGCCCGCGCCCATCGCCCGCAGCGCCGCCCCCTGCGCCCGCACCTCCTCGGGCGTCTCCGCCACCGCCCGGCCCAGCAGCCTTGCCGCCTCCGGCAGGTTGGGCGTCAGCAGGCGCGCCCCCGGCAACAGCCGCTCGGCCACCGCCGCCACCGCCTCATCCGCCAGCAGCGCATCGCCCGACTTCGCCACCATCACCGGGTCCAGCACCACCGGCCCGCCGAACCCCGCCAGCGCATCGGCCACCGCCGCCACGATCCCGGCATCGCCCAGCATCCCGATCTTGACGGCGCCGATCCCGATATCCTCCAACACCGCGCCGATCTGCGCGGCCACGATCCCGGGCGACAGCATCTCCACCGCCCGCACGCCGCGCGTGTTCTGCGCGGTGATCGCGGTCAGCGCCGACGCGGCATAAACGCCAAGCGCCGAGGCGGTCTTGATATCGGCCTGGATACCGGCGCCCCCGCCGCTGTCCGACCCTGCGATGACAAGTAGTTTGGCGATCTGTCCCATCTGCGGCTCCGGTGTCGGGCACCGGTGCTCGGGATGGGGAAAACGGGCGGTTTGCGCGCGCGATCTCCGTTCCCTACGCCGGCATTGCCCGGATCAGGTTCGATGGGTTGACGCTTGGCCTCTCAGCCCCTCTTGCGGGGGCACCCCAACGGATTCGGGCGAACGTTAACTGCTTTGTCCGGGGCGGGCAAGCCGGCGCGCGCACAGGACGGAACGAACCGGGAGACAGGCGGGCCATCGCCTATCTCTGCAATAAGAGCGCCGGATAACATCATGCAAAGATTCAATAAAATCTCTCACCTCGAATCCTGACTATTTCTGTTTGTTATTCCCACCTGCTTGTGCCAGTACTTCGCCAAAACCGGGACAGGACAAAGGAAGACCTCGTGCGCACCTCACTCAACGCGATCCTTGCGGCCACCGCGATCGGCTTTCCCGCCTCGGCCCAGCAGGCGCAGAATTACGACCTCGGCACGCTCCAGCTCGAGGCCGAAAGCGACGACACCCTGCAACAGGACGGCTACGTCGCCCAGAGCGGCCGGCAGGCCACGAAAGTGGACACCGAGATCCGCCGCATCCCCCAGAACATCAGCGTAGTCACCGAGGACCAGATCGAGGATCAGCAGCCCCGCACCCTGCTCGATACGGTCGGCTATTCCAGCGGCACCTCGGTCAACAATTTCGGCTTCGACACCCGCTACGACGCGCTCTACCTGCGCGGCTTCCCGGCCTTCTACACCGGCCTCTTCCGCGACGGGCTGCGCCAGTATAACGGCCCCTCGGCGTGGTTCCGCAACGATCCCTACACCTACGAGGGCGTCGCGCTCCTCAAGGGCCCGGCCTCTTCGCTCTACGGCGTCAGCGGCCCGGGCGGGCTGGCCAACGTGGTCTCCAAGCGCCCGCTCGACTACCGCTTCCGCGAGCTGAAGATCACCACCGGCACCGATGACCGGGCCGAGCTGGCCTTCGATTTCTCCGGCCCGGTGGACGAGGACGGCAAGCTGCTCTACCGCCTCACCGGCCTCTGGCGCGACGCGGGCACGCCGCTGCCGGGCTACGACGACGACAAGATGCTGCTCGCGCCCAGCCTGACTTACCACTTCAACGACCGCACCCGGATCACCTTCCTCGGCGAATACTCCGAGGCCACGGTCGGCGGCACGGCGGCCTTCTACAACCCCAGCTACGGCACCGCCTCCAACCTCTACAACGGCGACCCCGCCTACAACGATTTCGACCAGACCCAGTGGCGCGCCGGCTACCAGTTCGAGCACGAGCTGACCGACGCGATCACCCTGCGCCAGAACCTGCGCTATGCCGAGGTCGACGCCGACCTCGAATACAGCGGCTTCTACGCGGCCGGCGGCGGCCTCGCCCGCTACTGGGGCCATTACGTCGAGGACATGCAGCAATTCACCGTCGACACCCATGCCGAGTTCGCCTTCTCGACCGGCGCGGTCGAACACGAGCTTGTCGCCGGCATCGACTACACCCGCGCCTCCTACGACGCCTTCTCCGCCGTCGGCTACGTCTCGGCCGCCGACACAGCGGCGATGCCGCTGCCCTATGCCGGCGGGCAGGAGAACGACCAGACGGGCGTCTACGTCCACGACCAGATCACCGCCGGCGCCTGGACGGTCTTCGCCAGCGGCCGCTACGACTGGGTCGACACCACCGCCCGCGACGCCACCGGCACCCGCACCGCCACCTCCGACGAGGCCTTCTCGGGCCGGCTCGGCGTGGCCTACGAACTGGCGAACGGCCTCACCCCCTTCGCCAACTACTCCACCTCCTTCTCGCCCAACGTGGGCCGCGTCTTCGACGACGTCACCTCCCCCGTCAGCCGCGCCGCCGAACCCACCCGCGCCGAACAGGCCGAGATCGGCGTCAAGTACGTCATCCCCGGCACCGACAGCCTGATCACCGCCTCGCTCTTCGACATCCAGCAGGAAGACGGCGTGGTCTTCGACACCTCCACCGGCGTCAACAAGCAGCGCCAGCTCGACCTGCACTCGCAGGGCTTCGAGATCGAGGCCCAGGCCAACCTGACCGAGGCGCTCCGCGTCACCGGCAGCTTCACCAAACTGAACGTCGAGATCGAGAAGGGCGCCGCCGGCACCAACGGCAACGACCTCTCGGCCATCCCGGAAACCAGCGCCTCGCTCTGGGCCTTCTACGAACCCCTGGCGGGCGCGCTCAAGGGCATCGGGATCGGCGGCGGGCTGCGCTACGTGGGCCCAAGCTGGGGCGACGACCAGAACACCTTCCGCAACTCCGAGAAACTCTTCGCCGACCTCTCCTTCACCTACGATCTCGCCCGCCACGGGGTGAAGGGCATGGTGCTGCAGGCCAACATCAAGAACGTCTTCGACGAAGACGGCCAGACCTGCAGCGCCGGCACCTGCTACCGCTACGAGGGGCGCACCGCGACCCTCGGTCTGAGGCACCGGTTTTGAGCACGCGCGCCCCCTCGGCGCCGGCGGTCGTGGGGGCGATCGGCGGCGTCTATGTCGCGCAAAGCGTGATCGGCGGGCTGACATGGTCGGGCCTGCCGGGCGTGCTGCGCGACCAGGGCCTGCCGCTCGACCGGATCGGCCTTCTGTCGCTGCTCGTCCTGCCCTGGGCGCTGAAATTCCTCTGGGCGCCCGCCGTCGAACGCTACCGCCTGCCCATGCGCGGCCGCCACCGCTCGGCGCAGATCGTGCTGGCGGGCGGGCTGGTCTCCATCGCCGGGCTGGCCGTTGCCGGGCTGATCGGCCCCGCGCCGGTGCTGCCGGTCATGGCGGTGCTGCTGGCCGTGGCCTTTGCCACCGCCACGGTCGACATTTCCTGTGACGGCTACGCCGTGGCCGCCCTGCGCGGCGGGCAATACGGCTGGGGCAACGCGGCGCAGGTGGGCGGCGCCTACGTGGGCTCCGCCATCGGCGGCGGGCTCTTTCTCGTGCTCGTCGACCGCGCCGGCTGGACCATGGGGGCAGGGGCCATGGCCGCCCTCGTGGCGCTGCTGATCCTGCCCTTCCTGCTCATCGCCCGCGCCGGCACGGACGAGACCCGCTCCCACGTCCCCCGCCTCGCCGACGCCCTGAACCGCCCCGAGGTCCGCCGCGGCCTCGCCATCGCGGCGATCTACGTGGTGGCGCAGAAAACCGCCATGGGCATGATCGGGCCGTTCTTCGTCGACGCGGGCTACACCCTCACCGATCTCGGCCTGATGAACGGCGCGGGCAGCCTCGGCCTCGGCCTTCTCGGCGCCCTCTTCGGCGGCGCGCTGGTCCGGAAACTGGGCAGCCGCCCGGTGCTGGCCGGCGCCGTGGTCATACAGGCGGCGCTGCTGGCGCTCGTCGCCCTCTCCGCCGCCACCGGCATCGTCGAGACGCGTCTCACGGCCCCCCTCGCCATCGCCGGCAGCGCGGCGATGATGGCGCTGGGCTTCGTGGCGCTCTACGCGCTTTTCATGAAATGGTCCGACCCCCGGCAGGCCGGCGTCGACTTCACCCTCTTTCAGTGCATGGACGCCGCCGTCACCATGGTCGCCGGCACGCTGGCGGGCATCGTCGCGGAACGCTTCGGCTACGGCATCTTCTTCGCCATCGCCGCCGCCATCGCGGTCGCGGCCCTGCCGGTCATCCTGAGGCTCAGCCGCACGCCCTGACGCCTCACCGCCCCACGGCCCCTTCGAGGAACCCGATCAAAAGCCCTTCCTGCGCCCGCAGCCCGCTCAGCTCGACCGCCTCCACCGCCTCCAGCCGCGCCTCCCGCGCCTCGGGCGCCATCTCGGCCAGCGCGATCACCTCGGGGTGGATGTAACTGCCCCGCGCGATGGCGGGCGTGTTGCCCAGCCGCTCGGCCGCCGCCTCGGCCATCATCGCGATGGTCAGCGGCCCGGGTGCCACAGCCACCCGGAACGCCGCGACCGTGCCGTTCCATGTCCGGAAACTCTTCGCCGTCGTCCCCTCGCCGCAGACCTCCTCCAGCAGCGCGTTCACCTGCGCCGGGCCGATGGCGTGATATTCCCCGTCCGGCCCCCGCCACGAGATCAGCTCGGCGCCGGGCAGGTCGCGCACCTTGTGCAGCGCCCGCAACAGCCGCGCCCCCTGCAAATGACAGGTCACCGGAAGCTGCCCCTTGCCCGGAAAGCTCAGCGTCACGCCGGTTTCGTCGAACCGCACGTGGCGGTTCTGCAGGGTGGTGGCGCCGAAACTCTCGTTCTCCTTGGCATAGCCGGCCGAGCCCACCCGGATCGACGCCCGGTCCAGCAGCGCCAGCACCGAGGCCAGCGCCAGCTCGCGCGATCCGGCGGGCGTGCGCAGCCCGGCAGCGATCCGCGCGCGAAGGGCGGGCAGGGTGCGCCCGAATGCGGCCAGCCCGTCATACTTGCGCCGCGCCCGCATCGCCTGCCAGTCGGCGTGATACCGGTACTGCTTGCGCCCCTTGGCATCGCGCCCCGTGGCCTGCAGGTGACCCAGCGGCTCGGGCGTGATCCAGACCGAATTATAGGCGGGGGGCACGGCAATCGCCGCGATGCGGTCACGCTCGACCGCATCGCGGATCAGGCTGCCATCCGGGGCGTGATAGCTGAACCCGCGCCCCCGGCGCCGGCGGGTGATCCCCGGCCGGTCATCGGGGTAGTACAGCAGCCCCTTGATACCTTTGGCTGTCATCGCGGCGGGATCACTCGCTGTCGACTTCGATCCCTGCCGGGTAATGCCGCCCGGCCATCTTCTCGAGCTCCTGTGCGGTCATCGACACGTAAAGCCGGCGGGCCGCATCCTCCAGCTCGTTGATCTTGGTATAGCCGCGCTTGGCAAGCAGCGCCGCGTCGGCAGCCTTCCGTTCATCCTGGGATATGAGTGCCATGGCTGGTCTTTCCTCCTGAAGCGCCGGTCTCATGCCGGACCGGGCATGGTCGGAAACCCACGACACGGCCCGGCGGTTCCCGCCGCCGGGCCTTCCTGCCTGATAGCGTACGGCATCGTTCCGCCGGTGCCGGGGTGTTGCGCGCGCTCCCACATCTCGTGGTGCCGGGGCGGGACGCCACATTAACCTCTCGCCCTGCCAACCCCCGCACCGACGCGATACCGACGAAATACCGACGTGATACCGACGTCGAACCCCCAGTCAAAAAAGGGCCGTTAACCTTCGAATCGGGGAAGGCCTGGTGCGAACTGCAGAACGCTCAGGAATTCGAACAGCATCTGCGCCCCGGCATGGGCGGTGTTGGTCGTCGCGTCATAGGCCGGCGCCACCTCGACCACGTCCCCGCCCACGAAGTCGATGCCCTTCAGCCCCCGGATCAGCGCCATCGCCTCGCGCGTGGTCAGCCCGCCGATCTCGGGCGTGCCCGTGCCGGGGGCAAAGGCGGGGTCCAAGCTGTCGATATCAAAGGAAAAATAGGTCGGGCCGTCGCCCACCACGCGGCGCGCCTCGGCGATGATCGCGTCAAGCCCCATCTCGCCGATCTCCCGCGTCTCGATCACCGTCATGCCGGAGATCTCCGAGAACTCCCAGATATACCCGGCCGAGCCGCGGATGCCGATCTGGATGGTCCGCTCCGGGTCCAGCACGCCATCCAGCACGGCATTCCGGAACGGCCCGCCATGGTGGAACTTCTCGCCCTCATAGGCCCCGCCGGTGTCGCAATGCGCATCGATATGCACCATCCCCACCGGCCGCTCCCGCCCCAGCACCCGCAGCACCGGATGCGACACGGAATGGTCGCCCCCGACCCCTACCGGCACCACCCCGGCGGCCACGATGCGTTCGACGTAACTCTCTATATCTGCATGACTTTTTGCAAGATCGAAGCGGCTGCGGAACGGCACATCGCCGATATCGGCCACCCGCATCTGGTGCAGCGGCGCGGTGCCGTGGGCGTCGTTATAGGGCCCCACCCGCTCGATCGTCCGCAGCGCCCGCGGCCCGAAACGCGAGCCGTTGCGATTGGTCACCGCAAGGTCCATCGGCATCCCGTAAAGCGCCACCTGAAGACCCTCGAGCGCCCCGGTCCCGTCACGCGAGGGCGCATCCAGCAGCGTCGGAAACCCGGCATAGGGCGCCGGCCGGTTGCCCCCCTGCGAGAAGATGTGATCGGCGACCTCCTGGTAGCGCGGGTCGATCATGTCGCCCCCGGTCTTGGCATCGAACTGCGCGCGCAGGGCGTCGAGCTTCTCTTGGGTCCAGGTCATCAGCGTCTCCATCCGGGTTGTCCGGCCGCAAGCCTGCCCCAAAGGGAACTCCAAGTATACTGACAATATTGACTCTTTTGGTGTGCAATCGGATGCCCGGTCGCCTGCCAAGGCAGTGCCCCTGTCCGCGGTGGTTCCCGCGCCCGCGCCACCTCGGAACCGGTTGCCCGACCGCTTGGTTGTCCCTGACAGGACACAGGAGACCCGGATGACCCGCCATGTTGCAGATGTCGCCGTGATCGGCGCCGGCACCGCCGGGCTCGCGGCCGAGCGCCACGCAAGGCGGCAGGGGGCCGAGACCCGGCTGATCGACCCGGAATTCGCCGGCACCACCTGCGCCACGGTGGGCTGCATGCCCTCGAAACTGCTGATCGCCGCGGCGGATGCCGCCCATGGCGCGACCGATGCCGACCGCTTCGGCATCCATGCCAGGGTACAGGTGGACGGCGCGCAAATGCTCGGCCGGGTCCGCCGGCTGCGCGACGACTTCGCCCGTGGCGTCCGCCAGTCGATCGCCGAACTGCCCGACGGCACCTGTCTGCGCGCCCGCGCCCGGTTCGAGGCGCCGGGCGTGCTGGCCCTCGACACTGGCGACACGGTCGAGGCCCGCGCCATCGTCATCGCCACCGGCGCCGCGCCCGACCTGCCGGGCCCCTACAGGGCGGTCGCCGACCGGGTGCTCACCAACCGCACGATCTTCGAGCTCGACGACCTGCCCGCCAGCATGGCGGTGATCGGCGCCGGGCCGCTGGGGCTGGAACTGGCCCAGGCGATGCACCGGCTGGGCGTGCAGGTGGAAGTGTTCGACGCGGGCGACACCCTCGCGGGCCTGCCGCCAGAGACGAGCCGCGCCCTCTATGCCATTCTTTCCGACAGCTTTCCCATCCACCTGAACCGCACACCGAAGCCCGCCCCCCATCCCGAAGGGGTGGAGCTGAGCTGGGACAGCCTCACCGCCCGCTTCGAGCGTGTACTGGTCGCCGCCGGCCGGCCGCCGTCGCTCGACGCGCTCGAGCTGGAGAACGCCGATCTCGAGCTCGACGACCACGGCACGCCGGTCTTCGACCCCGACACCCTGCGATGCGGCGACGCGCCCGTCTTCATCGCGGGCGATGCCAACCACGACCGCCCCCTCCTGCACGAGGCCTCGGCCGAGGGCACCATCGCCGGCTGCAACGCGGCCACATGGCCCGACGTGTCGGCCTCCCCCCGCAAGACCCCTCTCGCCATCTCCTTCACCCGCCCCGAGGCCGCCACGATCGGCACCATCCCCGACCCGGACGACGGCGCCCACTTCACCGGCTCCGCCGATTATGCCGACCAGGGCCGCGCCAAGGTGATGGGGCAGGCCCACGGCCTCGTCCGCCTCCACGCAAGCGCCACCGACGGGCGCCTCACCGGCGCCTCGCTCTGCGCGCCGGGGGGCGAACACCTCGCCCACCTCCTCGCCTGGGTGATCCAGCAGGGCCTCACGGCTTCCGACGTGCTCGACCTGCCGTTCTACCACCCGACCCTCGCCGAGGGCCTGCAATCGGCCCTGCGCGACATCTGCCGCCAGACCGAGCGCGCGAAGCCATGGCACCGCGACGACGACCCCCGCCCCGGCAGCGGTGGCGGTACGCCGGACGCCTGATCCGCAGCCACGGAAACCGAACCCAGCAGGAACAATCCCCGCCGGCCGGCGGTTGACCCGACACACGCCCCGAGACCGCCGCCGCCATCCGGAGACCCCATGCAGATCACCCTTACCGTCAACGGCACCGACCACGCGCTCGACCTCGACCCGCGCGTCACCCTGCTCGACGCGCTGCGCGATCACCTAGGCCTCACCGGCTCGCGCAAGGGCTGCGACCAGGGCCAGTGCGGCGCCTGCACGGTGCTGGTCAACGGCCGCCGCATCAATTCCTGCCTCGCCCTCGCCGTGATGCACGAGGGCGACGCCATCACCACCGTCGAGGGCCTTTCCAACCGATCCCTCTCACCGCTGCAGAAGGCCTTCATCGAGCATGACGGCTTCCAGTGCGGCTACTGCACCCCCGGCCAGATATGCTCCGCCACCGCCATGCTCGACGAGCTCGACGCCGGCTGGCCCAGCCATGTCAGCCCCTCGCTCGACCGCCCCTGCGAGCTGACCGAGGCCGAGCTTGCCGAACGGATGAGCGGCAATCTTTGCCGCTGCTCCTGCTACCCCGGCATCAACGCCGCCATCAGAGACGCCAAGGAACGCCAGGCATGAAACCTTTCGATTTCCTGCGCGCAGAGGACACCACCGCCGCCTGCGAGGCCGGCTTCGGGCGTGGCGCCGCCTTTATCGCCGGCGGCACCAACCTTCTCGATCTCATGAAGCTCGAGGTGATGGCGCCCGACAAGCTGGTCGATGTCACCCGCCTCGGCCTTGACCGGATCGAGGAGGAGGATGGCGGGTTGCGCATCGGCGCCACTTTGACCAATTCCGACCTCGCCGCCGATATGCGCGTCCGCCGCGACTGGCCGGTCCTGTCGCGCGCGCTGCTCGCCGGTGCCTCGGGCCAGTTGCGCAACAAGGCCACCACCGGCGGCAACCTGCTGCAACGCACCCGCTGCCCTTATTTCTACGACACCGACACCCCCTGCAACAAACGCACCCCCGGCGAGGGCTGCGCCGCGCTGGGCGGTGAAACCCGCAACCACGCCATTCTCGGCACGTCCGAACACTGCATCGCGCTCCATCCCAGCGACATGGCCGTGGCCCTGCGCGCGCTCGACGCCCAGGTCGAGGTGCAATCCCCCGAAGGCCACCGCCGCGCCTATGACATGGACAATTTCTACTGCCTGCCCGGCGACACCCCGCATATCGAAACCATGCTCGAACCGGGCGACCTGATCACCTCCGTCTTCCTGCCCGCCCCGAAAGGCGACCGGCAGGTCTATCGCAAGGTGCGCGATCGCGCCTCCTATGCCTTCGCGCTGGTCTCGGTGGCCGCGGTAATCCGGATGGAGGAGGGCAGGATCGCCCATGCGGCCATCGGCTTCGGCGGGCTCGCGCCTCAGCCCTGGCGCGATATCGAGGTTGACGCGACCCTTACCGGCGCCACACCCTCGGCGGCGCTGTTCGAGAAAGCCGCCGACATCCTGCTGCAGGGCGCCGAAACCCATGGCGGCGACGATTTCAAGATACCGCTGGCACGGCGCCTCCTTCCCGCCGTGCTCGAGGAGGCGACGGCATGACCATCCAGATCAAGCTCGACGACAAGTCCGAAGACCGCGCCGACAGCCTCGCGCAGGGGCTGCTCGGCACCCCGGCCGACCGGCCCGAAGGCCACCTGAAGGTCACCGGCGCCGCCACCTACGCGGCCGACGACATTCCCGAGGGCTGCGCCTTCGGCGTGCTGGTGCGCGCGCCGGGGCAGGGGGCGCTGAGCGTCGCCAATTCCGAGGATATCCGCGCCATGAAAGGCGTGCTCGCGGTGATCCGCGACCCCCGGATGATCCGCAATTCCGCCCAGGGCACCGCCAACGAAGCCCCCGTTCAGGGCGTCGACACCGCCGCCTATACCGGCCAGCCCATCGCCCTCGTCGTCGCCGAAAGCTTCGAACAGGCCCGCCACGCGGCCAATGCGCTGAAGCTCACCGCGGACGGCCCCCCCGGCCCGGTCGACCCGCAGGCCGTGGAACCGGAAGGCGAACCGGACGGGCAGGGCGATCTTGACGCCGCCATGGCCGACGCGCCCCATACCGTAGACGCCGAGTACACCACCGCCGGCCACTCCAGCGCCCCGATGGAGCCCCACGCCGCCGTGGCCGCGTGGGACGGCGAGAACCTGACGGTCCGCGCCTCGCTCCAGATGCTGAAATACAACCGCAATGAACTGGCCGACTGCCTCGGCATCGACGCGGCCAGAGTGCGGCTGCTCTCGCCTTACGTCGGCGGCGGCTTCGGCTCCAAGCTCGGTATATCCGCCGAAACCGTCGCCGCCGCCATCGCCGCGAAAGAGCTCGACCGCCCCGTCCGCGTGGTTCAGCACCGCCGGCAGGTCTTCGAGACCATCACCCGCCGCTCGGAGACGCGCCAGCGCATCCGGCTGGCTGGCGATGCCGAGGGGCGCCTCACCGGGCTCGGCCACGAGGCGCTCGTCTCCAACCTCCCCGACGAATCCTTCGCCGAGCCGGTGACCCAGGCCAGCACCTTCGCCTATGCCGCCGCCAACCGGCTGATCGGCGAACGCGTCGCGCGGCTCCACCGGCCCGCGGCCGGCTCCGTCCGCGCGCCGGGCGAGGCGGTGGGCGTCACCGCCTTCGAATGCGCGATGGACGAACTGGCGGTCCAACTGGGCCTCGATCCCATCGAGCTGCGCCTGCGCAACATCCCCGAGAAGGACCCGCAAAGCGGCATCCCCTTCTCCTCCCACATGCTGGCCGAAACCCTGCAGGACGGCGCGAAACGCTTCGGTTGGCAGGACCGCGACCCCGCCCCGCGCCAACAGCGTGACGGCGAATGGTGGATCGGCACCGGCATGGCCGCCGCCTTCCGCGTCAACATCCTGTCCGAGGCCGAGGCCCGTGTCACCCTGACCGCCGGGGGCGCGCTCGTGGAAACGGACATGACCGATCTCGGCACCGGCACCTACGCCATCCTGACCCAGATCGCGGGCGAGGCGCTGGGCCTGCCCGCCGACCGCGTGACGGTGAAGCTGGGCGACACCGAGTATCCGCCGGGCTCGGGCTCCGGCGGCTCGTGGGGCGCGGCCTCGACCGGCAACGCCGTCTGGCTCGCCGCGCTCGACCTCCGCCAGCAGTTGGCGTCGAAGATGGAGTGCGACGAGGGCGAGCTGACCCTGAAGGACGGTCAGGCGACCTGCGGCAACACCACCCGCGCGCTTTCCGACCTGTTGGGCGGCGACACGCTCACCGGCCACGGCCATATCGACGCCGGCAAGGCCTTCGAGGATGTCCGACAATCCACCTTCGGCGCCCATTTCGCCGAGGTCGCGGTCAACGACATCACCGGCGAGATCCGCGTGCGCCGAATGCTGGGCAGCTTCGCCGCCGGCCGCATCCTCAACGAGAAAACCGCCCGCAGCCAGTGCCACGGCGGCATGACCTGGGGCATCGGCATGGCCCTGACCGAAGGGCTGACCCACGACCGCCGCGACGGCCACATCGTCAACCGAGACCTCGCCGAATACCACGTCGCCACCAATGCCGACGTCCCCCCGCTCGAGGTGCATTTCGTGGAAGAGCGCGACCCCTGGGCCGGGCCGATGCAGTCGAAAGGGCTGGGCGAGCTCGGCATCTGCGGGGCCGGCGCGGCGGTGCTCAACGCCGTGCACCATGCCTGCGGCGTCCGCCTCCGCGACATGCCGGCCACCCCCGACAGGGTGCTGGCCGGGCTGGAGCGCCTCTGACCGGCGGGCCTGTCCAGAGACCTTGAACATGAAAAAGGCCCCGCGACGGCTGAGCGTCGCGGGGCCTTTCGTCGGTTTCGCAGGGATCAGCCCGAAATCTGCTCGAGCGCAGCCCCGGCTGCCGACGGATCGCCGTCATGCGACAAGTCGCCCAGCGAGACGATCCCGACCAGGGTCTTGTCACGGTCGACCACCGGCATCCGGCGAACCTGCCGTTCGCCCATGTTGCGGGCCACCTCGGCGACCTCCTGATCGTCGAAGCAATACAGGAGCTCGTCCGACATGACCTCCGACACCTTGGCATCGGCCGTCTTGCCGCGGGCAAGCCCGTTGACCACGATATCGCGGTCGGTCACCGTGCCCACGAGCCGCTCGTTCTCGCCCACCGGCACGAAGCCGGTGTTCAGGCGCTGCATGATCTCGGCCGCTTCGCCCACCGATTGCTGCGGGGTCAGCGTGACCGCGTGTTTGCTCATGACTTCCTTCACGTACATGGCTGCCTCCTTTGAATGGCGTGCAGCGGAGTGTCGTCCGCTGCTCCCCGGGAAACGGATGGGCCGCGGGTGATGTTCCAGTTTTCGGCAATGATCGGCCGTGATTGCGGTTCGTTTCACCTGGGAGCAGAAATGATTACGGCTACGCTTCGCAGTCTACCAATCCGGTGATAACGTCGAAAGCGTTCGCGAGGTCGGTGATCAGGTCCTCGGGGCTTTCCAGCCCGATATGCAGCCGGATTGCCGTGCCTCCCGGGGCAGAACCGGGAATTGCGGGGATCTCTACCGGCAACGCAAGGCTTTCGTAGCCGCCCCACGAGGCCCCGATGCCAAAGAGCGAAAGCGCGTCGACGAAAGCATCGGATCGCCCGGCCAGGTGGGCCGCAAGACGGAATGCAAACAGGCCGGTGGAGCCTGTGAAATCGCGCCGCCAGATTGCATGACCCGGGAACTCTTCCAGCGCGGGGTGAAGCACCGCGGCCACCTCGCTGCGATCCTGCAGCCACCGGGCAACCTTCAGTGCGCCGCGTTCATGGGTCTCCAGCCGGGCCTTCAGGCTGCGGAGACCGCGAAGCGCGGTGTAACAGTCATCAGGACTGACGCAGAAGCCAAAGTCGCTGTTGAGCTCGAAGAGCGGCCGGTAGGCGGACTCGGTCGTGACGACGGTGCCCAGCATGACATCGGAATAGCCGCAGATATACTTGGTCGCGGCCTGAATCGAAAGATCGGCGCCGTGCAGGAGCGGCTTGAAGAACACGCCGGCCGACCAGGTGTTGTCGACGGCCAGCAGGGCGCCGTGCTTCCGCGTGATCGCGGCCATGGCGGACAGGTCGATCATGTCGAAGCTGTTCGACCCGGGGCATTCCGCCAGCACCAGCCGGGTGTTGGGCCGCATGACGTCCCGCAAGGCTTCCGTCTCGGGCCGGAAGAGGCAGACGTCGACGCCGCGGGGCTTGAAATGATTTTCCGCAAGCCGCCGCACCGGGGGATAGGCCGTATCGACGATCGCGACATGGTCACCGGGCCGCGTGTAAGCCAGCAACACCGCTCCCAGCGCCGCAAGGCCGGACGGATAGAGAAACGCCCGGTCGCCCTGTTCCAGCTCGCACATGGCATCCTCGAGCGCCATCGAGGAGGGAGTGCCTCGTGCCCCGTAACTGAACAGGCGTTCGCCGGTGGCGCGCCGTTGCCGGTAATCGCGCATCGTGGCGATATCGGGAAAGAGCACCGTCGATGCCCGAACCACCGGCGGGTTCACGGCATGTGGCACGGTTCCATCGGGCTTGGCGGTGCGAACCATTCGGGTGGCCTCATCCATCTGCGTGTTCCGCGGTCCGGATAAGCTGAAACACGGCCCGTTCCATCGGGTCGAGCTGGGCCACGAGGCCGGTTTCCCATTCGAGGTAGCGACGGGAGGCCTCGAGGTTTCCGTCATGCCGGTCATGGACGAAGAACAGGAAGTCGATGGCCTCCTCATCCGGGGGGCTGTCGGGGCTGGCCGCGACCGGTTCACCGGCGGCGATCCACCCCTCCATGCCGCCTGTGAGGTAGCGGCACTCCACCGTGGTAAATGCGGCCAGTTCCGATGCAAAGAGCGCGCCGACGCCGGGATCGTCGGCAACGAGGACGACCTGCCCGTCCAGACCCTGCGCCACCGCCGCGGCCCGTGGGCGAATTGCCCAAGCGGCCCCCGGGACATGCCCCTTGCGAAAGGCCATGCTGGATCGCAGGTCGAGGATGGTCACCGTGCCGGACACTCGGGCAAGCTCGGCCGGAGAGATGGTCGGAAGGGTTCCCGCCTCGCAGGGGGCAGCAGCCGTTTCGGCAAGCGACAGGCCCCCGCGAACGACCACGGCGTCATGCCCCATCTGGCGAAGCCAGAACGCGGCCGAAGCCGCGCGGACGCCATTGTCGTCGATCAGCGCGATTCGGGCGCGGCGCATGGCGACCCATTCATCCGTGGCCTGAACAAGCTGGACGACGGGCGCGTGAACCGACCCGGGAACCTGGCCTGCCGCGAATTCCTCCTCGGAGCGGACATCGAGCAGGTAGGCGTTGTTCCGGCGCCACGCCGGCAGATCGGCCGCGTCGATGACGGGCAGGGCATGTTGCGATATCAGGCGGTCGGCAAGGGCTGCGCCCCGCTCCAATTGATCGGCAGAGAGTTCAGGCAGCGCGCCCGGGGTATTGTCACGAGACAGCTCGTTTCCCGACAAGACCCACCCCTGCGTGCCGTTTTCCAGCGCGTAGACCGGGTTCGGGATGCCGGCGTTGATCAGGCTCTGGGCGCCGATCAGCCCACGGGTGCGGCCGGCGCAATGGATGACGATGGGCTGGTTCTCTGGCAGGCCAAGCGCGGCATAGCGGTATAGCAGTTCGCCATTGGGAATGCTCCGGGCGCCCGGCACGGTCATCTTGCGGTAATCCTTCGCGGGGCGCCCGTCGATCAGGCTTGGGGCGAGAGGCTGTCTTTGCATGTCCAGAAGGTCCTGGGCCGTGATCTGTGGCGTATGCTCGGCCAGTTCGACCAACTCGCCCAGCACCTTGCTGGGCACGTTGACACCCTTGAAGACCCCAAACCCGGCCGCGCGCCATGCCGGCAGACCACCGGACAGGGTCGAGACGTTCGAATACCCGATCTCGCCAAGCCGCCGGGCGGCCCGTTCGGCCACCCCGTCGCCATCGTCGTAGAGGTAAACCTCCGCCCGTTTGTCCGGAAGAAGACGCGGCGCGCGCAGTTCCAGGCGGCTGTAGGGGCAGTTCGAGGCAAAGAGCAGATGGCCTTCTCCGTACTGGCCGTGCTCGCGGACATCGAGAAGCCCGATCGGTGCTTGCGCGTCAAGCCTTCCTTTCAGCGCTGCGGCAGAAACGGATCCCGTCATTTGCCAGCCTTTCGTGTCTGCACGCCGACATCCATCGTCCAGCATGTGCCTGCCTCGGGGTCGAACATCACACGCTCGGACAGGGTTTCCAGCGCCCGGCCATAAAAGTGAAGGTGACGGATGACGCTGTCACCTGGGATGAAGACGGAGTGGATGTCGTCGGGCAGCATGCCGATCGCGTTGCCCGGCTCTATCGTGATGTCCTGGCCTTTTTCGACGGTTGCACGGCCCGGCATGGTGCCGTCATCCGTACGTGTCCAGAGCGTGTTGAGCTCGGTCCCCTCGACCGCGGCCACACAGGCCCAGGTGGTGTGATTATGCGGCGGTATGCGTTTTCCGGGCCGCATGACGTTGAGATAGAGCGCGAAGGTATGGTCATGGTCCTCGGCGATCAGGTAGCGCGCCTGCTTGCTGTCTTCGTCCGGAGGCGGGAACCGGTCCTCCGACCAGAGCTCGGTCTGAGCTGCAATCTCCTGCAAGTCCTGGGCGATCGCGCCGATGGTCTCGCGCGTAGTGCCCTGCGCTGCAATACGGTCTCGCGCGGTACGGCGCAGGGTATCCACGAGGCGGGTGCGTTGTTGGGTGGTATCGGTCATTATGTGGCTTCCTTTGAAATCGGCCTCGATCCCGGGCCTAGAACAGCGCGACAAGCGCGTCGGTCGGCGTCCGGGTTTCTCCGTTGATCGGGATGAGATCCTGCGGGCAGGCAGAGAGCACCACGATGATCTCGCGCTCCGCCCGGAACGCGACGTAATCGCCGGGACGGGTAACGGGCGGAAAGCGTGAAAAGCCGCCATCCGCGCCCACGGGGTAGTTCATGAACAGGTTGAGCGGCGCGGGGGTATGCGGAGAGGAAAGCCCCGCTTCGGCCAGGGCCGCGTGCAAGTTGTCCTCGCAATTGTCGTGATACTCGGTGCAGCCCATGCGCCTGTAGATCGGCATCGAGCAGCTGCACATCAGCATGTCGTGGACGCCGGGCGAGGTGTCTTCCAGTACCGTCAACATTGGCTGGTAGTGGTTGTCGACCAGCATGTCCCGTGGGCGAATGTGGATGCGGCTGATGTATGACCGGGTGTGCGCCATCGACAGGAAGGTGGACGTGTCACCGGCCGCGAATGCCCACGTGTCGAGTACCTGCGTGCCATGGGTGTTGATGACCCGGAATTCCTGACCGGCGGCGACCTCGATCGCCTTGCCGCGCCGTGCCGGGACGGTATGTTCGCGTCTGCTCATGATCTGGGGGTTCCTCTGCTTCGCCGATCTGGTGTCATTTCGCGCTTGCCCCGCCACCGCCACCGGCACCGAACGGGAAATCCGACGCCCCGAGTTTCAGCGACAATGTGCGCGAGGCATCGAACAGTTGTTCGCGCAGCGGGTCCAGTTCCACAGTATCGAAGAGGGCGTCCGGCAAGACGACGCCAAGGGCCAGCGGCACCTCGTTCTGGGCGTCGAACACCGGTACGGCCAGCGCAGCGAGGCCGGGTGCACTTTCACCGCGAGTGATCGCGCAGCCGGAGTGGCGGATATCGGACAGGACCGCTTCGAGCCGGTCGCGGCGGGTGATCGTCTTTTGGGTCAGCGGGCGCAAATCCAGAACGTCCAGAAGGTCCGTTCGCTGCGCGTCGGGCTGGAATGCCAGCAGAACCTGTCCGGCAGAGGTGCCGTGCACCGACAGGCGGCTGCCGACGCGCCAGCGGCCGTCGACGTAATGGGGCCCCTCGACGGCCATGATATGAAGCACATGGGTGCCACGCAGAATGCTGAGCGTGGCGGAATGGCCGCAGGCGTTCACCAGTTGCCGCATCACCGGAAGGGCGTCGCGCGCCTGCTGCGAGCGGACGATGTACCGGGTGCCAAGCTCGAAGGCCTCGACGCCGACCGAATAGCGGCGGGTCGCCGGATCCTGTTCCACCATGCCGGCGTTGCGCAACGTGCTGAGGATTTTCGAAACGTGGCTTTTCTTCAGATCGACGAGTTCCACGACCTCGTTCACCGACAGGTCGCTGTCGGCGTCGATGAAGACCTTCAAGACGGTCAGCGCGGTTTCCAGTGACTTCAAGACGGATCCTCCAGTGTCCGGACCGCGTAAACATCGCAACGCCGGGATGCCATATGGCTTTGCCCCGCGCCAAGTGCACGGCCTGCGACGAAGTCGGCGATCAACAGGTCGGTCGTGTCGGCCGGGGCCGGACCGGCGGCGATATCTCCGGCGCCGGAGATGATGCAACTGTTGCCGAGGAAAGTCAGATCTGCTTCCTGCCCGACGCGGTCGGCGACGATCATCGGAACTTCGTTCACGCAGGCGGTGGAGCGGGCGATATGGAAGCCCATTGCCTGTCCGTTCGTGTCCAGCGGCGCTTTCATCCTCGGATTCCCGGCCCAGTTGGCAGGGCAGGCGATCATCTGCGCGCCATTCAGCACAAGTGCCCGGCTCAATTCCGGAAACCAAAGGTCGTAGCAAATCATCAGGCCGATCCGGCCGACCGGCGTGTCGGCGATCACGGGGCGGTTGCCGGGTCGGTACAAATCGCGCTCGATGCTCCAGAGGTGCAGCTTGCGGTAGGTCGTGACCGCCCCCGCCGGGGTGATCACGACGGCACTGTCGTACAGCGCGCCGTCGGCCGCCTCGAGGATGCCGGCGACAAGTGTCAGGTCATGGCGTGCGGAACGCTCGCACCATGCGGTTATGGCTGGTCCGTGGATGGGCGTCGCGTGCGGTGCGGCGGCCTCCGGGTCGGCGAAGACATATCCGCTGAGGCAGAACTCCGGCAGCACCAGAAGGCTGGCCCCCTCTGCCGCGGCCCGGCCGATCCATTCGAGGCTGGTCTCGAGATTGGCCCGTGTATCGCCAAGGACCGGGGAGTATTGCGCGGCCGCCGCCCTGATCTCCTTACCGGCCATGCCAGTCATCCCATTCCAGCCCGACGAACCCGACCCGGTCGCCGGAATGCACCACCGGGTCGTTACGGACCCCGATCACCTGCACATCCTGCGCGAAGGTGATGGTTTCGATGGTCCGGCCGGCCACATCCTGCACAAGGCCGAGCGGCTTGCCGGCAGGCAGCGTGGTGCCCGCAGCCGCGTGCTGGCGGAAAAAGCCGCCCTGTCGGCTGAAGACATGCGTGCGGCGGGTGACGCGGCAGACGGGGCCCGGTGTCGTCACGTGGCCGGGTGTCATCCGCAGATAGGCGGCGAGACGTTCGAGCCCATCGACACCCGACCGGATACAGTCGGGCTGCTGACGGCTTCCGGCGCCAAGCTCGACCATGAAAGCCAATTTGCCAAGCTTCAGGCACTGGTAGTCGAGCGACCCGGCATTGTCGCCCGGCAGTTCGGCGGCCGAGGCGACCGACATGCGGCAGGCCACGAAGGGCGAGAACTGCGCCACGGCGGCCAGGATGTCCTCCTCGGCCGGCGCCCCGTCGCCCGCATCCTTGTAAACGGCGTAGGGCATGCTGGAAAAAAGCGGGTTCATCGTGTGGAAATTGACCACCACGTCGGCTGTCTGGCGGATGCCGTCGAATACCGCGTGGGCGAGCAGCTGCGAAAGCATGCCCGCGTCGTGACCCGGAAAGCTCTGGTCGAGGTCCTGCTCGTCCTGCGGCACGCGCTTGCGACGTGCGTCGAGCGCCGTGGGGTTGGAGATCGGCGTCGCCACCACGGTGCCCGCAAGCTCGTTGCAGTCAAGCCCGGCCATGAAGTCGGAGATTGCCAGGATCCCGTTGATTTCGTCGCCGTGCACCGCGCCGTTCAGCCAGAGCACCGGCCCCTCGGCCCGGCCCTTTGCCACCAGCAGGGGCAGGGCGATGGGCTGGCCGCTGGCCATCGTGCCGACCTGCAGCGTCGAATGGGTGAAGGCGCCCGGGACCGCCCGGTCGACCTGCTCGGAGGCGCCGGCGCGGCGCTGGGGGTCGGATTTCAAGGACAGATCCATCACAATGCACTTTCGTTCGTAGAGGATTTTTCTTCAGGTGCGACCGGCTCGCCGCCGAGGAAGGCCGCCCGAATTTTCGGGTTGCTCATGACCTGGCGGGCGGGCCCCTCGATCAGCTTGGTGCCGAGGTCCAGCACCACCGCGCAATCCGACACGAGGAGCGAGCCCACGACATTCTGCTCGGCCATGATCACGGTCACGCCCGCATCGCGCAGTTGTGCCACGTTGTCGAAGACGTCCTGCTGCATCTTCGGAGACAGGCCCAGCGACGGTTCGTCGAGCAGAAGCAGCACCGGATCGGTTTCCAGCACCATCGCGGTTTCCAGCACCTGCTGCTCGCCGCCGCTGAGATTGCCGGCCATGGTCCTGAGCTTGCGGCCCAGCATCGGGAACAGCTCGATCACCCGATCCTGGGCGGCTTGCTTGTCGCCCTTGGCGAGCGTATAGGCGCCCATTTCGAGATTTTCGCGAACCGTCATCTGGGGGAAGTTGCAACGGCCCTGCGGTACGATGCCGATGCCGGCGCGCATGCATTCGCCAGGGCTCTTGCCGTGTATCGGACGGCCCTGGAAGATGATCTCGCCGCCGAACCATTTCGACAGGCCGAACAGTGACTTCAGCAGGGTGGATTTGCCCGCGCCGTTGCCGCCAAGCAGGCTCCATATCGTCTGCTTCTGCACGTCGAGCGAGAAATCCCGAACAATCGGGTCGTCGAGATACCCGACCGCAAGACCGCGGAGGGACAGGATTGGGTCAGACATGAAGTGTCTCCTCCTCTTCGGCGTATTCGGCGTAGTTGCCCAGGTAGGCCTCGAGCACACGCGGATCGCTGCGAATGACCTCAGGCGCGCCCTCGGTCAGAAGTCGGCCCTGTTCGAGAACGATCACCTTGTCACAGTGACGCATGATGAAGTCGACGTTGTGCTCGATCAGCAGGAAGGTCTGGCCTTCGGCGTTGAGCGTGTCGATCAGGCCGGAGATCCGGCGGATCACCGTCGGGTTCACGCCCGCCAGCGGCTCGTCGAGGATGATCAGGCGCGGCCGCCCCATCAGGCACATGGCGAATGCCACCAGCTTGCGCTGGCCGTAGGACAGGATGCCGGCGGGCGCCTCGGCATATTTGTCGATACCGACCAGCCGAAGGTGCGACAGGGCCTCTTCGCGCAGCTCCGCCTCGTGCCGGGTGATGCGGGGCAGTTTCAGGACCTGTTCGGCCCAGGTGAAGCGGCGCAGGCTGCGGGCCGCGACGACGAGGTTGTCGGTCACCGACATCCCCTCGTAGATGCGCACGTTCTGGAAGGTCCGCACCATGCCCGCCGCGGCCAGTTGCTCGGGGCGCCAGCCGGTCACGTCGCGCCCGCCGAAGCGGGCGGAGCCGCTGTCGGGCCGGGTGAACCCGGTCAGGCAGTCGATGGTGGTGGACTTGCCCGACCCGTTGGGTCCGATCAGGCCGACGATGCTGCCCGGCCGCACGTCGAAGCTGACAGCGTCGACAGCGGTGACGCCGGCGAAGGTCTTTGTCAGGCTGGAGACATGCAGCATGGGTTCCGGGTGTACGTCGGTCATGGGCGAACCTCCTTTCTCCAGCGTTTCAGGTTGGCGTCGCGAAGGTACCCGCCGAACCCGTCTGGAAGCACCAGCGCCGCCGTGACAAGCACCGCCCCGAACATCACCAACCGGAGTTCCGGGTCGAACCGCAGCAACTCGGGCACCGCGGTCAGGACAAAGGCCGCGACGATGACTGTCCAGAAGTTCCCGGCCCCGCCGAGGATCACGATGATTAGCAGCATCTCGCTGTAATAGGTGTCGAAGATCGACGGGTCGACGATGCCGAGGTGGAAGATGTAGAGCCCGCCGGTCATGCCGCTGAACGCCGCGGCGACCGAGAAGGCCAGAAGCTGGTAATGCTTTACGTTGATCCCCTGTGACCTGGCCAGCGCCTCGTTTTGGTTCGTTGCCAGCAGGATCCGCCCGATGGACGAACGGACCAGCGCGAACATGAACCCCAGGGCCAGCACTGCAAAGCCAAGCATGATACAGTAGAACGCGAGCGGTTCGTGCCCGTCGAGCAGAACGCGGTCACCAAGCGCGATCGAAGGCGCGGGCAGGCCGGGAATGCCGAGCGGGCCGCGCGTGACATCGATCCAGCTTCTCGAAAGTAGCGTTGCGAGCAAGGTAAAGCTGAGCGAGACGATAACGAAGGAGGCGCGCGAGACGCGCAGGGCGGGGATGCCGACCAGGATCGCGAGCACGCCGGTAAAGACGCCGCCCATCAGGAAGGCCAGCCAGGGCGAAACCCCGTAATCTGCCGTTGCGATCGCCGCGACGTAGGCGCCGACGCCCCAGAACCCGACCTGGGCGAAGGACAGAAGCCCGGTGAAGCCGAAGACCAGGTTCAGCGAGGTTGCGAGGACGGCGAATGCCAGGGCCAGCGACCCGACATTGAGCATGTAGCTCGAGCCGGTGAGGGTAGGGGCGATGGCGAGGAGGGCCACGCAGAGAAACCAGCGGAGGTCCGGGGAAAGCGGCCCTGCGGCACGACTGCCGTTCATGGTGCGCGCCATCATACCCGCACCCCCTTGCCGAACAGCCCTTCCGGGCGTGCCATCAGGATCGCGATCATGGCGAGGAAGGCCACCGCATCCTGCAGCGCGACGGGACCGAAGCCGCCGACAACGCTTTCGGTCACGCCGATCAGCACGGCCGCAAGCACAGCGCCGGGAATATGTCCGAGCCCACCGATGATGACGATGGCGAAAGCCTTGAAGAGAATGGGAATGCCCATGGCCGGATGCACGGTGAAGACCGGCGCAAGCGAGGCGCCCGCAAGCCCGGCCAAACCGATCCCCAGGCTGACGGCCGTGCCCGCGATGACCGCAGGCCGGATGCCGACCATGAAGGCGGCCTCTCGGTTCTGGGCAAAGGCGCGCATGGCCTTGCCGATCCGGCTGTGTTGCAGAAGGACGTAGAGCCCGCCCATGGCCACCGCGCTCAGCCCGATGGTAAGCAGCCGCATCAGGTCGATCCGCAACCCGTTCATGTTGAGATAGATGAAGCTGAACTCGGTATCGACGACGCGCGGCTGGGCGCCGAAAAGATAGGTGATGCCGTTCTGCAGGACCATGCCGATGCCGATAGTCAGGATGATGCCCCGCTCGAACTCGCCCTGCTGAAGGTGCCGCAGGACCGTCACGTAAAGAAGCAGGCCCGTCACCGCCACGACCAGCGTGGCAAGCAGCACGGCAGGAAAGTATCCCAGTCCCAGCACCGTAACACAGGTCAACATCGCCGTTGCGCCCAGCATGTAGACCTGTCCATGTGCGAAGTTGACGATTTCCATCACGCCGAAGATGAGCGACAGGCCGACGGCGATCAGCGCGTATGTCAGTCCGATGACGACGCCGTTCAGTACCAGCTGACTAATGAAAAGCCCGGTCAAGGTGAGTACCTCCCAAATTGCGGGTTTGAGGGGGAGAGGCCGTAACCTCTCCCCTGGCGTGCGCGCGGATCAGGTGTCCGATTGCGCTTCGATGACGACCTCGGTGCCGTCGACGCGCATGATGATGGCCGCGTTGTGGGCCTGGTTGTTCTCGTCGAATGCGACCGTGCGACCGGTGAGGGACGTATATTCTGTCTTCTTCAGCGCGTCGCGGATCGCCGTGCGCTCGGTCGAACCGGCGCGCTCTATCGCATTGGCGATGATCTTGACGGCTTCATAGGCCTCGAAGCTCTGGTAGTTGGGCAGCTCGCCGTATTTCTCTTCGAATGCCTCGACGAACGCCCGGTTCTCGGGCGTATCCAGATCGGCGGCGTAGGGGAAGACACTGGTCGCCCCGTCAATGGCGCCGGAGGCGATCACCGTGTCACGGATCTCGTCAAAGGCGATGCGCCCCGTCAGGTGCGACGGCAGGCCCATCCCGCGGAACTGGCGCAGGAAGTTCAACTCGTCCGCTCCGACGGCATAGAGCGCGATGGCATCTGGGGCGGTGTTGGCCAGCCGGGTCAGCAACGTCGTGAAATCCGGCGTGTTCTGCTGGAAGAAATCGGCCGAGACGACCTCCACTCCCTTCGCCTCCAGCGCAGCGGCGATGGCCTCGTGCCCGCCGCGGCCGTAATCGGTGTCCTCGCCGACGAAGGCGACCGTGTCGATATTGCCGGTCGAGGCGATGTAGTTGGCCATCGCAACGGCAAGCCCCACGTCAGACGGGTTGATGCGGAAGGTCCAGTCATTGCCGCCGGTGCCGGATTTCTCGGTGATGACCTTGGACGTCGAGACGGCGACCACCAGGGGCACCTTTTCGCGTTCTACCATCGGCATGATGGCGAGCGTGACGGAGCTGCATAGCGCGCCGATGATTGCCACGGGGTCGTTCCGAAGCAAGTTTTCGACACTGGTCACCCCCTGCGACGGGTTGCACTGGTTGTCCTGGGCGTCGAGTGCAAACGTATGGCCACCGGATTCGCCCGCGACGTTCAGTTCCTCGATGGCCAGTTCCGCCCCCCACTTCTCGTGCTGGCCGAGCGCGGCGACACCGCCGGACAGCGGGGTGCTGAGACCGATCCGAAGATCGTCGGCATGGACGGTGCCTATGCCGAGGCCCGTGATTACTGCCGCGAGGGCAAAAGACTTCAGTTTCATTGCGCTTCTCCCTGTAGTTTCTGATATGGAAACTTAATTTCCTATTTGGGAACTTAGATAAGCACTTTATAAGCAAGCTGTCAAACGGAACTGCCGCAGTCGGCATCGAAAGGCGAAACATGCATCAGAAATCTGAGACTTCCGAACAGGATACCCGTGATTCGGGTCAGACCGCTGGTCGGGCCTGCTGCGTACCGCCGGCGGGACGACGAATCGCGATGCCGGGGGCAGGTGCGGTCGTCGCCTGGTGTGAGCTCGTTCTACGCGATCCGCGCACTCACCCCGTTTTTCAACATCACGCGCGCCGGGGCCGCCCCTGTCGCGACAGCGATGTCGGCCACGCCGTTCACCCCCGGTTTCGCGATGCCGGGATCGGCCCCGCTGCCGCCGGTCAGCGGCGTGTGAGGTAATCGGGCAAATCCGGATCGGGGAGAACGGAAATGGCTTTCAATCTCTGCAACGTGCGGGAGGCGGCAAGACGCAGATGTCTGGACAAGAGCTCAGCCGCCATCGCCGTCTCGCCTGCCATCAGCTTCAGCAATATCTCGCGATGCTCGGCCAGTTCCGGCAGGTCGGGGATCCGGCCAACCGCCTCGACGAAGACGGTGTTGACCAGCAATGGCAACTTGCTGTGGTCGATGACCGTCAGCATGTGGCGGTTGTCGGCATTGGCAAGGCACTGTTCGTGCAGATCCTGTTCAGCCGCTTCCAGCTCGTCTGGCGTTGCCCCGGCATCGGCTTTTGCAAGCCGATCCACCCGGTCAAGCATCGGACGGAGGGCATTCGGTAACAGCTTCGGTGCGCTCTGTACCAGGGCTGCCGGCTCCAGCAGGGCGCGCAGCTCATATTGTTCGCGGACGGCGCGGGCAGTGAGGGGACCCACCAGCCAAGTGCCGCGCGCGTCGCGCCAAATCACCCTCTGTTCGTTGAGAAGCAGCAGCAACTCGGCGGCCCTGGCCCGGCTTATCCCATAATGGCGGGCCAGCTTGGACTGATTGATCCGAAACTCGCCAAAGGCCATGGCGGTCCCCGCTGTGCGCCGGATGTCGGTCAGGATGTGCAACCCGGCATCCGGGGCGGAAACCAAATCGTGCGGGGCATCCTCTGCCTCCCCATCGAAGAGCGATGGGTCGAGCGGAGTTCGGTCGATCTCCATCCCCGGTCTGGTGCCGGCGAGGTAACCGCGCCCCTGGAAGCGCTGGACAAGCCCGTCCTCATGCAACGACGTGAGGGCACTGCGCACCGGCGCCCGGCTGCAGCGGAAGCCTTCGGCAATGGGACCTTCCAGCAGGACGCGCCCAGGCGCGATCATGCCCGAGCGAATCCCCGAGGCCAGCGCCGAATAGACCCTTTCCCGGATGGTAACCCGTGTATGACCATTGGCCGGCGAAGAGTCATTTTTTGGCTTCGGGTCATGCATGGTGAGCGCTATTGTGCCGAAATCGCAATCTTGTCAGGGTCTTACGCATTCTTGTGCCTGAAAATAATGACCGTTGCCAGCAATAGTCGTTTTGCCAATCCTGCTTGTCAAGCATCCGCCGCTACCCTGAAAGGCCGCCGCAGTACAATGGATTTCGCCTCGTCTTCCGATCTGATGATCAGCGCCGCCAGAGAGCCGCGATCGGCTCCGGTGGACCGTGTCGAGGCTGCCTTCGCCACGGCCGGGACGCGAGCGGCGCGACACGTCTTCATCGGCCTGGACAAGGATCGCATCCGCGCCGACGCAGTGCGTAGTCAGAGGCGATGGCAGAGCGCGGCGCACCTGAGTGCACTCGACGGGGTTCCCGTTGCAATCAAGGACAACATTGCCGAGGCCGGCGTCGTGATGACGGCAGGGTCCGCCGTGCTGCGCGACGGACCGCCCCAAGTCGCCGACGCCGCGATCGTTGCTCGGCTGAAACGGTTGGGGGCTGTGCCGTTCGGACGCGCCAATCTCAGTGAAGTCGCGTTCAGCGGGCTCGGATTGAACCCGCATTTCGGCACCCCGTGCAACGCCGTCGATCCCGAAGCCAATCTTGTCCCGGGAGGGTCGTCTTCCGGCTGTGCGGTGGCCGTGGCGCTGGGGCTCGTCCCCCTGGCGCTGGGCACGGATACATCCGGCTCCGGTCGGGTTCCGGCGGCCTTCAATGGTATCGTCGGCTACCGCCCCAGCCGGGGGAGGTATCCGGAGAAGGGGGTCTTCCCGCTGGCACCCGGTCTCGACACCCCTGCGGTGCTAGGCCGGGCGGTGGCCGATTGCGTCACGCTCGATGAACTGCTGAGCGGAGAGAAGGCGCTTCCGGTCGAACCGCGTGCCGAGTTGGTCGTGCCGGAGACCGTGGTACTGGACGGGCTTGACCCCGCCGTCTCGCGGCAATTCGATGACGCGCTCGCTTGTCTCGCCAACGCCGGGTTTGCCATCAGGCGCAGAGGGCTGACCAGCTTCGAGTGGCTTTCCGAAGCCATGGCGCGGCACGGAACCCCTGTGACGGCGGAGGCGGCGGAGACGCTGCGCGCATACGCGGATAACCCGCGCATCGATCGCCGCGTGCGCCACCGGCTGCAACAGGGCCTGGCGCAGGGGCCCGATGCACGCGCCGTGCTGGATACAGCCAGGCAAGCGGCCCAGATGGCACTTGCCGAGGAACTGGGCAACGCCTGCATGGTGTTTCCGACCGTGCCCATCCAGCCGCCCCGCATCGCCGATCTCGAAGCCGACGACGCGGCCTTCGCGCGCTGCAATGCGCTGGTTCTGCGCAACACCATGCTGGGCAGCCTGCTCGATACGCCCGCGATCTCGCTGCCGTTCATGAGCCACGGCCGCCACCCGATCGGGGTGCAACTGTCCATGCGGCAAGGCAGGGACAGGCCATTGCTGGCCTTGGCGCGGGCAATCGAACGTCATTTTCAGAACATGAGGCAAGCAGGATGACCAAGGATATTCTCGTATCGTACGGAGTGGATTTCGACGCGGTGGCCGGGTGGCTCGGGTCCTACGGCGGCGAGAATTCGCCCTGCGACATTTCCCGGGGCGTCTTCGCCGCCGAAAGGGGCGTGCCGCGGCTGTTGGAGCTGTTCCGCCGCGAGGGCATTCGCACCACGTGGTTCGTGCCCGGGCACTCCGCCGAAAGCTTCCCGCGCCAGACCGAAGAGATCATCGCGGAGGGCCACGAGATCGGGCTGCATGGCTACAGCCACGAGAACCCGCTCGACATGAGCCGCGAGCAGGAAGAGGCGGTGATGGCGCGCGCGCTTGACATCCTTGTCGGGCTGACCGGGACACGCCCGCGCGGCTATGTGGCCCCCTGGTGGGAGTTCAGCCCGCGCACCGCCGAGCTGCTGCTGGCGCATGGCGTCGAGTATGACCACAGCATGATGCACCGGGATTTCGAGCCCTACTGGCTGCCGGTGGGCGAGGACTGGACGAAGATCGACTTCAGCCAGCCGGCCGAGCAGTGGATGAAGCCGTATACGCCCGGCCATCCCTCGAGACTGATCGAGATACCGGCCAACTGGCTGCTCGACGACATGCCACCGCAGATGTTCATCAAGAGCTACCCCAACAGCCACGGCTACGTCACCCCGCGGCAGGTCGAAGAGCTTTGGCGGGAACAGTTCGACTGGGTCTATCGGGAGTACGATCAGGCCACATTCCCAATGACGATTCATCCCGACGTCTCGGGCCGCCCGCAGACCTTGCTGATGCATGAACGCCTGATCGCCTATTTCCGCAGCCATCCGGGCGTTCGTTTCGTCACCCTTGGCGAGATCGCCGACAATTTTGCCCGGCACGAACAGGCGGGGCAGGGCGGTCGGCCCGTCAGCATCGGGGCCGGCACCTGATGGCATTGCAACGCGATATGACACCGGCCGGAACGGCCGGCCCGGCGGTCCATCGCGGGCGTGCGATGCTGCGTGTGCTGGGCACCTCCGTCAGCCTGATCGAGCCGATCCGGCGCCGGTGCGAGGAGGATCTCGGCATCGACGTGGAATTCATAATCGAAGACGGCAAGAGCGCCCAGCGGATCGCGGCGCTGCATCCCGAGACATTCGACGTCTACGACCAGTGGTTCCACAATATCGACCTCGTCTGGCCGGCCCGGTCGATGCAGCCGGTGCGACTGGACCGGATCGATCGCTGGGACGATGTGAACGACCTGCCCAAGCTGGGCCGGATCGATGCCGGTGCCACGGCCGCGCCGGGGGGGAATCCGGCCCAGCGGCTGTACGTCCAGTCGAGCGGCGATCTGGCCAGCACACCCACTGACGAGATCAGCATGCTGCCCACCGTCCACAATGCCGACAGCTTCGCCGTAGCCGCCGACGATCCACAGACCGAAAATCCCGATGCGGCCCGTTCCTGGGCGTCGCTGCTTGCGTCACGGTTCGAGGGGCGCGTCTCGGTCCAGAGCGATGCCGCGATCGGGCTGGTGGACCTGATCCTTGCCGCCCGCGCGGCCGGATGGTCCGATTTCGCCGATCCCGGTAACCTGCCCCTGGAAGAGATCGACTATCTGCTTGGCCGGCTTGTGCACCTGCGCCGCCGCGGGCATTTTGCCGAATTCTGGACGACGGAGGCCGAGGCGAGCGCCCTGCTGGGGGCGCGCCGCGTCAGCGTGTCGAGCATGTGGTGGCAGGGCGCCATCGCGCTGCGCCGGCGTGGCATCGCCGTGCGCATGGCAGACCCGGCCGAGGGGTATCGCGGCTGGTACGGCGGGCTGGCCCTGTCGAGGGCGCTCGACGGCCGACAGCGCGACGTGGCCTACGCTTATCTCAACTGGTGGCTGGATGGCTACGCCGGCGCGATGATGACCCGCAACAATGCGCATATCTCGAGCCCCGACCGTGCCCGCGCCCATCTCAGAAGCGCCGAGTGGGATTACTGGTATGCCGGGCTGCCCGCCCGGGAAGACCTGCGCTGTGCCCAGGGCCGCGTGATCGTGCGCCGTGGCGAAAGCTATCCGGGCGGCAGCTACACCGAGCGGATGCGCCGGATCGCGATGTGGAACGTGGTCATGGACGAGCACAACTACCTCGTCCGGCGCTGGAACGCACTTCTCAATCCGAAAAAGTGAACAAAAAGGGAGGACCCGAAAATGAACAGAAAGACGAACTTGACCCGTCGCGGTGTCATGAAAGGCGCGGCAGCAGCCATGCTTGCCACGACCGGGCTGTCCGGGCTTGCGCCGGGACGGGCGCATGCCGGCACGACCGAGCTCAACATGCTGTCCTGGTACGGCCACGCGGAGCCCGAGATGATCGCCGCCTTCGAGGAACAGCACAATGTCCGGATCAACAAGAAATACTATGTCGGAGGCGACCAGATGCTGGCCCTTCTGGCGCAATCCCCGCCGGGCACCTACGATATCGTGCTGAGCGACCGGGAATATATCGAACAGCTTGCGGCGGCCGAGATGATCGAACCGCTCGATCCGGCTGATTACCCGTTCGACGATTTCTTCCCCGAGTTCCAGAAGATGCCCGGCCACTGGCAGGGCGATACGCTGCTTTCGGTGATGATCCGCTTTGGCTATCTCGGGCTGTCCTACAACGAGGAGGCGCTCAGCCCCGAGGATGTGCGCAGCTACGAGATCCTCTGGAACGAGCGGCTGGCAGGAAAGGTCGGCCATTTCGACTGGCACCTGCCGAATTACGGCACGGTCAGCAAGTCCCTCGGCCACGACACGCCGTTCGATCTGAGCGACGCGCAATGGCAGGCGGTACAGGACAGGACGAGCGCCCTGAAGCCGCAGGCGGCGGGCTTCTTCGACTATGGCGGCGTCCTGTCGTCGCTGCGCTCGGGCCAGGTGCTGGCGGTGCCGGGGATTGGCGACTGGATCACTGGGGTGCTGCGACGTGACGGGGCGCCGGTCAACACCGCGATCCCGGACGAGGGCGGGCTTTTGTGGGCCGAGTCCCTGTCGATCGGGCGCGGATCACGCCACCCCGAGCTGGCGCGGGAGTTCATCCGTTACGTGCTGTCCCCCGAAGGGCAGGTCAAGACCGCCACGCTCGAGGCCTATCCGGCGCTGCTGCCCACGAAGTCGGGGTGGAAGGCGCTGGCCGAGCAGAACCCGGAGGAGGCCGAACGGCAGGGCATGGTTCTGAACGGCTCGAATGCGCTGGACGTGCTGCGCGACGGCCGGATCAGCCTGCGCGCCCTGCCGGCGCAGCAGTCGCTCGATGACTGGAACGAGGCCTGGTCGACCTACAAGAACCTGTGACGTCTGTGCGGCCCCGGCCGTTTCGGTGCCGGGGCCCCGCGATCCGCAAATACCTGCATCTGTCGAGGAGGGCATCATGCACGCAACCAACGCTACCCTGCCGCCGGAGGAGCGGACCGGCCCGGCCGACGCGGCGGGCGCCCCTGTCGCCCGGCTGTTCCGCTCCGCCCGGCTTTATGCCGGCAGCCTCGCGCTGCCCGTTCTGATCTGGCAACTGGTCTTCTTCGTCGCCCCGCTGTGCTTTCTGGTGGCGATGAGCTTCTGGGTGGTGCAATCCTATCGGCTCGTCCCGGGTTTCGACGCCGGGAGCTGGGCGAAGGTCTATGGCATGTCCGTGTTCTGGGACGCCTATGCGCGGACCTTCGCCATGGCCGCCGGTGCGGCGGTGCTGATCAGCGTGCTGGCCTTCCCGGTCACCTACGTGCTGGCTTTCCGCCTCTCGCCGGCGGTGCGGCGGCTCGCGATGCTGATGCTGGTGGTGCCGTTCTTCACCAGCTACCTGGTGCGGGCCTATACGTGGCAGGTATTCCTGGCCGATGACGGGATCGTCAACGCCGCGCTGACCGCGATCGGCCTGCCGGACCTGACGATGCTGAACACGGTCTTCGGCACCTTCGTGGGCTACGTGACCCTGTGCCTGCCGCTGGTCATCCTGCTGCAGCTGATGAGCGTGGCGAGCGTCGATCGCACCTTGATCGAGGCGGCGCAGAACCTGCGCTGTTCGCCGATGCGCACGGTGTTCCGGGTGATCATTCCGGCAAGTCGCGTCGGCCTCACGCTCGGGGCGACCTTCTGCTTCATCCTGGTCTTCGGCGATTTCGTCAGCCCGACCTACCTTGGCGGCGGCAATGCGCCGACATTGGGCATTCTGATCACAGACTTCACAAAGGCCGGCAACCAGTGGCCGCGCGCGGCGGTGGTGGCGATCACGATGATCGCAACCCTTCTGACCGTTGCGTTCCTTGCAGTCCGCTTTGCCTACAAGACGAAGGGAGAACGGGGATGAAGACCGCATCCGCAGTGAGTATCGGCGGCCGGGCGCTCGGGCTTTATACCGCGCTTGCCTATGCCTTCCTTTTCGCGCCGATCCTCGCGAGCTTCGTGTTCTCGCTCAACTCGGCCCGGTTTCCCACCCTGCCGCTGAGCGGGTTCTCGACCGAGTGGTACGCGGCCCTGTGGGCGGATACGGCGGTCTGGCAGGCCTTTGGCAATTCCGCGAGGATCGCCGTGGTCACCGGGCTGCTGGCGACCGTCTTCGGGTTTGGCGCCGCCTATACCGACTATCGCTACAACTTCTTCGGCAAGTCCGCCTATCTCGCGATCGCGCTGCTTCCGCCGACCGTGCCGGTGATCATCCTGGGGCTGGCGATGCTGAGCTTCCTGTCGCGCATCGCCCTGTCGGGGCAGGTGATCTCGGTGATCATCGCGCATGTGGTTCTGGCCACGCCCTTTGCCATGGCCGTGATCCGGCTGCGGCTGTCGCAGATGGATACCGCGCTCGAGGCCGCGGCGTGGAACCTGGGCGCGTCGCCCTGGCAATCGCTGCGGTACGTGGTGCTGCCCTTCGTCTGGCCCGCGCTGGTCTCGGCGCTGTTCCTGACGATGGCGGTCTCGTTCGACGAATATGCCATCGCGTGGTTCGTCTCGGGCCTCAACGAGACTGTGCCGGTGCGGATCCTGTCGATCCTGCAAGGCAGTGTCAGCCCCGAGATCAACGCCATCGGCAGCATCGTCTTCACCACGTCCATCTGTCTCGTCGTGCTGGCGCAGGTGATCTACCTGCGGGCCGCGCCGGCGAAGGCCAAAGAAACCAACTGAGAGGAAGCGACAATGACCCCCGTCCTTCAAATCGAAAACGTCACCAAGACCTTCGGCCATTTCACCGCCGTCTCCGACGTCTCGCTCGATATCGAGCCGGGCGAGTTCCTTGCCATCATGGGTTCCAGCGGATCGGGGAAATCGACCCTGCTGCGCCTGATCGCGGGGTTGGAGCGACCAAGCGAGGGGCGGATCCTGCTCGATGGCCGGCCGACCGAGAACCTTGCCGTGCATGAACGGGTGACGCCGATGGTCTGGCAGAGCCTTGCGCTTTTCCCTTTCCTGACCGCAGTCGAGAATGTCGAATTCGGCCTGCGCATGCAGGGGTTGGGCAAGGCCGAGCGGCGGGCGCGGGCGATGACGTGGCTTGACCGGATGGAGATCGCCCACTTGGCGCATCGCAGTATCGACGCATTGTCCGGAGGCCAGCGGCAGCGTGTCGCGCTGGCCCGGGCGCTGGTGACCGAACCGCCGGTCCTGTTGCTCGACGAACCGCTGAGCGCTCTGGACGCGCATCTGACCGTGCGGATGCAATCGGTGCTGACCGGGCTGCAGCGGGAGCTGGGGATCACCTTCATCTACGTTACTCACAACCATTCCGAGGCCTTCGCCATGGCCGACCGGGTGGTGATCATGCGGGACGGCCGGATCGAGCAGGTCGGCGCCCCGAAGGAGCTTTACCTGCGCCCTTCCTCGCGGTTTGTGGCCGAGTTTCTGGGCTCGAACAACGTCTTCTCGGGCACGCTTGCGCAGGATGCGACCGGCCGACGCGTGCTGAACACGGGCGATGGGCCGATCCGCATTTCCTGGGCCGGCGGAGGTGCGGGAGAGGGGAGCGGGGGGCTGGCCGATCTCGTCGTATCGTCCGACAGGATGGTAATCGGCGCGGACGCAGCGCTCGGCAACCGGCTGACCGGCCGGGTCGTGGGGGAGGAGTTCGTGGGGTCCGGCATCAACCTATTCCTCGAAACGAAGGCCGGAAACGAAATCATCGTCCAGGTGCCGCAGAAAGAGATGGACCGGGTGACGATCTCGCCCGGCGATGACCTGACCGTGGGCTGGCCGGTTGAGGACGGGCACCTTATTTTCAAGGGGGAAGCAGGCCATGCATGAAGCGGCGTCAAAGTTTGATCCGGCCCGTCCGGACGGTCAGAATGCCACGCTGACCCTTGCGATCTCGGCCGATGGGCGCCCCGGGATCGGGGAGGTCTACGAGATCCCCGCGCGCTGCGGGCGCGCAGTGCTGCTGGAGGCGGGGGAGGTCCTGTCGATCGTCAATCCAAGCGGGTCGCAGGTCTGTGATTTCTGGGCTTTCCGGGCGGATGACATGCGGGAATTCCTGTCGATGGAGCATCTGCGCACGGCCCTGGGGCGGACGATTCCAAGGCCGGGCGACGAGCTTGTCAGCAACCGGCGTGTGCCGCTGATGCGGGTGGAGGCCGACAGTTCGCCGGGCGTGCATGACACGATCATCGCGGCCTGCGATGCCGCGCGGTATCGGCAGCTTGGCGCGGAGGGGTATCACGACAACTGCACCGACAACCTGCGGATGGCGTTGCTGGCGATCGGGCGGGAGGCGCCGGAAATCCCGTCGCCCTTCAATATCTGGATGAACGTGCCCGTTTCGGGGGATGGCAGCTTTGCATGGCGGGCGCCGGTCAGTCAGCCGGGGGATGTCATCGCATTGCGGGCGCTGACGAGCTGTGTCGCCGTCATGTCAGCCTGCCCGCAGGACATGACGGCGGTCAACGGGGCGGCACCGCCGGGGCCGCTGGGGTTTTCCGTCACCGCGTGACACTCGTGGTCGACAGGTGAAGTGATTCGTTGGTTAACGGCCAGAATATAAAGGGGTCGGGACGTCGGTATCACGTCGGTATCACGTCGGTATTTCGTCGGTATCGCGTCGGTTTCGGGGGCGGTTTTGCCGAGGGTGAATGCGGCGGGCCGGGCGCAACACGCAAGATGTGGGGTTGGGCGCAACGGGGGGCGGGAGCGGAGAGCCGCCGCATAGTGACCGGCGCGGAACCGGATGAGCAGCTCAATGCGGTACCGG
>NZ_JAVKFX010000041.1:0-59720 GCF_040223625.1 Roseovarius sp. | reverse complement strand
TGCCGTGGGACTTCGGGAAGAAGGGCTCAAGACGCGCCATCTGTGCATCTGTCAGCCAGAAAAGATCGGACATGTTCACCGCTCGTTTTTCGAACCGTGAATCACGCCGACAGGCGGAAATCAATGGGTCCTGACCCTAGTATGCGCAACCCGCAATTGATGTCCAGCTCAGCATCTCCCTTCCTGGGAGCTCGAAGCAAACCTCCGCTACATATGCGTGCAGGTCTAGTTTGGGCCTTCACGACATGCGCGCCCATGCTGCAACTGCGAAGCCTCCTTCGACCAACGCGGTCATTTTGGGCTCGAAGCAGACTTCTGCGTGACGCTTGGTTTGCAATGCGCGGACAATCTTCGCCGGGCGCATACCCGCCAGCCGCACCTCAAACCAGCGGATGTAGCCGCGCAGGTTCTTAGTGGCCGGTCCGCAGAAAAGCTTCATGAACCTTTTGCAGCGGGCGTGGAGCGAGTTCACGTTCTGGATGTGATAACAGCCTGAGGCCACGCGCGTGCCAGGCTTGCTTCCGACCACGAAGTGCTCGAGACCGCCTGCTGCTGCGACGTTTTTGTATCCGGTGGCGCCGTCGGAACAGAGCACGGCATCGCTCGGAACCAGCGGCTTCATGGCGCGCTCGAGTGTCACGCCCTATCGGTTCGGCAGGCGTCGGAAGTGACGCGCGCCGCCTCGGTCAGCGACGGTGAGAATGGGGAGCTGCCACTTCGAGAAGCCTTGCCACAACTTAAGCCCCTGCGTCGTGAAATCCTCCCACTTGAGCCGGGGCGGCGGTGCGACTCTCCTCGGATCCGCGAAGTGCCGGACCTATTCGCGAGAACCCTTGCGCGTTTCCCGCTGGAAAGTCTCATCCGCCTCAACGATCTCGGAGAAGCTCACTGCCGGGCTGCTGCCGATGATGGAAAACACAAGCATCCGCCAGCGCCAGATCATTTATTTGTTGAGTCCCAGCCGCCGCGCGAGTTTGCGCACCGACTGCGGTGTGACAGTGCACAGCATATTCCGCAGCACGACCATGAACGGTATTCTTAGCCGCCTAGCTCGGGCAGACCCAAAAAACGCGTCCGAGTTTGCCGCACGTCCCCGGCGAGTGCCGATCTCACATGGCGTTAAAATATAGCACGAATTCCCGTTCTCGGACGCCTGTGCCTTTCTCGGACGCCGACGTCCGAGAATTATGCTCACCGTGACACCCAAAAACGCCTTTGAAAGCCGGTTCAAACACGGATTTTACGTGTATTGAACCGGGCTTATACGGACCATCAGCGCGATCACCTTCTGACCGCCCAAAAGAGCCATTCAACGTCCAAACCGCCGTTTCGGAAGGTTTCTGAAAGAATTGCAGTTTCGTCTGCACATCAGCTCGGGCGACGTCTCAACACCCTGATTTTTTTTGTGATCCGGCTTCTTCCGGCCTCTTCTGACCTCTTCCGGTATCCCCTGAAAGAATGTGTTTCAACTAACAGAGGCGTTGGCCGCTATCCCTGCGGGGCTCCCCCGAGGGCATTTTGCAACAGGAGTGGCGGGGGCGGCTGGCGTCAGGCCAGATGGGCCACGATGTCCCGGGATTTGGGTGCGCGGCGGTGTTCGAAAACGTAAATCCCCTGCCAGGTTCCGAGCCGCAGGCGCCCATCAAGCACGGGAATGGAGAGCGAGACCGGCAGCAGCGCGGATTTGATATGCGCCGGCATGTCGTCCGGGCCCTCGTAGGTGTGGGTGAGATAGGACATCGCCGGATCGTCCGAGGGTGGCACCAGGCGGTGAAAAAAAGCGCGCAGGTCGCTCTGCACTTCCGGGTCGGCATTTTCCTGGATCAGCAGGCTGGCCGAGGTATGGCGGATCATCAGCGTCAGCAGCGCCGGTCCGGCCGGGCCGCCGGCGACCCAGGCCGCGACTTCGCGGGTGACCTCGTAAAGCCCCGGGCCCCGGGTGGCGATGGACAGGGTGGTCTGCATGGCGCCGGTCATCCTTCGGACGTGGTCGGCGGCAGCGTGACCCGCCCGCGCGGAATGCAAAGGCGGCGTTTGACGACAGATATGGCACGCTCCGTTGTTTCTGCGTTTCGGCCGCTCCCTATCATGGATGACCGCGGCAGGTCAGGGGGAAATGCCCAGGCCCGGCGGCGCGGGCGGAGGGGTCGCCACGCACGCAACTGTGAGCGGAGGCAGCGCCAAACTCCGGCTTTTCACCTGTTCAACTGGGCGTTGCGCGGTATCGTGAACCGGTCGGGCGGCCGGCGTCCGGCTTGTGTTTGTAAAAAGGACAACCGATGAACGAGATTTCCCCTCCCCGCATGACCGCCAAGGATTTTGATCAGGAGCTGCTCGACCTCTATGATTATTACGCCCATGGCAAGATCACGAAACGCGAGTTCCTCGACCGCGCCGGCAGATTTGCCGTCGGCGGGGTCACCGCCGCGGCGCTGCTGGGCATGCTCAGCCCGAATTACGCGCTGGCCGAACAGGTGCAATTCACCGATCCCGACATCCTGCCGGAATATATCACCTACCCCTCGCCGAACGGCCATGGCGAGGTGCGCGGCTATCTGGTGCGGCCGACCAATGTCGAGGGCCCGGTGCCGGCCGTCGTCGTGGTGCATGAGAACCGCGGTCTCAACCCCTATATCGAAGACGTCGCGCGCCGGGTGGCCAAGGCCGGCTTTCTCGCGCTGGCGCCCGACGGGCTGACCTCGGTCGGCGGCTATCCCGGCAATGACGCCGAGGGGCGCGAGTTGCAGCAGACCGTGAATCGCGAAAAGCTGATGAACGACTTCTTTGCCGCTTATGAATTCCTCGCCGGTCATGACGAGACCACGGGCAAGGTGGGCTGCGTCGGCTTCTGTTACGGCGGCGGGGTCTGCAATGCCATGGCGGTGGCCTATCCCGAGCTTGGTGCCTCGGTGCCCTTCTACGGGCGTCAGGTCAGCGCAGCGGATGTGCCGAGGATCGAGGCGCCGCTGTTGCTGCATTATGCCGGGCTCGACAGCCGCATCAACGAGGGCTGGCCGGCCTACAAGGCGGCGCTGGACGAACATGGCAAGACCTATGAGGCGCATATCTACGAAGGCGTGAACCACGGCTTTCACAACGACAGCACGCCGCGCTATGACGAAGCGGCGGCGGAACTGGCCTGGGACCGCACGATCGCGCATTTCGACCGCTATCTGCGCTGAGCAGAGCACGGCAAAAGGGCGCCTCGCGGGGCGCCCTCTCGCGGCCATGACGGCAGAGGTGGGTTACATGCCGGCCCATTCCAGCTTGGGCGCAAAGCGCGGCCGGGTGAAGGCGAAGTTGTAGAGCTCGGTATCCTCGCTCATGCCCGGCACGTCGAAGATCGGCGAATAGATGGCGGAGGTCTCCACCACAATCACCCGTTCATTGTGCAAGAGCGTCGGCAGATGTTCGGCAAGGGTGGTGTTCAGGTCGCGGTTCTTCAGCGGATAGAGTGGCCCGCGGGTCTGTGACCAGTCGCGGCGGTAAGCGTTCTTGCGCTTGTTCCAGCGCACCATCGTCACCCGGAGTCCGACCTGATCGTTCGCATGGGTCAGGAATTCGAGCATGCTGTGCAACCCGTCGAGATAGTCGTCATCGATTGCATCGGTCTCGCGTGAGAGCGCATCCGAGATGGTATAGGCGGCATTGGTGTTGATCGCCTTTTGCCGGAAGGCATCATAGTAGACATAGGCGCCGGCCAGCATCACGAAGAGCACCGGGGTGAAGATGATCAGTTCGAGGCTGACGCCGCCGCGGGTGTCGCCGGTGAACTGGCGCAGTTTTTGCAGAATCCTGGTCATCATGGCCATTACCTCGGTTCCTGGACGAATGCGGATGTAGAAACGATTGCGGTGAAGCCTTCGCTGTCCTTGGCCAGCTGGCCCCCGAGACCGGTTGTCGGGAACACCGGCTTGAACTTGTAGCAGGCACGCAGCAGCATGATCTCGTTGTCCTCGCCGCTCTGGAAATTCCGCAGCGGCCGGGCGTCTTCGGCCGAATTCTGACATTCGGCGGCGCTCGGAATGCCGGCGAAGGCCCGCGGATCGACTACCTTCATCTCGAGCCGCAGCGTTGCGGTGCATTCGGGAATGATGGCGGCGGTGTCGCAGATCTTTTCGCGGATGGTGTCGTAATTGGCCGCGAAACCGGTGGAGAGGCGGATTTCTCGCACCGTGGTGTCGAGGCCGCGTTCCAGCATGGCGTGGCGGATGTTCATCCAGCCCATCTCGACCATCGCGCCGAGGAAGACTGCAAACAGCGGCAGGACGATGGCGAATTCGATGACCGAGGCCGCGCCGCTTTCGTCCTTGCAGAACCGGGCGGTTGCCTGTTTCAGGTTGCGTGTCATTGGATCAGCCTCAGGTTGTTGATCTGGCGGGCAATGGCGTGGAAGGTTTCGGTGATCTCGATCCCCTCCACTGCAAAGTAATGCGAGTCCGAGGAGGCGCAGTCCTTGAGCGCGTTCTGCCCCGCTGTCGGCGCCTCGAAGGCGATGGCAAAGACCACGATGCCCTTGTCCCTGGCTGCCTGGCACACCGTCGACAGACGGGTGTCGGCCGAGGTCGCACCGACGATGCCAGTATAGCCGTAGTAGATGTTGGAATAGGCGCTCTGCGAGATGAAGTTGTCGCGCTCGGGCCGTTCCCAGAACTTCTTGGCCACGCCCTTGACCCCCCAGCGGGCATAGACTTCGGCGTTGGTCATCCGGCGAGCCGACGTGCCACCGTCGAGATAGTTGCGATAGCGGTAATCCCAGCTCCAGCCGTCGTAGCGCACCCAGTAGTATGTGTCGTTGCTGGTGCCCGTGTTGTCATCGACAAGCACCGAGAAGCGGTCATCGCTCATCGACGTGGTGCCCCGGTCGTCGATCCAGACGTCGGACCATTCGGTCTTGAACTCGGGTTTGAGGTCATATTGCGTGGTGTTCTGCCCATCGGTCATCAGCACCACCACTTTCATCGCCTCGGTGTCGGTGAAGGTTGCCGGACGCTGGGTGGCCGATTCCGACAGGTGGCCGTCGGCGCGCATCTGGTCGAACACCGGGGCGGCCGCGTCGGACAGCAGGGCCGTCCCCCATTTCATGCCGAGGTCGATGGCGGTATTGCCGCCGGCCCCGAGCGAGTCGATATGGGCCTTCAGCGCATTTGCATCGCTCGAGGCCACGACGATCTGGCCATAGTCGTCATCCGGGCACCAGGGATTGGAGATCTCGGTCGTGGTCTCGCTTGACGAATAGGGATCGAAATGCGCCAGACGCTTGAGCAGCTGGTCCTGTGTGATATCGACCGTGTCGAATTCATTGTCGTTGAAGATCACGCAGTTGGAATAGTCGTGCGTGTCCTCGATGTTGAAATATTGCGAAACGGTCGGGCCGAGGTTCACCGTGGCATTGTACGGCACCACGGAAACGGTGGTCTGATCCATCGCGTCGGTAGTCGGGGTGATCACCGTATCGACGAATTCCTTGGCGGCGGCGCGCAGGTTCTGGATCTTGCTGTTCGATCCCATCGAACCCGAGATATCGAGGATCATCGAGATCTCGACCTTGGAAATCTTTTCTTCCGCGACACTGTGGGCCGGCGCGTTCAGGCTGTCGATCCCGGCCATGCGCATGAACAGCGTCTCGACATCGGTGTTGCCGGTGGCCGAGACCGTCCGATAGTTGAGCCCCTCATCGACGGTGACCTGCGTCAGCGCACCGGCGACGCCGGCGGTGGCGACGTAATCCTGGGCGACGCCGGACGGATCGGCCTCCTGATCGAGATCGGCGGCAGCCAGCACGGCACGGTCGAGCACGTGCTGCATCTTGGTGCGGATCGATTCATAGCGCATCACGTCAATGGCCGCGCCAGTGGTCAGCAGGATCGCGAGGCTCAGGTAGACGCACACGATGGTGGCGTTGCCGGAGTCATCCTGCCAGAAGCGGCGTACAAAGGCGCGGTGCCCTTTCGCAAATCCTGTCATGTTGTCGTTCCCTCTGTGACCACGGAGCGGATCTCTGTGAGGCATTTACTATTGGGTGAGAATTGGTGCGTGCTGAGGGCACAAAAACGGCAAAAAAAGGGTTTTACCCGAGGAATTTAGAAAATCCTGCCACATCTGCGCCACGGCAGACATGGTGTTTTCCTTGAAAACCAGGTGGTTGGGGGAATTCAGCGGAACAGGGCCAAAAGCGGGCCGCGCGTGATCGCGCCGTTATCTTTCCGTAAAGCGCGGCGATCTCCGCCGCATTTCGCCGCGGGTCGGCCCCGCGGCGAAAGCTGTCTGGCCCTAGAGCCCCTTGGCGCGATAACTCGACGCCACCTTGCCGATCGCCACCAGATAGGCGGCGGTGCGCAGATCGTCGACGTCCTCACGCTCGTGCCAGACATCGCGCATCGACTGGAATGCGGTGCGCATGGTGTCATCGAGGCCCGAGCGCACCAGCTCGAGCTCATCCGCGCCCCTGAGGTATTTCTCCTTGAAGTGCGGCGTCATCGACCATTTGTCGCCCAGGTGATCGCTGAGCCGCTCAAGCTCCTTGACGATCAGCTCGTGGCGCGCCTCTTCCTGCCGGCGCTGCATCCGGCCAAAGCGGATGTGCGACAGGTTTTTGACCCATTCGAAATAGGACACCGTGACACCGCCGGCATTGGCATACATATCGGGGATGATCACCGTGCCCTTCTTGCGCAGGATATCGTCGGCCCCGGCCGTCACCGGGCCGTTCGCCGCCTCGATGATCAGCGGCGCCTTGATCCGTTCGGCGTTCGACATGTTGATCACGCCCTCGAGCGCAGCCGGAATGAGGATGTCGCATTCCTCCTCCATCACCGCTGCGCCTTCGGAATGATGCGCGGCATCCGGATAGCCGGTCACACCGCCATGTTTGACGATCCATTCACGCACGCCCTCGACGTTGAGACCTTCGGCGCTGAACAGCGCACCGTCACGCTCGATGATGCCGATCACCTGGCAGCCGTCCTCTTCGGACAGGAACTTGGCGGCGTGATAGCCGACATTGCCGAGCCCCTGAACGATGACCCGCTTGCCGTCGAGCGTGCCCGAGAGACCGGCCTTGTCAACGCCCTGCCGGTCGCGAAAGAACTCGCGCAGGGCATATTGCACACCGCGCCCGGTCGCCTCGACCCGACCGGAGATGCCACCGGCATTGAGCGGTTTGCCGGTCACGCAGGCCCGGGCGTTGATGTCGGTGGTGTTCATCCGGGCGTATTGATCGGCGATCCAGGCCATCTCGCGTTCCGAGGTGCCCATGTCGGGCGCCGGCACGTTCTGCGACGGGTTGATCAGATCGCGCTTGGCCAGCTCATAGGCAAAGCGGCGCGTTACCTGTTCCAGCTCGTGCTCGTCATATTGCCGCGGATCGATGCAGAGCCCGCCCTTGGAGCCACCGAACGGCGCTTCGACCAGCGCGCATTTGTAGGTCATCAGCGCCGCCAGCGCCTCGACCTCGTCCTGGTTGACGGCGTTGGAATAGCGGATGCCGCCCTTGACCGGCTCCATATGCTCGGAATGCACCGACCGATAGCCCACAAAGGTCTGTATCCGCCCCCTTAGCCGCACCCCGAAGCGCACCGTATAGGTCGCGTTGCAGACCCTGATCTTTTCCTCCAGCCCCGGCGGCAGGTCCATGAGAGAGACCGCGCGGTTGAACATCAGATCGACGCTCTCGCGGAATGTCGGTTCATTGGCTGGCTGCATTGGGTTCCTCCATTGGGTCCGGGCAGACGACTCGCCCATTTGATTAATCTTTTGGCATCAAGCCTATGACGCTAAGGTTAAGGCGCGCGAGCATTTTTTCCGGTTTTTCCTTGCCGGATTTTCCCCGCCGCCCCGGGCTTCGGCGCACGAGATGGCCGGGCAAGCCATGCGTCGGACAGCTGACACCGCGCAGTAGGCCCAATTTCCCTCAAATTGTTTCTAGCGCCCAGACAATCCCCCGAAAGAATTTGCACTAACGCTGAAACAGATACAAAAACACGTTATTATACAGTGACTTGCCTTAATTTCGCCGAGTTCGTCGGGCATAGATATTGCAGCACGAGGTCCGTCCCGGGAACAGCTGCTTCCACCGCCATTTCGGCGCCAGACTGAAACTTCGGGGCTTCAGTGAGTGAGGATTGTAATAATGCATAAGGACATTTCTGGTCCGCCGCTTTCCGTAAGGGAAAGGATGGCGACCCGGTTGCACCGGTTCCGGCGCGACGACGCGGGCACCATCACCGTACTTGCCATGATTATTTTTGTCGGCATCATCGCGATCTGCGGCTTCGGCGTCGATCTGATGATGAACGAGATGAAGCGCGCCAAATTGCAGGCCACGCTTGACCGGGCCGTCCTGGCCGCGGCCGATCTCGAACAGGATCTCGATCCTGCCGCGGTGGTCGACGATTACTTCGTCAAATCCGGCATGGACGGCACGCTCAGCTCCACTTCGGTGGACGACGGGCTGAATTACCGCGTGGTCTCGGCCACGGCCCAGCAGTCCTCCAACCCGCTCTTTCTCGGTGTGCTGGGCATCGATCAGATGATCGCCCCGGCCGCCGGCGAAGCCATGGAACGAATGTCGAACGTCGAGATCTCGCTGGTGCTCGACCGCTCCGGTTCGATGGGATCGAACAACAAGATCCAGAACCTGCGCGCCGCCGCCCGCGAATTCGTCGATACGGTGATTCAGCCCGAAGGTGCCCCCAGTCTGACCACGGTCAACCTGGTCAGCTACAATGCCACGGTGAACCTCGGATCGGTGGTGTCGCAGTATTTCAACCTCTCGGCCGAGCACAATTATTCGAGCTGCGCGATCTTTCCCGATACCGCCTTCGACACCCTGGGCATTTCGCGCACTTCCGAGCTTGACCGGTTGAGCCATTTCGACCCCTGGAGCAGCAGCGAATACACCACCGAGATCTCGCAGCCCTGGTGCCCGGATGACGATTACGGCGCGATCGTGGTGCAAAGCGCCGATGCCACGGCGCTCAAGGGTCACATCGACAACCTCGGGGCCGGCGGCAACACCGCGATCGACCTCGGGATGAAATGGGGCACCGCCCTGCTCGATCCGAGCGCGCAATCGCTGGTCGACGACATGATCGCCGATGGCCAGGCCGATCCCATCGTCGCCGGCCGTCCCAGCGCCTATACCGATCCCGACGCGCTCAAGATCATCGTGCTGATGACCGACGGCGCCAATACCACCGAATATGACCTCAAGCCCGAGTTCCAGACCGGCATGTCGGAGATCTTCATTGACGACCGCGGCGACAACAATCCGTCGAACGACCGGTTCTCGTCCCGCATCGTCGACCAGTCGGGTACATCCTCGGATGTCTACTACTGGGATCGCTACGAGAACTACTCGAACAGCTACAAGTACCGCAATTCGCCCGACGGCGGCAGCAACGCGCGGCAGATGAGCAATGCCGAAACCTTTGCCCGCTGGGGCACCCGCGGCCGCGCCACCAAGTTCTATCGCACGCCCTACCGGGATGGCCGGGTGTCCTACAGCACCTATGCCGGGCAGTACAACGCCTATGAGGGTATCGTTTACGCCGACCACGCCGACACCCGGCTTGCCGCGATCTGCGGCCAGGCTCGGGATGCAGGCATCGTGGTCTTCGCCATCGGCTTCGAGGCGCCCCAGCGCGGCCTGAACGCGATGGAGAACTGCGCCTCCTCTCCGTCCCATTACTTCGACGTCGCCGGTGTCGAGATTTCCGACGCCTTCAATTCCATCGCCCGGACCATCACCCAACTGAGGCTGACCCAATGACCCATCGCCTGAAACTCCATATGCGCCGGTTTGTCCGCGAAGAGTCGGGCTCTGTCGAAACCGTGGCCTTTGCCCTCTGGATGCCGATGATCGTGCTGATCCTGCTGACCATGCTCGAAGTGGGCGCCTATACCGCCCGTGCCACGATGCTGGAACGCGCCATGGATCAGACCGTCCGGTCGATCCGGCTCGAGACCGGGGCGGCGCCGCAACACGATGCGATCAAGGACATGATCTGCGAACGCGCCGTGATCCTGCCCGATTGCACCACCAACCTGCGGCTCGAGATGGTGCAGCGCGACCCGCGCGGCTGGACGGCCCTGCCCGGCTCGGCCGACTGCACCGACACTGCGCTCGAGGTCGCGCCGGTGCGCGCCTTCGTCAACGGCCAGACCAACGAGCTGATGGTGCTGCGCGCCTGTGCCAAGGTCACGCCGATCTTTCCGATCACCTTCCTGGCGCCGTCTCTCCAGAAGGACAACGCCGGAGACTACGCCCTGTTGGCCGCAACCTCCTTTGTCCAGGAACCGAGGTAATTCGTCATGATTGTTAAAAATTTCGGAAAACTCGCCTCGCAACTGCGTAAATTCCGCCGCGATGCCGATGGCAGCGTCAATATCGAAGCCATCATCCTGATGCCGGTTCTGCTGCTGACGATGGCGGTGTCGATGGTGTTCTACGATGCGTTCCGCCGCGACAGCATGGGCGAAAAGGCCACCTATACCCTGGGCGACATGCTCTCGCGCGAGACCGCCTATATCACGCCGGCGTATGTCGACAGCGCCAAGGACCTGTTCGGCTTTCTCACCGGCACCGGCGATGCCGACAACACCATCCGCGTCAGCGTCGTGTCCTATGACGGACCGGGCGCAAGCTACAACGTCGAATGGAGCGAGGTGCGCGGCGCCCATGCCATGACGCTGACCGATGCCGAGCTTGCCGGCCAGCATGACCAACTGCCGGTGATGGTGAGCGGCGAACAATTGATCGTGGTCGAAACCTATGTCGATTACGACTGGCCATTGGAGCTCGGGTTCAATGACGGCGTGCTGACCGCGCGCGTCTTTACCCGCCCCCGGTTTGCGCCACAACTCGTCTGGCTGGGAAGCTAACCCCCCAACAGGCACACCGACAGACGTGTTGTGACCAGCGACAGGCCGGGCAGCAATGTCCGGTCTGTTCCTCCTGTCAGAGCCCGCCGCGCCGCTCGACCAGCTGCATGTTCATCAGGTCGGCCATGTATTTCGCATCCGCCGCCGCCGTCACCCCGCCGACCCCGATCCGCTTGCCCATCACCCAGTAGAGCCCGGGCCGCCAGCGCCGGGGCTGTCTGGTCCGGGTGACGATCATGAAGCCGTTCGACGGCTTCATCGCCAGCATGCCGCGTTCGACGGTGACGATATCGTCGAAGGCCGCCAGCAGATGACCTTCGGAATCGAAAAGCCCGTCATCGCGCAGCTCGAGTCGCAGCGCGGTGGCCTGAAGCATCCGCATCGCCGCATAAAGTGCCGCGCCACCCAGCGCGATCAGCGCCAGCTGCCAGTAAAAGGCATCAAAGCTCTGAGACAGCGCCAGATAAAGCACCAGCAGCCCCAGCCCGAACATCGTGCCGACGCCGAAATACCGCCGTGCGGGCGATGCCGCCAGTTCCGCCAAAACCTCTGCCATATGCGCGTTCTCCTCAGCTCCGCCGCCTCTTACCCTGCTTTGCGGCCGGGTGCGAGGGGGCTTGCGGGCCAATGGACTTGTGTCCTGACGCACATGACCCCTTCGGCGACCGCGATTGCAGCGCGCTGATGCACGACCTATCTTTGCCGCAAGAGGCAAGAAAGGACCATACCATGTCTTTGCGACCCACATTGGAAACCCGCCGCGCCCAACCCACGATGGAGGGTGCCGGCGTCAAACTGCACCGCGCCTTCGGCTTTCAGGATCCGAGCGAGCTCGACCCCTTCCTGTTGTTCGACGATTTCCGCGGCGAGACGCCCGGCGACTACAGCGCCGGCTTTCCCTGGCACCCGCACCGCGGCATCGAGACGATCACCTATGTTCTGGGGGGCGCGGTGGATCATGCCGACAGCCTCGGCAATTCCGGCACCCTGGGCGCGGGCTCGGTGCAATGGATGACCGCCGGATCGGGCATTCTTCACCAGGAGATGCCCAAGGGCAACGCCAAAGGCCAGATGCACGGCTTTCAGCTCTGGGCCAACCTGCCGTCCTCGCTGAAGATGACCGCGCCGCGCTATCAGGACATCCATGCGCCGGACATTCCCGAAGTGGTGGATGACGACGGGACGCGGGTCAAGGTGATCACCGGCGAGTTCTGGGGCAAGCGCGGGCCGGTCGACGGTATCGCCGCCGATCCGCAATATCTCGATGTCTTTGTCCCGGCGGGCGTCAAGAAGACCTTCCGGGTCGACACCTACCGCCGCGCCTTTGCCTATGTCTTCGAGGGCGCCGGCGCCTTTGCCGATGCCTCCGGGCCGCAGGGCGTGCTGCTCGAGAAGGAGGTGGCGGGCCAGGAGGTCAATATCCGCGACCTTTCGGGCAACCGCACGCTGGTGCGCTTCGGCACCGGCGACGAGGTGACGGTGCAGGCCGGGCCCGAGGGCATTCGTTTTCTGCTGATCTCCGGCGCGCCGATCAACGAGCCGGTGGCTTGGCACGGGCCGATCGTGATGAACACCCGCGAAGAGCTGACCCAGGCCTTTGCAGAGCTGCGCAACGACACCTTCATCCGCCCGGCGCATTGATCGCACGCGGGGCGCCCGACACCGGGCGCCCCGATCATTTTCGCCACGACATCAGCCGGCGATCAGGATGCCGATCTTGCCCATGTGGGATTTTTCCAGAAAGGCCTCCTGCGCCTGGCGCAGATCGTGCAGCGGATGGGTTTCGGCCACCACCGGGCGAATTTCGCCCCGCTCGATATAACCCACCAGATCGGTGAAGACCCGCGGCTCCTGCCGGGTGCTGCCGATCAGGGTCAGGTCCTTGAGGTAGAGGGTGCGCAGGTCGAGCTCGACAATCGGCCCGGCAATGGCGCCGGAGGTCACATAGCGGCCCCTGGGCGCAAGCGCGTCGAGCAGCCCGGGCCAGCGCGTGCCCCCCACCAGATCGAGCACCACGTCAAAGGCGTCCTGCGGCAGCTGGTCGTCGCGGCCCAGGGTGGCATCGGCACCGAGCGTTCTGAGCGCCGCGGTCTTGGCCGGGCTGGTCACCGCCGTGACATGGGCGCCACGACGTTTGGCCAATTGCACCGCAGCCGAGCCGACCCCGCCGGAGGCGCCGGTAATCAGCACCCGTTCGGCGCCCAGGGCGGCGCGCTGGATCATCCCTTCCGCGGTCGAGAAGGCGCAGGGGAAGGAGGCCAGCTCCACATCCGAGAGCGCGCTGTCGACCGGGACGGTATTGGCGGCATCGATGGTGGTATATTCGGCGAAACCGCCGTCACGCTCCGAACCGAAGGTCTCCAGCGCATCGGCATCGCCCCCTTCAGGCCGGTACATCGGACGCACCAGCACCCGCGCGCCCAGCCGCTCCGGCGCAACACCGGCGCCCAGGGCGACGATCTCACCGCAGCAATCGGCGCCCTGGATCCGGGGAAAGCTCAGCGCACCCGACCAGCCGCCATCGGCATCCGAGGCACCGTCATAACCCCCGGCGGCGGCCGAGCCGGTGTCGCCGCGCACCGCCTTGGAATACCAGCCGGTGCGGGTGTTCACATCGGTGTTGTTCACCGCCGAGGCGCCGACCCGGATCAGCACCTCGCCGGCCCGCGGCTGCGGCACCGGCACGTCCTCGCGCCACTCGAGCCGGTCGAGCCCGCCATGGCCGGTCAGGACAACGGCTTTCATCGTTCGGGGCAATGTCATTGCGGAATCTCCACGTGTAGAATGATCTCTCTACTTGCCCAGGTAGAGCAACCATTCTACATCGTCAAGCATGACCGACACGATGACCAGGATCGCCAGCGGGCTTGAGCGCGCATTTGCCAGCGGCGGCTTTGCCGCGCCCAGCGTCGAGGATCTGCGCGATGCGGCTGGGGTAAGCCTGCGCACGCTTTACAAATACACCCCCTCGCGGGTCGAAATGGTGCGCGCGGCGCTGGAAAACCGGCACCGGCGCTATCTGGCGCGGGTGTTCGACGATCTGCCGCCGGCGCCGGAGGCGGCGCTTGACGAGATCCTGACCCGGATCGGCGGATGGATGGAGACCGAAGCCTCGCATGGTTGTCTGTTTCACGCCGCCGTGGCCGCCGATCCCGGCAATGCCGACCTGCGCGCCCTGCTCGAGCGCCACAAGACCGAAGTCGCCGCCCGCGCGGCGGCCGCCACCGGCCTTGCCGGACGCGAGACCCATCTGCTGCTGTTGTTCGAAGGGCTGACGCAGACCTGGCCGCTGCGCGGCGCCGCGGCCATGGCCGCGGCCGGCGCACTGGCCAAGACGCTCACGGCCGACGCATCGGCGTGAACGCGCCCTGAGCGCCCTGAGACACGCCTCTGCGCCGGGATCAGACGCCCAGGCACCAGCGCATGACGGCCTTTTGTGCATGCAGCCGGTTTTCCGCCTCGTCGAAGACCACCGAATGCTTGCCGTCCATGATCTCCGAGGTCGCCTCTTCCTCGCGGTGGGCCGGCAGGCAATGCATGAAAAGCGCGTCCGGCCGGGCGTGCTGCATCAGCGCCGCATTGACCTGATACGGCCGCAGCATGTTGTGACGCCGCTCCTTCGAGGACTGGCTGTCATGCATCGACACCCAGGTGTCGGTCACCACCAGATCGGCATCGGTCACGGCCCGCACCGGATCGCGCTCGATGGTGACGCTGACACCCTGCTTGCGGGCATGGCCGATGAACTCGGCCTCGGGATCGAGCTGCGACGGGCCGGTAAAGACCATGTCGAAGCCGAACTGCCCGGCGGCATGCAGGAAGGAGGCGCAGACATTGTTGCCGTCGCCGGCCCAGACCACGCGCTTGCCCCGGATCGGCCCGCGGTGTTCCTCGTAGGTCAGGATATCGGCCATGATCTGGCAGGGGTGGGTGCGGTCGGTGAGACCGTTGATCACCGGCACATCGGCATATTCCGCCATTTCGATCAGCACCGATTCATCGAAGGTACGGATCATGATCAGGTCCACATAGCGCGACAGCACGCGGGCGGTATCGGCGATGGTCTCGCCATGGCCCAGCTGCATGTCCTGCCCCGAGAGCACCATGGTCTGCCCGCCCATCTGGCGCACGCCGACGTCAAAGCTGACCCGGGTGCGGGTCGAGGGTTTTTCAAAGATCAGCGCCACCATCCGGCCGGCCAGCGGCTGGTCGTCGTCGGGCGCGCCGCGCGTCCGGCCGAGCCGGGCCTTCTTCATCGTCTGGGCATTGTCGATGATGGTCCGCAGGTCGGCGGCGGCGGTCTTGTGGATGTCGAGGAAATGGTTCATGGCTATTCGCTTTTCTGGCGGAAGATTGGGGGCCAGCCCCCAAGCTCCCGCGGTATTTTCAAACAGAAGAAGATCAGGCAGCGAGCGCGGCGGCGGCCCGGTCGAGACGGCGGGCGGCCTCGGCGATGTCGTCCTCGGTGACGGTCAGCGGCGGCAAGAGGCGCACCACGTTGTCGGCGGCGGGCACGGTGATCACCTGGGCGTCATAGCCGGCGGCGACCAGATTTCCCGGGGCGACCCGGCACTTCAGCCCGAGCATCAGACCCTGGCCGCGAACCCCCTCGAAGATGCCGGGGTGATCCGCCACCAGGCCTTCGAGTTTCTGGCGCAACAGCCCGGCCTTGCGGTTGACGCTGTCGAGGAAGGCCGGCGTGCCGACGTGATCCATCACCGCGCAGCCCACCGCGCAGGCCAGCGGATTGCCGCCATAGGTCGAGCCGTGGCTGCCGGCGGTCATCGGGTCGCCCGCCGCCTCGGTGGCCAGCACCGCGCCCAGCGGGAAGCCGCCGCCGATGCCCTTGGCCACCATCATGATATCCGGCGTCACCCCCGACCATTCATGGGCAAAGAGCCGGCCGGTGCGGCCCATGCCGCATTGCACTTCGTCGAAGATCAAAAGCAGACCGTGGGCATCGCAGAGCGCCCGCAGCCCCTTGAGGAAGGCGTCGGAGGCCGGGCGAATGCCGCCCTCGCCCTGGATCGGCTCGATCAGCACGGCGCCGGTGGTCTCGGTGATCGCCGCCTCGACGGCATCGAGATCGTCCCAGGGCAGAGACGTGAAGCCGGGCATCAGGGGGCCGAAGCCCTGGGTCATCTTTTCGCTGCCCGAGGCGGCGATGGCGGCCGTGGAGCGGCCGTGGAAACAGCCCTCGAAGGTAAGAAAGCCGGTCTTTTCCGGCTGGCCGGCAGCGTGATGATACCGGCGCGCCATCTTGATCGCCAGCTCGGCGCATTCGGTGCCGGAATTGGTAAAGAAAACGGTGTCGGCAAAACTCGCCTCGACCAGCTTCCGGGCCAGCGCCTCCTGCTGCGGGATCTCGTAGAGGTTGGAGACATGCCACAGCGCCTGCGCCTGATCGGTCAGCGCCTTGACCAGCGCCGGATGCGCATGGCCCATGACATTGACCGCGATGCCGCTGCCCAGGTCGAGAAATCGGCGCCCGTCCTCTTCGATCAGCCAGCTGCCTTCGCCCTTGGCGAAGTGCAATTTTGCCCGGTTGTAGGTTGGCAGGACAGGAGGGATCATGGCGTCATCCTTTGCAAGAAGGCCGATTGGTGCCAAGGGCACGCGGTCAAGTCAAGGTTTTGATGGGATTGAAAACAAACAGGCCGGGGCCGCGCGCGGGGCGGCGCGGCGGGAAGATCAGAAATCTCGTCGGATCCGGGGTGTCTGTGTCATGCGCGCTGTCTAGGGCGGAACGCCGCCGCGCGCAAGGGCTCATCGCGCAAAGGGATCCTCGGGATAGCCCACGCCCATCAGGTAAAGCCCCTGCGGCGGGCAGACCGGGCCGCAGGCGGCGCGGTCGCGGGCGTCGAGCGCGTCTTTGACCCGATCGGGCGGCCAGGCGCCCGAGCCCACCCGTTCCAGCGTGCCGACGAAGCTGCGCACCTGGTTGTGCAGGAACGACCGCGCCGCCAGGCGGAACTGGTATTCAGGCCCGGCATCGGTCTCGGCCAGGGTGATCTCGAGGCTGTCGAGCGTCTTGACCGGCGAGGCCGCCTGACAGATCGACGAGCGGAAGGTGGTGAAATCGTGATGCCCCACCAGATGCGCCGCGCCCGCGCGCATCGCCTCGAGATCGAGCGGATTGTTGACTCGCCAGACCTGCCCCGCCTCCATGGTGCAGGGCGCGCGGCGCGACAGCAGCCGGAAGAGATAGCGCCGCTCCAGCGCCGAGAAGCGCGCATGCCAGTCATCGGCCACCGGCGCGCAATCGCGGATCGCCACACGGGCGGGTTTCAGGTGGTGGTTCAACGCCTCGGAGAGCCGGAAGGGATCCCACTCCTTGAGCATGTCGCACTGCGCCACCTGGCCGCGGGCATGCACCCCGGCATCGGTGCGACCGGCGGCGGCGATGGTGTGGTCGCGCGGCTCCAGACGGGCCAGCGCGGCCTCGATCGCACCCTGCACCGAGGGTTGATCGGCCTGCCGTTGCCACCCGGCGAACCCGGTGCCGTCATATTCCACTTTCAGCGCATATCTGGGCATGGCCGCGCATCTACCCCGAGGGCCGGGCCGAAACAATCCCCCTCGCGCCACTGGAACTGCGGCGTCGCGGCGCCTATCCTCTGGAACAGTCAGAACGAGGGGGCAGGTTTGGTCATCAATACTTTGGCCGATGGTGTGTTGCGCAGCGTCGAAGCGGTGACCGATACGGTCAGCGGCACCTTCTTCGAGCCGGTGATCCGGCTGGGCGTCACCGGGCTGGCGCGCTCGGGCAAGACGGTGTTCATCACGTCGCTGGTGGCCAATCTGATGGATCGCGGGCGGATGCCGGGGCTGGTCGCCGCCGCAGAGGGCCGGCTGCTCACCGCCTATCTTCAGCCGCAGCCCGACAATACCGTGCCGCGCTTTGACTATGAGGCGCATCTGGGCGACCTGACCTCGCGCAGCCCGCATTGGCCGGAAAGCACCCGGGCGGTGAGCGAATTGCGGCTCTCGCTCAAGGTGCAGCCCGGCGGGCTGCTTTCGGGCTTGCAGGGGCCGCGGGTCATCCACCTCGACATCGTCGACTATCCCGGTGAATGGCTGCTTGACCTGGCGCTTCTGGACAAGAGCTATGCCGAATGGTCGGAAGAGGTGATGCAACGGATCAAGGGGCGCTCGGAAGCTGCTGATTTTCTGGTGCTTTCCGGTCAGACCGACGCGACGCAGCCGGCCGGGGAGCCGGTCGCCAAGGCGCTGTCGGCGAGCTTCACCACCTATCTCAACGCCGCCCGCGACGCCGGATACTACGACTGCACGCCGGGGCGGTTCCTGCTGCCCGGCGATCTGGCCGGCGCGCCGGTGCTGACCTTCGCGCCGCTGCCGCAGCCGGAAGAGACCCCGCGCAAGGCGCTCTGGCGCGAGATGGAGCGGCGCTACGAGGCCTACAAGCGCGAAGTGGTGAAGCCGTTCTTTCGCGATCACTTTGCCCGGATCGACCGGCAGGTGGTGCTGGTCGATGCCCTCGGCGCGATCCACAAGGGGCCGCAGGCGGTCGAGGATATGCGCCATGCGATGGCCGACATCCTCTCGGCCTTCCGCCCTGGACGCAACGATTTCCTCACCCGCCTGCTGATGGGCAAGCGGGTCGAGAAGATCCTCTTTGCCGCCACCAAGGCCGATCACCTGCACCACGTCCAGCACCCCCGGCTGACCGCGATCATGGAGGCGCTGACCCGCGACGCCCGCGACCGGGCGCGCTTTGCCGGCGCCGATACGGCGGCGATGTCGATCGCGGCGTTGCGCGCCACCACCGAACATACCCTCGACCACAAGGGCCGCAGCCTCGATTGCGTGCGCGGCGCGCTGCTCGACGGCGGCCGGCAGGCGGCCTTCTACCCCGGCGAACTGCCGGAGGATCCGAACGCCCTGCTCGGCCCGGCGCGCGACGGCGCCGAGCGCTGGCTCGACGGCGATTTCCAGGCGATGCGCTTCGCCCCGGCGCCGCTGACACTCAAACCCGGCGACGGCCCGCCCCACATCCGGATTGACCGGGCGGCGCAATTCCTGATCGGAGACAAGCTGTGAGCCCCGACATCCGAGACGCCCGTTCGACTGACGCCGGCAAGATCGCCGCGATCCTGACCGAAGCCATGGACACGCCGCCGTGGAAGCCGAACCTGCACAGCGGCGCGCAGGACGTGGCCCATTGCGGCCGGATGATCGACAAGGGCTGGGTCCGGGTGGTCGAGAGCGGCGACGGCCGCATCCTGGGCTTTATCGCCCGCAATGGCGAAGAGATCGATGCGCTCTTCGTGGCGGCGCCGGAGCGCGGCCAGGGGGTCGGGGTGGCGCTGCTCGACGACGCCAAGGCCCGGGCGAACCGGCTCGAGCTCTGGACCTTCCAGCGCAACACCGGGGCGCAGAAATTCTATGAACGCGAAGGCTTTGCCGAGGTGACGCGCAGCGACGGCGCGGGCAACCAGGAGCAATTGCCCGACGTGCGCTATGCCTGGGAGGCCAAGACATGAGCAAGGGACCGGTGCTGATCGAGCTTGACGAAGACACCCCCTCGCCCGCCGAGGCGCCGCCAGTGCCCGAACTGGGCGCGCCGACGCCCAAGGGCCAGGCTATGCAGACGGCGGCGGTGCTGGCGGCGCGGCGGCCGTCGCGGCTGGCCCGCTGGTTCTGGGGGCTGCTGGGGGCCGTGATCGGCGCGGCGGTCTCGGTCGCGGCCTGGGATTTCGCCACCGCGATGATCGACCGGCAGCCGATCCTGGGCTACGCGGTGACCGCGCTGATCACCGCGCAGCTGCTGGTGATGGTGCTGATCTCGCTCAAGGAGGTCGCCGCCTTCGGCCGGCTGCGGCGGATCGACAGGCTGCGGCTCCGGGCGGATGAGGCACTGGCCAATTCCGATCTCAAGGCCGCCCGTGCGGTGGCCGCCGATCTCCTGACCTTCTACGCCGGGCGCGAGGACACGCGTTGGGGCCGCGACAAGCTGCGCGACGGGATGGAGGATGCCTTTGACGCCGACGCCATGCTCGGGGAGGTCGAGCTTGACCTGCTGGCGCCGCTCGATGCCGCCGCCCGGCGCGAGGTCGAGGCGGCGGCGCGGCAGGTGGCGACGGTGACGGCGGTGGTGCCGCTGGCGCTGGCCGACGTGTTGGCGGCGCTGACCGCCAACCTGCAGATGATCCGCCGCATCGCCGAGATCTACGGCGGCCGCTCGGGCACGCTGGGCAGCTGGCGTCTGACCAAGGCGGTGATGGCGCATATCGTCGCCACCGGCGCGGTGGCGGTGGGCGACGACATGCTCGAGCCGCTGCTCGGCGGCTCGCTGCTGGGCAAGCTCTCGCGGCGCTTTGGCGAGGGCATGGTCAACGGGGCGCTGACCGCGCGGGTCGGCGTCGCCGCGATGGATGTCTGTCGCCCGGTGCCTTTCGGGGTCAAGACCCGCCCCTCGGTGCGCGGCATCGTGCAGAGCGCGCTGACCGGGGTCTTCAAGAGCGATCGCTAAGGCCGCGCTTGCGGCAATCGGGGGGCGCTGCTAGGCAGGCGCGGAACCAAGGAAAGGCCCCGCGCCCATGCGCATCTGCATCGTGACCGGTGAGTATCACCTGCCCGGCGAGACCTTCATCAACCGTCATATCCAGCACATCTTCGGCGGCGCGGCGGCGGTGGTCTGCGGCCGCTATCACGGCGAAAATCCCTATGACGTGGCCTGGTTCAACCGGCGCGGCCGCGACACCGGGCTGGCCGACCGGCTGATGATGCCCCTCGCCGTCGGGATCAACCGGCTGCGCCACGGCACCGGGCGGCTGCCGTTCGGCCAGGCCAAACGCGAGCTGAAGGCCTTTCTGAAAGCACAGCGCATCGAGGGGATCCTAGCCGAGTTCGGCACCCAGGCGCTGGCGGTGGCGCCGCTGGCGAACGAGATGGGCATTCCCTGCTTTTCCTATTTTCGCGGCACCGATGCCTCCAAGGCGCTGAACCAGGGCAATATCCCCGGCGCCTATGCCAAGATGATGCCGCGGCTGGCCGGGGTGTTCTCGGTCTCGCAATTCTTGCTCGACAATCTGGCGGCGCGCGGCGTCACCCATCCCAATGCGCACGTGATCCCTTCGGGGGTGAACGTGCGGCTGTTCCGGCCCGCCGAGAAACGCCCGCTCTCGTGCCTCGCAGTGGGGCGGATGGTCGAGAAGAAGGCGCCGCTGGTGACCCTCCGCGCCTTCCTGAAGGCGAGCGAGGGGCTGGCGGGGGCGCATCTCGATGTCATCGGCGACGGCCCCCTGCTCACGCCGGCCCGGGCCCTGGTGGCCGAAGCCGGAGCCGAGGCCAGGGTGAGTTTCCACGGTGCCCAGCCGCATGAGGCGGTGCGCGACCGTCTGGCCGGCACCGAATTCTTTCTCCAGCATTCGATCACCGCCGCCAACGGCAACACCGAAGGGCTGCCCACCGCCATCCAGGAGGCCATGGCCTGCGGCTGCCTGACCGTCTCGACCCGCCATGCCGGCATCCCCGAGGCGGTCGACGAAGGCCGCACCGGCTGGCTGGTGGACGAGCACGACGAGGCCGGTTTTGCCGACGCGATCCGGAGCGCCATGACCGCCGGGAACCGCGCCGCCATGGCCGCCGAGGCCCGGCAGGTGGCCGAGGACCGCTTTGACAACCAGAAGCTGCTGGAAAAGCTGGAACGGGTGATCCGGGAGACGGTGGCGGGCTGATCCTTCCGCAGCTTCAGCCCCGGTGGCGGCGCGATCAGCCTGCCTGCCGGGCGGCGCTTACGGCATGGGCCGCCCGCTCCAGCGCCGGATACCGCGCCAGGAGGCTGAGGCCGCGGGCGGCAAAGGAGACATGCAGCGCCAGCCACAGGCCATGGTTGGCCCAGACCGGGGTCAGCAACCAGACCGCGGCGAGATAGCAGAGTGCCGCCAGCAACATCATGTTGCGCATGTCGGCCGACCGGGTGGCGCCGATGAAGATGCCGTCGAGCATGGTCAGGCCGATCTGCATCACCGGCGCGGCGATCATCCATGGCAGGAATTCGCGCGCCAGAAGCCGCACGTCGGGGGCCTTGGCCAGGATGTCGATGAAGGCCGGGCCGAACAGCCAGAACAGGAGCGACAGCAGCCCGGCGGTGATCGTCGCCCAGAGCGTGGTGAGCGCGGCGCCGCGCCGGACCCTGTCTACCGCGCCGGCGCCGAAGGCCTGGCCGACCAGCGCCTCGGCGGCAAAGGCGAAACCGTCGAGCGCATAGCCGGTCACGTAGAGGAATTGCAGCAGCACCTGATTGGCCGCCAGTGTGGCATCGCCAAAACGGCCGCCAAAGAGCAGAAAGCTCACCAGGATTGCCTGCAACAGCGCCGAGCGGATCATGATGTCGGCATTGACCACCGCCATCCGCTTGAGCCGCACCCGGTCGAAGACCCGCGCCCAGTCGCGCCAGGACGGGTGACGAAAGGCGGCGCGGCACATCCAGAGCCCCATGGCCAGCCCGCTCCACTCCGCCAGGAAGCTGGCCAATGCCACGCCGCTGACCCCCCAGCCGAGGCCCAGCACGAAGATCACGTCAAGCACCATGTTGGCGCCGTTCATCCAGAGTTGCAGCCCGAGCAGCGCACGCGAGCGTTCCTGGGCGATCAGCCAGCCCGAGATGCCGTAGATGGCGATGGCGGCCGGCGCCGACCAGATGCGGATCTGCATGTAGTCGCGCGCCATTGCTTCGACTTCCGGCGAGGCCGGCGAGACCGCGAAGGCCAGCGGATAGAGCAGCGGCTGAAGCAGGATGAACATCACCCCCGCCGCCAGGCCGATCATCAGCCCGCGGGTGAGCAGCGCCGCCACCTCGGCGCTATCGCCCTGCCCCGCCGCCTGCGCGGTCAGCCCGGTGGTGCCCATGCGCAGAAAGCCGAAGATCCAGTAGACCGCCGAGAGGATCACCGCACCGACACCGACCGCGGCAATCGGTTCGGCGGCGGGGATCTGGCCCACCACGCCGGTATCGACCACCCCGATCAGCGGCGTCGTCATCGCCGCCAGCATGATCGGCAGCGAGATCTTCAGCACCCGCCGATGGGTCAGCGGCGCGGGCCCTGGCGCCGGTCCCATGGCTGGGTCAGTCACGGGGCAGCATCAGGAAATGCCCGGTCGCCTGGGCATGCGGCCGGTTGCGGTTGTCCTGCCAGGCCTCGGCGTGCACGCTGGCATAGCGCCGGCCCGAACGGGTCACCCGGGCGCGGGCATAGCTGTCGCGCGGCAGGCCCGAGCGCAGGTAATCGACGGTGAAATCGATCGTCTTGGGCAGGCGCGGCAATGTGCCGGCCTCGACCTCCTCGAGCGGCAGGGCGCCGCTTTCCATGTCTTCCCAGATGAACGACCACGACAGGCCGACAATCGCCGTCACCTCGAGAAAGGCCGCCGTCACCCCGCCGTGCAATGCCGGCAGCATCGGGTTGCCGATCAGCTTGTCGTCATAGGCCAGCAGCGCCGTCAACTCGTCGCCGCGCCGGTCGAAGGTGATGCCCAGGTATTGCGCATAGGGAATGCCGCCGGCCAGGGCGCGCAGGGCGGCGTCGCGACGGTGCTTGACCTGTTGCAGGGGTTCACGGCGGTTCTGGGGCATGGGGCGACCTCGGGGTCAGGCGGTTTCGGGGCTCAGCTTTTCTCGACGGTGAAGGCGCCGGTTGCGGTGGCGACCGGCCGGTCGAAATCCTCGTCGTAGGTGGTGGCGCGGACAAAGGCCACCGTCCGGGTGACATGGTAGCATTCCGCCCGCGCGGTGATCGTCTGCCCCGGGGTGGCGGCCCGCATGTAATCGATCCGCAGATCGATGGTGGCGGTGGCGCCGCCGACCTGCGGATGGCTCATCACCGCGGTGCCGCAGCAGGTGTCCATCAGCGCCGAGACCGCGCCGCCGTGGATCACCCCGGTTTCGGGGTCGCCGACAAAGCGGGTGTCATATCCCATGGCGATCTCGGCCTTGCCGTCCGAAACCTCGGTGATCGTCATGCCAAGCTCGCGTGAATGCGGGATGCTGCCGATGAACTGTCGGGCAAAGGAAGTCTTGTCGGTCGGCATGTTCTGTCCTTGCAGTGTTTCCGATTTATGCGCATTCCCGCTCACCGGTTGCAAGCGGCGAGCGGTCATTGCGCCCCCCGCCCTTTTTGGCCTAATCTGTCCGCGGATGGCCCGATGCCCGGAGCGCAAGCCGCCTTGGGGGTGGTGTTTCGGTGTGAGGCAGGCAGCAGAGCAACCGGGGGAATGCGGCATGAGCGAGACAAGGCTCAGCTTCAAGGAGATGTGCGCCAAGTTTGACGTCACACCACGAACCTTGCGTTATTACGAGTATATCGAATTGCTTTCGCCAGAGCGCGAAGGCCGTTCTCGGTTTTACGGCCCGCGCGAAATCGCGCGGATGGAACTCGTCATGCGCGGCCGGCGCTTTGGCTTCTCGCTCGAGGAATGCCGGCAATGGCTGATGATCTACGACCACGAAGGCACCCGCGCGCAGATGCGGGTGTTTCTCGATATGGCCGACCGTCAGCTGATCGCATTGGCCGAGCAGAAAGAACAGCTCGACGCCGCGATGCGCGAGCTGAGCGACCTTCGCAAAGAGACCGCAGAGACCTTGAACGACGGGGCCGAAGCGGCCTCCGGCCCTTTTCAAAGCGGTTAGAATGTTGCGCTGACGTAGGGTGATGCGCAGTGATCTTACGTCACCCTGAAACTGACGTAGCGTTTGGGTTACGTCACCCATTTTTCCCATTGTAGGCAGAGGGTGCGATTTGCAACTGCACCTTGGTCGACGATGATCAACAGGTGCTACCAATGACAGAACAAACGATGACAATCCGCGAGATGTGCGATGAATTCGAGGTCACTCCAAGAACTCTCCGCTTCTATGAAGCCAAGGAACTCTTGTTCCCCCGACGCGACGGGCAGAAACGTCTGTTTTCCCGCCGCGACCGGGCCCGGCTCAAGCTCATCCTGCGCGGCAAGCGGTTCGGGTTTTCGCTCGAGGAAATCCGCCAGCTTCTCGACCTCTACGATATCGGCGATCAGCAGCAGACGCAGCTGCGCCAGACCTACGAGCTTGCCAGCAAGCGGCTTGACGATCTGGAGCGCCAGCGTGCCGAACTCGACGCCAACATCAAGGACCTCAAGGACCAGTTGAAGTGGGGCGAAAAGATGATCGCCTCGATGTCCGCTCACAAGAAGGCCGCAGAATAGCGGCCATGTAAGACCCCTAGGGAGACCCAGATGCCCAGCTACTCACCGCCTACCAAGGATCTGCAATTCATTCTGCACGAGGTGCTGAACGCACCGGCGCAGGATGTGCCCGGCTATAACGAGCTGGATGCTGATTTCACCAGCGCGGTGCTGGAAGAAGCCGGCAAGATCGCGCGCGATGTGCTCGCACCGCTCAACGTGGTGGGTGATACCGAAGGCTGCACACTGGAGAACGGCGTCGTGCGCACGCCGAAGGGGTTCAAACAAGCCTTCGATCAGCTGCGTGAAGGTGGCTGGACCGCCCTGGATTGTGACCCGGAGTATGGTGGGCAGGGGCTGCCATACCTGGTTCAGACCGCGGTGGGCGAAATGCTGACCGCATCGAACATGGCGTTCCAGATGTATCCGGGCCTGACCCATGGCGCCTATTCCGCCATCCATGCCCATGGCACGGCGGCACAAAAAGCGATGTACCTGCCGAAGATGGTCACCTGTGACTGGACCGGCACCATGAACCTGACCGAGCCGCATTGCGGCACCGACCTCGGGCTCATGCGCACCAAGGCCGAGCCGCAGGCCGATGGCTCCTACGCCATCACCGGACAGAAGATTTTCATCTCGGCCGGCGATCATGACCTCAGCGACAACGTGATCCACCTGGTGCTGGCGAAAATTCCCGGCGGCCCCGAAGGGATCAAGGGCGTCTCGCTCTTCATCGTGCCCAAGATCCTGGTGAACGACGACGGCAGCCTCGGCGACCGCAACGGCGTCTCGGTCGGCAAGATCGAGGAAAAGATGGGCATCCACGGCAATTCGACCTGCGTGATGAATTACGACGGTGCCAAGGGCTGGCTGCTCGGCACCGAACACAAAGGCATGCGGGCGATGTTCACCATGATGAACGAGGCGCGCATCGCCGTCGGCCTGCAAGGCCTGGGCCAGGCCGCGGTGGCCTATGACAATGCGCTGGCCTATGCAAAGGACCGGCTTCAGGGCCGGGCGGTGACCGGCACGGAAAACCCGGATGGCCCGGCCGATCCGCTGATCGTGCATCCCGACATCCGGCGCAACCTGCTCGACCAGAAGAGCTTTGTCGAAGGCGCGCGGGCCTTTGGCCTCTGGGGCGCCAATTTGATCGACCGGGCGCACCGCAACGATGACCCGCAGGCCGAGGGGCTGATCTCGCTGCTGACGCCGGTGATCAAGGGGTTCCTCACCGACAAGGGCTTTGACTGCACGGTCGCCGCGCAGCAGGTTTACGGCGGCCATGGCTACATCGAGGAATGGGGCATGTCGCAATTTGCCCGCGACGCCCGGATCGCGATGATCTACGAGGGCGCCAATGGTGTGCAGGCGCTCGACCTCGTCGGCCGCAAGCTGGCGCAGGACGGCGGCAAACACGTCATGGGCTTCTTCGACATGGTCAAGGGATTCTGCAAGGAGAACGCCGACGACGCGGATCTCGAGGACTTCGTTGAGCCGCTGAAAGCCGCGTCGAAGGATCTTCAGGCGGCCGGCATGTTCTTCATGCAGCAGGGCATGAAGAACCCCAACGCGGCGCTGGCCGGCAGCCATGACTTCATGCATCTCTTCGGCCATGTCTGCCTCGGGCTGATGTGGGCGCGGATGGCCAAGGCCTCGCAGGCAGCGCTGGCCGCCGGCACCGCCGACCGCGACTTCCACGAAACCAAGCTCGCCACCGGGCGCTATTACATGGCGCGGCAACTGCCGATGACCAAGACGCATCTGGCGCGGATCGAGACCGGCGCGGCGCCGGTGATGGGGCTGGCGGCCGAGAACTTCTGAAAATACGGTGGGGGAACACCCCCCACCCGACCTCTCAGATCAAGGACCGCCCGATGCCCAAACGCTTTCGCCTCACCCGCCGGTTCAACGCGGCGATGACCGAAGACGGCTATCGCCGGCTGCGCCGCTTTGCCGAGGCCGCCGGTCTCGACGAGGGCGAGGCGCTGTCCTTCGTCTTCGAGCATTTCGACAGCATCACCGACAACGAGGCGCTGACCCACAGGCTGCGGCTCTTCAACTCGGACCTGGATGCGCGGAAGCGATGAGGGCGCGGCAGGTGACAGCGACCGGCGCGACAGCGTCCAAAGTCACGCGGGCCCGGACCGCCCGCAGAAAGGCGTATTTGGAAAGAGAAGAAACACGAAAGGGAGGTCCACCCCGTCACCCGGCCCGGACCCGCGGCGGGCTGCTGGCGGGGCGACGGGGCTTCTCCTCTTGCGGTCATCGGCTCGCCAGCCTGTACCGCACCTTCGAGCCTCGCCGATTAACCTTAACAACGGGTTACCCCCTGCTGCTTCTTCTCTTTGAAAAATACGCCAGTGCCACGCCCGCCAGGGGCGACCAGATCAGGAATGGGAAGACATGACCATGAAACTCCACTGCTTCGGCGAATCCGGCAATGCCTACAAGGCGGCGCTGGCGCTGGAACTCTCCGGCCTCGACTGGACGCCGGTCTATGTCGATTTCTTCAATGGCGCGGCCCGCACGCCGGAATACCGCGAGACCATCAACGCCATGGGCGAGGTGCCGGTGCTGGTGGATGGCGACACCCGGCTCAGCCAGTCCGGTGTGATCCAGTCCTATGTCACGGAAAAGACCGGCAAGTTCGGCGGCGCCACGCCGGAAGAGGCGCGCGAGGTGCTGCGCTGGGTGTTGTGGGACAATCACAAGCTGTCCGGCCAGAACGGCCCGCTGCGCTTCCTGATGAACTTTCTGCCGGAAGACCGACGCCCGGCCGAGGTGATCGCCTTCATGCAGGGCCGGCTCAAGGCCGCTTACGGGGTGCTCGATGCCCATCTGGCCGGCCGCGACTGGATCGTCGGCGCGGGCCTCACCAACGCCGATCTGAGCTGCTGCGGCTATCTCTTTTATCCCGAGCCCTTCGGCTTCGAGCGGGCCGACTGGCCCAATATCGACGCCTGGCTCAGCCGGCTTTCCGAAACACCGGGGTGGAAGCCCCCCTATGACCTGATGCCCGGCTCGCCTGCCGACCGGGCCACCTGAGGAGGATGCACGTGACCGACGCCTATATTTACGACGCCCTGCGCAGCCCGCGCGGCAAGGGCCGCAAGGATGGCTCCCTGCACGAGGTGACCAGCCTGCGGCTTTCGGCCCAGATCCTGAACGCGGTCAAGGACCGCAACGGGCTTGACGGCCATGCCGTCGAGGACGTGATCTGGGGCAATGTCACCCAGGTGGGCGAACAGGGCGGCTGCCTGGCGCGCTCGGCGGTGCTGGCCTCCGATCTTGACGAACGCATTCCCGGCCTCTCGATCAACCGCTTCTGCGCCTCCGGCATGGAGGCCGTGAACCTGGCCGCCAATCAGGTGCGCGGCGGCGCCGGCCGGGCCTATATCGCCGGCGGGGTCGAGATGATGGGCCGCGTCGCCATGGGCAGCGATGGCGCGGCGATTGCCGTCGATCCGTCGCTGGCGATGGAGAGCTATTTCGTGCCGCAGGGCATTTCGGCCGATATCATTGCCACCGAATACGGCTTTTCCCGCGATGACGCCGATGCGCTGGCGGTGGAGAGCCAGAAGCGCGCCGCCGCCGCCTGGCAGGACAAGCGGTTCGACAAATCCGTTGTCGCGGTGCGTGACGTCAACGGGCTGCCGATCCTCGAAGCGGACGAATACATGCGGCCTGGCACCGACATGCAAAGCCTCGGCGGCCTCAAGCCCGCCTTCAAGGACATGGGCGAAACCATGCCCGGCTTCGATGCCGTGGCGCTGATGAAATATCCGCATCTCGAGCGCATCAACCACATCCACCACGCCGGCAATTCCTCGGGCATCGTCGATGGCGCCGCCGCCGTGCTGATCGGCAACAAGGAATTCGGCGAGGCGCATGGGCTCAAGCCCCGGGCCCGCATCCGCGCCACCGCCAAGATCGGCACCGATCCGACGATCATGCTGACCGGCCCGGTGCCGGTGACCGAGAAAATTCTCGCCGACAGCGGGATGTCGATCTCCGACATCGATCTCTTCGAGGTCAACGAGGCCTTTGCCAGCGTCGTCTTGCGCTTCATGCAGGCGTTCGATGTCGATCATGACAAGGTCAACGTCAACGGCGGCGCCATCGCCATGGGCCATCCGCTGGGCGCCACCGGCGCGATCATCATCGGCACCCTGCTCGACGAGCTGGAGCGCAGCGGCAAGGGCGTGGGTCTCGCCACGCTCTGCATTGCGTCCGGCATGGGGGCCGCAACGATCATCGAGCGCCTGTGAGCGCCGTTCAAGGATTTGGGAGAGCCAGAATGACCGATTTTACCCTGCGCAAGGACGCCGATGGCGTGGCCATCATCGAATGGGACGTGCCTGAAAAGAGCATGAACGTGCTGTCCCTCGACGGGCTGGCCGAGCTTGACGGCCATCTCGATGCCGCCCTGGCCGATGACGCCGTCAAGGGCATCGTTATCACCTCGGCCAAGCCGGATTTTGCCGGCGGCATGGATCTCAACGTGATCGCCAAGATGAAGGAAAGCGCCGGCGACGATCCCGCGCGCGGGCTGTTCGACGGCATCATGCAGATGCACGCCATCCTGCGCAAGATCGAGCGCGGCGGCATGGACGACAAGAACAAGGGCGGCAAGCCGGTGGCCGCCGCCCTGCCCGGCACCGCGCTGGGCATCGGGCTCGAGATTCCGCTGGCCTGCCACCGGGTCTTTGCCGCCGACAACCCGAAGGCCAAGATCGGCCTGCCCGAGATCATGGTCGGCATCTTCCCCGGCGCCGGCGGCACCACCCGTCTGGTGCGCAAGATGGGCGCCATGGCGGCCTCGCCCTTCCTGCTCGAAGGCAAGCTCTCGGATCCGAAAAAGGCCAAGATGGCCGGGCTGATCGACGAGGTGGCGGATGATCCCGTCGCCGCCGCGAAAGAGTGGATCCTGTCCGAGCCGAAATTCGTCAAACCCTGGGATGAAAAGGGCTACAAGATCCCCGGCGGCGCGCCCTATCACCCGGCCGGTTTCATGACCTTCGTCGGCGCCTCGGCCATGGTCAACGGCAAGACCAAGGGCGTCTATCCGGCCGCCAAGGCACTGCTTTCGGCGGTCTACGAAGGCGCGCTGGTGCCCTTCGACACCGCGCTCAAGGTCGAGGCGCGCTGGTTCACCAACGTGTTGATGAACCCGTCGTCGGCGGCGATGATCCGCTCGCTCTTCATCAACAAGGAAGCGCTAGAGAAAGGCGCCAACCGCCCCGAGGCCCCCGACCAGAAGGTCAAGAAGGTGGGCGTGCTGGGCGCCGGCATGATGGGCGCAGGCATCACCCTGGTCTCGGCCCTCGCCGGCATCGAGGTGGTGCTGATCGACCAGAAGCAGGAAGCGGCGGACAAGGGCAAGGCTTATACCGCCGACTACATGGACAAGGGCATCAAGCGCAAGAAAGCCACCGAAGAGAAGAAAGCGGCCACGCTGTCGCTCATCACAGCCACCACCGAATACGCCGCGCTCGAGGGCTGCGACCTGATCATCGAGGCGGTGTTCGAAGACCCCAAGATCAAGGCCGAAGTCACGGTTAAGGTCGAAGCGGTGATCGGCGACGATTGCATCTTTGCCTCGAACACCTCGACCTTGCCGATCACCCAGCTCGCCAAGGCCTCGAGCCGCCCCGAGCAGTTCATCGGCATTCACTTCTTCTCGCCGGTGGAAAAGATGATGCTGGTCGAGATCATCAAAGGCAAGCAAACCGGTGACCGCGCGGTGGCCAAGGCGCTGGATTATGTCCGCCAGATCCGCAAGACCCCGATCGTGGTCAATGACGCCCGCTTCTTCTACGCCAATCGCTGCATCATCCCCTACATCAACGAGGGCATGCGCATGGTCAAGGAAGGCGTCTCCCCGGTGCTGATCGAGAATGCCGCAAAGATGGTCGGCATGCCGCTCGGCCCGCTGCAACTGGTAGACGAGACCTCGATCGATCTCGGCGCCAAGATCGCCCGTGCCACCCGGGCGGCGATGGGCGACGCCTATCCCGATGGCGAGGTCGACGAGGTGATCTTCTGGATGGAGGCCGAAGGCCGGCTCGGCCGCAAGACCAAGGCCGGATTCTACGATTATGACGCCACCGGCAAACGCCAGGGGCTGTCGGAAACGGTCAAGGCGCAGTACCCGCAGGCCGTGGATCAGCCCGATCTGACCGAGGTGCAGCACCGTCTGCTCTTTGCCCAGGTGCTCGAGGCGGTGCGCGCGCTCGAGGAAGGCGTGCTCGAGGACATCCGCGAAGGCGACGTGGGCGCCATCCTCGCCTGGGGCTTCGCGCCGTGGTCGGGCGGCCCGTTCTCGTGGCTCGACATCATCGGCGCGCCCTACGCCGCCGAGCGCTGTGACCAGCTGACCGAGAAACTCGGCCCCCGCTTCACCACCCCCGACCTCCTGCGCGAGCTGGCCGAGAAGAACCAGAGCTTCTACGCCCGCTTCGGCACCGAGGCCGACCAGGCCGCCTGACCGTTCAGGCGCCTCGCCGAAAAACGAAAAACCGCGCAAGGCCTTCCCCTTGCGCGGTTTCTCTTGCCCGGCCCGATCGTCAGGCCGGCAGGCCCGCCCTGCATCCCTCCGCCGCGATCCGACCGGCCAGAAAGCGCGCCTCGTCCAGCGGCAGGATCGCATAGAGCGGATCCTGCGGCGCCTCCCACGCCGCCGCGACCATGTCGCGCGAGGACGGGCACAGGAACAGCAGACCGTCCCGCGCGAACACCACCTGCTCGGTCGCGAAATGCAGGCGGACGACCTCGAAGCCATCCTGCGGGGGCACCCGGCGGCTCCCGGTCAGCGCGTCCATCGCCTCGGCGGGCAAAAGCGAGAACGGATCGCCGTAAAGGTCCTCGGCAGTGTCGCTCTCCACCATGATCGTCTGTCGCGGCATCAGGTGCATCACGTCGCGATTGCCCAGCACCCCCTCCGGCACCTCGATCGGCCAGAAGGCCCGCGGACATTCGCCCGGCCCCGGAAAGCCGTGGCGCGTCACCCGCACCACCCTCTGCAACCCGGCATCGAAGGTCAGCACCCGGTCGCCCGCGCAGACCCGCTCCACCGGCTGCCAGCCCCGTTCCGTGGCCACCCGCGTGCCCGCCACGAGGCCCGACATCACCGGCCCGTCAGGGCTCTCGGGGTCGACCGCTGGGAATGACTCGAACATCTGACCGTCCATTGCCGGGGCCGGAGGTAGCCGGCCCATGTTGCCATGGTTGATCATCCTGCCACATCTGGGGCCCTTGTTTGCCGAAAAGATGGCCGAAATGCGGCACCGTTTCGCAGGTGGCGACAGTCACGCGACGAAGACAACACCGCCCCCCAAAGCGAAACGCCAACTCACGAAAACACGTATCCGAACCGCGCGATATCCTCCCCGCAGACCTCTCCCACCAGCGCCGAATCGGCCTCCGAGTAATAGTCCCGATACGCCGCCCCCCGCTCCGAGGCATTGGCATGCGGCAACTCCAGCCGAAACCCGAGATGCTCCCACAACGGCGCCGCATCCTCCGCAAACCGCTCCAGCCGGATGAACAGGTCGCACCGCTCCCGCCCGTCCGGCCCGGTGACGTAGCTGCCATAGGGATGCGCCCTGAGGCTCTCCCGCGTCTGCGGATGGTTCAGGAACGCGCTGAACCCCACCGCCTTGGCCAGCCTCACCGCCGGATGATCGAACCCCTGCGCCCGCAGCCAGTGATAATAGCTCACCACCCGATCCCACGGGTTCCGCACCATCGTGACCACGAACGCCCCCTCGACGAACCCCCGGCTCACCAGCCCCTCGATATCCCGCAAGGTCGAATGCTTCCACAGCCGCCCCGCCGAGGCGACCCCCTGCACCCTCTTCCGCCGCTTCCGTGCCTTCGGCGTGTCCCCGATCAACAGGTCATCCTTCATCGCCCGCCCCTCCAGCGCCAGCGCCAGCGAGGTGCCCCCGGTCTTGGGGATATGGACGAAGATGTAATTGCGCCCGGGCGAGATGATCATGGGCGGGATGGTAGGAGGGTGAGGTCGAAAGAGAAAGCTCTCAATCGAGACACCCGCCCGGAGTCAAGCCGCGCCAAAGCGCGGCGCCGGGCGAGCGACTGCCCGTCCCCACGGGCTGGCGCTTTTGCGAATGAAACGCCACACAAGCAGGTTGGATGTACTTGGCAACCATAAAGTGCTCACCACTCAGGTCAGCAGCGCCACCCCACGGGCAGTCACCCGCCCGGCCGACCATCCGATGGCACACGTCCCCTTCAACGCTAGAGGTCCCGGCTCAGGGCCGGGACGCGCAATCACTCACCCACCCGCCCCGGGCCTGACCCGGGGCCTCTCCACCAGCCAAACCGGGATCAGCCCCCCGCCCGGAGTCAAGGTGAGCCAAAGGCTCGCCGCCGGGCAGCGCCCGACCGCCCCCCGGGCGGGCGCTTCTGCAACGGAGCCATGCAGAGCCACCGTCGGATGTAGGCTGAACCATAAATCAACCAACACCCCGTCGGCGCGCCCACCCGCGGTCGGGCCCCGCCCGGCCCTCCCCCAAAACCAAACCCTTTGCTTTGCCGCCCCAAATGCGCAATATCCCTGGTCTGACACCCACCGCGAAGGAGGAGCGCATCATGGGCTGGATGAAGGACGAAACCGGACTCGAAAAGAACGCGGCCAATTTCGTGCCGCTCACGCCCCTGTCCCACCTCCGCCGCGCCGCCCGCCTCTTCCCCGACGACGAGGCGCTCGTCTACAAGACCTTCCGCAAGACCTATGCCGAGTACCACGAGCGCTGCACCCGCCTCGCCTCCGCCCTCACCAAGCTGGGCGCCGAACCGGGCGACGTGGTGGCCACCCTCCTGCCCAACATCCCCGCCCATGCCGAGGCGCATTTCGGCGTGCCCGCCTGCGGCGCCGTGCTCAACGCCATCAACACAAGGCTGGAATCCGACACCATCTCCTACATCCTCGACCATGGCGAGGCGAAGGTGGCGCTCATCGACAGCGCCCTCCTCCCCGTCACGCTCGAGGCCATCGAGAAGATGGAGGGCCCCGCCCCGACGATCATCGAGGTCCCCGACTCCATCGCCGGAATCCCCGCCAGCGGCGATCACATGACCTATGACGACCTCCTCGCCACCGGCGACCCCGATTTCGACTGGATCATGCCGCAGGACGAATGGGAAAGCCTCGCCCTCAACTACACCTCCGGCACCACCGGCCGGCCAAAAGGCGTGGTCTACCACCACCGCGGCGCCTACCTCATGACCATGGGCACCGCCGTCAGCTGGCCCATCCCCCGCGGCGCGAAATACCTCACCATCGTGCCGCTCTTCCATTGCAACAACTGGAACCACACCTGGGCCGTGCCGATGGTCGGCGGCACCGTGATCTGCTGCCGCGACATCACCGCCAAGAACATCTACGACGCCATCGCCGACGAAGGGGTCACCCATTTCGGCGCCGCGCCTATCGTGCTCAACACCATCGTCAACTCCAAGCCCGCCGACCGGCGCGCCTTCGACCATATCGTCGAGGTCTTCACCGCCGGCGCCCCGCCCCCCGCGGCCACCCTCGCCGCGATCGAGCCGCTGGGCTTCAACGTCACGCAGGTCTACGGCCTCACCGAAACCTACGGCCATGTCACCGAATGTGTCTGGCATACCCGCTGGAACGACGAGGCCGACGACGAACGCTACGCCATCAAGGCCCGCACCGGGGTGCTCATGCCGATGATGGAGGACATCACCTCGATGGAGGCCGAAACCATGTCCCAGATCCCGATGGACGGCACCGCCCAGGGCGAGATCATGATCCGCGGCAATGCGGTCATGAAAGGCTACCTCAAGAACCCCGAGGCCACGGCCGAGTCCTTCCGCGGCGGCTATTTCCACTCCGGCGACATCGCCCTCCAGCACCCCGACGGCTACCTCCGCATCGCCGACCGCGCCAAGGACATCATCATCTCCGGCGGCGAGAACATCAGCTCGATCGAGGTCGAGGGCGTGCTCATGCGCCATCCGGCCGTCCTGCTCTGCGCCGTGGTCGCCAAACCCGACGAGAAATGGGGCGAGGTCCCCTGCGCCTTCGTCGAGGTCAAGGAAGACGCCACCGTCACCGAGGACGACCTCATCGCCTTCGCCCGCGAACGCCTCGCCGGGTTCAAGACCCCCAAGAAGGTGGTGTTCCGCGAACTGCCGAAAACCTCGACCGGCAAGATCCAGAAATTCGAACTGCGCCAGGCGCTGAGGGAGGGCTGAGCCCCCTCACTCCACCGGGTACACCAGGCACGGGTCGAGGATCACCTGCCGTGCGCCCACCCGGTTGTACCCGCCGGCAAAGCGCACCGTCCCGCCGCCCGCCTCCTTGGGGTAGTAGGTCACGCACATCACCTGCACCTCCTCGGGCGCGCACATGATCAGGTAGGCCAGCGCCCCGTCCCAGTGGCTCTCGGCGATCTCCCCGTCGATCACCATGGTGACACGCGCGTCGGTCTCCGGCGCCCGCTCGACCCAGCCGGGCAGGCTGGCACAGCTCGCCGGCCGCCCGAACCCCTCGCCGGGGCGGAACGGGCCCTCCTCCTCGTAGATCGGCTCTCCCGCCGCGGCGACGCCCCAAGCGCCCACCGCCAGCGCCATGCCAGCCATCCTGATCCTCACCATATCCTGCCTGCCTCTCCATTGACCCGCGCCTGTCCCGGGCGATTCCACGCCACCCTAGGCCGCCCCGCGCCCTCCGGTCTTCCAGCATCCGCCGGGCTCTATTACGATCCGCCGCACCCCCCGGCCCCAAGGAGACGCGTGTGCCCGGCCCGGCCTATTCCGACCATGCCGATTTCTACCGGCGCGGGCCCTATGCCCGCTACCTCACCGGCCGCAAGACCGTGGGCTCCCGTCCCGTCGCCATGTTCGCGGCCGAACAACCCGCCGGCGCCTACCCCGATCCGCCGATGCCCGGCCTGCTGCTCTACCTCGCCCTGCAAGGCGCGAAAGAGGCGCGGTTCGACTGGGGCGCCGGGCGCTGGCGCGGCACGTGGCGGCGCCATGACCTGACCCTCGTGCCGGCCAACGCCGCCTCCGACGTGACGCTCTCCGACCGCCACGGCTTTCTCGGCCTCTGCCTGCCCGCCTCGCTCTTCACCGAAAGCACCGAAACACTCGGCCCGCTCCACGCGGCCCCCTTCCGCGACCCGCTCACTGCCGAGCTCGTCGCCGCCCTCTGGCGCGACAGCGGCCCCGCCGGGGCGGGCTGCGCGCTCTTCGCCGACAGCGCGCTCACCTGCCTCGCCGACCGCCTCCACCACCTCGCGGCGGCGCCCGCCCCCCGCGCCGAGGCGCCGCCCCTCTCCTCCCGCCTGCTGGCCCGGATCGACGACCATATCCGCGCCCGCCTCGACCAGCCGATCACCGTGGCCGAACTCGCCCGCCTCTCCGGTCACAGCCCCTCACATTTCTCGACCCTCTTCCGGCGCGCGACCGGCGTCTCGCCCTACACCCGCGTCCTCGCCCTGCGCGTCGAACACGCCGCCGGGCTGATCGCCACCTGTCCCGACATGCCCCTCGCCGAAATCGCCCTCGCCAGCGGCTTTTCCAGCCAGTCGCACCTGACCTCCGCCTTCCGCCGCCACACCGGCACCACCCCGGCCGCCCGCCGCGCCGCCTCCCGACCCTGTCCCCGCCCCGGGCCTGACCCGGGGCCTCTCCACCGCACGAGGTCCCGGCTCAAGGCCGGGACGCGCCCCTCAATCCTCACCCGCCCCGGGCTTGACCCGGGGCCTCTCGCCGCCACCCCCAGGGGCCTCACGCGGCCGCCCCCTCCCCCAAACCCCCCGTTGCGCCCAACACAACATCTCGCATGTTGCGCCCGGAACGCCGCATCAACCACCCGCTCCACAGCCCCGGAAACCGACGCGATACCGACAAAATACCGACGTGATACCGACGTCGGCCCCCCTTCAAATCCTCGCCGTTAACCATCGAATCACCAAAATCCTTGATGTCACCCGGCAATTGCCGCCTGCCACCACCCCGTGCTAAGGTCACCGAAAAGGCAGAGCAGGCCCATAAAGCCATGACGGCACTGAAAGAATACCAGCGGCTGGAAGCCTCGGGCCTGTGGCGCCCCACCCCGGATGCCCAGCGCACCGAGGTGATCGTCTCGATCGGCGACGCCACCCTGATCATCAGCGACATGCAGGAACGCGCCCTCACCCACTGGTCGCTCGCCGCCGTGGCCCGTGCCAACCCCGGCAAGCGGCCCGCCATCTACCACCCCGACGGCGACCCGGGCGAGACGCTCGAACTGGCCGATGACGAGGCCGACATGATCGCCGCCATCGAGAAGCTCTGCGCCGCGATCGACCGCCGCCGCCCGCATCCCGGCCGGCTGCGCCTCGTGATCCTGCTGCTGGTGCTGGCCGTCGTCGCCGCCGGCGCCGTCCTGTGGCTGCCGCAGGCGGTGCGTCAGCACGCCGTCACCGTCGTCCCGGAGGTCAAGCGGGCCGAGATCGGCGCCGCCCTCTTCCGCCATATCCAGCAGGAAACCGGCCCGCCCTGCACCACGCCCGAGGGGCGCGCGGCCCTTGATAAACTGGCCCAGCGCGTGCCCGGCCCCGACGGCCCCGGCTATCTCGAGGTCATGCGCGAGGGGATCGACGGCACCATCCACCTGCCCGGCTCGACCATCCTTATCGGCCGCGGGCTGGTCGAACAGTATGACGAGCCCGACGTGGTGGCGGGCTATCTCGTGGCCGAACGCCTCCGGGCCCAGGCCCGCGACCCGCTGGCGCAGCTGCTCGAGGCCAGCTCGGTCTGGGCCAGCTTCCGGCTGCTGACCACCGGCGATATCGACGACGGCACGCTCGACGCCTATGCCGACACACTGCTCGACAGCCCCGGAATGAGCCTCGAGACCGAAACCCTGCTGGCGGGGTTCGAGGCCTGGTCAGTCCGCGCCGCGCCCTACGCCTATGCCCGCGACGAAACCGGCGAGAGCACCCTCGGCCTGATCGAGGCCGACCCCTTCGCCGACGGCGCCCCGCCGGCCCTGCTCAGCGATTCCGACTGGCTCCGCCTGCAGGCGATCTGCAGCGGCTAGGCCGCGGGCTTAACCTGATCTCAACGGGTCCGGCGGCACCTTCAACGCAGCACGCGGCGACCCACCCCGCCACCAATGAAAAAGGCGGCACCGTTTCCGGCCCCGCCTTCATCTTTCATTAACCTTTGCCGGCGCTTACCGCCGCAGGCTCGCCTGCGCAAAGCCCATGCCGCGCACGCGTGTCAGGCCGTTGTCAAGCTGGCTCTGCGTCTTGAACGGCCCGGCCATGACCAGCGTGTAGGTCTTGCCCTTGTGGGTCACCTTGCCCGTCCGCGCCGGCAGGCCGGAATTGGCCAGCTTCTGCGCCGTCCGCTTGGCGTGGGCCGGATCGCTGAAATTGCCAAGCTCCACGTAGCGATGGCTCGCCGCCCGGGCCTCGACCTTGGGCGTCGCGGCCATCGCGGCGGCCGGCTTCGCCGCGGCCTTCGCCTGCGGCGCCGCCTGCTGGGCAAAGCTCATCGCCATCGGGTAGGACGCGGCCGAGCGCGACACCACGTCCGCCTCGGTCACCACCGGGCCCACCGCCGGCTGCTTCAGCCGCCGCGGCGTGGTCTTGGTCCACCGCTGCTCCATCTGCGCCTTGCCGGCAAAGGTCTGGTGCGCGCGGCGGGTGTTCAGCCGGTCATCCTCCCACACCGAGACATAGCCCTCGGGCACATAGACCCCCTCGGTGCTGGCCTTCTGGTTGGCATAGACATGCTTCGGCGCCACCACCGTCGTCGCGCTCACATAGCCCGGCGCGGCATAGCTGCCCGTGCTGTAGGACGTGACCCCGGTCGGCGTGCCGGGATTGTAGACCGTGGCATTGGGCCCGGCGGTCGCCCGCTCGGTCACGTGCGGCGTGCTCTGCGGGCCGCAGCGGATCGTGTAGCGGTTGGTCGAGTTGATATACTGCTGCGATTGCGCGCTCAGGTTCGCGCAGTCGGCCACCACCACCCGGCGCGGCTTGGGCGCGGGTTCGGGCTTGGCCACAGGCGCGGTCACCGGCACCGGGTCCGGCGTGGTCGCCGCCGGCTTCGGCGGCGGGGCAGACCGGTAAAGCGGCGTCGCGGCCGGGGCCGGCGCGGGCTTGCGCGCAACGGTCGTGGTGGCCGGCGCAGGCTGCGTCACCGGGGCCGTGGCCCTCGGCGCCTGGGCCGCCGCGATCTGGTTGCCCGACAATGTCGGCTGCATCCCGCAGATCTGTTTCCGCCCGCGGCTCACCCGCGGCACCCAGTTCACCGCGCCGTCAACGCCCGCACGGATGAACACGCATCCGGTACTGTCGACATATTGCCGGCCGGTGTAGGACGCCGGCGGAAACTCCGCCGGAACCGCTTTTTTGATCTGGGCCTGGGCGATGCCAGACCCGCAAGACACGACGATGGCAGCCGTCGCCAGCACACTTGCTAATCTCATTTTACCCCCAGAGTAACTGGGTCGAGATTGCCTCATAAAAGGATGTGAGTAAACAGGTTTCCCTTACTGCGTGCCGAACATGCGGTCGCCCGCATCCCCCAGCCCCGGCAGGATATAGCCCATCTCGTTAAGCCGCTCGTCCAGCGACGCGGTCACGATCGGCACGTCCGGATGCGCCTCCTTCATCCGCGCCACACCCTCCGGCGCGGCCAGCAGGCAAAGGAATCGGATGTCCTTCGCGCCGGCCTTCTTCACCAGGTCCACCGCCGCGGCCGAGGAATTGCCGGTCGCCAGCATCGGGTCCACCACGATCGACAGCCGCTCGTCCAGAAGCTCGGGCACCTTGAAGTAATACTGCACCGGCTGCAGCGTCTCCTCGTCGCGATAGAGCCCCACGAACCCCACCCGGGCCGAGGGAATCAGCTCCAGCATCCCGTCCAGAAGGCCGTTCCCCGCCCGCAGGATCGAGATCAGCGCCAGCTTGCGCCCGTCCAGCACCGGCGCGTCCATCTCCTCCAGCGGGGTCTCGATCCGCCGCGTCGTCATCGGAAGCTGGTGCGTCACCTCGTAGGCCAGCAACTGGCTGATCTCGCGCAGAAGCTGCCGGAAGACGGCCGTGGATGTGGTCTTCTCCCGCATCAATGTCAGCTTGTGCTGCACCAGCGGGTGCTTGACGACGGTCAGGTGCTCTTTCATCTCCGGCTCCTCTCAGGCTGTCTGCCCCGCCTTTTCCCGCAATCGCGCCCCGAGGGCAACGCCGGATGCCGCGTTCAGCCCTCCGGCGGGGTCAGAAAACTGCGCCCCGGCCCGCCGGCCTCGAGGCCCAGCCACGCCGCCACGCTCGCCGCCACGTCGGTGAACCCCACCTGCCCGATTTCTCCCTTGCCCGCACCGGCCACCAGCACCGGCACCCGCTCACGCGTGTGATCGGTGCCGGGCCATGTGGGGTCATTGCCGTGATCGGCGGTCAGGATCATCACGTCCCCCTTGCCCAGCCGCGGCAGCAACTCGCCGATCTTGCCGTCGAACCATTCCAGCGCGGCGGCATAGCCCTCCACGTCGCGCCGGTGGCCATAGACCGCGTCGAACTCCACGAAATTGGCGAAGGTCAGGCTCCCGTCCTCCGCCGTCTCCAGCGCATCCGCCAGGTGCCCCATCAGCTCCGCATCGGTGCCCTTGGCCACGTCGCTGATCCCCTGCATCGAGAAGATGTCGCCGATCTTGCCGATCGCGTGAACCTTGCCCCCACCGGCCCGCACCCAGTCGCACAGCGTCCAGCCCGGCGGCGCCATGGCGAAATCCCGGCGATAACCGGTGCGGCGGAAACCGCTTTCGGCATCGCCGGTGAACGGCCGGGCGATCACCCGGCCCACCCGCATCTCGTGCAGCATCGGCGCGATCTCGCGACAAAGCGTCAGCAGGCGCTCCCGCCCGAAAACCTCCTCATGCGCCGCGATCTGAAAGACGCTGTCGGCCGAGGTATAGCAGATCGGCCAGCCCGTCCGCATATGCTCCTCGCCCAGCTCCTCGAGGATCACCGTGCCCGAGGCATGGCGATTGCCCAGCACGCCCTCCGTGCCCGCCAGCCGCTTCACCGCCTCCGTCACCTCCTCCGGAAAGGCCGGTTCCTCGTCAGGAAAGTAATGCCAGTCGAACGGCACCGGCAGCCCGGCCAGCTCCCAATGCCCCGAGGTCGTGTCCTTCCCCTTCGACACCTCGCTCGCCGCGCCCCACAGCCCCTCCGGCGCGGCCCCCAGCCCCGGCGCCATCTTGCCCGAGGCCAGCTTCACCGCCGCGCCCAGCCCCAGCCTGTCCAGCACTGGCATCTTCAGCCCGGCCCGCGCCTGCGCGATATGCGCCACGGTGTTCGCGCCCGTGTCCGGCTCGCCCGCGTTCACGTACTCGCCCGCATCCGGCGCCCCGCCGATGCCCACGGAATCCATCACGATCAGGAACACCCGCGCCATCAGCCGACCCTCTCATGCACCAGCGACGGCAGCTCCGGCGCGGCGTCTCCGATGGTTATGGCCCGCCGCAATATCGCCTCGGCCCGGTCGGCATGTTCGGCCCGTGCGGCATGGATGCGCAGCATCGGCTGGCCCGCCTCCACCTCCGCGCCAAGCGCCACGATATCCGACAGCCCCGTGCTCGGCTCGATCACGTCGCTCTCCACCTGCCGGCCGCCGCCCAGCTCGATCACCGCCAGCCCCATCGCCTCGCCATCCATCGCCGCGACGTACCCCGCCCGCTCCGCCTTGAACTCCCGGATCACCGTCGCCTCGGGCAGGAACCACGCCCAGCGCTCGACGAACCCCACCGGCCCACCCATCGCGCCGACCATCCGGCCGAACCGCTCCGCCGCGCGCCCATCAGCCAGCACCGCCCGGATCTTCTCCGCGCCGTCCTCCGCATCCTTCGCCAGCCCCGCCCCGGCCAGCGCCATGCCGCCCAGCACGGCGCTCAGCTCCGCCAGCGGGCCGGCCGCCTGCCCGGTCAGCACCCGCATGGCACAGGCCACTTCCAGCCCGTTGCCCAGCGCCGGCGCCAGCGGCTGGTTCATGTCCGAAATCACCGCGCTCGTCCGACAGCCAGCAGCGTTCGCCGTCTCGACCAGCGCCTCCGCCAGCGCGCGCGCGTCCTCTTTACCTTTCATGAACGCCCCGCTGCCAAGCTTCACGTCCAGCACGAGGCCATCCAGACCGGCGGCCAGCTTCTTCGACAGGATCGACGCGGTGATCAGGTCAAGGCTCTCCACCGTCGCGGTCACGTCGCGGATTGCGTAAAGCCGCCGGTCCGCCGGCGCCACCTGCCCCGTCGCGCCGACAATCGCGCACCCCGCCGCGTTAACGATTTGGTAAAGCTGCGCCTCGCTCATGTCGGTCCGCAGCCCCGGGATCGCCTCCAGCTTGTCGAGCGTCCCGCCGGTATGGCCCAAGCCCCGGCCCGAGATCATCGGCACAAACGCCCCGCAGGCCGCCAGCGCCGGCGCCAGCACGAGGCTCACGCAATCGCCCACCCCGCCGGTCGAATGCTTGTCGATCACCGGCCCGTCCAGCCGCCACCGCAACGTCTCGCCACTGTCCCGCATCGCCAGCGTCAGCGCCGTCCGCGCCTCGGGCGACAGCCCCTTCAGCAGCACGGCCATGGCAAAGGCCCCGGCTTGCGCATCGCTCACGTGCCCGCTGGCCAACCCGTTGGCAAACCACGCCATCTCCTCCGCCGAGGCGCCCCGCCCGTCCCGCAGGGCGGCAATGATCGCACGCGCATCCAACCTGTCAGTCTTTCGCCATATGGGCCTGCTCGAACGCCAGCGGCAGCAACTCCGCCAGCGTCACGGTCTTCTCGACACCCGCCACCGTCGCCATCGTCACCCTGACATCGGCCGCGCCGAACTCCGCCAGCTTCTGCCGGCACCCGCCGCAGGGCGTCACCGGCGCCGGGCTGTCGGCGATCACCGCCACCTCGGCAATCTCGCCCTCGCCCGCCGCCACCATCGCGGCAACGGCCCCCGCCTCGGCACAGGTCCCCTCCGGATAGGCCACGTTCTCGACATTACAGCCCACGAACACCCGGCCCGATACGGTCCGGATCGCCGCGCCCACCTTGAACCCGGAATAGGGCGCATAGGCTCTCCCGCGCACCGTCGCGGCATCCTCGATCAATGACATCTGGCAAACCTCTCCCGATCCTCCGGCGCACCGGCCAGATAAAGATTGCGCGCCATGAAGCCGATATGCAAGCTGACGCTGCGCGACTTGCCGCGCCGGAAGGCAGCTTCTTGCACGCCGCAGAAAATGGTTTAGCACTAAACCAAATCGCGGGAGGGACCAGAATGACCGACAACCCCAAGGATGCCCAGGCCCAGGCGGCGCTGGCCTATCACCAGTTCCCCAAGCCCGGCAAGCTCGAGATACGCGCCACCAAGCCGCTCGCCAACGGCCGCGACCTGTCGCTCGCCTACTCCCCCGGCGTGGCCGAGGCCTGCCTTGAAATCAAGGCCGACGAGAAGGCCGCCAGCCTCTACACCTCCCGCGCCAACCTCGTCGGCGTGGTCTCCAACGGCACCGCCGTGCTCGGCCTCGGCAATATCGGCGCGCTCGCCTCCAAGCCGGTGATGGAGGGCAAGGCGGTGCTCTTCAAGAAATTCGCCAATATCGACTGCTTCGATATCGAGGTGAACGAATCCGACCCCGAGCGCCTTGCCGAAATCGTCTGCGCGCTCGAACCCACCTTCGGCGCCATCAACCTCGAGGACATCAAGGCGCCCGACTGTTTCATCGTCGAGAAGATCTGCCGCGAGCGGATGAACATCCCCGTCTTCCACGACGACCAGCACGGCACCGCCATCGTCGTCGGCGCCGCCGCCCGCAACGCCCTGCACGTCGCCTGCAAATCCTTCGAGGAGATCAAGATCGTCTCCACCGGCGGCGGCGCGGCCGGCATCGCCTGCCTCAACCTCCTGCTCAAACTCGGGGTGAAGCGCGAAAACGTCTGGCTCTGCGACATCCACGGCCTCGTCTACGAAGGCCGCGAGGTCGACATGAACCCCCAGAAAGCCGCCTTCGCCCAGGCAACCGACCTGCGCACGCTCGACGAGGTGATGGACGGCGCCGACCTCTTCCTCGGCCTCTCCGGCCCCAACGTGCTCAAGCCCGAACACGTGGCGAAGATGGCCGACCGCCCGATCATCTTCGCGCTGGCCAACCCCACGCCCGAGATCATGCCCGACATGGCCCGCGAGGTCGCGCCCAAGGCCATCATCGCCACCGGCCGCAGCGATTTCCCCAACCAGGTCAACAACGTCCTCTGCTTCCCCTTCATCTTCCGCGGCGCGCTCGACGTGGGCGCGACCGAGATCAACGACGAGATGCAGATCGCCTGCGTCGAGGGCATCGCGGAACTCGCCCGCCACACCACCTCGGCCGAGGCCGCGGCCGCCTACAAGGGCGAACAACTCACCTTCGGCGCCGACTACCTGATCCCCAAACCCTTCGACCCGCGCCTCTCGGGCATCGTCTCGACCTCCGTCGCCCGCGCGGCCATGGAAACCGGCGTCGCCGCCCGCCCGCTCGACGATCTCGACGCCTACAAGCACCGGCTCGATGCCAGCGTCTACAAATCCGCCCTGCTCATGCGCCCGGTCTTCGACGCCGCCCGCACCGCCTCGCGCCGCATCGTCTTTGCCGAGGGCGAAGACGAACGCGTCCTCCGCGCGGCCCAGGCCATCCTCGAGGAGACCACCGAACAGCCCATCCTGATCGGCCGGCCCGAGGTGATCTCGACCCGCTGCGAACGGCTCGGCCTCGAGATCCGGCCCGACCGCGACTTCAACATCGTCAACCCGGAAAACGACCCCCGCTACCGCGATTACTGGGGCAGCTACCACGCCCTGATGAAACGCCGCGGCGTCTCGCCCGATCTCGCCAAGGCGATCATGCGCACCAACACCACCGCCATCGGCGCCGTCATGGTCCACCGCGACGAGGCCGACAGCCTGATCTGCGGCACGTTCGGCGAATACCACTGGCACCTGAACTACATCTCGCAGGTGCTCTGCTCCGACGATTGCCACCCCCAGGGCGCGCTATCGATGATCATCCTCGAAGACGGCCCGCTCTTCATCGCCGACACCCATGTCAACGTCTTCCCCTCGCCCGAGCAACTGGCCGAGATCGCCATCGGCGCCGCCCGCCACGTGCGCCGCTTCGGGATCGAGCCCAAGATCGCCCTCTGCTCGCAATCCCAGTTCGGCAACCAGGGCAGCGATTCCGGCAAGCGCCTGCGCGCCGCGCTCGACCTGCTCGACAGCAAGCCGCGCGACTTCGCCTATGAAGGGGAGATGAACGTGGACACCGCGCTCAGCGCCGAGCTGCGCGAGCGCCTGCTGCCCGACAACCGGCTCGAAGGGGCGGCCAACATCCTGATCTTCTCGAATTCCGACGCGGCCTCGGGCGTGCGCAACATCCTCAAGGCCAAGGGCGGCGGGCTCGAAGTGGGGCCGATCCTGATGGGCATGGGCAACCGCGCCCATATCGTCACCGCCGGCGTCACGGCGCGCGGCCTGCTCAACATGGCGGCCATCGCGGGCACGCCGGTCGCGCATTACGGCTGAGCGGCAAAAACGAGGTGCCGCAGCGCAGGGGCTGCGCTGCGGCGTCGAGATGGGGATCTGGGAAGATTACTTGTTCGTCGGTTTCGTGCCGGGTTTGGCCGGCTTTTGTTTCTTGTCGCCCATGGCAACAGCACCCTGTGATGATCGGCCCGACACCGCGCCGGACCGTACCCCGACGATAGGCCCGCACCGCCCCTGATTCTGTGATGTTTTCGACATTGCGCATGTCGGAAATCGCCCTGAGCGAAAAACTTCTGTACGTTACCCGCCACTATGCGCAACAGCCCGCCGGGCGTGGTAAACTCTCCCTCAAAATGACGGGAATCGCGGCGGTTGATTCTCCACTCAGGTTCTGCAAACTTTTGCAAACCGGCCACGAATAACCATCCCGGTTGAAAATTTCTTAAACTTTGCAAAAGTTTGCAAAGCAATTCGCGCAGAACCTGCAAATTCTGTGCGGTAATCTGCCACGTATCGCATCGCCCCTCTTGCCGCAGCGGCAGCGCGTCCCGTAACACGTATCCCAACGGAGCGGAGGAGAATACGATGGGATACAAAGAGGTCTACGAGAGCTGGAAACAGGACCCCGAAGCGTTCTGGATGAAAGCCGCCGAGGGCATCGACTGGGAGGAGAAACCGTCGAAGGCGCTCTTCGACGACAAGGCCCCGCTCTACGAGTGGTTTCGCGACGGCAAGGTCAACACCTGCCACAATGCGCTCGACCGCCACGTCGCCGCCGGCAACGGCGACCGCACCGCGATCATCTATGACAGCCCGATCACCGGCACCAAGGAAAAGATCAGCTATGCCGAGATGCTCGACCGCGTGGCCTCCCTCGCCGGCGCGCTGAAGAAACAGGGCATCGAGAAGGGCGACCGCGTGATCATCTACATGCCGATGGTGCCCCAGGCGCTCGAGGCGATGCTCGCCTGCGCGCGTCTCGGCGCGATCCACTCGGTCGTGTTCGGCGGCTTCGCCTCGAACGAACTGGCCGTCCGCATCGACGATGCACAGCCCAAGGCGATCATCGCCGCCTCCTGCGGGCTCGAGCCGGGCCGCGTGGTCGAATACAAACCCCTCTACGACGGCGCCATCGAACAGGCAAAGCACAAGCCCGAGTTCTGCGTCATCTACCAGCGCGAACAGCACAAGGTCGAACTGACCGAGGGCCGCGACCACGACTGGTACGCCTTCCAGGACGGCGCCGAGCCCGCCGATTGCGTGCCGGTCGAGGGCGACCACCCGGCTTACGTCCTCTACACCTCCGGCACCACCGGGTCGCCCAAGGGCGTCGTCCGCCCCACGGCCGGCCATCTCGTGGCGCTCAACTGGTCGATGAAGAACATCTACAATGTCGACCCCGGCGAGGTGTTCTGGGCCGCCTCCGACGTGGGCTGGGTCGTGGGCCACAGCTATATCTGCTACGGGCCCCTGGTCCACGGCAACACGGCCGTCGTGTTCGAGGGCAAGCCCGTCGGCACCCCCGACGCCGGCACCTTCTGGCGGGTGATTTCCGAGCACAACGTGCGCAGCTTCTTCACCGCCCCCACTGCCTTCCGCGCCATCAAGCGCGACGACCCCAAGGGCGAATTCGTCAAGCAATACGACCTGAGCTGCCTCCGCGTCCTCTACCTCGCCGGCGAACGCGCCGACCCCGACACGCTCAACTGGGCCGCCGATCAGCTTGGCGTGCCGGTGGTCGACCACTGGTGGCAGACGGAAACCGGCTGGCCCATCACCGGCATCCCCGTCGGCATCGAGAAGATGGAGGTCAAGATCGGCTCCTCCGGCGTGCCCTTCCCGGGCTACGACATCGACATCCTCGACGGGGAGGGCAAGCCGCAGGCCCCCGGCACCCTCGGCGCCGTCGCGATCAAACTGCCCCTGCCGCCGGGCACCCTGCCGACCCTCTGGCATGCCGAGGACCGCTTCCGCAAATCCTATCTCAACACCTACAAGGGGTATTACGAGACCGGCGATGCCGGGCTGATCGACGAAGACGGCTACCTCTACATCATGGCCCGCACCGACGATGTCATCAACGTCGCGGGCCACCGCCTGTCGACCGGCGGCATGGAAGAGGTGCTGGCCAGCCACCCCGACGTGGCCGAATGCGCCGTCATCGGCGTCACCGACCCGATCAAGGGCCAGCTTCCGGTGGGCTTCGTCTGCCTCACCAAGGGCGTGAACCGCCCGCACGAGGAGATTACCGCCGAATGCGTCAAGCTGGTCCGCGACCGGATCGGCCCGGTCGCGGCCTTCAAGCTCTGCGTAGTGGTCGACCGCCTGCCCAAGACCCGCTCGGGCAAGATCCTGCGCGCCACCATGGTCAAGATCGCCGACTGCCAGGACTACAAGATGCCGGCCACGATCGACGATCCCGCCATCCTCGACGAGATCTCCGAGGCGCTGCAGACCATCGGCTACGCCAAGACCTGACGCACAAAGAAAAGGCGGCCCTCGAAGGGGCCGCCGGAAATCTCGTGTGAAGGGACGGGTCAGATCCGCCGGGCAAACTCGTCGGCTTCGCGCTCGGCCTCTTCGCGAGCCCAGCCATAGCGTTCCTGAAGTTTGCCGACCAGCTGGCTGCGCTGGCCTTTCGCCTGGTCCAGCTCGTCATCGGTCAATTCGCCCCAGCGTTCCTGGGCCTGACCCTTGAATTGCTTCCAGTTGCCTTCGATTTGATCCCAGTTCATGACATCCTCCATGGTGTCGATGGTTGCTGTGTCCAATCCCAACGTGACCAGCCGGGGAAAGGTTCCGTCCACCGCAGCCCCCTCCACCCAAGGCGGCGGCTTTCGGCGCAAACCCCCTCCATCTGCCAGAAACCGTACAGAACTAGCTGAGATTCAAGCCATTTTCCGCCCGCCTCGCGGTCACCACGTGACCACCCATGCACCGCCGGGGCCCTCGCCATGCTGGTTGATGATCACTTCCGTATCGTTGCCCCGCTGAACCACGGTGGCCGTCTTGTTGTTGCCCCGCTGGTTGATCGTGGCCGAGTTGTTGCGGCCCGTCTGTGTAACATGGGCCCGGCTGCCCTGAGCACGGGTCTTGCCGAAAACGACCCCGCCATTCTGCGCCCGCGCCTGCCCAAAGGCGTTCACCCCGCCCCCGGTCCAGCCGACATTCTCGCGCGACTGGCTGTGGGCATATTGCCCGGTCGTGATGCCCATCACCCGGTCGCTCGGGTCGGCAGAGGCGAGGCCGGCGCAAAGCGCAAGACCGGCGGCAAGGGGAAGCATGAAGCGGCGCATCGGAAAACTCCTGTCGTGACGTTGTTGGTTCAAAGGTCTTTGGTATCGGCCGCCGGCCGGCAGCGCAGGCGCTGGCCATTCACGGTCAGTTCGAGATCGGCGGTATAGGATTGTGCCGTGCCGCCCATCGTGGCCTCGCCAAGCGTCACGGTGCGGCCCGCCGCGACGGTGAATTCCCCGCCCTGGTCGATCACCGCCTGTCCGCCGCCGCTCGACTGGCGGATGCTCAGCGCATAGGTGCCCGACACGTCCCGCTCGGCGGTGACCTTGCCGGAAATCTGCACCGTGTCGCCAAGATCGCGGGTGACGACGGCACATCTCAGGCCGTCTGCGGCGGCACGGGCGGTTTCATGGGCCTCGCCCTGGCTGACGAAGGCGCCGAAGGCGGTCGCCGTTCCGGCGGCCAGTATGGCAAGAGCGGCTGTGGGTAGCTTGCGTTTCATCCTCTTGGTCCTTTCCCGGTTGGGCCGGGCACGCGCCAGCCTCGGCGCGCGCCACGACTCTTGTGTCAATCCTGAACGATGACCGAAACGTTGCCCCGGCCCGACTGGCGCGAGGTCGCGTGGTTGCCTTTGCCGGTCTGGATCACGCCGACGGCGTTGCACTTGCCCGACTGGTCGACATCGGCCGTGTGATTGCGCCCGAACTGGGCGACACCCGCGATGTTGCACCCCCCCGACTGGCTAGTGAGCGCGTTGTTGTACCGGCCCTGCTGGCCGATCACCGAGCGGTTGTTGCGCCCGATCTGGCCGGTCACCGCGTCGTTCATGCGGCCCGACTGCTCGACCGAAACGCTGTTCCGGCGCCCGTCCTGCGTGTGGATCGACAGGTTGCTGTTGCCGCGCTGATAGACGTTCAGACGGTTGTAGGTGCCGCCCTGCGACGCGCCGATGCTGTGGTCGCGGCCGAACTGGCTGATCGAGACGCGGTTGCTGTCCGCGAAGGAAGTCGACGCCGCGCCGAACCCGATCAGCAGCGCGAGAGCGGCGGTCTTGATGTGATATGCCTTGGTCATTGTCATGGTCCTTTCAGACGAAGCGTTCTAGTTTCTGGGCGGGCCGGCACTGTGCCGCGTCGGCCTCGTGATCAACGATGGGAGCGGCACCGCGAGACAGGCAATAACCGGGCCCGGACATGGGATAACCACGGCCTTGCTATCCGATAACAATGGCGAAAACGGCTTGTTTACAGGGGGTTGGCTACCGGTTCCCGATTGCGCGCATCGGCGGAAAACCGTCGCCGCCCCTTGCGGGCAGCGCCGATAACACGCGCCTCGAGGCGGTTTATTCGAACTGTTCGCGGATCAGACGCTCTTCGAGCCCGTGGCCCGGGTCGAAAAGGATTCGGTGCTTGATGCTGGGCTCCGACCGGATCACCACCCAGACGACGTTCTCCACCCACAGGCTGTCCGCATCCGCCATCACCGGCCGCTTCTTGGCATCCAGCACGTCGAACCGCACCTCCGCCGCCTTGGGCAGCAGCGCCCCCCGCCAGCGCCGCGGCCGGAACGCCGCCACCGCCGTCAGCGCCAGCACGTCCGACCCGATCGGCAGGATCGGCCCGTGCGCGGAATAGTTGTAGGCGGTCGAACCCGCCGGCGTCGCCAGCAGCGCCCCGTCACAGACCAGCTCGGCCAGCCGCAGCCGCCCGTCGACGGTGATCTTCAGCTTCGCCGCCTGCGGCCCCGCCCGCAAAAGCGAGACCTCGTTGATCGCCAGCGCCTCGTGCAGCTTGCCATCCACCGTCTTGGCGGTCATCGACAGTGGGTTCAGCACCTCTTCCGCCGCCTCGGCCAGCCGGTCGGTCAGGTCGCTCTCGCTGTATTCGTTCATCAGGAACCCGACCGTGCCCCGGTTCATCCCGTAGACCGGCGTGTCGAGGTTTTGCGTCCGGTGCAGCGTGTGCAGCATGAACCCGTCGCCACCCAGCGCCACGATCACGTCGGCCTCTTCCTCTGCGGTCTGGCCGAACCGCTGGACAAGGGCAGACCGCGCCGTCTGGGCCACGGCCACGTCGCTGGCGACAAAGGCGATCTTGAAGTCCTTGGCCATGAGCTTGGGTTTCCGATGCGCCTTTTTCTTGGCTCTTACGATACGCGTGTCTCCGGTGTTGCGCGGAATATGCCGGTACTGCAAGGGGTTTTGTCGCTTTACCACCTTTCAACCAAACCCCGTTTCCGATAGGAAATCGCCGCAAAGGCAATCGGACGGAGTCATCACCATGCCGCACGACGGAAACCAGCCCTTTGAGGGCAAAGACTTTTTCACCCAGTCCCTCGCCCAGCGCGACCCCGAGATCGCCAAGGCCATAGAATCGGAGCTTGGCCGCCAGCGTGACGAGATCGAACTGATCGCCTCCGAGAACATCGTCTCGGCCGCCGTGATGGAGGCGCAAGGCTCCGTCCTCACCAACAAATACGCCGAAGGCTACCCCGGCCGCCGCTACTATGGCGGGTGCCAGTATGTCGACGTGGCCGAGAACCTCGCCATCGAGCGCGCCAAGCAACTCTTCAACTGCGGCTTCGCCAACGTCCAGCCCAACTCGGGCTCGCAGGCCAACCAGGGCGTCAACCAGGCCCTGCTCCAGCCGGGCGACACCATCCTCGGCATGAACCTCGCCTCGGGCGGCCACCTCACCCATGGCGCGGCCCCCAACCAGTCGGGCAAGTGGTTCAACGCCGTGCAATACGGCGTTCGCCAGCAGGACAACCTGATCGACTACGACCAAGTCGAGGAACTGGCCAAGGAACACAAGCCCAAGATGATCATCGCCGGCGGCTCGGCCATCCCGCGCGTGATCGACTTCGCCCGCTTCCGCGAAATCGCCGACATGGTCGGCGCCTACCTGCATGTCGACATGGCCCACTTCGCCGGGCTCGTCGCGGCGGGCGAGCATCCCTCGCCCATCCCCCACGCCCATATCGCCACCACCACCACGCACAAGACCCTGCGCGGCCCCCGTGGCGGCATGATCCTCACCAATGACGAGGACATCGCCAAGAAGGTCAACTCCGCCATCTTCCCCGGCATTCAGGGCGGCCCGCTGATGCACGTGATCGCCGCCAAGGCCGTGGCCTTCGGCGAGGCGCTGCAGCCCGAGTTCAAGACCTACATGAAACAGGTTCGCACCAATGCCGACGCGCTGGCCGACCAACTGATCAAGGGCGGGCTCGACATCGTCACCGGCGGCACCGACACCCACGTGATGCTCGTCGACCTGCGCCCCAAGAAGGTCACCGGCAACATCACCGACGCCGCCCTTGGCCGCGCCCATATCACCACCAACAAGAACGGCATCCCGTTCGACCCGGAAAAGCCCACCGTGACCAGCGGCATCCGCCTCGGCACCCCCGCCGGCACGACCCGCGGCTTCAAGGAGGCCGAGTTCCGCCAGATCGCCGACTGGATCGTCGAAGTGGTCGACGGGCTGGCCGCCAACGGGCCCGACGATAACGGCTCGGTCGAGGCGAAGGTGAAAGGCGAAGTCATGGCCATGTGCCAGCGCTTCCCGCTCTACCCGAACCTCTGATCCGGGCCTGACCCACGGAAAAAGGGCCGCGGCGCTGGACATACCGGCGCCGCGGCTTTCTTATGTCGCCATGACGTCGACCCGCCGGATAGAGCGCCATCTCGGCGACTGGATGCGCGCCCGCCTGCCCGGCTGGGCGGCCGAGCTTGTGATGTTCATCCTCAAGATGGGCTGGTCCGGCCTCTTCGGCCTGTCGCTTCTCGTGGCCATCATCGGCACCAAGCTGATCTGGTCCGACGCCATGCCACTTTACCGCTACGATTTTCTCGTGATCGTGGCGCTCGGGCTTCAAGCGCTCTTCCTCGCCCTGAAACTGGAAACGTGGGAAGAGGCCCGCGTCATCGCCCTCTTCCACCTCACCGGCACGGCAATGGAATTCTTCAAGGTCCACGCCGGATCATGGAGCTACCCGGAACCTGGCCTCTTCAAGATCCTCGGCGTGCCGCTCTTCTCGGGCTTCATGTATGCCAGCGTCGGCAGCTTCATGGCCCGTACCATCCGCGTCTTCGACATGCGCTTCGCCCCCTACCCGCCCTACTGGATGACCATGCTGCTGGCCGTCGGCATCTACGTGAACTTCTTCGCCCACCATTTCCTGCCCGACATCCGGCTCATCCTCTTCGCCGCGACCGTCCTGCTCTTCCTGCGCACACGCATCTGGTACCGCATCGGCGACAACCTCTACTGGATGCCCCTGCCCCTCGCGGCCTTCCTGTCGGCGATCTTCCTCTGGGTGGCCGAGAATATCGGCACGATGACCGGCACCTGGGTCTATTCCGGCCAGGCCCGGCTGGAACTGGTCAGCCTCGGCAAGCTGGGCTCGTGGTACCTGCTCCTTTACGTGGCCTTCGTCACGGTGACCCTCGTGGTCCGCCACCCGCTCTCGCGCCACCCGCTGGTCAGAGAGGACCTTGCCACCGCACCAGCGCCACGACCAAGCCGCCCAGAAGCAGCAGGTTGAACACCACCACCGCCAGCCATGTCATGACAGCATTGCGCCGCGCCTCGGCCCGGTCGAACCGCTTCAGATGCCCGGTAAGGCTGTCGAACGCCTGATCCGTCTCCACCGGGTCGGCCAGCCGCGCCAGCTTGGGATGCCCCATCAGCCGCTCCGCCCGCACCAGCGTCTCGCCCGCGCGCCGCTGCGCCTTGGGCAGCCGCCGGCCCGCCCGCGACAGCCGCGCCTTCAGGGTCTTGCCCCGCACGCCCAGCCGCTTCTGCAGCATCTCGCTCAGGCCCTCGGCCCGCTGGTGAAACTTCGCCGTGTCAATCATCCCGACTTCCCTAGCGCACCCGCGCGGCGCACTCAACAGGGCTGGCGAACGGCGCGCGTCTGCGCTATCGCTCGCCCATGCTCAACGTCATCGAACATGGTGAACCCACCGACAAGCCCGGCCTGCTGATCGCCCACGGGCTCTACGGTTCAGGGCGCAACTGGGGCGTGATCGCCAAGCGGCTGGCGGATGAACGCAAGGTCATCGCCGTCGACATGCGCAACCACGGCCACAGCCCGTGGTTCGACACCCATGCCTACCCCGACCTCGCCGCCGACCTGGCCGAGGTGATCGACCATTTCGACGGACCCTTCGACGTGCTCGGCCATTCCATGGGCGGCAAGGCGGCAATGACGCTGGCGCTGACGCAGCCCGACCTCGTCAACCGCCTGATCGTGGCCGATATCGCACCGGTCGCCTACGGCCACTCGCAGGCGAAATACATCGACGCCATGAAGGCGGTCGACCTCTCGGGCATCGAGCGCCGCTCCGACGCGCAGGAGCTGCTGGCGCCCCATGTCGACGATCCGGCGCTGGTGCCGTTCTTCCTGCAATCGCTCGACGTGAAGAACCGCGAATGGCTGCTCAACCTCGACACGCTCGGCGCCGAGATGGACAGCATCATGAGCTTCCCCGACCTCTCCGGCCCCTACGAGGGCGAGACGCTGTTCCTGACCGGGGCCCAATCCGACTACGTCACCCACGACCACCGCGATACCATCAAGGGTCTCTTCCCCAAGGCCCGCTTCGCCAAGATCCCCGGCGCGGGCCATTGGGTCCATGCCGAGAAACCGCGCGAATTCGAGGCCGCGGTCCGCGCCTGGCTCGGCTGAGGATAACCCGCCCCCATATCGCATTTGTGAAAGCCTTGCGGCCGAAGCTGCGCACGAACCGGCCGCGCAACGCACGCTTCCTTCACACGGAATTCGCCGCAACACGCCAGACCCGACTGTCGGAAAAGATCGGGCGGCGGCGGGCTCCTCCTCCGCACCGCCGCCCTTTAACCCTTCCTTAAGAAGGGGTGTGCCGCCCGGGTGTCCTAGATCATCAGGCGACACCAACACCGGACCGTCCCGCCGGCTCCCCGGCTGCTGCGGCAATCGGGCGATCGCGGGCATCCCCATACCCGCCGCCCGATCCGCTTGCGCGACGGCCCGCCCAGTCCGGGCACCGTCGGCAGTTGCGAACTCATCGCAGGGATCGGCTTGGCACGATCCGGTCTTGTCAGAAGACGATTTACCCAACGGAAGGCCTAATCGCCTTGATGTGAATCAAATGCGATGAAGAATTACTCGATCCCGAGGATTTCCATCGCCTTTCCAAGTTCTTCGACCGAGGCCGCATGGTCACCGGCCTCGTGCAGTTCTTCCCCCTTGGCGCGCAGTTCCTTGACCCGGGCCAGATCCTCTTCGCTCAGATCCGCGCTGCTCGCGGCCAAGGCCGCATCGATCTTGGCCATATCCTGCGGGCAATGCGCAGCCATGACCGGCGCGGCGGCCAGCATCAGGGCGGCGGCAAGGGCATAGCGTGTCATGTCGATCTCCTCTCCGGCATGGGTGACGCAACGGTAACCTGATTCCCCGCGCCGCAATAGCACCCACTCCGGTCTCTGCGGAAAGACGCCGACCCAGATCTTGCAGAAATGCCAGCGCCTCCGGGGAAATGCCGTATGCGCCTACAAGATGTAGTTGATTGCACCTCGGCTCACGTGTATGGGTGGCGTCACAGGTGCAACAGACGCGGTAGCATCCAAGACGGCGGGACCCGATGGCATAGGCCACGGGTCCCGTTTGCCTTGGAAGGCCCAAGTAATAGGAAAGGCGTCAGGTGCTCAGACGCGGTCCTTGCATCGCGGTTCCGGTCGGATGACCTTTCCCGCACCCTGACGCCTAGCTGGTCGTCTCGCCCCGAAGGGTCTGTCGGCCAGTTTGCCTCGGGCCTCGCGGCCGTCAGCGTGCCTCCGGCCTTGCGGCCTTCGGCTGCCACGGCGACCAACCCCTGGGGGTGTCACGGTCTGACGTGGCCTGCTCAGAACCCTGGCATGATCACCGCGATCCGGACGGCTGCGAAGCAATCCGTCTCGCTGCGGCCATGCCATGAACCCTTGCGGAGGGGCCGTTAAACGCCGGGCTCGCGCCCCTTGTCTCGTCTCCCTTCGCGCCGGCTCCGGGGGGCCTTTGCGCACCGTCCGGTCTCTGCTGATCCCGTCCGGTCATATAACTGTTACGCAGCCCCCCGAGTCGCGCAAGAAAATAGCACTGCAGCATCGAAAAAAGCTGTGGATCAAACGGTTGATATCCTTGGAAGAAATCTGTGGACAACGCCGGAAAATCGTTACGTTCGGCTGGCTTGCACGGGGATAAGCTGACGCTTGGCCGAACACGCTGCGACGGCCGGGTTTTCTGCACCCGCGAACGGTTTCGCCCCCTCAGGACAGCCCGCGCAGCCGTTTCGCCACCATCCACGACACAGGAAGCGCCAGGATGAATCCCGCCCCGGCGGCGACCAGGATCGCCCCGAACGTGTCCTGCCCCGAGACAAGCGCGGCGATGACGGCGCTCCCGGCAAGGGTCGATCCGATGAAAAGGTGAAGAATGAAGGTCAGCCACATGGTCTTACTCCCGGGATAGGTGCGTTCCGATGAGCGCCTTTTATCGGCAGGCGCGAGACAGCGCATTGACTAATGTCAAACCCCACCTCTCGCCCCGTCATGACGGCTTTGCGCCCGGAAACACTGTCATTCGAGCAAGCGTCCGCGCGTCTCGGCAGAGCTTTGCCGAAGCACAACCACAGATTTTGCAATCCGCCGTTTCCGCCACATATCGCAACGTAAAGACTGCGAACGAGGCCCGACATGACCCGACTTCTCATTGCCCTGCCCCTGATCGCCGCCCTCGCCGGCTGCGAAACGACCAAAGGTTTCGTCCAGGATGTCGAGGACGTGACCACCGCCGTGATCCGCTGACCCACCCACGAAAAACGAAAGGAGCCCCCGATGACCCGCAAACTCTGGACCGCACTTGCCCTCACCTGCACCCTGCCCCTGCTGGCAAGCTGCGCCCCCCTCATCGGGGCCGGCGCCGTCGTCGCCGCCGACAAGATCGCCGAGGAAGAGAACAACGACGAAGGCCTGTTCTAGGCTTGAACGCTCACGGAACCTGACGCCGGCCGGCAACAGCCGGCGTCAGCCATCCATCTTCAGCGCGGAGATGAACGCTTCCTGCGGAATCTCCACCTTGCCGAACTGGCGCATCTTCTTCTTCCCGGCCTTCTGCTTTTCCAGCAGCTTCTTCTTCCGGGTGATGTCCCCACCATAACACTTCGCCGTCACGTCCTTGCGCAGCGCCGACAGCGTCTCGCGGGCAATCACCTTGCCGCCAATCGCCGCCTGGATCGGGATCTTGAACATGTGGCGCGGGATCAGGTCCTTGAGCTTCTCGCACATCGCCCGCCCGCGCATCTCGGCCCGGTCGCGGTGCACCATCATCGACAGCGCATCGACCGGCTCGTCATTCACCAACACCTGCATCTTCACAAGGTTGTCGGCGCGGTACCCCTCGAGCTGGTAATCGAACGACGCATAGCCCTTCGTCACCGATTTCAGCCGGTCATAGAAATCGAACACCACCTCGTTCAGCGGCAGGTCATAGACCGCCATCGCCCGCCCGCCGACATAGGTCAGGTCAAGCTGGATGCCCCGCCGGTCCTGGCACAGCTTCAGCACGTCGCCAAGGAACTCGTCCGGCACGAGGATCGTCGCCTTGATCCGCGGCTCCTCGACATGGTCCACATGGGTCATGTCGGGCATGTCGGCCGGGTTGTGCAGCTCGATCTGCGAGCCATCCTTCATGTAGACATGGTAGATCACCGAGGGCGCGGTGGTGATCAGCTCGATATCGTATTCCCGCTCGATCCGGTCGCGCACCACTTCGAGGTGCAAGAGCCCGAGGAACCCGCAGCGAAACCCGAAGCCCAGCGCGGCCGAGCTTTCCATCTCGTAGCTGAACGACGCATCGTTCAGCGCCAGCTTCTCGATCGCGTCCCGCAGATCCTCGAACTCGGCCGAATCCACCGGGAAGAGGCCACAGAACACCACCGGCACCGACGGGTTGAAGCCCGGCAGCGGCTTCTCGCAGCCCTTCTTCTCGGTCGTGATCGTGTCGCCCACCCGCGTGTCGCGCACCTGCTTGATCGAGGCGGTGATGAACCCGATCTCGCCCGGGCCCAGCTCGTCGACCACGGTCATCGCCGGGCGGAACACGCCGATCCGCTCGACATTGTAGACCGCGCCGGTCTGCATCATCTTGATCCGGTCGCCCTTCTTCATGACGCCGTCCATGATCCGCACCAGCACCACGACGCCAAGGTATAGGTCGTACTTGCTGTCCACCAGCATCGCCTTGAGCGGCGCGTCGCGGTCGCCCTTCGGCGGCGGCAGATCGCGAATGATCGCCTCCAGCACCTCGCGGATGCCCTGCCCGGTCTTGGCCGACACCGGAATGGCGCCCGAGGCGTCGATGCCGATCACGTCCTCGATCTGCTCGGCCACCCGGTCGATATCGCTGGCCGGCAGGTCGATCTTGTTCAACACCGGGATCAGCTCGTGGTTGGCGTCGATCGCCTGGTAGACATTGGCCAGCGTCTGCGCCTCCACGCCTTGGGTGCTGTCCACCACCAGAAGCGACCCCTCGACCGCCCGCATGCTCCGCGACACTTCGTAGGCAAAGTCGACATGGCCGGGCGTGTCGATCAGGTTCAGCACGTATTGCTCGCCATTGTCGGCGGTATAGTCGATCCGCACCGTGTTGGCCTTGATGGTGATGCCGCGCTCCCGCTCGATATCCATCGAGTCGAGCAACTGCTCCTTCATGTCGCGTTCGGCCACCGTATCCGTCATCTGGATCAGGCGGTCGGCCAGCGTGGATTTCCCGTGGTCGATATGCGCCACGATAGAGAAATTGCGGATGTGCGAGAGCGGTGTCATGACGTTGGGATATGAGGCGGATTGCGCTTAGGGTCAAGGTGGGTCGAGCGGCGCAGGCCCCTGCGGATGACGAATTTGCGCGCCCCGCCGCCGCCACCCGTGGACCGCCCGCCGCCCCGCCCTACCTCCTTGCCGAAAGGAGACCCCCATGCACGCCATCTGGCTCTATCTCGTCACCGCCGTGATCTTCTTCGGGCTCGACTTCCTCGGCCTGCGCTACCTCGTGAAACCGGTCTTCGAACGCCACGCGGGCGAGCTTCTGGCCGACAGCGTGCGCGTGGGTCCGGCCTTCGCCTTCTATGCCGCCTACGTGGCGGGGCTCGTCTACCTCGTCTCGCTCCCCGCCCTGCGCGCGGGCCAGCCCTCGATGGCGCTTCTCAACGGCGCGGTGGTGGGCGCGCTGGCCTATGGCACCTACGAATTCACCAATTTCGCCACGCTGAAACACTGGTCCTGGCAGATGGTCGCGACCGACCTCGCCTGGGGCACCGCGCTGACGGCGGTTTCGGCCTGGGCCGGCGTTCTGGCGGTCAGCCGCCTGTCGTGAAATTCGCCCGGGCGATTCCCGGGCCGCCCTGTGATATACTCCCGTGAAAACTGCCAGGGAGGGGTGTCATGTCCGACACGAAAGCCGTTCACGCCCGGATCGAAGGCCGGGTTCAGGGGGTCTCGTTCCGCGCCTGGACGCAGATCGAGGCCAAGGTGCGGGGGCTGACCGGCTGGGTCAGGAACGAATCCGACGGCGCGGTCACCACGCTGATGGCCGGCCCGGTCGCCTCGGTCGACGAGATGCTGCGCGAGCTGAACCACGGCCCGCCCGCGGCGGTGGTGCATTCCGTCGAGGTAAGCGAAGCCGACTGGCCCGGCGAGAACGGCTTCGAGATCCTGCGCTGACAGGGCTTCTGCCCTCTGCCCCGTAGGCCGGGCTTCAGCCCGGCCCCCCCGGCGCCCCCCGCCCCCCCCCCCGTTACGCAAAAAAAACCCCCCCACAAAAGAAAAACAAACCGATACCCAA